>JBMOIS010000017.1:0-49333 GCA_049317185.1 Chlorobium sp. | reverse complement strand
TTTTAAACACCAATGAATTCAAGGGGTACAGGCCAAATCTCGAATTGCTGGGTTTCAATTCCATATTGGTGCAATTAGAAGAAGGCGGCAGCGATTGCTACGGCTATACTTGATGCTGTTGCAATTCCATATTGGTGCAATTAGAAGTCCGGCGCACTGGTAACGCCTGCAGGGGTCAATCTGTTTCAATTCCATATTGGTGCAATTAGAAGTGTCATGATAAGCTCCGCTTGTTGTTGATTTTCTTGGTTTCAATTCCATATTGGTGCAATTAGAAGAGAGCTAACGCAGATGAGATGTGCGAGGCTATAAAAGTTTCAATTCCATATTGGTGCAATTAGAAGTTACTTTTTTGCTGATCCAGCCACGGTTGGTTACAAGTTTCAATTCCATATTGGTGCAATTAGAAGGATGACGTTGAAGGACGCGGACGGGCAATATGTCAGTTTCAATTCCATATTGGTGCAATTAGAAGCATCATGGCCAATCTTGTCGCCCAATCGTCAACTTTGTTTCAATTCCATATTGGTGCAATTAGAAGTTTCGAGTACTTCAAGCTCCCTGACGGCAATGTCGAGTTTCAATTCCATATTGGTGCAATTAGAAGGTCGCTGAAGGCTACGGAATTGTTGTTTTGCGTCAAGTTTCAATTCCATATTGGTGCAATTAGAAGCGTCCTTATCTTCATATTTCCGGCTTTGCATTTTTCGTTTCAATTCCATATTGGTGCAATTAGAAGGGCCGTGCTACAGAAAGAGTTGAGAGAATTAGCTGTGTTTCAATTCCATATTGGTGCAATTGGAAGTCATTTCCAAGAGCGTATTGCTTATCTCAAGCAGTGGTTTCAATTCCATATTGGTGCAATTAGAAGGAAGATGAGAACGGGGTAAGCGTATACCTCATGCAGCGTTTCAATTCCATATTGGTGCAATTAGAAGCACAAGTAGCTACATCATCAACAGATACCGCAGCTTAGTTTCAATTCCATATTGGTGCAATTAGAAGATAAGGAAGTACAATCCATTCAGGCGCAAATTTACGGTTTCAATTCCATATTGGTGCAATTAGAAGTCAAAGAAATTAAGTAATCGCAACAATCAATAAAAGTTTTAATTCCATATTGGTGCAATTAGAAGAGGCCGGAAAATACTGGTATCACTATGACGCTAACGGAGTTTCAATTCCATATTGGTGCAATTAGAAGAACGATTTATGAGAACGATATCAAAAGCTTACTAAAGTTTCAATTCCATATTGGTGCAATTAGAAGCTAAGGAGGGATCATGCTGCGATTGCTAAGACTTGGTTTCAATTCCATATTGGTGCAATTAGAAGTACACAATAAAGACAACAACGAGGCAACAATAACCGGTTTCAATTCCATATTGGTGCAATTAGAAGTCTCAGAAGAAGATTGCCAGGATCTGTATAAACTTTGTTTCAATTCCATATTGGTGCAATTAGAAGACCGCTTGCACTTATACCAAGGTTCAGTGCTAACAAAGTTTCAATTCCATATTGGTGCAATTAGAAGGCGCGGCATTTGCAGGTGTTGCACTTGCAGCTACAAGTTTCAATTCCATATTGGTGCAATTAGAAGGTAGTCTTGACTTCGGGCCCGCTGATAACGTGCGTGTTTCAATTCCATATTGGTGCAATTAGAAGGTTGGAGTTACAGAGCGAAAAGACGGTGACACACAAGTTTCAATTCCATATTGGTGCAATTAGAAGAAGGATCCATTTGATGTTGGAGCAAAATCGATTAAAGTTTCAATTCCATATTGGTGCAATTAGAAGTTGACTGCGCGAATATCAGCGTCAGGATCATCTTTGTTTCAATTCCATATTGGTGCAATTAGAAGTGGATTTGCCCCAGCAGAAGTCGTCAACCAGATAACGTTTCAATTCCATATTGGTGCAATTAGAAGTACTCCCGTTGACATGTCCGATGACGATTCCGGCGTAGTTTCAATTCCATATTGGTGCAATTAGAAGGCGTAGCGGTTGCCGAAGATGCAGCACGCTCACCTAGTTTCAATTCCATATTGGTGCAATTAGAAGAAATGACACATCACGCACAACATCAAGCCTTAACTGCGTTTCAATTCCATATTGGTGCAATTAGAAGGATGGAAAAGAAATCTGCGCTGAATGGAAAGGGATGGTTTCAATTCCATATTGGTGCAATTAGAAGAAAAGAAGTTAAGGATTCATACCGTGAGGCTGTTAGGTTTCAATTCCATATTGGTGCAATTAGAAGTTCGCTGTTCAGGTGAGTAAGAATCAGCCGGGATTGTTTCAATTCCATATTGGTGCAATTAGAAGTTCACGATATGTGAAAAAAGAGGCGTCAATATGAACGTTTCAATTCCATATTGGTGCAATTAGAAGTAGGATTATATTCATCCCTACGTTACATGACGTTCACGTTTCAATTCCATATTGGTGCAATTAGAAGCGATATACCGTTCCGCTTCAGTGTTCTGGTAATCTGGTTTCAATTCCATATTGGTGCAATTAGAAGCTAAAGGTGCGAACACAATTACCAATGTTCGTACCTGTTTCAATTCCATATTGGTGCAATTAGAAGCATTTGCCCACGGCAAATCGATGATGACCCAATTTTGTTTCAATTCCATATTGGTGCAATTAGAAGTTTCGAGTTGTTGAACGGCTTTACGAAATCAGTTTACGTTTCAATTCCATATTGGTGCAATTAGAAGTTATCAGGAGTTGACAGTTAAAAACAATTAAAAAAAGTTTCAATTCCATATTGGTGCAATTAGAAGATAAAAATGTTTATCCGCTATTACATTTCTTAAAGCGTTTCAATTCCATATTGGTGCAATTAGAAGTTCGTGATTTGTGGCAAGAAATGGTTCGGCTTGTTAGTTTCAATTCCATATTGGTGCAATTAGAAGAATGATAACCCTTTGTGTTCTGAATGTGGCAAGAAAGTTTCAATTCCATATTGGTGCAATTAGAAGTGTATAGCGATATGCTATTCTGGAAATTCAGGCTGGTTTCAATTCCATATTGGTGCAATTAGAAGTCAGATATTTAAAAAGAGTTTCGATTCGGTTGACGTTGTTTCAATTCCATATTGGTGCAATTAGAAGTACCCACAAGAGAGTTTGTATCGCCATTATTTCCTCAGTTTCAATTCCATATTGGTGCAATTAGAAGTAATTTTCTTCAATTTTTTTGAAGAGGTTGTTTCATGTTTCAATTCCATATTGGTGCAATTAGAAGACGGCTTGCACTTCTCCGTCCACAGCTTCATCACTCTGTTTCAATTCCATATTGGTGCAATTAGAAGAGGGTTGACTCGGGGAGATCAGGGAAGAGCGGTGTTTGTTTCAATTCCATATTGGTGCAATTAGAAGTATGCCAAGCTTGCTGGGGTTACGGCCTCGGCAATAGTTTCAATTCCATATTGGTGCAATTAGAAGCGTGTCATACTGCGCAATTTCGCTCACTGCGATCAAGTTTCAATTCCATATTGGTGCAATTAGAAGCTCCATTGTGCAGAAGGGTTTTCCCAGCATCTCTGTGTTTCAATTCCATATTGGTGCAATTAGAAGTGGCATTCATTGCCCAGACTGCACCCGGCCTATAATGTTTCAATTCCATATTGGTGCAATTAGAAGCATCTGCACCCACTGCAAACCGCCCTCCAGTAACATGTTTCAATTCCATATTGGTGCAATTAGAAGGCAGATCGAAGTTAATAACACGCTGTCAGAAAGTAATGTTTCAATTCCATATTGGTGCAATTAGAAGCGGCACCTTTACAACTGTTGCAGCCGCTGATCTGATGTTTCAATTCCATATTGGTGCAATTAGAAGCCGTCAAAAGCGCTGGATTTGAGATTGAGAAAAAAGGTTTCAATTCCATATTGGTGCAATTAGAAGCATCTGCACCCACTGCAAGCCGCCCTCAAGTAGCATGTTTCAATTCCATATTGGTGCAATTAGAAGCGTCAAAAATGGATGATGATTGTTGGGATAACGACGTTTCAATTCCATATTGGTGCAATTAGAAGCTGGTACTTCGTATTCTTCTAAAGTATCCACTTCGTTTCAATTCCATATTGGTGCAATTAGAAGTGCTTGAGTTCTGCCGGTATGTTATCAATGTTTATGTTTCAATTCCATATTGGTGCAATTAGAAGTCTTGTTGAACACGGTCATTGGAGTCCTTTTGAAAGTTTCAATTCCATATTGGTGCAATTAGAAGTGGCTCAATTGTTAGCAAATTCACATACCTATACAAGTTTCAATTCCATATTGGTGCAATTAGAAGAAGCGTTTCATGATTTGGTAGTGATTATTTGAGTATGTTTCAATTCCATATTGGTGCAATTAGAAGAAAAGTGAACATTTGTAATTTCAAAATATTTGTTTTGTTTCAATTCCATATTGGTGCAATTAGAAGTCAGGTATTTTGGGAATCCTACTGTGTCATAATCAGGTTTCAATTCCATATTGGTGCAATTAGAAGTTCGAAATACTCGACCACATCATCCCCACTTGCCCAGTTTCAATTCCATATTGGTGCAATTAGAAGCAGGCTCTTTGCCCGGCGCAAAAGGCGCGGGAACTAGTTTCAATTCCATATTGGTGCAATTAGAAGTGACCATCCGAAACCATAATGTCACCCGGCAAAATCGTTTCAATTCCATATTGGTGCAATTAGAAGTTCGGCTTTATCGAAGTTGAATGCCGGAATTGACAGGTTTCAATTCCATATTGGTGCAATTAGAAGTCAAGTTGATATGCGACATTAACAATATTATTGCCTGGTTTCAATTCCATATTGGTGCAATTAGAAGGCGCTGGAGGAAGCAATTTGCAGAGCCCGTGTAGAGGTTTCAATTCCATATTGGTGCAATTAGAAGCCGTCCTTAAAGCGAGTTGTTTAAACGCCCTGTACCCGTTTCAATTCCATATTGGTGCAATTAGAAGCCTTGCGCGTAGATGTCCCATACCGGAATAGTATCGTTTCAATTCCATATTGGTGCAATTAGAAGTTTGTTGTTGTGCGGGGATTTCTCCCCGCTGTCGGTGTTTCAATTCCATATTGGTGCAATTAGAAGGGCGATAAGATGCCGGTTTTCTGTCTGCAATCATTGGTTTCAATTCCATATTGGTGCAATTAGAAGTGACATTAATCCATGATCCTGCTGGGATATCTGCCTGTTTCAATTCCATATTGGTGCAATTAGAAGCGCAATCGCTGCCTGGCCCTTTGATAGCCTTGACAAGTTTCAATTCCATATTGGTGCAATTAGAAGGTCACTCTTTCGGTCGGAGGAATCGCATAATGAAAGGTTTCAATTCCATATTGGTGCAATTAGAAGAATCATCTGCCGTGGGGACGTTGCTCCCTGTTAACAGTTTCAATTCCATATTGGTGCAATTAGAAGGAGGAATAAAGGCCCTTGATGGGTTTGGTACTGTTATGTTTCAATTCCATATTGGTGCAATTAGAAGTCCGATTCTTCCTGCCGTTTTTGCGTTAGCAATATGTTTCAATTCCATATTGGTGCAATTAGAAATTAGGCAAATTGGCGTTATCAAAGAGTTCTGCTGAGGTTTCAATTCCATATTGGTGCAATTAGAAGCAAGGATACTTGCTCAGGTAGCCATAAAGGTTAATCGTTTCAATTCCATATTGGTGCAATTAGAAGCGTGTTGACATTCAAGGACTACTTTTCTGGCTCAAGTTTCAATTCCATATTGGTGCAATTAGAAGGCAGGGATTGCTTCGGCAGTCGCTTGGGGAGAGTTCGTTTCAATTCCATATTGGTGCAATTAGAAGGGGATTGATTGCTTTATGGGCAATTCGTTTGATTCGTTTCAATTCCATATTGGTGCAATTAGAAGAACATTAAAAGAATTAAATGAAGGAATTTGAATCAAGTTTCAATTCCATATTGGTGCAATTAGAAGGCCAGAAGTGGGAACGTCGGAGCATACAAGGAGTTGAGTTTCAATTCCATATTGGTGCAATTAGAAGTCGGCGCAAGTGCTGAAAGCGAACATGCGGGTTGTGTTTCAATTCCATATTGGTGCAATTAGAAGAAGAAAGACTTGCAAAAATATGCTGATTAGTAGATAAGTTTCAATTCCATATTGGTGCAATTAGAAGTGAGATTGACAAAAACGCGAATCAGGGCGAACCGATGTTTCAATTCCATATTGGTGCAATTAGAAGGAGCGGTTTTTGCTGTCAATCCAGTTCCTCGGAGTTGTTTCAATTCCATATTGGTGCAATTAGAAGTAGCGTCACAAGGGATGAACTATCAATCTTGTCACGTTTCAATTCCATATTGGTGCAATTAGAAGTAAAATCAATCAGAAACCAATAAAAGAGTGAAAGAGTTTCAATTCCATATTGGTGCAATTAGAAGTGTCGGTGTCCACACTGTCATTGAGTGTTGATAACGGTTTCAATTCCATATTGGTGCAATTAGAAGTTTATAGAGGGTATCACGACGTAGTAATTGAGGAGTAGTTTCAATTCCATATTGGTGCAATTAGAAGATGCTATCGAATGGATTGTTGGGAGTGGAGAAAAATGTTTCAATTCCATATTGGTGCAATTAGAAGTTGTTGGTGTCAGAAAGAGGGTGTTTATAAAGAAGTTTCAATTCCATATTGGTGCAATTAGAAGTTGCATTTCGGAGCTGGCAAAGAAAAGGCAACCTGGCGTTTCAATTCCATATTGGTGCAATTAGAAGGGCGGTATCGTCGTGAAATGAATCCCGGCATGAAAATGTTTCAATTCCATATTGGTGCAATTAGAAGTCCCTAACGGAAAATTTAAAGACCAGGTTGATGCTGCGTTTCAATTCCATATTGGTGCAATTAGAAGTAAGACCTCTCCTGTTTCAACCTCGATCAAAGCGATGTTTCAATTCCATATTGGTGCAATTAGAAGCTGCTGCAAGCAAAGTTGAACCGCTTCCAGCGCAGTTTCAATTCCATATTGGTGCAATTAGAAGACTGCTTGCGTAAAGTTCCCACCTTGGTTCCCACCTGTTTCAATTCCATATTGGTGCAATTAGAAGATCCTATTGGATACAGTGTCTTCCTGGTTTAGTCAAGTTTCAATTCCATATTGGTGCAATTAGAAGTATAACACAATCTACAAAGAGCTTGCAAAAACCGCGTTTCAATTCCATATTGGTGCAATTAGAAGGGCACCGGACATTGTGCAAATGCGAGGGCTTAAAAGTTTCAATTCCATATTGGTGCAATTAGAAGCCGTTTGGAGTTTGGAGGGATATGCGAGAAGATGATTAGTTTCAATTCCATATTGGTGCAATTAGAAGCGCTTTCAAAAAGCAAGCTTCCGCCCATCATTGGGTGTTTCAATTCCATATTGGTGCAATTAGAAGCATCCCAATACTGACATCCTTAGCCCTCGTTTTTTCGTTTCAATTCCATATTGGTGCAATTAGAAGCGAAAAACGCTTTTTAATGGGGCATGAGCCGGTTGAGTTTCAATTCCATATTGGTGCAATTAGAAGTCAGCGGACGGAGTTGTCCGAGAATGGGAATACGACGTTTCAATTCCATATTGGTGCAATTAGAAGGCAAGGCTCAAAAGCGAGATAACACGCGATAAAACGTTTCAATTCCATATTGGTGCAATTAGAAGACAGGATGTACGATGATAGCAGGCCGGTTTTGTCGCGTTTCAATTCCATATTGGTGCAATTAGAAGTCCTTCAGGAACAGTGAAGGCCTCTTTGTACACATGTTTCAATTCCATATTGGTGCAATTAGAAGAAGGCACGATACCTGTCACTGCGGTGGAACAGCCTGGTTTCAATTCCATATTGGTGCAATTAGAAGAGGCTCTTTGCCCGGCACAAAAGGCGCAGGAACTATGTTTCAATTCCATATTGGTGCAATTAGAAGAGGGGCTGCTAAGTTACACTGAGATATCAGAAAAATTGTTTCAATTCCATATTGGTGCAATTAGAAGTGGCATATAGCCGGGATTTTTGACAGAGCAACTTGGTTTCAATTCCATATTGGTGCAATTAGAAGCTGCATGGCTGAGGTATTACGAGACGCTAAAAACATGTTTCAATTCCATATTGGTGCAATTAGAAGACGGTGTAAAATTTTTGGCTATCAGAAAATCAAAAGTTTCAATTCCATATTGGTGCAATTAGAAGCGTTACCGAACCAAGTGTTTTCTACAACCAATACAATGTTTCAATTCCATATTGGTGCAATTAGAAGGGTACAAGGAGCCGAGGCTGCAAGTGATGATCGATGGTTTCAATTCCATATTGGTGCAATTAGAAGCCTCTCAAGATCGATACAGGAAAAGAGAAACAAGAGTTTCAATTCCATATTGGTGCAATTAGAAGAAGAGAGATACACCTCTTGCACATATCGGAGAGCCAGTTTCAATTCCATATTGGTGCAATTAGAAGGCGCAATTTATACAGCAATTAAAGAATTAAGAACGTGTTTCAATTCCATATTGGTGCAATTAGAAGCAGGGGGGAGTGAAGAATGAGCACGACGTTGACATGTTTCAATTCCATATTGGTGCAATTAGAAGCAGCTCCGTACCCCCGGGCTCCCGCACAACGACCACGTTTCAATTCCATATTGGTGCAATTAGAAGGGGCTGGGCCAAAGCCAAAGCCTTTGCCACTGCCAAGTTTCAATTCCATATTGGTGCAATTAGAAGAAAAAGTTACGCTGGGCTTACTTTATGCTCTTCTGAGTTTCAATTCCATATTGGTGCAATTAGAAGCTCGGTCATTGACTATGCAGAGGGAATTATCTCCGAGTTTCAATTCCATATTGGTGCAATTAGAAGCATGAGCGAAATTGGAGGCCAGAAAATCAAGACCTCGTTTCAATTCCATATTGGTGCAATTAGAAGACGGATTACTTGGAGCCTTCAGTAACTTTCTACCTTGTTTCAATTCCATATTGGTGCAATTAGAAGCGACACTCTTCAACGATAAGTGTCTATCAGCACTCATGTTTCAATTCCATATTGGTGCAATTAGAAGTGCGGCGTGGTTCAGGCCAGTCATTACCGATACGGGTTTCAATTCCATATTGGTGCAATTAGAAGCCTTCCGGACAAGATTCTTGAGCTGTACAAATTGGGTTTCAATTCCATATTGGTGCAATTAGAAGCCGCCCTGATTTCGGCTGGAAAGTCTTGATTTTATTGAAGTCCAATTCACAAAAACGCTTTTTTTTGTCGTCGGGTGGCAATAACGGGAAAAATCCGGATCCTTGACGACTTTCTTAATGTATTACATTTTAGTCATTTACAAAAATATACGTGCCGTTCAGCCCTGCTTTGCGACTCCGAAGCTGGCCGATAGTACGACACTGACGACATAATTCCCAGAAGGCATAAGCGCTAAACCCAGCAAAATTCATAATATGCGCACGTTTTGCAGAATTTTTTATTAATCCGCTCTGGAGCTTTCTCTTGGTTAACGAGAGCGGCCATGTCATCAAAAATTCCCTGGATTTTCTGCTCATCCTCCGCAGTCAAGACAACATCAAGTGTCTTCTTGAGCTTTGGATAATCGAGCCTGCCTGTGACATCCTCTACCCCAAAACTTTTCAGGTAATATAAGTAATATTTTAACTGCCAGAGGTGAGCCTCTTCCATCTTGTCTGATTTTTTCACCTCATGCACCACCTTGTGCCGCTTGTCATAAAAATCGAGCACAGCGCCTTCACTTAATTGTATCTCATGGCGTTCATCGGGATAGGTGGTTTCACTGATGAACTTTCCCTCCTCTACTGTACTGAAATCACTTTCAAACTGCAATTTCCGATCGAACAGCCATAGTTTCCGGTGGCAGATAAAATAGTAGCTGATTTTTGTACCGTTGACCTTTGGGTTAAGCATGACTTATCATATAAAATTAGATGCTGAATGCTTTTCCATACCGAGAATCTCCTTCTTCATATACTTTCCATTAAACTCAAAAAAGATAACTGAATCCTTTTCATCATTGCAGAGGTGTGAGGCCTCATACTTCAACTTTTGATATGAAGCGGGAGTCATCTCGCCCTCAAAAACGGAATTTTGGATGTGGTGCATGTACTTGCGAAATATTTTCAGCATTTTTCCAACACGCTTTTCCTCCACATCGTACACAGCAATATAGTACATGGCTTTTCGGGGTTTGAGTGTTTAATGCTACCACCAGTTTCGAAACGCATGGTATGAATCTTCGCCAATGAGATGTTTGATGAGTTTATAGCATTCGAGTCGAATGAGACGACGATATGAAACATCCCTGCCAAGACCTCGATGCTTGATGGTCGTTCTCATGCGTTCTTCGAACTCCTTGACCACAATCTTCCTGCCCGCATCGTTCAGATGGCAAAAGTTCAGGGCAGTGGTAAAATGTTTAGCCTGAATCTCTCTGGTGTTGACCAGTTTGAAAATCATCCGGTCAATAAACATCGGCTTGAAAATTTCAGCCATATCAAGCGCCAGTGAAAACCTGCGTTCCGACGGTTCATGCAAAAATGAGATGGTCGGGTTGAGCTGTGTCCGATAAATTTCGGTGAGGCAGGCTGAATACATGAGACTGTTACCGAACGACACCAACGCATTGACGGCATTATCCGGCGGACGCTTCACCCGTTCCGAAAAAGAAAAAGCAGGGTCCGCCGAACGGAGCAAATGCTGCCACGATTGATAATAGAGCTTGCGGATATTCCCTTCAATACCCATGAGGCAAGGAATATCCGATGCCATGGCAATAGTACCCGAAAGCGACTCAATCTGTGCTATGGTAAGGAGCAACATGTCAACGCTCTCCTGCCCCAGCGCAGCCTGACGCGAATCAGCGGTGTAGTATTTCAAATTTCGCGCAATATTTGCCGCCGCAGCTTCAATAAACTCGCGAGCAATCTCCAACCGCCTTTTCAGTGAGCTGTAATGCTTCACCTGATGCACAACCAGAAATCCCGACAACAAGTATTCACGGGGGTAGTACGAGCCTGAATAAAACCCGTAATAGTTGAAGAGGTGCATGGGAATGTGGTACTTGGTCAGAAAGTTCAGAAACTTCGTGTTGAAGTTCACCTCCCCGAACACAAAAAACGAATCAATGTTGTTGATCGGGATCACTCGCCTGCCACCGGTATTCAGCTTGTCACTGTTCACAGGATTGAGCGAAAAGCTCTCCAGCTCATCCGACTCAAAATAGAGCAAAGGATCAGTTTCGATAGTTACTTCTTCCTGCGTGACCTGGGGCACAAAACAAATGGTGTTCTCACGCCGCATAAGTACACCATTTGAGAAGATGTAAAACGGCTGTTTTGTAGAAATTGATTGTGACATACTGTTCCAAAATAATTATGGCCAAAATTACCTATTTGATATAATTATCCAATCATGTTATTCTGATACTCATCCAAGAGCAATCCTAATTCTTCATCATACTTTGTTTGGATAAATATTGTGTAAGAGCCTGAAATACACTCTTTATACAATTGACCTTGTTCATTCAATTTTCTGTATTGCCCTCTGGAAATCGTGGCAATAAATTCAATTGCACCAAAATAATCTTTAGCTTCAACACATTTTGCATAATCGTCACGATATTTTTCAGGAACAACTTCCATACCATCAAATAAGGTATAAAAGTCTTCTTCCTTTCGTTTATCATCAATAAATGGCAATATTTCTCGCCATAGTTTTGGAAAGGTCATTCTTACTGATTCAAACTCTTCAAAATCTTTTCCTTTGTAACCTTCAGCATAAACATTGTCAACAAGTTCCTGCACCAAACTTTCCGATAATTTTTTATTATTAACGTTTTTCAGAACAGAAAGCGTTTTTTCTATCCTATCTTTTTTATAAATGTAATAGTCATTTTTTGTTGGGGACTGAAACACACAAACCTCTTTAATCTCCTGAATCGGTGGACGTTTTCGGTTCACGCGCCCAAACCGCTGAATGAGTGCATCTATAGGAGCTGGCTCAGTAAAAAGAATATCATAGTCAATATCAAGTGAGACTTCCACGACTTGCGTTGCCACAAGTAAATCAAATTTATCTTTTACTCCTTTCTCGATTTCCTGCCTGTCCCGAACAATAAAACGAGAATGCAACAATGCCGATTTTTCACAACTATCTTTAAGTTCTTTGAATACCTCTTGCGCCGTTTTCACCTGATTGCAAACGACAAGAACTTTTTTCTTATCCTCTATCTGCTTACGTATAGCATCAAGATGTTCTCTGATGTTTCCTTCAATCACGCAAAGTTTATGCCGTGTAAATTCTTCTATTTCAGAACGCGGAAAAGTGATTTCATTGGATATATCAAGCGCATCTTTAAAATAGGCTTTGATGAAGCGAGGCAATGTCGCAGACATAATGAAAAACTTGGCATCAAACTGCTTTTTCAAAATTTTGCAGATCTCAAGTATCAATGCTGTGTTGTGCGCATCGTAAGCGTGGATTTCGTCGAGAATGAACAACCCACCAGCCATTTCAGAAATGCGTTGTTCAAATCCTTTCAAACCAAAAAACTCTTTGATTATCTGATAGGGCGTAATGATTTTGTAAGGTTTGTAAATTTTCTTGGTCAAGTTACCAGCATCTTTAGCAAAGAGCCTGGCTTGTTCCGGAGTGTATTCGCGTTCTGAAAAATGCTTGTAAAGAAAATAACTGGCCTTGCCGTGCTGAATACCAACCTTTTCTTCCCCAAAACCAGCGAGATTCACAAAGCGCTTATACATAGCATTGATGCTTGCCATGTAAGGCAAAACGTAAAAGACGCGCTTGCTGAAATTATCATTTTGATTTGCCGTTGCCCAAAAAAGTGAAGCTTCCGTCTTCCCTGAGCCTGTTGGAGCAATCAAAAAAGCATTACCCTTGGTCTGACTGGCAGTTTCCTGTGAACTTCTATATGATGCAAATTTATAAACAGCCTTCATATCTCGCACAGCCTTGAATATCTCAATCTTTGAACTCGATGCTAAATGGTCACATGCCGTCACAAAGCCTTTGAGAAATAAACCGTATTCGGTATGCAAAATCGTTCGTTCATCGTCATCATCATTGCCTTTCAGATAAGGTTCAACAGCAGATTTGTATGCGTTAAAATTGTAGAGTTCTTCAACCGATTGCGGAATACGATGATGATGCAAAGCATAACCCAAATATTTTTCAGAAAGTTCCGGAAGACGGATCATCATCTCAACAAGATACGGAAAGTTTGTCTCCAGTTGTTTCATGCAGGAAAAGTATCGTTCAAAGGCCGTTTCATTAGCTTTTTTGAAAGGATACTTTTGTTTTAGAAAAGTTAAGTCTTTATGGTGTGAAATAATTCCTAATGCTATTCCTTCTTTGAAAGGTAACGCGTAATCCAGGAAATTGACAAAACTTGATGAAAGAATCTCATGACGATAGTTCCATTTTTCTTCCGTCGCAAGCATCATTTGAAATCCTGTAGCCGCTTTGCCAAAATCGTGAAAGAAAATGGCGTAAAAGAGATGCTCGAAAAAATCTTCACAGTTACAAAGGTTCGGAGCATCGCTATATGCAAATCTAATTTCACAAAAAACACTTAAACAATTTTCAGTATGCTGTAACAGCGTTTCTTTTGGTGAGCTTTTTGCATAGACTTCGTTCATATCACTTATGAAAGTATACACCCCAATTTTTTTCTTCATCATATGGCATCGGCGTTTCAGATACCGTTATCATATCCTCAACAATAAAAAACGGCTTCGTGCCGAACGCTTTTCTGTTAACCTCATCACTGAAATAAGTGGGAAGCGCCTGCAACGCGCCATAAAACCCTTTTGTCGGAAATGGAATAAGCGTCTTCCCTACTTTGACACCCGTTTTCTTATGAAGTTCAATGATCTTAATTTCTTCAATCATTGCAAGCTCTGTAGAACGGCCAAGCAAGATCGGATAATATGGCTGACGAAATGTGCTTTCCAAGTCCAGGTTGGTGAGGTAGAGATACAGCTCGTTATCGTAGAGAAATTCCCTGTTTGCAACATTGGATTTCGCCTGCAAGCCTTCGATTTCATAGATCGTTTCCAGGTCTGTTGCCTTTGCCTGAAAAGTAAAAACATAGCCAACCGAAGTATGTTTAGGCGTTATAATATCACCATTTGCAGCAGAAATCAATCCGTAAATGGTAGAAAGCGGAGGCAATGGCAACGTCGGTTGCAAACCCGCAACAAAAATCGGATAACGAAACGAAGCCGTCCAACTTCGGATCTTGACGCGAAGTATTTTCATTGTTATTCGGGTATATTGTTTGCAATTTCTTTTGAGAACGCGTCAACTGTTTTATTGAATGAACCTTCGGAGTTGTAGACTACTATTTTCTTACCAAACGACTTGCCGTTTAATTGGGAAAGCGGTATTTCCAACTCGTCCATAAATCCAACGCGCCGGGCGATATAAACATCCGTTGCCAGGTAATCTGCATAATCTGACAAGACTTGTTCCAAAGCAGCGATATTAAAGGACGCTTTGCCATTATCATTTTTTGCAAGGTTCATAAAAATGTGGTTGCCGCTATTGAGAATGACAAGTACAAGGAGTTTTGGGGTTACATCTGTCAAATGCAATGCACTTTTTGCGCCACCACTGATGAACGGCAAGACTGCTATCGTTTCTGTTGCTCGTTTTGTCCGTTCAGCTTTTGGAAGGCGGTAGGATTTATCTTGCTTCACAGCTCCTGTTTCTGCGATAGAATCTTTATGTTTCTCAACTAATTTTTCATTGAGGTGCCGTTGGCCTGTTTTATAATTTTCAAGGAAGACTCCAACACTTTCTAAATCAAGTGAAAAGATTCCATGCATAACTGTTGAATAAAACTGGTGTTCATGTGGCACAGGATCACCTTCTTTTTGCCTGCTCATAACTCCAAAATCACTAGTCATCTGATTTGGCACAATAGAAATAAGCGGAGAGTTTTTTAATGGAGAAAGACGTGTCACGGTTCCACCATCACTTTTACCTTGTGCCCTCATATAGCCAAATACATCATCGTCAGAGTATTTAAACGGATTCGCTTGAGTAAACGCAATTTTTGTTTCCCGTTCAATCGGCGAGGTTTTCCAGTTGTATTTCTTTTCCAATGTTTCACGCCACCAATAGCGTATTGCCTGACCTGAGATATAGGGATATATATCCTTCCCTTTGCGGATGCTTTTTACTGCAACTGTATTTTCTGTTCGTTCACCTGCATCTGAACCTGCATTATTTAAAGCAGAATAAGGCGCATCGATAAGCATGAATCCAATAATATTTTTCGACATTTGAGTTTCCCTTATTTTGGTTTTTAATTATTCAACTTCACTGTGTCTATTTTCTTCGACTTCATCGATAACAATTCCCTTTTCTTTCAGCCAATTGTGCAGGACTTCATACAGGCGGAAGAGAATAAGGTCTTGTGTTTCGCGCCAGCCGAGTGCGCCATCTGGAAACAGCCTTTCAGCATAATCATCAAGACTGAAGAGAGGGTTTTCAGCACCATTTCCGATTCGCTCTTTAATTATCAGTCGCAGAGTGTTTCGGAAGTTGCCATAAGTGTTTGCGCGTTCAAGTTGCCCAAGTCGTTTTGGTTTATCAGATCCATCTTTCTGAATAACCAATACAATTTCGTCAGCAACTCTTTTAATTGTTTCTATTCGTTGTTTGTCCATTTGTCTGACCTCCTTTAAGTAAAGTTGAACAAGCGCCCATCTGGCATAGCTCTTGCGTTGTTGAAAGCCATAGAAGTATTTAACAATCCATTTATTTCCCAAAAGCCCTTCGTATATTGCATTTTTTTTATCCTTATAATCCTCTTCTAGCTTATCGTCGGTCTTTAGCCAAATCCTCTCTTGCCCTTTTTTAAAGTAGTATCGTTTTCTTATTATTTTCTCCCAATCTTTCGCTTCCTCGCTATACTGAACTTCATTCAGGAAATGAAATATCTTTGCCGGTAAATCGTAGTAGCCAAGTTCTGCACCCTGCCCATAGTTTGTAAAATGGTAGATACGAATTGCAACTGGTTCATTAGCCCAATCCTCTTTGTCCTGAGAAAGCTTTTTTGCTATTTGAAACAGGGCATTTTGAGGATTCTTAAAATTTTCAGTAAAACAACCTGAATATCTGTTAAGCCCAATTTGCGCATGTATATCTTTTATTGCCGTTTTCGCCCACGACCGCATAGCTTTTTCAGAACTTGAGTGAACCAATATCATCTTCCCACCGCTTCTGTAGAGCACCAGCGGAGAAACCTGAATTGCCATTGCACAAACGCCGCAATAATCAGCCCCACTTGAAGCATAAGAATAATAGTTGAGCGAACCGCTTGTCATAGGAACTTCACTTCTAAGGAAACCTCGCTTCTCTTTTTTGATTCTTACTGGATTTCTGCGCCCGCAAGCAACACAAGATCCCTGATCCCCTAATGGTTGTAGTTCCTTTACAAGCTCACCGATAAACTCCAGCCACTTTTCCCTCTCTTTACCTTTGTTTGATGGTTGAACCATCACTCCATTAGAAAATGTCGTATAAAATGTTTTAACCCAACCACCTTGTGAGAAGAGTGTTGCAATTTCAGGTAGTGCTTTTCTTACATCCTCCTCGGTTAATTCTTGTGGATGTTTTTTCTCAGACCAAACCATTAATGCTGAAATTCCCGCATCAACGAATGGGTTTCCAGTATATTCAAATAGATGGCTCATATTTATCCTGAAAGTATTCAAGTAATATTTCTAACCTTTTAAACCGTTCTGATTCTTCACTGTCTGCATTACGAATCCATTCTAATATTTTGACCAGCCGATCTTTTGCATCAATAAATAGACTATCTTGAAGTTTTGATTGAAGTTTTCTACCAAGCAAATATGTTGATGCAAATTCATAATCTATATATTTTTCCTCAAGCCAATCTTTTTGTTTAACCGTCAGTCCATATTTATCCTGTTCTTTACCATAATTTTTTGTGATATACGAAATATCATTCAGATCTTTTAATCGTTCACGCCATTTATCACTAAATGAAAATATTTTCATTATTAAAAGAGAGGGTACTGTAACAATTTTAAGAGATAAAGTATGTCCTTTTGCATTTCTAATAATTAATATCTCATTTTCTTCAAAAGCTAAACGATATTCCCGTAAGTCTAAATCAATAATCTCTTGAGCGTACTCACCAAATGGCAATATTTCAATTTGAGTTTCATTTTTGATAAATGAATATTGAAGTACATCCAATCTTTTCAATTTATTCGGTACTTGTACATGCTGGAATCCTTGAGATAACAGATGACTTGAAATTTCTTTAAACACCTCTTTTGAAGCAAGTTGTACCGCAAAATCAGCGTCAAATGTATAGCGGTCTTCATCACGAAAAATGTTCATCTGAACACGAAATGCCCATCCTCCAACCAGTACCAATCGGTCTAAAAATGGCTCAATAGCCTTGCAAGCCTCATAGAGACTATCGTTTTGAAAATCAATAGGCAAGTGCTTTCTCCCGATAAATTTCTGCAAATTCATTGGCGCGTGGATCATCAGAAATGACCAAATCCAGATAAACTTGAATCGGATGAGCAGATCGCATTGCTGCCGTCTCATTCATTCCGATAAATGCGCTTCCATTATACGGTTCAATTAATACCAGATCAGGATACCTGCTTGTTTTTGTTAAAAGAAAGTGGCTTCCTAACTCCCTTTCAGCCGTTACAAGATTACTTACCAATATCTCCCCTGTATTCAAGGAATAAAACCGTGATAATGATTGTGCTGCCTGAACACCTGTTAATGCAGACTGAGGCAACTGGTCAAGTAAAATCGTTGCCCCCTCACCCCACGGTATGCGCTGCTGGACGGCTTCTCCAGTCTCCTTGTCAACTACTTTTTTTATGGTCATGAGATAACCTTGTCTGCTCAATTTTGGCGCAAGCTTTTGCTTGTAATATATCGCCCATTCATCCAGGAATTGTGTTGGATTTAAAACATGAATTGGCTCCGTTCTTGAATAACTGATCAAACCCTTTCGCTTCATTGTTTCACATATCGAAAAAATCCCGCTTAAACTGACCCCGGTTTGAGCTTGTACATCACGCATTGTACCAATTTCAAATCTCTCCGCAGTTAAAAGCGACATGACCACGTAACCCGCTTTTGGTGAAAACGCATCAATTCGAGGTGATCGGCCTTTTTTGGGTTTGTGACCAAATTCATAGAGCAAGACACGATTTTTACCAGATCGATACGAGAAGTAATAATTACCATCCTCGTCAATCGCACAGATATCGTTTGCCTTCAAACGTTCCATCATTGCTCCATCAATATGTTGTGCCGCAACGATGGCAATATCGACGTTTTCCTGAAATGAAGTTGGCTTCGACGCCCTTAAAATGGCGTTTTTATACTTTACGCCGATTTTGAGAGACTTTTTTTCTGTCGCAACGATAAAGGTCAACTGGCCCTCAATCCCCATTATTACCGGCTCTGTTGTTAATTGCCAACCCAGCACACTGAAAACCCGTTCTTTTAAAAGAGCAACAATATTATAAAGTCTCACACTTTCCATTTGTTCGAAAATTCTGTTTTGTTCAGCAAGCTTTGTTTTTAGGATATTAACGATTTTGCAAAAAACAAACAACCAAATATTTCAAACAAAAAAAGCTTAAAACTTATTTTTAACCAGTTCGGCTGAAGTCTCAACCGCATAAGCAATCTGCTGTCTAAAAAATTATTATCACGCACTTTCAATGCTCTTCTTCCCCCCATCAACCCTCACCATCCCAAGCCCCATTGCATTATTCACCCCAAATCCACATTCATAACCGACCTTTATCAGCTCAGGATGACCAGTCACGGTAAACGGGCATTCGATAGCCTTGACCCTACTCTCTCTCCCGTTGGCATCCTTGACGGTAACCAGTTTTTCCACACTCCTCCCCTTCTCCTCCATCCTCTTGAGATATCGTTCCCCAAACGTTATCGAAAATGGGACGCTGCTTTCTGGTGGTTCAGCACTATAGATGCCGCGATACTTAGCTTGCAGATTATGCAGCAGCATGTCGGGCAGGCGGTTGTCGTTGTAGCGGAGATATTCCTTTATGTTCATCCCTGACGAGGGATCGCGATAGAGTGATGCTGCGAGCGGGGAGAGCATCGAGAATGCCATCCGTTCCGACCACTCCGGATCGGGTAGTGACTCGATAAGCTGCTTTTCGAACAAGGCGTTTTCTATCCGCAACGCGCCATCACTAAAGAGGCCGACAATAAGATGCTGCAAAAAATCCTCTTTGGGGGAAGAGAGATAGAGCGTTACCGCACGGGAGCGCGACACAATTCTCCCATGCTCAACGGAGCGAAGCGGAATCTGCAAGTTGGAAAAAGTAAAATATTTGAACTTCTGCCGGGCACCTTCAGAGGCATATCCATGCTCATGCAACTGCGTGGCAAAAGAGCTTGAGGAGTGTGCAAGCATGGCATATATCGCCGAAGCGAGATGGTAGCCTGTATTGAGTGGAAGATACTCTACAGGTTTCTGCTGCCGAAGCGTCAGTTTGAGTCTCATAGGGGGTGATCCTCCGAAAACTGTGACACGATTTGAGCATTGTTCCGGCGAAGATGAGCAACCGGTCGTATCAATAATGAAGCCATAGAAATGAGTTTAAGCGGAGCAATGAAACGTCCATCAAACCTATACTCATCTTACACAATATTTTCATCAATAAAAAGAAAATATCGACGTAATCATTAATTTATGGATTGATAGAAACCCAGCGGCGGGAAAAGAAAATATTATGATAAAGGAGTAGAGCTGACGGCTCTTACCTCTTCACAAACACCATAACCGGCCCGGAATTGCGGCCTCGGCTGAAGATCTCGCTCACCTGCTTTCCGGCATAACGGAAGAGAATCTGCATAACAAAGTACGATACAGGTAAAGCTGACGGCAACGAAAACTGGTGATCTTTATGGCTTACAATCACCCTCCTACACAGAAACCAGCTCCTCCCATCCCGCAATAACCCTGCCAAACTCTTCCTGGAAGGCCGGTTTGCGGAGGTTATCTCCCTTCGCCTTTCCAGCAAAGAGTTTCCATCTGGCTTCATCCTTAATGACATCAACCATCATAGAGCGCACTTTAACCATAACTCCGGCCTGCCTGGCGTACTCCTTGCGCGTAGCATTGCTGGTCAGATTCCCGAGGCCAGAGAGGTAGTAGGTCAGAATCTGTTCGGGAAAACGCTGTTCGAGTTGTTTGGCTGCCTGGAGTTCAGCGCCCGAATCGTCGGCATCAGAGGGATATTTGCCCTTGAGCAGGATTGCCAGGGCCTCATCGTATTCCTCTCGCTCCAGCCGTATCCTGAGACGTACCGAGAGCCATGATTTATCGAGCTGCTCAACTATTTTTGGTTCAAAAAAACTCCACTCTTCGGGAGTGCACATCTTTTTAAAGGTATTGTATGTTTCCAGAGAAAGCTGATCGGAGGTTAGCTCAAACTGGAAGGCAAGATACCGCTCCCGGTTACCATCCTCAAGGGCTCGGTCAGAGAGGAATGTCCTCAGTTGATCCATTCGCCCCTCGCCCTTCTTCATCCCCTCTTCGGCAACAGAGAGAGCTTCCTTGCGGCTGCCTTCGTCCCAGTAGAATGTGACCAGATCATGGTAATCGGCACCGTATTTCAGTTTCTTGTGCCGCAGCTCAAGATATTTCGCCCGGTCACCAAGTTTTCGGTAGATCCGCCGAGCATGATCGGTGGGCCAATCCTTGTTGAGAGCTTCAAATTCCAATGCAAGATTGCGCCAGTCATCATCACTGCGGCAAGTTGCATAAGCCAAATCATAGAGCGAATCATCCATACCTGCATTGCCGCTCTCAATGAAGGGTAGCACTTCATCAAGGAGTTCCCGACGAGACTCCTCGTCAACCTCTGACTCCTCCAGTAGTTTCAGGATTTCCTGCAGCCGTTCTGCGACATCATCCTCCGTATCATAATCACCGCCACCACATTCGTCGAGTTCCTCCAAATCGGAATACAACTCCCCCCAAAGGGCCAGGATGATCTCACCTTCCGAGCGACTCTTCTGCGCGGTGGTGAGAGTGATGTGCTTTTTCAGGTAGTCAAAGCATTCGCGCCGAACATCAGGGCGATAGAGGGCAAGCTCTGCAATCAAGGTGATCAGCAGCTCTGGCTGGGCAGTCTGGAGCAACTCAACCAGTGGATCTTGCTCAATTTTATTTTTTTCCATAATGATATTCAAGGGTAAAAGTGGACGATCAGTGCCATAATATCGTGCGGTCGTAAGAATTTAACCAAAACATCAAAGCATTCAAACCTCCAGAAACACAATCTCGTCCGAAAAATCACTCAACCTGAGACCGCCTTCATCAGTAACGACAAAAGTATTTTCAATGCCGATCACCCCTTTGCCGGGAATGACAAACTTGGGTTCAACCGCCACCACCTGACCAGACTGCAATGGTACCGCAAACCCTTTGGCCAGCACCGGAAGCTGATCCAGTTCAAGGCCAACGCCATGACCGACAAATTTTGCCTGTTCTCCCGGCATCCCCATAAAAGATGAACCAAGCCCGGCCTCTTCAGCTCTTGCCGCAGCCGCAAGAAACAGCTCTTCACAAATAGCGCCGGGTTTCATGGCCTGACGCACCATCTCCTGAATATCGATTGCAACACCGAATGCACGCTGTAATTCAGGATCAAGGGTTCCAATCACAAACATACGGGTCATATCGGCAATGTAGCCATTGAACACCCCAACGTAATCCATAAGAATCGGCTGGTTCACCTGAATCACATCATAAGACGCACCATGCGGTGAAGCGCTCGACAAACCCTTGCCTGTCACCGGCCCATCAAAAAATCCGCCGTTGACCCCGCTGGCGGAAACTGCAAGACCAAAAAAAAGCTCCTGGTTAAATGCCCGCATTCTGATATATCCCTCATGGCCAGCCGTGCGGAGACGATATTCCATTTCGACAGAGAGATCAAGCTCACGCATACCTGCTTTCAGGAACTGCGGCACCTCGGCAAACACCGAGGCAAGCTTGCTGGCGCTGTATCTCAGTTGCTCAAGCTCAAAAGGCGACTTGACGGACATGACTTCACGAACAATCATCGAAATATCAACAAAACTACGCCCAGGCAATGCCCGAGTATAAAAACTGTGTTGTTGCACAGGAACGGCATCGAACGTCATGCCAATCGAGAGTTGCTCGCCATTGAACACCACAGCAAACTCCTTGCTTGAGGGAAATGGCCGGATATCAGCAATCGGGCTCTCCTCTTTTGCCCGCGAGAGGCTTTTGCGCACGAGAAGTATCGGCTGACCGTCTGCCGGAACCCAGAGTATGGCGTTCTGGCGGGTGCCTGCAAAATAGTACACATCAATCGGCAGAATGAGGAGCGCTGCCTGCACGCCCTTGCTGCGGAGCATTGCCTGCAGCCGAACTATCCGTTGTTGTGATTCGGTTTGTGTCATCATAGTCATTGTATTTAGAGGTCTTGTTATCATTTAATTATGGCCTCAATGAGCTAACCGGCCTTGAGACTCATCACTTCAATTTTAGTATTTTTTTACGAAACTCTTCAGAGATTTTTCTCAATCTCTGCGGCAATGGCATCATCAATCCAGTCATCCCACGCAGCACACATCCTTTGGCGGGGAGATCTCTGATCACAACAAGTCCAGACTCAGGCTCTACCGTCACTGTTGTTTTACCCGGTTCTTTCTCAACTCCAGATAGAGGACAGCAAGAGTTTTTGCTTGACGCAACGCGAAACTTACAGGATAATTCGGCACACTTCCACCACATGGCTGAACTTGCCTTGGAAGTATAGCAATTATAGTGCGCAAATAGAACTGTTCGCCACTATTCTGTCACTCAAACAGGTCAAGATGCAGGGAAAAAAGAACCCAAACGGGTATAATACGCATCAAACTATTTGATTTTATACCCGAAATGGTATATTCACTGAAGAGAACCCTTTAAATATACCCGATAAGGTGCTATGGCTGATATGGTTAATCTCAGCTCTTTTGTCCGCGACCGGCGAAAATCCCTCGGTATGACACAGCCTGATTTGGCAGGAAAAGCTGGAACAGGGCTTCGTTTTATCCGCGAGCTGGAACAAGGCAAAAAAACATTGCGGATGGACAAGGTAAATCAGGTACTGATGCTTTTTGGCTTTGAACTTGGCCCGATAATTCAAAAAAGGGAGCAAATTACGAATGAGAAAAGCTGAAATACAACTCCACCATCGAACAGCCGGGTGGCTGACAGAGAATGAAGAGGGCTACCATTTTGAGTACAACCCAATCTATCTGGCATCAAAGAATCCAGAGCCGGTAAGCCTGACGCTGCCGTTAACAACGTCGGTATATTCAAGCAAAACTATCTTTCCATTTTTTGATGGGCTAATTCCTGAAGGGTGGCTTCTTCATATCGCTGAAAAAAACTGGAAACTTAATCCCCGTGATCGCATGGGCCTCTTACTGTCATGCTGCAAGGATTGTATCGGTGCAATCAGTATTGTGCCTCTCATAACGGATTGATTGATGAAGAATTGTCTTTATTGCTACAAACCACTGGAACAGAGTGACTCTGAGTATCACCCCCGGTGCAGCAAAAAAATATTTGGCAAAACGGTGCCACCGATTCTGCCTTACGACGAAACCCAACTTGAAGAGCTGGCTCTTGAGGTTGTCCGCAGTCAGATTACTATTACAGGTGTACAGCCAAAACTATCCCTTCAACTTGAAGACTCTGCCCAAAAGAACACTCCACAACGCTTCACCATTGTCGGCTTATGGGGTGGGTACATCCTTAAACCGCCCTCAACACACTACCCGCAGCTTCCTGAGGTAGAAGATCTTACCCTGCATCTGGCTGAGTCTGCAAAAATCAGAACTGTGCCTCACTGCCTTATCCGCATGCAATCAGGTTCGATGGCATACCTGACAAAGCGCATTGACCGTACCGAAACCGGCAAACTCCAGATGGAAGATATGTGCCAGATAACAGGAAGGCTAACCGAAGACAAATATCGCGGTTCGTGTGAGCAAATCGCCAAAGCAATTCGTCTCCATTCGATAAACCCCGGCCTGGATGTCATCAACTTTTTCGAAATGGTATTGTTCAGCTTCCTTACCGGAAATGCGGATATGCACCTGAAAAACTTTTCCTTGATCAACTTCTCAGGAAAAGGCTATACTCTTGCACCAGCATACGATATGGTCGCCACGGCTCTGATCAATCCCACTGACACAGAAGAGCTCGCCCTCACGCTCAACGGAAAGAAAAAAAGGCTCAAAAAGAGAGATTTTCAGCAAGCCTTCAGAACGCTTGGCATTGATGACAAGGTACAGGCAAGTATGTTTATGAAATTTAACAAAGCACTCCCTCTATGGGAAAAATGGATCGACAACAGCTTTCTTGACAACAAGATGAAATTAGCTTATAAACAACTCCTCAGCAATAATTGCGACACAATACTTTCGAGCTGACCGAAGTATGGATTTATTACGTAATTTTGTCGAGAAAAAGGACATCAACTAATCCAGCCACTATAGCACGATTTGTCAACGCTTAAAACTCGGCAAGCCCTCATTTGTATAATACCTCAAATTTAAGTATTGTCAGGGGTAGTTTCTCATCTTGGGGGTGCAGAATTTTTCCTTGCCGACAGAAGGTAAAAAGAATGCTGAGAATAGACCCTTGTAACTTGATGCAGGTAATGCTGACGCAAGAAAAGATGAAGCCGGCTCTGTGTTTTTCGATGTTCCCACTCTTCCCGCTTCTCGTGCACAGCCTGACTGTTTAACCCTATGCTCTATGACCAACCTCATTAAAAATGGCTGTCCTGATCGTTCGCAGGCTGTGTTGTCATCTGAAAAAATCTACATAAAGGGCTCTCTTTATCCAATTGAAGTGGGTATGAGAAGCCTGAAACTGACCAGAACCTACCGCTGCAACGGTCAGGATTTCTCTTCGCTTCCGCTGTATGATACCAGCGGCCCCTACTCTGACTACTCTGTCAAGATTGATCCGGAGAAGGGACTGCCTTCAATACGCGACTCCTGGGAATTTCCCCGCAAGGTGCAGATGGGTTCTGCTGTAACCCAAATGTACTTCGCTCGCAAAGGAATCATCACCCCGGAAATGGAGTATGTTGCCATCCGGGAGAACCAGCAACTTGAGGAGTGGATTTCCTCTTTTTCACGAGGCAAAGCCAGGGTTGAACCAATAACCCCTGAATTTGTGAGGCAGGAGATTGCCGAAGGACGCGCCATCATTCCTGCCAACATCAACCACCCGGAGCTTGAGCCGATGATTATCGGACGCAACTTCCGGGTCAAGATAAACTCCAATATCGGCAACTCGGCGCTTGGCTCTTCTATTGAGGAAGAGGTTGAAAAGGCGGTCTGGTCGTGCCGATGGGGGGCCGATACTGTCATGGATTTGAGCACAGGCACCAATATTCATCAAACTCGCCAGTGGATTTTGAGAAACTCACCCGTACCGATTGGCACAGTGCCCATGTACCAGGCACTGGAAAAAGCAGGAGGCAAAGCTGAAGATTTGACCTGGGAACTCTATCGCGACACGCTGCTTGAGCAGGCCGAGCAGGGAGTTGACTATTTTACCATTCATGCCGGCATTTTGCAGGAACATCTGCCTTATGCTGAACAGCGTGTGACCGGCATTGTTTCGAGAGGTGGCTCCATCATGGCCAAATGGTGCAAATTTCACAAAACGGAGAACTTTCTCTACACCCGTTTTGAAGAGATCTGTGAAATATTGCAGGCTTACGATATTGCCGTGTCGCTTGGTGATGCCCTGCGGCCCGGCTCAATACTTGATGCCAACGATGAGGCTCAATTCGGTGAGCTCAAGGTACTCGGCGAGCTGACCAAAGTGGCATGGAAATACGATGTGCAGGTGATGATTGAGGGGCCTGGCCATGTTCCGCTTCACCTGATAGAGGAGAACATGCAGAAGCAGCTTGAGTATTGCCATGAGGCCCCCTTCTATACGCTTGGGCCGCTGATTACCGACATTGCCGCTGGCTATGACCACATCAACTCAGCAATCGGAGGTGCTATCATCGCAAGCTACGGCTGCTCTATGCTCTGCTATGTGACCCCAAAAGAGCATCTCGGACTGCCAGACAAGAATGATGTTCGTGAAGGAGTTATTGCCCACAAGGTTGCTGCTCATGGCGCGGATCTGGCGAAAGGAAGCCCGGTTGCCTGGCTGCGTGACGAGCTGATGAGCCGGGCACGTTACGCGTTTGCCTGGGAGGATCAGTTTAATCTTTCGCTTGACCCCGAAAAGACACGAGCGGTACATTCGCAAAGTATGGCGTTGAGCGGGCACACCGAAAAGAATCCCGATTTCTGCACCATGTGCGGGCCTGATTTCTGTTCGATGAAAAAGTCGAAGGAAGCGTCGGAGGTCAATTGATAATGGATAATTGAGAGTGGACATGGTTGTTGCCCACTCTCAATTGATCGAAAAGAAATCGAAAAGAAATTAAAGCGATGCTGCTTTGACGATAGCTGCAAAATCGGCTGCGTTAAGGCTGGCTCCACCAATCAGTCCGCCATCAATGTTTGGCATGGCAAAAAGTTCTACGGCATTGGATGGCTTGACACTTCCGCCGTACTGAATCCGAAGTCCCTGGGCGGCAGCATCACCATAGAGTTCAGTAACAAGTGTACGGATCTGGAGATGCACCTCTTCAGCCTGTGCGGAGGAGGCTGTTTTTCCTGTGCCAATTGCCCAAACTGGTTCGTAGGCAATGACAATGGCGCTGATATCACTGATGCCGTCAAGACCTTCTCTGACCTGTGATGATATAATTGAGTCAGTGACACCGCTTTCTCGCTCGGCAAGTGTTTCACCGACGCAGAGAATAACGTTCAGCCCTTCCGACAATGCCTTTTTGGTTCTAAGGTTGACGGTAGCATTGGTTTCACCAAAATACTGGCGGCGCTCGGAGTGACCGATAATAACTGAAGAACATCCTGCGGCATTGAGCATTCTGGCTGATACTTCGCCAGTATAGGCTCCATCGTTTTCATAATGGCAGTTCTGGGCAACAAGCTGCACTTCACTGCCGTCAATAATCCTTCCGGCAGCTTCGAGCGCCAGAAAAGTTGGCGCAATACCAACCTCGCAGCCCGAAAAGTTTTCGCCAAGCGCGGCAAGCACTTCTGAGGCAAGAGTCTCCGACTCGGCAATGGTATTGTTCATTTTCCAGTTGCCGACAACAATTTTTCTACGCATCTCTTAATATTCTGTTTTTACATCATAATAGATCCGGTCAATCTGATCTACAGTGAACCGGTGTTTTCCTGATCGAGCATCCTTGACTTCAACTTCGTTACTGCCGACAGAGGTAACTCTGCCATGCCACACTCTTGCCTCTTTGGTCACCAGGTTGATTTCACGATTCAGCAACTCCTGATTGCCGCCGATACTCGCCTGACGATAGATGATTTGACGTTTCCCCATAAGATAGCCGGTTTAATTTGCCCTTATTTAACGAAAATTTCCAATATCTCATAATGAAGCTCACCTTTCGGCACAACGACTTTGACTTTTTCACCGACGGACTTTCCAATAAGCGACCTTCCGACAGGAGAGCGTACAGAAATCTTTCCAGTGTCGCTATCAGCCTCTTCTGAAGAGACCAGCGTATACTCAATAATCTCAAGTGGATCATCAAGATTTCGTAGTTTTACAGAGGTGAGAATATAGACTTTGTCGGTCTTGATCTGTTTGGGATCAAGAATCGTTGCTGATGCAAGCTTGTTTTCGAGATCGGCAATGCGCGCTTCTGTGTGTGACTGCTCTTCTCGTGCCGCATCGTATTCAGCATTTTCACTGAGATCACCATGAGCCCTCGCTTCGGCTATTTTTTCAAGAACTTCCCTTCTGGTTTGATGAACCAGCACATACAACTCCTGTTTCAGCCGGTTGTATCCATCACTTGTCAGGTAAATTCTGTCAGTCATCTCTTGTACTGTTTTTGTTGAAAAAAAAAGAAAATAACACCATTAAAAACGATGTGTGAAAACGGACAGGATTGCGAACAAAAAAAAGTAAAGTCAGGGGCGCATTACTGACTTTACTTCAATAGCAATGTACAACTCTTAATCCTTCAGGCAAAAAAAACTTTACACATTAAACGCAAAATATATTTTACTTCCTCCCCGTTCAACAAGCAAAAACAACAGATCGCCCTTTTTGATGTTTTTAACAAGGGTACCATACCCTGCCAACGAAGTGACATCCTGCTTGTTCACAGAAAGAACAAGATCTCCGGGGCGCAAACCTGCACGATAGGCATTGGAGGAAGGTGCCATGGCCGTGATAACAACCTTGCCTGCAGAAGGCTTCATCTTCAGTTTCTGCGCTATCCCGGCAGTAAGCTCCTCCGCCCTGAAACCAAGCACCGTACTAACCGCTTCCCCTGCTTCTGTCCGGGATGCATCAGCAACCTTTTTTGCCACCTGCTCTTCAAGACGAACCGTGAAATTTTTTACACTCCCCTCCCTGAAAACTCTGAGATTTACCGTTGAGCCAGGAGCCTGGCTGGCAATGGTATTGCGAAGGGAAACACTGCTCGAAACCTTTACCCCATTATAGTCAAGAATAACATCTCCCGTTTTCAGACCGCTTTTTGCCGCAGGACTTCCCTCTAATACCGTTCCAACCAATGCACCTTCACCTGCCTTCAACTGCATGGCTTTTGCAAGATTATCATCAATATCCTGAAGGGTGACACCCAAGTAGGATCTGGTGACCTTGCCAGTAGTAATAAGGGAGGTCAACACCGTTTTGGCCATATTCGATGGCACGGCAAACCCTATCCCCTCAAACCCGCCTGTGCGGCTTGCTATGGCAGTATTGACACCGACAAGCTCACCATTGATGTTGACAAGAGCTCCGCCGGAATTACCGGGATTGATGGCGGCATCGGTCTGTATGAAATCTTCATAATCAGCAAGCCCCACATTTGCCCTGCCTTTGGCACTTACAATCCCCTGGGTAACTGTTCTTGCAAGATTTTCACCAAGAGGGCTGCCAATTGCGATAACCCATTCACCAACCCTGAGTTTGTCACTGTCGCCGATAACAATTGGTTTCAGTCCTGTAACATTAACCTTGATAACGGCAATATCGGTCTTTGGATCGGCACCAATGACCTTCGCATCAAGTTTACGGTTATCAGAGGTTCTGACATACACGACATCAGCACCATCGATAACGTGATTATTGGTCAGAATATAACCGTCGGCAGTCACAATAACCCCCGATCCGAGGCCTTTCTGGACCTCTTTGCGACCATTATTGAGTGCTCCACCCCCCTGCCCAAACATGTCATCAAACGGACTTCCAAAAAAGCTGAAGGGGGAAAAAATGCGCTGATTGACCGTTTTTTCGGTATAAATCGTTACAACAGAAGGAGTTGCTGACTCGGCGATCTGCACAAATGCCTCGTTAAAGCTCTTCAGCGACTGAATTGGATAGTTTTCAATATTACTCTTTGCTGTGGCAAAATTCGGCTTGCTGGAGAGACTTGTACCGTTAAAGGTAACGTTAAATTCCAGGTTGGAAAAGATAAGAGCGCCTACGGTGACACCTGCAAAAACCAGAAGCAGGTATTTTACGAATGATGGTTTCTTTTTCATCGGAAACAAGGTTAATCGTTTTAATCGTTCGCTAAAGCCTCAATAGATTCAACAGCCGTTATACCTGCCTTCATTTTATTCATCGTCTCTTCATATTCAGCTTCCGGCTTTGAATCGGCCACAATACCTCCGGCAGCCTGAAAATAGATGGTCTCAGCCTTGATAACCATAGTACGAATTGCAATGGCCGTCGTGAGATTCCCCTTGAAATCAAGAAACCCTACAGCACCACCGTACAAACCCCGTTTTTCCTTTTCGAGCTCATAAATAATCTCCATGGCACGAACTTTCGGAGCGCCGGTGAGCGTGCCAGCCGGAAAACAGGACCAAAATGCATCCATGGTGCCAAGATCGTCCCGAAGCTCACCCCGAACATTACTGACAATATGCATCACGTGCGAATATTTTTCAATACCCATCATCTCATTTGTCACGACCGTGCCGATTTTGGCAATTCTGCCGATATCGTTCCTGCTCAAATCAATCAACATCAGATGCTCGGCCAGCTCTTTTTCATCGGCAAGCAGCTCGCGGGCATTGCGCTCATCTTCCTCAAAAGTGCTGCCGCGATGCCTTGTTCCTGCAATAGGCCGGGTATCGACCATACGCCGCCCGATGCTGTCGCGCTCAACCTTTACCAGTAACTCAGGAGATGACCCGACAATTTCAAACTCCTTCATGTCAAAATAGTACAAATAGGGAGAGGGATTGATGGTTCTGAGCATCCGGTAAACATCGAAAGGTCGAGTATGGAGAGGACGGCGCAGGCGCTGTGAAATCTGTACCTGAAAAATATCGCCCGCAACAATGTACTCTTTTGCCCTGTGCACTTTTTGCAGATACTCTTCTTTTGATGTATTGGAAATTACCGGTTCTGGCTGTTCGGCCCGAAACGAAATCTCTTCACGCCCAAGCGGCTGGAACATCTGTTCGGCAATCATCTCTATCTTTTTCAATGCCGTCAGCTTGTCGCTCTCATCAAGATAATTGGAGACAATAAAAACCTTGCGCATGACATTATCGAAAACGACAAGCGTATCACAGAAGAGAAGAAAAATATCAGGCATAGCGGCAGGATCTGCCAGTTCCGGCTTTGGAATCCTTTCAACAAGGTGCATGGCATCGTAGCCGAAATAGCCGAAAACACCGGAAGTAATCATCTGAGGTGTTCCGTTCTTTTTCCTGGGTATCTCTTCGGTATCAAATGCGGCAAGACAAAGGTCGATCTTCCGACGAAGATTCGTCTCTCCACTGGCGACCTCACGAAGATCACTGTATTTGTCATCAAGGATCTCAAGATCAGCCCGACCAGCCACGGAGCCTTTCAGTATAGCGACAGGATCTATGGCAATATAGGAAAAGCGGGCAAGATACTCTTCCCCCTCAACCGACTCGAGCAGACAAGAAAAAGGGCGCTGCAGTTTGAGATAGACCGAAACAGGTGTCTCCGTGTCTGCATGGATCTCCCTGAAAAGGGGCTTGAGAAGGTAGGGCGCATGCCGTTGGTGTACTGGCATAAGAAAAGAAAACTGAATTAATTATTGATACTCGGTAATAAAGAAAAAAAAATTGTATCGTAAAAAAAGAACTCCGGTGAGACCCGCCGGAAATGGCTGAAACCAGGACAGAAATAATGTCGCCCCGATTTCCATCAAAGAAATTCACAATAAACTGGCTCAAGGCACTCCTGCTCTCCCCTGGAGTACTCTTTCCCGCAGGATATCTTCTCGTCTATCTCTCCACCAATATCTTCCTGAATGCTGATTTCAAAAAGAACATTGCACACTCTGTTCATCAGGCAACCGGAAATACCTGGCAGGTAAACATCAAATCACTGAAATCTGGTTTGATTCTTGATTCTGTCACACTCAATGATATCGAACTCACGCCAGCACGTACACCTGAAAGCAATCTGCAACCTCCAGCTCACACCATTACTATCCAAACCCTCGAAATACCTTGCCCGAACCTTGAAAAACTCCTTTTCAGCCCCAAAGAACGGCTTTTGTCAACCCAGGTGATCTGCAAAAAAATTCTGTCCGATGAACGTATCGTTCAGTGAACCATCAACCCGGGCCTGTTCCATCGAATAGAGCCAAGTTTCCCAAGAGGATCGGTCAGCAACGACAGATCAGGATCCCATGACCAGTAGACCATCAACGCCTTGCCGACAAGATCTTTTTCAGGCATAAATCCCCAGAAACGACTGTCGAGACTGTTGTCGCGGTTATCTCCCATGGCAAAGTAGTAGTTTTCATGAACGGTATATTGCTGAGCCGGAGAACCGTCAATAAAAACCTCCCTGCCCTGTAAACTCACATCGTGCCCCTCATCGGCAATAATTGAGCTGTAAAGGGGGAATGTCGCTGCTGTCAATCGAACAACATCGCCTTTGCGCGGAATACGTATCGGCCCATAATTGTCCTTGTTGTAATTGGAAAACTGCGGAAAAATCATGTAATCCCCCTCTCCTGCGGGCACACGACTGCCGATAAACTGTGCGTGTTCGGGAAGAACCACCGGTTTCCTGTTAATGGAGAGCTGCTGGTCATGAATCTCAAGGGTATCTCCACTCAAACCAACACAACGCTTGATATAGTTCAGTGAACGATCTTTGGGATATTTGAAGACAATAATATCGCCATGCTTCACCTTGTCAACTCCCGGCAGACGAATCTCGGTAAAGGGCACTTTCGGGCCATAAACATATTTGTTGACAAAAAGAAAGTCGCCCGCAAGCAGCGTATTCTCCATCGATCCTGTTGGAATGCGGTACGATTCCACAACAAAAACCCGAAGTACGGTTGCAAATATCGCAGCTATAACCAGAGCTTCAAACCACTCCCGTGAATGTTTTTTTTCCTGTTTACCTTTCTGAGTATTCAACACGGTATCATTTTGAACGTTTAAAAAATATCCGAAGAGCAGACTGATAATACTCTATTCATCAATGTTCAATAAGGCAAGGAAAGCCTCCTGCGGAACCTCCACCCTGCCGACCTGCTTCATTCTCTTTTTACCCTCTTTCTGTTTTTCAAGCAACTTGCGCTTGCGGCTGATATCTCCGCCGTAGCATTTGGCCAGAACGTTTTTGCGCATCGCCGAGATGGTTTCGCGCGAAATCACCTTACTGCCGATTGCCGCCTGAATCGCCACTTCATACATCTGTTTCGGGATAATTCCTTTCAGTTTCAGGCAGAGCTTCTTCCCCCAGTCATAAGCCTTTGAGCGGTGCACAACAATAGAGAGTGCATCGACCGTATCGCCATTGAGCAGCACATCCAGTTTGACCAGATCAGAATCACGGTAGCCAATATACTCGTAATCCATTGAGGCATAACCTTTGGAAATCGATTTGAGCCTGTCGTGAAAATCAAAGACTATTTCTGCCAGCGGGAACTCAAAGTGCATGATCACCCTGGTAACATCAAGATAATCGGTATTCTTGTACTCGCCCCGACGCTCAATACCAAGCTTCATGATATTGCCAATATAGTCGGCAAGCGTAATAATCTGCATGGTCACATAAGGCTCTTCAACAAGACTGATGCGACCAGTTTCAGGCATCTTGGATGGATTGTCGACAATAACAACATCCCCGTTGGTAATCACAACACGGTACTCCACATTCGGAACAGTGGTGATGATATTGACCCCGTACTCCCGCTCAAGACGCTCCTGGATAATCTCCATGTGAAGCAGACCGAGAAATCCGCATCGGAAGCCGAAACCAAGCGCCACTGATGTTTCAGGAGTATAGACCAGCGATGCATCATTCAGGGCAAGCTTTTCAAGGGATTCACGAAGATCCTCAAATTCGTTGGAGTTGATCGGATAGAGACCGCTGAAGACCATCGGCTTGACATCCTTGTATCCCGCAAGTCGTTCGGTTGCCGGATTATCGACAAGCGTGACCGTATCACCGACCTTGGCATCTTTGACATCCTTGATGGAGCAAATCAGATAGCCGACATCTCCCGATTCAAGCAGATCTTTCGGCTGTCGCTTCATGCTCATGGTGCCAATCTCGTCGGCAAGAAAGGTCTTTTCGCTGGCAAAAAACTTGACCTTGTCACCCTTTCGCAGTGAACCCTCAACAATACGGAGGTAAACGACAGCGCCGCGATAAGCATCAAAAACCGAATCAAAAATAAGCGCCCGCAACGGCAGATGATTATTGTCGGCAGGATGGGGAATACGAGCAACGATGGCCTCTATCAGCTCACTCACTCCGATACCCGCTTTTGCCGATACCTGAAGAATATCCTCTCGTTTTACTCCCATAAGGTCAATAACCTGACGGGCAACACCCTCTACATCCGATGAGGGAAGATCGATTTTATTGATCACCGGAATAATATCGAGACCGGCATCAATGGCCAGATAGAGATTGGCAATGGTCTGGGCCTCGACACCCTGGGTTGCATCAACAATAAGGAGAGCCCCTTCACAGGCAGCAAGAGAGCGTGAAACCTCATAACTGAAATCGACATGGCCAGGAGTATCGATAAGATTCAAGGTGTATTGCAACCCGTCGGCAGCCTTGTATTTCATCTGGATGGCATGGCTTTTGATGGTAATGCCCCGCTCCCGCTCAAGGTCCATATCATCAAGGACCTGTGCAGAGGCCATCTGGGTACGATCAAGCGTATGCGTTATTTCCAGCAGGCGGTCGGCCAGTGTGGATTTTCCATGATCGATATGTGCGATAATGCAGAAGTTTCTGATACGGCTTACTTCTGTACTGGACAAGGCCATAAAAAGGGCGTTTGATTCTTGTGAAAATTAAAGGTGAGGAATATAAGCAAATATTACGATTGTGACATTGCAGAGCTGTTACAGAAAAAACAGAGCCTCGGCATCATAACGAAAGCCTCTGAGAAACTCATAGGCCTTCATAGGTTTACGCCCTTCAAGCTGCAGCGACAACAGCTCAAGCCAGCCGTCGGTGCCGCTTGCATAGAGTCTGCTTCTGTCGACAAAAATAGTTCCAGGAGAAGCTGATGGTATACCGGAGAGAGAGGCAGGAGAAGCGCTGAATATCTTCATGGTTTTCCCCTGGAATGTTGTCCATGCAGCAGGTTTCAAGGCAAGGCCCCTGATAAAATCATTGATGGCTGCAACCGGCTGCGCCCACTTGATTCGCGTATTATCCCGCGTAAGCTTGGGGGCCCTCGATGCAAGCACCTCATTCTGCCCGGAAACGTTGACACTGCCGGAGGCGATCTGATGCAGGGTCTGAACAACAACCCGAGATCCAATCTCCGACAGACGACGGGTCAGATTGGTCGCATTTTCATCGGGGGCTATCGGCGTTTTTTCCTGAAGAATGATATTGCCGGTGTCAACACGCTGCTGCAGAAAAAATGTGGTGACACCGGTCTCCTTTTCTCCCTTGATGATGGACCAGTTGATAGGAGCTGCGCCCCGATAGGCCGGGAGAAGAGAGGCATGAAGATTGAAGGCGCCGAGAGCGGCCTGTTCGTAGACCGCAGGAGGCAGAATACGGAAAGCGGCAACAACAATGACATCAGGCTTGTGGGCTGCGACCGTCGCTGCAAAATCCGGGTCCGTGACATCATCAACCTCATACACCGGCAGGCCCAGCGCAAGAGCCCCAATTTTTACAGGAGATGGTTCTGCATTGGCATGTTTACTCTTGCGCGGCTTGTCCTTTCCCGTCACAACAAGCACAAGCTCAAAAGCACTGTTTTCAGCAGCAATTGCCTGCAACGAAGGGACAGCAAAATCCGGGGTTCCCATAAAAATAATTCGCATAACACTCAAGAAGGTTTGGATATCAGAACAACATCACGAGTAACGACCGGATAGGCCGCATTGACAACACCAGAGGCAAGAGCCCCCAGCTCTTTCTGGATTTTTCGCCGATCGCGCTTTTCCATGCGGTCAACAAAGAGTGTTCCGTTAAGATGGTCAATCTCATGCTGAAGCACCCTTGCAACCATACCGGAAAAATCACCAGTACGCTCTTCAAAATGCTCATCGCGGTATTTCAGCGTAAGCGAAGAGGGACGCACCACATCCCCCTGAACACCAGGAACACTCAGGCACCCCTCCTCCATCTCATTGGAGCCCCTGACGGCAAGAATATGAGGATTAATAACAACCATCGGCTTCTCATCCTCATATTTACTCACACAAGAAACATCAAGCACAAGCAGACGCAGAGAATGCCCCACCTGTGGCGCTGCCAAACCGATACCCGCTGCATTGCGCATCGACTCAAACATCGAGCCCACAAGCTCCTCAATCGCACTATCAACTCCCTTCAACGGTTTGGCTTTGCGTCGAAGAACATCATCACTGTAAATAGTAATCGGTAATATCATGTTTTAGAAGTCCATTTAGAGGGACGCAGGTGATTATGTATACCTGGAATCCGCTCGTCGCTGAATTGATTCTCACCTTTCTGGCGCAACGGCTGAGATCTTTCAGTGAACCAGCAACTCCTGCCATCAAGGGATTGGTATGAATATAAACTTACCTGCTATAAAAAGAAGGGCTCTTCCTCACAGATTATTGGTTTATAGCGGTTCTGAAACAGATAAGCGGGCCTTTTATCTCTCCGATTGTACACGATCACAGAGCCTGCCAACAACCTGGGCATGCATGATAACAGTCCATCCTCCCTATTTATCACTCCTCCTGTTCAAATTTTGGTCACTTTATATATCACTGTTTCTCAAGAGTTTTCAGACCTTCTTTATTATCTTGTTGTTGGGTGCTATTGACTATTGATATTTTCCGCGCTTCCGGGCTCTCGCTCCTCGGTATCAGTAATTCGCACGTTGAAAAAGATAAATCGAAAATAGAAGCCGGAAAAGAACTTTCTCCGCTGCTTTTAGTGAGAGATTCAAAGCTTGGCAAGGTCATCATAGCTGATGGATATCATCGGTTGTGCGCCATTTATTTATTTTTTGAAGATGCTGTTATTTTCTGCAAGATTGTTTAGAGTTGAGCCCTGTTGAGGGTAAGCATCAGATTCCAATTTTTATTCCCGGTAAAACACTGTTGCTTAATTTTCGCGGTAGATTACCTTATAAGGAGTTCCTATAGAAACTGAAACCCCGTAATCAGGAAGAAATTTAAAACTCGGCGGAGTATCGATCACACTGGCTGAGGAGCTTGAAAAAAAGATTATGGAACGGTGAAGTCTTGAAGGAGACCTGCTGCCGTTTTGTTTTGGTCGTCATGATGTTGGCTCTCTGTTGGATGAAATCGTAATTCGATGCACTCTACCAGTATACGCCTTTCGTGCGAATTTCCGATACATTCGCTTTACGATATGAGCCGGTAACCACGCAAGAACCCCTTATTTTACAGGGGTTTAGGGACATCTTGATATGTTTGCAAATCATTCTTGTGTCGGGGTGGCGGGACTCGAACCCACGACCTCTGCGTCCCGAACGCAGCACTCTACCAACTGAGCCACACCCCGAAATATCCTTTTTTCTGTGCCCTTGGGCAGACTTGAACTGCCGGCCTTTAGTTTCGGAAACTACTGCTCTATCCACTGAGCTACAAGGGCTTGCTGTGCCTAAAATAATAAATTCTGCCTCTTTTCTCAATTTTTTCTGGATTCATGCACAAGCGCATCAACGGCAAGATTTGCGCTCATCACCGCACCGCCCATGGAATCATAATACAACTGCTGCGAAAAACCGCCTGCAAAAAAAAGATTGCGGACAGGAGTCATCTGTGTCGGACGGCACTGCTCCATGTAAGGCAGCGGAGCATAGACTGAGTGAGGAATTTTCACCATCGTTGATTTCAGAATCCGTGCGCCCTTCGACGTTTCGGGATAACAGTTTCGTACGCTCTTGTCGACCAGGCTGATAATCTCCTCCTTTGAAAGCCCCATAAGTTTTTTTGCCGGAGCAACGCAGAATTCGAAACGGCTCTTGCCGCTGAAGGGTTCCCCCCGGAGCGTGCGATACTCTGGTGTGGTACGGGCAAGGTTGGCATAGACCGGAATAACACCATCGGGCGAAAAGAGGACGTTATCTGCGGAGGTAATTTCCCGATCGTACCAAATCTGGACAGAAATCACCGGTACGCCTTCAAGTTTTTCAAGTCTGGCAAAAAACGGGTCATGCTGTTTCAGGGTTTCGGGCAACACCTTGTTCAGGTCATGAATCGGCAGGGCACAGAGATAGTAGTCGGCCGTCAATATCTCGCCGTTGCGAAGTTGAACCCCTTTTATTTCAGCACCATCGAAAAGCAGCTCTTCAACAACAACGTTTGTCTTGAACTGCGCTCCTCGTGATGCCGAGTAGTCGATAAGCGGTTGATGGAGATATTCCTGTGGAGACCCTTTCAGAAAACCCATGCAGGAGGCATCGGGAATGCGATAAAAAGTCTCGGTAACATCAAGAATTATCTTTGCTGATATCTCTTCTGGCGGAATAAACTTGAGAGCAAGCGCCATGGGGCGGAACATGGTATCCATGAGACGTTTGCCAAACTTTTTCTCCGCTGCCCACTCTGCGAAGGTCAGATGATCCTGCGTTGGTGGATATTTATCCTTTTTTAAAGCGAGTGGAATCAGGGATTTTGCAAAAGCTGCCATTTCGCCAAAGGTAAAATAACCGTTTTTGATGATGGCTGGCAACAGGTGTAGCGGACTGGGAAGCTCCCAGGTATTAAAGGTAAAGTTTCCGCCTCCCGCCAGGGTGTAGGTCAACTGGTGATCTTTCCACAACACGGCATGATCGGTCCTGATCTCTTTCATGAGATCGTAAAGCACACTGTAAGCACCAAAAAAGCAGTGTGTGCCGGATTCGATCCAGTCTCCCTCCTCATCCCTCCATGAGGAGACCTTCCCGCCGAATATCTCTCTTTTTTCAAGCACTTTGACCTGAAAACCCTTATCTGTCAACCGTTTGGCTGCGGTCAGACCGGCAAGGCCACCACCAAAGATCAATACTGACTTTTTTTCTGAACTCATTATTGGAATTGAAACGGGATTTGTATTAAACACTACACGGCAGTGCGCCCTTCCATCGCTCGTGAGAGGGTTGCATCGTCAATAAATTCAAGCTCTGCCCCAACAGGAATACCCCGTGCTATTTTGGTAACATGGATACCGAGGGGTTTGAGAAGTTTGGTGAGATAGAGGGCTGTTGTTTCGCCTTCAATGGTCGGGTTCAGGGCAAGCACAACCTCTCTGACTTCCTGTGGTTCACAATCAGAGAGTCTGACAAGCAGTTCACGAACCTTGATATCATCGGGACCTACACCATCAAGGGGAGAAATGACACCATGCAGAACATGGTAAAGCCCTTTGTAGTAACCGGTTTTCTCGAAGGCGAGCATATCGACGGGCGATTCCACCACGCAGATAATGGAGCGATCACGTGACTTGCTTGTGCAGACGGCGCAGGGATCGATACCGATATCGGTGATATTCTGGCAAACTGAACAGCGGATAACCTTGTCTTTCACTTCAAGCAGCGCTCCGGCCAGTTTTTCAGCTTCATGCCTCGGCTCATGCAGAATATACATGGCGAGGCGCTGGGCTGTCTTGCGCCCAACACCGGGAAGTTTGGCAAATTCATCAATAAGGGCATCGAGAGCCGCTGAGGTATAACGCATGAAATATTATTGACCGAGATTCAGGTTTTTAAGGATATCCGCAGGATTGACCATTCCGCTGGTTACTTTGGATATCTCCTCCTGTGCAAGTCGGGCTGATTCGTCAAGTGCATTGTTTACTGCGGCCAGCACAAGATCCTGAACCATTTCAGGGTCGTCCATGATGTCGGGATCAATCGTGAGGGTGAGCAGTTTTTGTTTGCCGCTGACACTCACTTTTACCATCCCTCCGCCGGCTTCGCCGTAGGCAACGATCTTTTCAAGCTGTTTCTGGACATCCTGCATCTTTTCGCCAGCCTGCTGGATCTGTTTCATCATGTCACCCAAGTTCGGCATTGCCATCGGTTATTTCTCCTCTATGTTATAAAATTTGCTCCCAATATGTCGCCCCGGGGCTTGTGCTCCCGAATGCTCAACACTTCCTGCGAAGAGCAAGATAAATTTTTTCAAGAATGTCAGCAGTCGTGAGTTTGTATTTTTCGAGAAGATCGTCAGCTTTGCCAGACTCGCCGAACTGGTCTTCAACGCCAACCATCTCAATCGGCACGGGAATATTGAGAGCACAGACGTGAGAGACCGCATCACCAAGGCCGTTATAGATCTGGTGCTCTTCGGCCGTAACAATGGCACCGGTATCATTCGCGGCACGAACGATAGCCAAGGTATCAATGGGCTTGATGGTGTGCATGTTGATCACCCTGACACCAACGCCCTCTTTTTCGAGAATACGGGCCGCCTCAAGAGCCTTCCACACCATGATACCACAGGCAATGACGGTAACATCCTTACCGGGATGCAGTTCAATTGACTTGCCTATTTCAAAACCGTCCTCATCAAGCGAGAAGTCGGGAATATTCGGCCTTCCAAAACGGAGATAAACCGGACCCTGATGTTTGATAATGGCTTTGGTCGCACGAATGGTTTCGCTGTAATCGGATGGCACAACAACGGTCATTCTCGGCAGCCCGCGCATCAGTCCGATATCCTCAAGAATCTGGTGGGTAGCGCCATCTTCGCCAAGCGTCAGCCCGGCATGTGACGCACAAATCTTGACGTTAAGGTTTGAATAGCAGACTGACTGACGAATCTGGTCATAAACCCTTCCCGTCGCAAAAACAGCAAAGCTTGCGGCAACGGGAATTTTGCCTGTTGTGGCAAGACCGGCTGCCATTGAAATCATGTTGGCTTCGGCTATCCCTGCCTGGATAAAACGGTCAGGAAAAGCATCGCGGAACAAATTCATATTTAAAGAGCCGGTCAAATCAGCGCACAGAGCGACAACAGAGCTATTCTCCCTGGCGATTTCAAGCAAAGCTTCGCCAAACCCGGTACGGGTAGCCTTGTTTCCCCTCGAAACGTATTGTGCAGCCGCAGCCACAATGTTATTATCTTCCATTACTTCCAGAATAACTTAAATTATAAAAGGTACTTTCAGCAGGCTATGGTACTGAAATAATTCCAGCTCTTATGACAAAGGTTGAATATAAGGATACTGAAATCGCGGTGAAAAAAAAATTAGGTCAAAACTTTCTGACCGACCGCAATATCACAAGAAAAATAGTCATTGCTTCAGGGGCAGGCCCCCAGGACAACATTCTGGAAATTGGTCCGGGTTTCGGTGCCCTGACCAGAGAGATTATAGCGTATAATCCAACATTCACGGTTGTCGAAAAAGATCCGAAACTTGCTGAATTCATTCGAACAGAGTACCCGCAACTTAACCTCATTGAAGGAGATTTTCTCGACACAGACCTTGAATCGCTTGCAACTGAACAGCCACTGAGAATACTTGGCAATATCCCCTACTCTATCACTACCCCCATTCTTTTCAAACTTCTTGAACACCGCAGCTCTTTTTTATCGGCGACACTGATGATGCAGCATGAAGTGGCCATGAGAATCGTCGCAAAGCCCTCCACAAAAGATTATGGCATTCTTGCTGTCCAGATGCAGGCATTCTGTGATGTTGATTACCTTTTCAAGGTTGGACGCAAGGTTTTTCGCCCTCAGCCGGGTGTAGACAGCGCTGTTATACGAATGACACCAAAACAAAATGACCCGATGAACGATGCCGAAGGTTTCCGCAGATTTGTCCGCACCGCCTTTCGCCAGCGACGAAAAACCCTGCTGAACAATCTCAAAGAGAGCTATAATCTGGAGTTGGCAGAAAACCATACCCTGAAACTGCGGGCTGAAGCGCTCTCGATTGATGAATTTTTTAGGCTTTTCGAACGATTGAAACTGCTTCCATGATAAATCATTCATTGTTCTACTGCGTATTTTTTGTTAACATTCCGTTTCGGTTCTTTGGTTTAGTAATTGTCCGTCCTCCCTTATTATTTTTATTAACATTTTTTTCAGGGGGTCACTCGTATGCCGCAGTCCTTTAACACCGTTTATCAACACTCAATTGAGAACCCGGAAGCATTCTGGGGAGAAGCCGCCGAAAAGCTTCACTGGTACAAAAAATGGAACAAGGTGCTGGATACCAGCAATCCACCATTTTACCGATGGTTTGCCGGCGGAATTACCAACACCTGCTATAACGCTCTTGACCGCCATGTTGATGAAGGACGCGGCAACCAGTTGGCAGTCATCTACGACAGTCCGGTAACAGGCACCAAACAACGCTATACCTATCGGGAGTTCCGTGATATTGTAGCGCTTTTCGCTGGTGCACTTCAGTCAAGAGGTGTCCGCAAAGGTGATCGCGTCATCATTTATATGCCGATGATTCCTGAAGCTATGGTCGCCATGCTTGCCTGCGCAAGAATAGGCGCTATTCATTCAGTCGTGTTTGGCGGTTTTGCCTCTCATGAACTTGCCATAAGAATTGACGACTGCAAGCCGAAAGTCATCATTTCAGCATCATGCGGCATTGAACACAGCAAGATTATTGATTACAAACGGCTGCTTGACTTTGCCATTGAGCTGGCCCACTTCAAACCTGAAATCTGTATCATAAAACAGCGCGACCAGTTAAAGGCGGATCTCAATGAGGAGCGTGACCTGACCTGGAACCAGTCTCTTCTTGGCGCTGAACCCGCACAATGTGTTCCTGTCGAATCTTCTGATCCCCTCTATATTCTCTACACATCAGGAACCACTGGCCAGCCAAAAGGTATTGTTCGCGATCACGGCGGCCACATGGTGGCGCTGCAATGGTCGATGAAAAATGTTTACAATGTCGAACCGGGAGAGGTATTCTGGGCAGCTAGTGATGTTGGCTGGGTTGTCGGACACTCCTATATCGTTTATGCGCCTCTTCTTCAAGGCTGCACAACCCTGATTTTTGAAGGCAAGCCAGTCGGCACCCCCGATCCAGGCACCTTCTGGAGAATAATCAGCGAGCACAACGTCTCGGTACTCTTTACGGCTCCAACAGCATTCAGGGCAATCAAAAAAGAGGATCCAAACGGCAACTACATCAAGAACTATGATCTTTCAAATTTCCGCACACTCTTTCTTGCTGGCGAACGGGCTGACCCTGATACCGTAAAATGGGCTGAGAAAAATCTCAAGGTACCGGTGATCGACCATTGGTGGCAGACTGAGACCGGATGGGCTATCGCGGCAAACTGTCAGGGCATTGAACCCACCCCGGTCAAGTATGGCTCCTCTTCACGAGCCGTCCCCGGTTACAACGTGCAGGTCATCAATGCTGATCTGGAACAGCTTCCAGCAGGTCAGATGGGTGATATCGTCATAAAACAACCTCTTCCTCCTGGCACCATGCTGACCCTCTGGAAGGCTGACAACCGTTTTGTGGAAACCTACATGAAACAGTTCCCTGGTTACTATCAGACCAGCGATGCCGGATTTATCGACGAAGACGGCTACATCAATATCATGTCACGTACTGATGATGTCATCAATGTCGCTGGCCATCGCCTTTCGACTGGTGCTATTGAGGGGGCGCTCTGTGAGCATCCTGACGTTGCAGAAAGCGCGGTCGTCGGCGCTCATGACGATTTGAAAGGGCAGATTCCGCTTGCCTTTATCGTTCTCAAAAACAATGTCGATACTCCGCACAGTCAGATCATCAAACACGTCATTGAGTACGTGCGTGAGAATATCGGCCCGGTTGCCTCGTTCAAGAATGCTATTATCGTTGACCGTCTGCCGAAAACACGTTCGGGCAAGATTTTGCGTGGAACCATGAGAAAAATTGCCAACAGCGAAGAGTATACCATGCCGGCAACAATTGACGACCCGATTATTCTCGATGAAATCAGGGTGGCACTTCAAACAATCGGTTATGCAGTAAAAAGCAAACCAGTTACCATGGCCGAATGATCAAAAAAATTGACCATATAGCAATTGCCGTCCAGAACCTTGAAAGCGCACTTGAGACGTTCCAGAACGTTCTCGGGTGCGCCCCCGGGGCAGTCAGGATCGAAGAAGTCGCATCTGAAAAAGTGCGAGTTGCATTTATTACTCTTGGAGAGAGCAAAATCGAACTCCTCGAACCTTTGAGCGATGAGAGTCCAATCGCAAAATTCCTTGCAAAAAACGGCGAAGGAATGCATCACATCGCCCTTGAAACGGACGATATCGAAAAAGAAACGGAACGTCTTGCATCCGTCAATATTAATCCACTCGGCTTGCCAAAAGAGGGGGCAGGCGGAAAAAAAATCATGTTTCTTCATCCGAAAGAGACGAACCGGGTACTTCTTGAATTTGCTCAAAAACAGCATTAACCAATCGAAGACAAAGCCGCTTGTAACCAGTGAAACATTTTTATCTGCCTTTCGAGAAAAAAGAGAGTTTCAGCTACTCCCATGAGAGTGTTGAAAAACTCACCGAATACGAAAAATATCAACTATCCTTTCACCCCGAACGCCCCAAGTACCTTGACTACCTGACCGTCTTTGATGAAGCCGAAGAGTGTCTGCAGAACGATCTGCACGGCAGTTGCATCATCCAGACCCACCGGGCAGTACTGCGAAATGGGGAAAACTCCTGGTGGCCAGTCATGCTCATTGGCCAGCAATCGGGACCAACCTCCGATTTTGAGCTGATGCTCGAGCTGATGAGAGATCCCGATGAAATAGCAAAATGGAACCAGGGGATGCCGACACCTGCGGCATTTGAAAAGGCAATCAAAGCCATTGAAATTGCCGAGCAGGAAAACCGCATCATCATTACCGTTATTGATACGGCAGGCGCAGACCCGACTGAACAGTCAGAAGGAGGCGGCATAGCCTGGAAGATCGGGCGATGTATGCAGGCTCTTGCCGAAGCAACGATGCCTACCATCTCGGTTATCATCAACCGGGGATGCAGCGGTGGTGCCATTGCCCTGACAGGATGTGATGCAGTACTCGCCATGGAATATTCGACCTACATGGTTATTTCACCTGAAGCATGCTCATCGATTCTTTTCCGCACACGGGAAAAAGCAGGCATGGCGGCAGAGATCTCTCAGATAACGGCAAAGAAGGGGGTGAATAACGGCATTATTGATGACATCATCATTGAGCATGACGGTCCAGCACACCATTTTCCGGAATCTGCTCTGCAATCGTTCAAGGGTGCTATGGTCAGATGGGTAGATACACTCAGCAAAATACCCTCCGAAGATATTTTTTCAAGCAGAATGGAGCGCTGGGAAAAGATAGGTCAGTGGGCAACAATTACCGAGGAGGAAATCATAGCCTTTGAGAAACCGGTCTCCTACTTCATCCCCAAGCCAGAAAAAATCCTCTTTGTTGGCCGCCATAGAAATTGTATTGACAACGCCGGGAAAAAGGTACTTGACCCGGTACTTTATGCAAAACTGTTTGCCGACAATTTTCTTTGTGAAACCTGCGGTCACCGCTATCTGAGGCTGTCAGCGCACGACTACATTGATCTCATTCTTGACGAAGGATCGTTCAGCGAACACCAGAACACTCGCTACATTGTTGACAAGGATATTCTTGATTTTCCCGACTACAGCAAAAAAATTGGTGAAGCACAACACAAAACCGGTGCCGCATCATCTTTTATAACCGGCGATGCTGCAATTCAGGGGAACCCGGTTGTCTTTTGCGTAACCAACTTTAATTTCCTCGGTGGTTCGTTCTGTATGTCAACTGCTGAAAAAATCTGGAGGGCCAGCAAAACAGCCATTGAACGGGGGGTACCGCTTGTTATCCAGGCTACAGGAGGCGGCGCAAGAATGCACGAAGGGTGTTCTTCAATGGTTGGTCTGCCGAAACTCCATGTTGCCATATCAAGTGTTGAAAAAGCCGGACTCCCTGTCATTACCATCATTACTGATCCAACACTTGGCGGCGTAGCTATAGGCATCGGATCAAGGGGAATCAAAATCTTTGAACATAATGCTGGCAATATCGGATTCTCCGGCAAACGGGTCATCGAGCAATATACCGGCAAGCCCACAACCAAGGATTTCCAGACAACCTGGTGGCTGCAGCAGAAAGGCTTTGTTGAAAGAACAGCTTTACCAACAAACATGAAACATGCAATTTCTAAAATCATCAGTGACCACAAGTCACAAAACAAGCAAGAAAAATAAGTTATGATACACTCCCGGCCTGATTCTCTCTTTCATGAGTTCCCGGCAGTCAGCCGGGAGGAGTGGAAAGCGAAGGCGATCTCCGAACTCAAGAAAACACCTTACGACAGTATCATCTGGCATACGCCGGACGGTTTCGATCTGGAACCCTGGCACTCCGCTCAAGACAAAGGACAGCATCTTGACATACCAGTCAGCAAAACAATCAATACCTGGAAAAATTGCTCTCGTGTTACCGTTCATGATCCAGATACAGCAAACCGTGCAGCCTTAAAAAGTTTTGAACTGGATGCGGCGGCTATTGAGTTCTTGATAACCGAACCATCGCTCTGCTCTTCTGATAATCTGGTCCGGCTCCTTGCCGGAATCAAAACAACGGCAGTTGCAATCTACTTTTCAGGCAATCTTCCCCCTGCTGCTGAACTCCTGAAAACTCTTGCCACCATACCCGGATTTTCGGGAAACTTCGGCGGAGTGCTTTCAGGAGCGCCTGCTGTTTCAAAGGAAAAGGATGCTGAGCTTTTTGGATTCTACAACTCACTTCCCCAATTCAGATTTTTGGCCGTTGATACCGTACCTTTCCATGAAAAGGGTTCCACAGCAGCGCAGGAGATTGCCTTTGCATTAGCCGGAACAAGCGACTACCTGCACCGTTTTATTGAGGCAGGGGCACCAGCCGAAAGTATTGTAGCGGCGATGGAGATCATTCTACCTGTCGGGTCAAGCCATTTTACCGAACTTGCCAAGCCGAGAGCTCTGCGCTATCTTCTCGGACACCTGCTCAAGGCTTATGGCGCATCAGGCTCTTCTCTTCCGCGCCTTTTTGCCAGAACATCGGAACGCAACTGTTCAGCGATTGAACCCTATACCAATCTGCTCCGCTTTACCACCGAAGCGGTGTCAGCCATTCTTGGCGGTTACGAGACACTGCAGATTACCGCCTTCGACAGCGGCGATTCCGTCAATCCCGACATTGCTGAGCGCATCTCCGGCAATATTCACCTTATTCTCAGGGAGGAGGGCTCCCTTGGCCAGGTTGTTGATCCGGCCCATGGCTCGAACTACATCGAAACCCTGACCAGAAAACTTGCTGAATCGGCATGGAACAGGTTCATGGAGATTGAGTCAGCAGGCGCAGGCGACCAAAGTATGGCAACCAAAAAGAGGCCAAACTTTTCAGCCATCGATATTTTTTCTCCCGTTGCTGCCACCAATGATACTGAAGCTCAGAGGGAAAGCTGGACAACCGCCGAGGGAATTGACATCAAATCGACCTATAACGCATCTGATGTCGCACAGTTCGACCATCTGAACTTTGCGCCGGGTTTCGCCCCCTATATTGGTGGCCCCTATACCATGATGTACGCCACCCAGCCCTGGACGATCAGGCAGTACGCCGGGTTCTCAACCGCCGAGGAGTCAAACAACTTTTACCGCAAGAACCTGGCGGCGGGCCAGAAGGGGCTCTCGGTCGCCTTTGACCTTCCAACCCATCGCGGGTACGATTCAGACCACGAACGGGTTATCGGTGATGTCGGCAAGGCCGGGGTGGCTGTCGATTCAGTTGAGGACATGAAGGTTCTCTTTAACCAGATCCCGCTGGGCGATATCTCTGTCTCCATGACCATGAACGGAGCCGTGCTGCCCATCATGGCCTTTTACATTGTGGCGGGTGAAGAGCAGGGTGTACCACTCGAAAAGCTGAGCGGCACCATCCAGAACGATATCCTCAAAGAGTTCATGGTTCGCAACACCTACATCTATCCGCCGGAACCCTCCATGAAGATCATTGCCGACATCTTCCGCTACACCAGCGAAAAGATGCCGAAGTTCAACTCCATCAGCATCTCGGGCTACCATATCCAGGAGGCTGGCGCAACGGCTGATCTTGAACTTGCCTTTACCCTTGCCGATGGTCTTGAGTACATCCGTACCGGTCTGAAAGCCGGGCTTGATATTGACGCCTTTGCTCCACGCCTCTCCTTCTTCTGGGGCATCGGGATGAACTATTTCATGGAGATTGCCAAGCTGCGGGCCGCAAGGATGCTCTGGGCAAAAATTGTGAAGCAGTTCAACCCGAAAAATCCAAAATCGCTGATGCTCCGGTCCCACTGCCAGACCTCCGGCTGGAGCCTCACCGAGCAGGATCCGTTCAACAATATCACCCGCACCTGCCTTGAGGCATTGGCGGCAACACTTGGCCATACCCAGTCGTTGCATACCAATGCCCTTGACGAAGCAATTGCGCTCCCCACCCCCTTTTCAGCGAAAATTGCTCGCGACACCCAGCTCTATTTGCAAAAGGAGAGCGATATTACCAAAAGCATTGACCCATGGGCTGGCTCATCGTTTGTTGAGTATCTGACGGGAGAGCTTGCCGCAAAAGCATGGAAGATTATCTGCGATATTGAAGAGGCTGGCGGCATGGTCAAAGCAATCGAGCAGGGGCTCCCCAAATTGCAGATTGAAGAGGCGGCAACCCGCAAGCAGGCACGCATTGACAGCGGCAAAGAGATTATTGTCGGCGTCAACGGCTACAAAACCAGCAGCAAAACCGACATCGAACTGCTTGAGGTGGACAATACCAAAGTTCTGGAACAACAGCTCCAGCAACTCGAAAAAATCAAGGCTGAGCGTGACAATGAAGCGTGTGCTGAAGCTCTTCGGGCAATTGAGGAGAGCGCAGCTTCGGGAGAGGGGAATCTTCTGGCGCTTGCCGTGGATGCCGCAAGAAAAAGAGCAACCCTCGGTGAAATATCATCAGCCTGCGAAGAGACATTCGGTCGGTACCGTGCCATCACCAGACTCAACAGCAGTATCTATATGTCGCAGATGAAGGATAACACACTCTTTAAGGAGGCGCTGCAGCTTGCCGATACCTTTGCTTCACTTGATGGTCGCCGTCCAAGGATCATGGTCTCCAAAGTGGGACAGGATGGTCATGACCGTGGCGCAAAAGTGATTGCCGCAGGATTTGCCGATATTGGCTTTGATGTCGATATCAGCCCTCTCTTTCAGACTCCTGAAGAGGTGGTACAGCAAGCTCTCGACAACGATGTGCATCTGATTGGCATATCAAGCCTTGCCGCTGGTCACAAAACGCTGATCCCCAAGATTGTCGAAGAGCTGAAAGCTAACGGACGGGAAGATATTCTTGTGATCGCAGGTGGCATTATTCCCGAGCGCGATCACGCATTCCTCTATGAAAAGGGCGTAGCAGGGATTTTTGGACCAGGAACCATCATTGCGGAAGCAGCGATCACGATTTTGAAAAAAATGATCGCACAGGGGTAGGGGCTGTCGGGGCATGGCATGCCGTGCCCCTGCTTTAACCGTCCGCCAACCACCCGTTCAATGCCACCGGGGTCTTTGGCGGTGAAGATCTCGTCGAACCCGGCGGCGGCGAACAGACCCTGAACTGCCGCCGACTGGTCAATACCGACCTCAACCATGAGCCA
>JBMOIS010000016.1:0-51127 GCA_049317185.1 Chlorobium sp. | reverse complement strand
AATAGGAGTCGGGAAATTCAAGCGCTGTCACGGCAGCTTCCTGCAATGGCGCTGCAGCTCCAACGGTCAGGAAGTCATGCACCTTGCGGATTGCATCGATAACGCGGGGCGCTGCCACCACTGTTCCAAGCCTCCACCCGGTGATTGAATAGGTTTTGGAGAGCGAACTGCACGTGATGGTGCGCTCAAACATATCCGGCAACGCAGCGATGCTTCGGTGAGTGTGCGGTGCATAGACAATGTGCTCATAGACCTCATCAGTGATGACAAAGGTATCAAACTCAATGGCAAGGCTTGCGATGATTTCAAGTTCACCCTGCGAGAATACTTTTCCTGTTGGATTACCCGGATTACAAAGAATCAAGGCTTTGGGTCGGTGTTCCTCAAAAGCTTTCCGGAGTTCATCAGGGTCAAAGGAAAAATCCGGTGGACGCAATTGGACATAGACAGGAATTGAACCGGTGAGAATGGTGTCGGCGGTATAGTTTTCGTAGAATGGCGAAAAGATGACAACCTTGTCGCCAGGATTGCAGGCGGTCATCATGGCGGCCATCATCGCTTCCGTACTGCCGCAAGTCACCACCACGTTTGTTTCCGGATCAACGGAAACTCCCATGAATCGTGACTGTTTGCGGGCAAAAGCCTGCCGGAAATTTGCCGCTCCCCAGGTCACCGCATACTGGTGCGGCCCCTGTCGGCCTGCGCGTTCAGCCGCAACAAGCAGCGCTTCGGGCGGGTCGAAATCGGGAAACCCCTGCGACAGATTGATTGCGGCGCAGCTATTGGCCACACGGGTCATTCTCCGAATAATGGATTCTGTAAAATGGCTTGTTCGCCTGCTGGTTTCCGGCACGAATAAATCCTTGAAGGTTATGTGTTTCGTAAATCAACGATCCGTTTTGCTTTATGAGTCGCACGAGGGAGTGTTCCGTTTGACAGCACGTTCCTGCAGTGAATATAATCGACCAGAATTTTCAATCCAATTTTCTGCATGTTCATTGTCGGTCTAATGGAAAACAGGATAGCCATCTGGATGCTGGTCATTAAGATTAATTTTGATGGAAAATGACCGCATTATCATGCTCCTGGTTTTTTCAGGAGGGAATTATTGTGGAGATAACACTGAGGCGATGACAAGATTCGAACTTGTGAAAAAGAGTTTTGCAGACCCCTGGCTTAAACCACTCACCCACATCGCCTTGCAAAAAAAACATCTGGACCATTCTGAAGAGATTAGATGCACACACTCACCTTAAAGTCCCCATTAAACTTTACCCAACAGAGGCCCGGATGCCGGAGAGAGACTTTAGAAGGTTATTGTTGCTGCAAGTTCTGAACGTAAACGACTCGTATTCACATCAGCAGCGACACCTGAATGATCACTTGTTGTCAAGTAGCGCACGGTTGGCTGAATGCTTAATTTTCCTGCAGGTATTTTATACTGTGCCCAGATAAAGTTATTAGTGTACTCATGATTCGTGCTGGTAGACTTGTCGGTTGTTTTGTTATAATCATACCATACCAAAAACGGACCGTACTCACCCTTGATTCTAAAGAGATAACCTGAATAATCGACATTTGCACCGGCAGTTGCATAGTTCGCACTGCTGGGAGTTGTTCCATGGCCACTGGTACGGAATCCACTTAACCCAAGCTTCGCTTCACCAACCGGCACACTCACATTTGAGCCAAACGTAAACGGTCTGATACCCTGATGAAATGGAAGACCTGTAGAGTAAGTGGTCTGAGTAACCGTATCATGCTGGTTCAGGGCAGTAAGCACCTGTGGTTCAAGAGTAACGTCTCCTATCTTGATTTTATAGTTCACAACGAGAACATAGCCATCGTTCAGAAGGCCATCGCCGGTTCCGGATGTATCTTTCCTTGAGAGATTGTCAAATACTCCAATCACTGCATTCAAGTCACCCGAACCAATTTTTGTCCCGTAATTTACACCAAAAAGCCTGTCATTATTAAATGTTGTTGTCGGTACATCAAGTGGATTTTTGGGATAGAGATGAATATCAAAAGCAGGATTATTGGTAGAGTTGAGCGGAAGACGACCCAGGAGATAATGACTATCTCCATAATTACGGCCAAAATAAAGCTGTGAAAAACCAAGAGTATATAATTCGGTGTTTCCATAGCCTACAGTCTGCCAGCCACCACCTCCGCCAATTTTTGCGGTAGTGCCCGCACCTCCACTACCCGAAAAGCCAGGTGCCTCATTGCTGATAAGCGCCCTGAAAAGATAGCCTCCCTCAAATTCACCCGCAACGTTCAGTCGCGCCCGGTACTGATAATATAAATTGTCCGGTGCGGTGCTTTGATGCTCTGCATCGAAAGCTTCATCTCTCACTCGAACAGAGACATCGCCACCAAACTTCAGCTCAGCCGAAGCCGTTGATGCGTATGATAAAACTGCAAACATCGCAGCAAGTGATAACATCCTTTTCATTGTTTCTCCTTTTTGTTGTCTGTTATTTGTTGTCTGTTATTTGTTCATAAAACTTCTGTAAAAAGAAAAAACCGGCTTTCAGTAACGAGAAAGCCGGTTTCGATATCATCAGCCCTGAACAACAGGTATCATCATGTCGATAATCGGTTTTTACGCCTTTCAAAGTCTATCAAGAGACAACAACAGCCATAAGGCCTGCCACTGATAATGCTGTTATGTGTCAAAAGTTGATAGTTCATTTTCGTAACGTTTGATTTACAGATAAGTCAATAAAGCTTTATATCAGATTAAAATCCAAGCATATACCATAAATATACCGTTAATACGGGATGCAAAGAGCTCTATTGAGATCAAAATTCATTCACAATAACAATGGCAAATGGGCATACGAAATATCAGAAACCGGCAGTCCGCTTTCGGCAAGTAACGACAGGATCTGGTCGAGTTCAGCAACAGGTTCTCTGTGCATCTCAGTGGCTCCATTCCCGACGAATGCGCGCCCATTTTGCGTCCCGCTGTGCTTCAATGTCACTCACATCCTGCTCCTGTAAATGGCGAAAACGGTTTTGCCCAAACAGGTAGTCTCGAATGGATGCAAACTCGCCGGGATTATGGTTCAGCACAAACTTCCCGTCCTCGTATGCCGCCAAATACCAGAGACCGCAATCAACCGCATTTTTGGCGACAGCTATGGTTTCAGCGGTTTCATGGCCCCAACCGACGGGACATGGTGCAAATACATGAAGATAGGAGGTACCCTCTACCGTTCTGGCATGCTCCAGCTTTCGGAGATAATCCAGCGGGTGGCCAACACTTGCCGTTGCTGCATAGTCGATACCATGAGCAGCAACGATTTCAAACATCGGTTTTTTGCGGCTAACCGCTCCTCGCAGGCGTTTTCCTGCCGGTGATGTTGTTGTCCGGGCTCCGGAAGGGGTCAGTCCACTTTTTTGAACTCCTGTATTCATGTAGGCCTCGTTATCGTAGCAGATATAGATGATCTTGTCATGACGGTCTATGGCGCCGGAGAGTGCCTGAAGGCCAATATCGGCGGTTCCTCCGTCACCGGCAAAGCCAACCGCATGAAAATCTTCTATTCCGAACGCCCGCGCACCGGCTGCAATGCCTGAAAGCATCGATGCCGTTCCTGGAAACGTTGAAATAATGGCATTGCAACCAAAAGCCATCTGCGGGAAAATAAAACCTACCGCCGACATACACCCTGCCGGAACGACTGCATAAGAGCGCTCTCCAAGAACTTTCAATGCCAACCGCAGGGCAAGGCTTCCGCCACAACCGGGGCAGGCTTTGTGCCCATAAAAAAACTCACGATCACTCAACCCGCGTATGGATATCTTGTGCTCCGGGCGCTGTTCAGATAAATTCAACGGTCTCTCCTGGTTCGCTCTTCTTGAGTCGTTTAAAAATCAGTTCAATATCGGCGGCAGAGATATCTTTGCCCCCCAAACCGCCGACAAAGTTCAGGAGTCGTGGCGGAACCACCTGCGCTCTCATCAACGCAGAACTCACGTTGGTAAAAACAGTTCCTTCAAAACCGAACGAAATGTCCTTTTCCAACACTCCAACCGCTGCTGCACCTGCAAGCGCTCTCCTGATTTCTGCATCGGGAAATGGTCTCATGTAACGAATGCGCACCAGACCAACCCGTTCGCCTCCTGACCTCAGCTTCTCAATGACTGGCCTGATTGTTCCGGCGACACTGCCGAGGGTAACAATAATGTATTCCGCATCTTCACAGTAGAGGGATTCAATCAGTCCCGGATAGTTCCGCCCGACAAGCCGTCCGAATCGTTCTTCAACGTCACCAATAACCTTCGATGCCTTCACCATCGCCAAATGTTGCAACTGCTTGAATGCCTGGTTATAGGCGGGGCCTGCCGTGAATGCGAGACTCCTGGGAGAATCGAAATCCATCTTGTTGGTTGTGTTGAACGGAGGCAGAAAGAGATCGATCTCTCGTTGACCAGGCACATTGACCAGTTCGTAGGTGTGGGTAATGACAAACCCGTCAAGGTTGATCATCATGGGTGTAAGTACCTCGGGATGTTCTGCAATGGCATAAGCCTGAAGCACCAGATCGAGCGACTCCTGTGCATCTTCTGCATAAGCCTGTATCCATCCGCAGTCAAGCAACGACAGCGAGTCGCGCTGATCACCGTAGATATTCCACGGCAAGGCGACTGAACGGTTCGCATTCATCATCACAATCGGAAAACGGCCACCACTGGCATAGTGCAGACATTCCGCCATATAGAGTAACCCTTGTGATGAGGTGGCTGTAAAGGTACGCGCCCCGACTGCGCTGGTGCCAATACAGGCCGAGAACGCCGAATGCTCGGACTCGACATGCAGATATTCCGACTTCAGGGATTCCTCTTCAACCATTTCTGCAAGCCTCTCGATCACCGTGGTTTGTGGTGTAATGGGATATGCGGCAATCACCTGGGGACTCGCCAAACGAACAGCTCTTGCCACCGCCTCATTTCCTGAAAGAAATGCCTTTGTTTCACGTTCCATAGTTCCCCTCATTTTCCATGCTTATGGCCTTTTGCCTGCACTCCCGGGCACAGATACCACACCCTTTGCAATAGTCGTAATCGATCTGAAGAGCCCCGCGATCATGCCGCTGGATAACGCCATCAGGACAAAGCAACCAGCAGATCAGGCAATTCGAACATGCTGTGGCATCAATAACTGGACGCAGGCTTCTCCACGCAGCATTGGTATCGACCAGATGGCCAGCAGGAAATGCTGTTCCCACCGGATAATCACCCAGTGCTACTGGCGGAATGAATGATCTGTTTCTGACTGGACAACTCATGCGATGTTCCCTCCATAACTGTTATAGGCCGCTTTGAGTAATGCACTGTTTTTCTCTGCCGATACCCCTTTCATCTCTGCCCTGATTGCTGCAATGAGAGAATGAATGCGGACGATATCACTTGATGCCGCAAGCGCACCCAGCAGTGCGGTGTTGGTAATCGGACGACCCAGATAGTGCAGGGCAAGAGCGGTTGCGTCAACAAGAACAGTTCGTACATCATCAGGAGGCCGAATCGATAACTGGCCATGAGCGGTATTGACAAGAAGCAGTCCGCCCCGGCGTAATCCATGCACCATTGAATCATCAAGCAGCGTATCATCAAGAACAACAACGACATCACAATCGGTAATGATACTTCGATCGGCAATTTTGCGCTCGTCAATCCGTGTAAAGCCGAGTACTGGAGAGCCCCGGCGTTCAGGCCCGAATGAGGGAAATGCCAGGGCATAACGATTCTCAAAAAGCGTTACGGCAACACCCAATAGTCTGGCGGCTGTAAAAGCCCCCTGCCCCCCTCTCCCGTGCCAGCGAATCTCAACCATTGCTGTACTGTTTTGTAAAATGATACCGGATCAGGTTGTGAACCGAAATGGCTTGTTCGCCTGCTTGTTTCCGGCACGAATAAATCCTTGATGGTTATGTGTTTCGTAAATCAACGATCCGCTTTGCTTTATGAGTCGCACGGGGGAGCGTTCCATTCGCCAGAACGTTGACCTGCCGCGGATTCACTCCTGAACGTTGTTTGATTAGTTCAGTCACCTGTTGTGCAAGCATCTCTGCTTTGGCTTCATATCCTTCTGCGGCCTCAACATCCACTTCAAACCGGAGAAGTCGGTGCTCGTTATAGACCGTAATACGGTATTCTCCGGTCAGACCCGGTAATCCCCTGACAACATACTCGATATCACTTGGAAAGATATTAACTCCGGAGACAATAAGCATGTCGTCAATGCGCCCCTGCACCGTAAAGCGGGCGTGGGTGCGTCCACATGAACAGGAATCCCTGAAGCGAGTAACAATGTCACCAGTACGAAAACGAATCATGGGACGCGCCTGCTTTTTAAGGGTGGTGAGCACCATTTCTCCATGCTCACCATCAGCGACAGGTTCCTGCGTATCTGGGTCAAGCACTTCAATGAGGATGTTATCTTCAGCCAGATGCAGACCATTTTTTGCAGAACACATCCCGGCACAAGCACCAAAAATATCTGACAGTCCATAAAAGTCGAAAAGTTCAGCTCCCCAGAGCTCTTCAATGGCCGATCGCGTGGCAGGAATGGAGCCGCCCGGTTCTCCTGCAACTATAATTTTGCGGATATGCAGATCACGTTTCGGATCAATACCCTGCTTCAGGGCACTTTCTCCCAGATGCCAGGCGTAGGAGGGCATCGTCCAGGTAATGGTGGGTTTAAACTCCTTCATGATGTAGAGCAGCCTTTCTGAGGGAATCGTGCCAGCCCAGATGCAAAGAGCGCCAAGATTCTGGGCGCCGATAACATCCGGTCCGCCTACAAAAAGGCTGAAATTGAGCGCATGCAAATACCTGTCTTTTGGCCTCATGCCAGCAGCCCAGAAGAGCCGCGATTCAACATTCTGAAAATCATCAAAATCCTTTTTGGTAAACGGGCTGAGCGTAGGAACTCCCGTTGAACCACTTGAAGCGGAAACAAAGACAATTTCTTCTTCCGGAACCGCTACCATATCACCCAAATCCGGAACAGCCAACTGGCGGTCTCGTTCAATTATTTTATCGGTAAACGGAAATCTGCCAAGATCCTCCAGGTGATTCAGGCTGGATGGCTTTACTCCTGCCGCATCAAATGCCTGATGGTAATACGGGGATCGCTGATAAGCAAATTCCAGATGTTCCCGCAGGAACTCCAGTTGAAGTTGCTCTAATTTTGGCCTCGGAAGGGTCTCGATCTCCTCCTCCCAGAATTTTCGAGTACTCATGCGTTATTCTCCATTAATGAGTTTCGGTTTTATAAATTGCGCCCTTCACTCATCAGTCGTTTATAATAAAATGCGCTGGTATAGAGTGCGGCCGCAGGGTTGTGCCCAAGGACCCTGTCTTTCGTAATCAGCGTCGTCACCGGAGCATCGGAATATTTGATAAAGAGCGAATCATGACCGACACATAACCCGATGATGACGTTCAAGTCTGTTTTCCGGTCGTTGAGAAGTTTGGCTTGCAGAATTGGATTACACAACGCTTCATGGCTCCCCTTCTGAATTTTCAGATCATCCTCAATGCCGATTTCAGTTTTATCAACAGAGCCAATCTTGCAGAGGACGGAGTATGGCTCAAGACCGTTAATCCTGAGAACCTTGACAAAAATCCGGGTCTCCTCCGAGAGCCCGATGCAGGTTGCAAGCCCTATTTTCCTGGCTCCTATGCGGTTGGCAAAAGCAATAATCTCCTCCACACGGGTCAGTTTACCATAATAGGTGCCCTCCACCTCCGCAGAGGCCCGTGCTATTCTGGCATCAAGACCCTCTCCACGATAGTGGTCTGTAATGTTGTCAAGTTGTTCTTGCTCCATCGATTCGGTCAGGCAGAAATCAGGAAATCTGCCCTCTTGCCGATAACAGTTAAGCGTTCCACACTCCGAACAGCTTACTGCCTGCTGTTCCTTTTTTCCCTGTTTTTGCTCAGACGCCATACACATGCTCCTTTTTATTGACCGCAGCTTGCGGAAATGCCAATGCCTGTAAAAAAATCTTTTCGAACTCGGGCTCACCAGAAAGCTCCAGCACCGTCATTCGCGTGACAAGGGATGATGCTTCACGACGCATCTTCTGGTTGAGCAAAAAAGCTGTTGCCCCACTTCGGGAAGTATTACCGAGAAACTCAACCCTGTCAGCAAAACTTTCGGGCAGAAGACCAAGAGAAATAAGACTGGAAACCTGCAAATGGGCACCAAATGACCCTGCAATAAACACTCGGTCAACCTCCCCGGGGGCAAGCTGAGTTTTTTTCAGCAACAGGTCAACTCCTGCTCGAACAGCGCCTTTGGCCAACTGCACCTGGCGAATATCCTGCTGGGTCACACTGACCTTCTCCGAAAGCCGGAAACGTGTTCGCCCCTCGATCACGTCGATGTAATCCCTCCAGATTTCAAACACTTCCGTTCCCGGTTTTGCAAAACGTCCATTCCTGTCCACAATTCCCTCACGAGCCATCTCTCCGACCACATCCAGCAGGCCGCTTCCACAAAGACCGATCGGCAACGCTCCGGAAATTGTCTGAATTTCAACCGTGCCGCCTTTGAGATGGACCTTCTCAATCGCTCCATCAACAGCTCTCATGCCACAGGATATATTCATTCCTTCAAACGCAGTACCTGCTGCAGTTGAGGTGGCGGTTATCTTTCCATCGGTGGCAATGAGCATCTCGCCATTTGTTCCAATATCCACAAACAGCGTAATTCCTGCAAGATGAAGCAGGTCGGCGGCTATAATTCCCGAGATAATATCTGCGCCAACATAGGCTGAAGCGACAGGAGGAAACCAGACGATCCCTTTTTCAGCAATCTGCAACCCGAGTTCCACGGCAGGCAACGAGCAATCCGTTTGCACCTGAGCCTGATAGGGCGATTTACCGAGAGAGGATGGTGAGGTTTTCGCTGCAATCGTCAACATCGTCGTATTACCACTCAGTATCGCCTCGTAAATATGGCTTCGATTACGGTTTTCACCTGCCGACAGTAAAGCAATCATCCGGTTCAGTTCCCGAAAAAGCTCTGTTTGCAAAAGGATGAGACCATCTTCGGCTGAACCCAGTTTAATCCTTGAAAGAACATCCTGGGCATGCAACGCCTGCGGATTGAGCGCTGAGGTTGAAGCAACTTCTTTTCCCGTTGCAAGGTCAACCAACGCAACAACCAGTGTTGTTGTACCGATATCTATCGCTACACCATAAAGAGAGTCCGTCGTGTCTCCTGCCTCAGTCTCAAAGAGAAGGGATCCTGCCGTCACCCGTGTTGTGTCGTTCAGGGGAATATACTCCTTGACGATCAGGGGATGTAGCGGCACCAAACAACACTTCCCGTCAGCCACAATCGCCGTCATGCTCTGCTCCGACGGTTGCACTACAACCCTGACATCTCCATGAATATAAACCTGACAGCCCAGCACCCAATCGTCTCCCTCCTCTCCTGCTCTCAGAAGACGATCGCCCTGTCCGTCACGCAAACTTGAGTGTGAATCTCCATCGACAGCGACCTTGCACTTTCCGCAGATACCTTCACGGTTGCAGGGAGATTCCACAAAAACACCCGCCTGATGAGCTGCGTCAAGCAACGATGTTCCCGTAGAAACATTGATTTTTTTATCTTGACTGACAAAGAAAACCTCGTGCATAGTTTAAGCTCCCTGTACCGTTTGAGTCATGGCCCGGATATTGGCGAGAGTTGTTGACGTGCTCAACCCGCAAGCAGGAGAAATAATATCGATGCCCTCTTCAACAAGTTTTTCTGTCTGTGCAGCTATTTTCTCCGGTGTTCCCCACTGCATGGAGTATGTGCTGAGATTCCCCATTGTGGTCAGTTCGGGATAATCCTCTTTCAGCTTCCCAAGATTGACCATGGCATCCGTGCTGAGGGCATCGGCCAGAAGCTCTGGAATGAGAGGCCTGACACGCTCAATCTTGCCGCAAATATGAAGAATAACCGGTGTTTCCAAACGATGAATGGCACTTGTCAAAATATTCAGGTAACGCACCGCATATTCCTGAAACATTGCAGGGCCAAGAATTTCGCCGGTGGCAGAGGGATCACCAATAGCAATGACCGTCGCACCAGCCTTGATTGATTCTTCAGCAAAACGTATCAGCAGTTCCGTCACATACTCGAGAACTTTATGTGCTCCTGCCGGATTTTTGCGTAACTCCTTGTAGAAGATCATCGGATCGATGATTGAGGCTGCGGTACTCACTGGCCCGGTCATGCTGACAACAACGGGTAACTGTGGATGGGTTTGAACCAGTCTTGAGGTTGCGGCAGTAACGGTACGAATTCGACCGGACTCAACCATCTCGTCGAGATCACGAAAAACGACGTGACCTGTGGAAGAAAAGGCCTCTTTCGTAATTTTCGGCTCGCACGCAAGAGTCCCTTTATCAATCTGGCTGCCAAGCAACTCGGCTTCAACGGTCATACAGAAAGGCACTCCAAGATTTTCAAACCCGGTCTGTTCCTGAATGGCACAAGCAAGTGATGCCATCAATTCAGGATGATCATGTGCTGCTGGCAGGGTGTAACCGCTGCTTTGCATTACCTCAACAATTGAAGCATTCATCATACCTCCCATACAAATCACGGGAGGTCGATCGGTCTCTCTTTTATTCAGGGCATTGAGAAGCCGTATTTTCGGACTGATATTGTTCAAGGTGCCTCCAGATCTTCAGCCACAACCGGATAGCCGATTTCCCGCACGGCATCAAGCATGGCATCAATATTTTGTGGCGGTGTTTCCGTTGGCAGACTGCATCCTGAAGCAAGAACAAAACCACGGAGATTGTCGTGTGCAGCCAGAACGCATTTAAAAACTTCACGACGAATATCCTGACGACTTCCCTGAAGCATGATGGCTGAAGGATGAACATTTCCCATGAGTCTGGCTCGATGACCGATTTTCTTTTTGGCTTCAAGCAAATCGGCATCGTTGTCCAGAGAAAGACAGTCGGCACCGGTATCAGCCATTTTATCCCAGATTGGACTTGTTTTGCCACAGATATGGAGCGTTACCGGCTTGCTCCTCGAGTGGATATACTCAACCAGAATTTTCAGGTAGGGAAAACTGAACTCTTCAAATTGTTTCGGGCTGATGACTGTTGAGGAGGACATGGCATCAGTCAAACTTGGAGTTCCACCTGCCGCAAAGATGGCTTCGGCATAAGCAAGAGCAGACTCCAGTGATAGTTTGCAAAGTTTGTGAACCGTCGCGGGATCTTTCAACACAAACCTTGACAACGTGACCGCCCCGATGAGAAATGAGGCATTGGTAAAGGGCCCGGTCAACGCAGCCGTTACCGGAACTTCATCTCCGACTTCCTGCACAACTCGCTCAATTGCTTCGAGATGGTGAGGCAAAACCCCGTCACGATATGGGTCAACAGGTTTGAGATGTGCTATTCCGGCGACATCCTGAATGGCAGGTTCTCCAAGAAAAGCGGTTTCATCTTCAGGAACCCTGACCTTTGCTCCCATACCTTCGGCCATGGTGTAGAGATCAGTAAAGACACGGATATTATCGTACCCAAAACGACGATAGGAGGCAACATGTGCATCAGCCAGAATTTTACCATTATTGCGCAAGGCACTGACCTTCACCCCAAGTATCCTTGCGGCAGTGTTCCCGACAATCGGCACACAAGGCAGGCGGTCAACCGGCCCTCCTTTCGCATAAGCCGCAAGACGTTGTATTGGAAAAAGCTGATCGTTATACAAGGAGTTTGAATCAGGCATAAGTGCTTTTTTGGAATAATTTATTCAAAAGTTTGATTGCCGACGGCGCATTCGGCGCATAACCATCAGCGCCAATCCGGTCGGCAAACCCCTGCGATATGGGCCCCCCGCCAACAATAACCTGAAACGACTCACGCAGCCCTCTTTGTTGAAGCAGTTGAATAACCTCTAACATTCCATCCATTGTTGTGGTCATCAATGTCGAAAGTGCAATGGCATCAGCCTGCTCCATGATGGCGATATCCACAATCTTCGAGGGCGGCACATCCCTTCCGAGATCAATGACCTCAAATCCCGCAGCATCAAGGAGTGTTTTGACAAGATTTTTTCCAATGTCGTGTGTATCACCTTCAACCACCGCAATAACAATCTTTATACGGGCTCGCTGCTGCTCCCGATTGATATGGGGGTTGAGAATGTTCAATCCGGCATACATGGCATCTGAACAGAGAAGAATTTCAGGGATAAAGTATTCTTCATCTTCAAAAAACTTGCCCGCACGGTTCATACCATCGACAAGCCCCCTCTCAATTGCCCGGTAAGCGTCAATTTTTTCTGCAATAACCTTGTGTGCAATATCTACGGCACTATCCTCTTCCATATTCAGCACAGCGTCTGAGAGCGCCGTAAAATAGAGTTGTTCTGTTTGCTCATTCATACCCGTTCATCTCCTGTTTTGATAACAATCCTGTCTGGTTGACAATACCTTTCCCCTTTTTCAGCGCACCCAAAAAAGAACACGACGTTTGACAAAATCAAGCAATGCCATTGATCCAAAAGTGACGACCCCCGTATAAAGAATACCGGCAACCATACGCGGATAGTCCGCATAATCGGCATAGTACTGCACAAACCGCCCAAGACCTTCATTGGCGCCAAACAACTCAGCCACCGTTAAAAGAATAAATGCAAGGGCCAGCCCAACGGACATTCCAGCAAAAATATTGGGCAAGACCGCAGGAAAGACAACCCGCCACATATACTCCAATCGACCAAACCCGAGAATACCGGCATTATCACGATAACGAAGAGGAACCGCAGCCGCTCCTGCCGCCGTATTGACAAAGACTGGCCAGAAAACGCCGATAAACACCACGAGAATAGCTGATATTCTGAAAGTCGGCATCAGCGCGATGGCATAGGGGATATAGACCGTCGGAGGAACAGGAGCAACAACCTTGGCAAATGGATCAAATGCCCGGTGTAACCAGCCGACAGTGCCAGCAACTATTCCCCATATTGCTCCGAGGATGACGGCAAAAAAATATCCCGGAATCAGAATAAGAAATGATGACCAGGTTCCTTTCAACAGCTCAGGAAGAGAGTCCAGCAACGCTTTGAAGGTTACTGCAGGAGATGGATAAAGTGATGAGTCATGCAGCGGAAGCATGGTGGTTGTTACCTGCCAGCAGAGACCAATACCTGCAAAGAGCAACAAGCCTTCAAAACCTTTGATACCGTTATGATGATGAGCAGAATGATGTTGCTTTTGCTTCATATCAATGCACCCTCACCGACAACGGAACCGACTTCAAGCTGCCGTTCAATATCGTCATGGTACAGAACTGCAATTTGTTCTTCAAGTTCAAGAAACTCTTTTGATTGAAAAAGATCATGTCTAAAATGTTGGCCTTCAAACGGAACATTGATTTCCGAAATAATCCGTCCAGGATTTGCTCCGAGTACAATTACCCGGTCGCCAAGATAAAGCGCCTCCTCTACATCATGCGTTACAAAAACAATAGTTCTCCTGTTCGAGTGGTTGCGGGAGAGCTGTAACAATAAATCCTGAAGTCTCAGGCGATTGACAGGATCCAGTGCTCCGAATGGTTCATCCATAAGCAACACCGGCGACCCCAAAGCCAATGATCTGGCAATGGCGCCACGCTGTCTCATGCCTCCTGAAATTTCATAGGGGTGTTTCAACCCCACTCCAGGCAGGCCAACCAGATCAAGGTATTCTTCCGCGATCTGATTTTTTTCCGCTTTTGATAGTCCCTTGCGGGCTTTATTAATGGCGATAACCAGATTATCCCTGAGATTCAGCCATGGAAAAAGAGAGTAATCCTGAAAGACAACACCTCGCGTAATGTTCGGGCCGGTGACAACCTCTCCCCGATGAAGAATCTTTCCGTCAACAGGCGTTTCCAGTCCGGCAAGCAGCCTCAAGAGGCTTGTCTTTCCACAACCACTTGGCCCAAGCACCGCAATAAACTCTCCCCTGGCAATCTTGAGATTGATATCTTTCAAAACCAGGGAAGCATCATAACCAAATGAGAGATTCTCAACTGAAAATTCTATGCTGGAATCTCTATCAACAGCGACTGCATTGCCAACGCTATGAGAATTATTCTCAGCATCGCTCTTAATCACGCTCATTGAATTGCTTTTTTAATTTCGCCCAGTAAGGATCTTTGGGGTTCTCTGCGATGAGACTTTCCAGAGCGGCTTTATAAACTGTTGTTACAATAAACGGTCTGATTCCTGCTTTTGAATCGACAAATTCACTCTGCTGCATCGTTTTCCAGAAGGCTTCAACTCCCTTGACGTTCGGATCAGAACTCTGGTCAAGATGGCCGCCATAATAGGCCTTTTCAATCAGAAGAGGGTCAATTTTCAGATACTGCTGAATAATTGCCACCGTTTCCGCCCGGTTGGCAGGCGACTGTGTAAATCGTTCTGCACGGAGTATCGCTCTGAGAAAACGCGGCCAGACATCAGCCTCTGTTTTCAGGTCGGAAGCATTAACCGCCAGCCTGCAGCAGGGATGCCCAGGAGCCAGTTCGCGAGATCGTGCGATAATGACAAGACCCATCTCTTCTGCGCGCACATCATGCGGTCCCCACACCACTCCTGCATCGACCTGGCCTGACTTGACCGCTTCCAGCACTGCCGGTGGATTTTTTAACTCAAATATCTGGAGATCTTTTTTCCAGTTAATACCAACACAACGCAAGGCTCCCCGAAGCACTGCATCCCCGGAAGCAAGACGAACCGTGGCAACTTTTTTGCCTTTCAGCCCTTTAATTGATTTGATGACAGCGGCTTTTTCCGGAGTAGTAACAATCGCGGCATCCTCACCCATAACTCCGCCGATAATTTTTATATCCGCGCCCTTTGAGATATGAACCAGCGGGGCAGTGGTACCAAATGCCCCAATATCAAGTTTCCTGGCACGAATTGCGCTCATGCCATCAGCCGAATTGGCAAACTGAATCAACTCGACCTTGATACCTTCCTGATCAAAATAACCCTTCTCCTTTGCTACAAAGAATTTGGCGTGCCCGGTCACAGGAAGGTAGCCGACGTTAATGGCAACCGGAGGTGTCAGTGGAGGATATTTCTGCGCTCTTGCTTCTAAAAATAAAAGCGATAAGAGCGCTGCCACAATACTTGACGCAAAGAAAACCTTACGCAGCAAAAGTGGAGGAAAAATTGTCCTGTTGAGAAATTGCGTCATTATTACAATGGTTTGGATCTTTTCGCGGAGTTCATTTATCATTATGTGCCACAATATCTAACTTGTTTCATTTATTGTAAATACCATAAATGCGGTATTTGTGATACCGTAAATGGATTATTGCGCAATGATTTTTCTCGCGTTGTCATCCCGAGCCATTGAGTTAAGGATGATGGAACATGATACAGAGTCCTTTCCATCGTCGCATGGCCCTGGGTTGTGAACTCGTTGATTTAGAACAATTCATCAAGAAGTTGCAGAGGAACCCTCAGTATTTCATGATATACAGTGACTTTGGAATCACGCAAAACATTCATCCATGAGCCGTAGGAAGGATTTTGCAGCATAAACCACATTTTCTGCCCCGGTTATTATTAGCAGACCTTACTGCTCAGGATGTGCATGAAAATAAAATCAAACCCATCCCGCTGTTTCTCATTGCTTCTCTCTTTATTCTTGCTATAATTCAGAACATATTCATCAAAACGTAACCAGACACCAATGCTGCAGAAACCATTCAGAATTCTTATCCTCTTTTTAGGACTTTTGGCCGCCTTACTTCCTTTGACTGTTTCTGCCGCACCAGCGCTCAATCCCGAAAACACGATATATCTTGACCTTCCATCAGGACGAGTTGTCATCCAGATGCTTCCAAATGTCGCCCCACGCCATGTAGCTCGCATCAAAGAGTTGACGCGCAAAGGTTTTTATGATGGTCTCACCTTCCACCGTGTTATACCAGGATTTATGGCCCAGACTGGCGATCCGCAGGGCGACGGTTCAGGCGGTTCCGGTCAAGAACTTAAAGCTGAATTTTCGCATGTGCAGCATATTCGGGGCACTGTCTCCATGGCGCGTGCTTCTGACCCCAACAGTGCCGACAGCCAGTTTTTCATCTGCTTCGCTCCAGCACCATTCCTCGACGGGCAATACACCGTTTGGGGACAAGTCGTTTCTGGAATGGAATTTGTTGACAAGATCAAGGCTGGTTCACAAAACAATAATGGCGCTGTTTCCAATCCCACCAGAATAGTGCGTATGAAAGTCGCTTCGGATGTAAAACCGTAAGCTTAAGGGTTTGGAGGGAGACGGGCAGTACCAAATGAAGCTCCCCGCTGCAAACGGCGGGGTATTGGGGCGCGGTAACGGTGCTGTCTCTTTCATGCCTTAATCTACAGAGATATAATCCTTCTCTTTTGTAGCATCCTCAATGACCGGCAGTCCGAAAAAGAATTCCCTGTCACCGATACTTTTCGGCGCAACGACCTTATTCTTAAAATCATCCCTTATTTTCATCATGAGTTCAGGGTGAACCGTTACGGATACGGGATTTTTGACGGTACGGAATCCATAAAACATAGCCGCAAGAACCTTTTCACGAAAAAAATCGCCGTCCATCTCATACTTCATATCCATTTTCCTTCCTGTTTTAGTTTTGCAAATATAGCCTGAATTATTCATTATATAAGAAAAAAGGGAACAAAATATACTGGAAATTATTATATTAGATTGAGTTAAAGGACTAAAAAGCAGATATATTCGCAACCCTTTGAGCAGAATATCATCACATCAGAGAGTGCACAGCAAACTTTTTCCGGCTTCGTTGCACTTTGCAATACCCTACGATCAGCGACAGCGAGGAGGTCAACTAATTCACTCAAATATTCTTCTATATTTTGACAATATTTTTGCTCTTTTGACAGCCTCCGGATTTTTTATCCTGATTTGCTCAATGATATTTAACTTGTTGATATTATTATAAATAACGAAAAAAGTTATTTATAATGGTGGGAGCAGGACTCTTTTAAGGGTGTTTTTCACCTGTCCAGCATTGACGAAAAAAGATATATTGTCAAAATTGATAATGGTGCCAAACTGAGGCAGTGAGGTAACAAACAGGAAAAGGTAACCGTGGACAAGCAACACTCGCTGATTTTTTTAACCGGGTTCAGTGGATCTGGTAAATCGACTATAGGACCGCTCCTGGCGAACTCCCTTGGCTATGAGTTTGTTGACCTTGATCAGACTATTGAAACAGATGCCGGGAAGACAATTACCCTGATTTTTGCGGAGGATGGAGAAGAGCGCTTCAGAACGCTTGAAGAACAAACGCTTAACGGACTTGTTTCAAGAAGTAATCTGGTGATCTCTCTTGGTGGAGGAGTATTGGAAAATGATCAATCTTATACACTCATCAAGCAATCCGGCACCCTGGTCTATTTGAAATCGCCCATAAAAATCCTTGCCAGAAGACTCACCAACAAGACAGATCGACCGTTGTTAAAGGGTGAAAAGGGACTGAAGCTTTCGTATGAGGATATTGAGGAGAAAATCTCGACCATCTTTGCCAAACGCGAACCACGCTACGAAAGCGCTGACTTAACTGTTGAGACCGACATCAAGCGCATTGGTTCAACGGTCGAGGAGCTTACCCGCAAAATAGAACGGTATGTGCGCACAGCATCAGCCACTGCCGAAGACCAATAATCATTGAAAAATTAACGTGAGCACAATCATTGTGGGAACACCGGTTATTGCCGGACTGGGTGAATTGTTCAAAACCCATGGGCTTTCAAAAAAAACCGTGGTACTGTTTGATGAACATACCCGCATGCTCTTCGGCGACGAGCTTCTCAGAAAGCTTGATGACGACGGGTTTCAGTGGACAGAACTGCTCATTCCGGCACGTGAAGCATCGAAAAGCTTCAGCGTCGCTTACCGCCTCTACGGCAAGATGATTGAAGCTGATGTTGACCGAAGCTGGAACCTGCTTGCGGTGGGAGGTGGCGTTGTGGGCGATCTCGGCGGTTTTATCGCGGCCAGCTATTTCAGGGGCATCCCTGTGATTCAGCTTCCGACGACACTGCTCGCCATGACCGACAGCTCCATTGGCGGAAAAGTGGCCATCAACCACCCACTTGGCAAGAATTTAATCGGCTTTTTTCACACTCCGGAACTGGTGCTGATCGATCCCTCATCCCTTGCAACCCTGCCCCAGCGGGAGATCTATTCTGGAATGGCGGAGGTCGTCAAGTATGGATTTATTGCCGATGAACCATTTTTCAGCTTTCTTGACCTCCACTTTCTGGATATTACAGGGCTGAAGGAGCCATACATCACCGAAGCCGTCAAAAAAAGCGCTTTTATAAAAGATGATGTCGTAAAAAAGGATTACAGGGAGGTCGCTGGACTTCGGGCAACCCTCAATTTCGGCCACACCTTTGCACACGGGCTGGAAAAGCTTGCGGAGTATCGGAATCTGCGTCACGGTGAGGCAGTCACCATCGGCATGGTCTGCGCCCTCTTTTTGTCGCACAACCTTGGCTATCTCGACCGCGATTCGCTTGATCGCGGGCTCTCTTTGCTGCGGAAATTCAGATTTCCCAAGGGATTGCTGAAACGCAGGTTCCTTGACATCAACAGCGGCATGCTCCTTGAAAGCATGTTTTCTGACAAGAAAAAGCTTGACAAAAAGCTTCGGTTTGTTTTGTTGAAAAAACTTGGCGAGGCTTTTCTGCTTGAAGAAAACATCGAAGATCGGCACGTCCTGAAAGCTGTCAGTGATGGCCAGGCACTTTTTAGCTCAAAAATTGTTCGTTGAGTTCAAAGAGTAACCGGGTTCCCTTGACTACTGCCAGCTCGTCAACCACCGGAGAGCAGTCAAGCATACTGGAAACAAGAGGCGCACTGCCGCCCGTCGCAATGACTTTGATATTGTGCTCATTGCACCCATGTTGAAGCCAGGATGTGATTTTCGCGACGACACCCTCCATGCTGGAGACACAACCGAGAATAATCCCGTTCCTGATACACTCAACAGTCGAGTATCCCAACAGAGTATCCTGACGATCAAGCGCAACAAGAGGCAGCCTTGCCGTATGTTCATGCAAGGCCTTTGCCATAAGGTCAAGACCCGGCATAATGAGACCGCCAAGATAGTTCCGTTTGGAATCGAGCACATCAACCGTAATGGCAGTACCAATATCAAGCGCAATAACCGCATGGTCAGGATAGAGACTTTGACTCAGTGCACACAGCGCGATCCGGTCTGCGCCAAAAGTATCGGGTGAATTGTAGTGCAGCATGAAGGGAAGGCGCATTGAAGAGCTGACCAGCAGCACCTGACCGGTCAGATGACGGCGGAGATAGTCACCGATACTCTTCTCCAGCGAAGGCACAACGCTGCATATCACCGCATCACAGAGAGCCGGATATTTTATGAGAACCGGAGCAAGCAACCCGGAAATAGCATCATGGCCGGAGAGACTTGAAGATGGCATTTTCTGAACTTCAAGAGACCCGGAACCACTGAAGACCACAAATGAAGTGGTTGTATTGCCTGTTTCAACAACAAGAAGCAGCGCTTCAGGAGAGGATTGTTCGTTATAAACACTCATGGTTGTCTGCCGTTGAAAAGAGACTCAGTGAAGCCTGGCTTTAACACCGGTTCTCCTTGAGAGCTCTTCAAGAAAACGCTTGTAGCCAGGAAGGTTTGTTGTTACAAATAAAGAGTCCTTTATCGGAGATTTTGCAGCAACGATAACTATTTTTGGCGGCGGGTTATAGGTATTGCTTTCCTGGTAAATAGCAGTAATATCAGTGAGAACAACTCTTTTTTCATTGCCTTTCCGGTCCATATAGAGCAGCTTGTCGCCCGAAATTTTAACGGAATCGCCATCCTGTCCATGCTCACCGGCAAAACGGGTGTTATAGAACATTGGGGGGCCAATCGACACGGTTGTAAACAAGACCAGTAAACCCGTTTTCCAAAAGCAGCCAAGATCCACGCCATAACTAAAGTTTCCATAACGGAAAAAAATCGCCCACACCATGGCGAGAAAGAGCATACCCAGAAACCATGTTACAAGGTAATAGTAATCAAGCCAAAAGGCAGGATAGGTCATGGTATACTGAAAAACCTCTGGCATATCGGTATGGGTTGTTTGCGAAAACATGAATAAATTAACGAAAATCTGAGTCTAAAAATAAGGCATAACTTAATGATTGCAATAAAATAATTTTTTCCAAAAAAAAGGCCCGCTGATGCGAGCCTTCTCTTTTGTGAAACCTGTAAAGATTAGTGTTCAAACAACATTTCTGAGTAGGTTGGAAGTTGCCAGCGACTGCGGTCAACAACCTGTTCAAGCCTGTCGGCAATGACACGCACCTCAGTCATCAACGGAAGCAGCTCATTAGCACAGTAATCGGCTTTGTCAAACTCTGTTGCAAGCGTCTCGATTTTTTCAACAGCTTCATCAAGCTCGGCTGTCATGTCAATCAAGGTTGAGAAATTTTCAGCCAGCGATTTCAGATTGCCAGCCTGGCTCTGGAGTGCCTTGTCAGACAGAGCAATCGCATCAGCAACAGACAAAAGAGTAGTGAAGGAGTTGCCAAGATCACCCTGATATTCGGAGACATCAGGAATCACGAACGTCTTCAACATAAGCTGAAGAGTACGAGCTTCGATATCAATACCCTTGACATAGCGTTCGAGACGAATATGCAGACGGGCATCAATCTCCTGAACACTCAGAACACCATATTTGACGAACATATCCTGAATATCCTTGTTGAGCAGGACTCTGAGCGCCTGGGGTGTATTCTTTAAATTCGGCAGACCTCTCTCTTTTGCTGCCTGTTGAAGTGCGTCAGAATAGTTATCACCCTGATAGCGGATTGGCTTGGTAGCAGTAATCTGCTCACGTAGAGTTTCAAGAATTGCTGAATCCCTCTCTTTTCCTGCCTTGATTTTTGCATTAATAGCATCTGCTATTTCGTCAACAGCCTCAGCCATAAGAGTGTTCAGTACCATATTTGGCACAGAAGCAGCCTGGGAAGAACCAACTGCCCTGAACTCAAACTTGTTGCCAGTGAAGGCAAACGGGGAGGTACGGTTACGGTCAGTATAGTCCTTATTGACCACAGGAACCTGTGAAAGGCCAAGATTAAGTACCTGTTTTTCGGTTTTCAGGTCAACCTTCCCGCTTTCAATGGCATCAAGCACCCTTTCAAGCAGTTCACCAAGAAAGACTGTTACCACGGCTGGTGGAGCCTCGTTGGCACCAAGACGGTGATCGTTACCCATACTTGCTATTGACATCCTGAGTAAATCGGCCCTCTTGTAAACACCTTTAAGAACGGCAACAAGGAAAACAAGGAAATGAACATTCTTTTCAGGAGTATCACCCGGATCCAGAAGATTGATGCCAGTATCGGTACCGATCGACCAGTTATTGTGCTTGCCTGAACCATTAATACCGGCAAAAGGTTTTTCAGCCAGCAACAAGGCAAAACCCTTCTTGTCGGCGATCTTTCTCATGACTTCCATGACCAGCAGGTTGTGGTCGACGGCAATATTGGCCTCTTCAAAAATCGGGGCAATTTCAAACTGGTGAGGAGCAACCTCATTATGACGGGTTTTGGCGGGGATCCCAAGCAGGTAGAGTTCATGTTCGACATCCTGCATGAATTCAAGCACACGGTCAGGAATAGAACCAAAATAGTGATCCTCAAGCTGCTGGCCTTTCGGTGGAAGAGCACCAAGAAGAGTGCGACCACACATCACAAGATCAGGACGTTCGGTATAGAATTTTTTATCGATCAGGAAATACTCCTGCTCGCAACCGGCATAGGTTTTGACGCGAGAGACCCCGGTAACACCAAGCACTTCAAGCAGTCTTATGGCCGACTTGCTGACGGCATCCATGGAACGCAACAAAGGGGTTTTGGCATCAAGCGCTTCGCCATGATAAGAGATGAAAACGGTTGGAATACAAAGGGTAAGATCTTTTCCCCCCTTCATGAGAAATGCCGGGCTGGAGGGATCCCACGCCGTATAGCCGCGAGCCTCAAACGTGGTACGCATACCGCCGGACGGAAAACTTGACGCATCAGGCTCACCCTGGATCAGTTGCTCACCGGAAAAACGCTCAATCGGGGTGCCATCACGATCAATCGATAAAAACGCATCATGCTTCTCGGCAGTAGAACCGGTCATCGGTTGAAACCAGTGGGTGTAATGGGTCGCACCGTTCTCCATGGCCCACTCCTTCATACCATGAGCAACCACGCCTGCAATTTCATCGGTTATTTTTTTTCCCGCCTTGATCGTATCCTGCAACGCAGTGAACTCCTCTTTCGGCAGTTTTGCACGCATGGCCTTATGGTCAAAGGTCATCGAACCAAAATAGGTTGAAACCGGAATTTTACTATCGCTGTTCAAAATATCCTCCTTGTTGATTTGCATGATATGAGCCACCTGGCTTATGAAAAAAAATGAACCCTTTTTTATTTCTTTGATCGTTTTTCATCAAACGTTGTCAGTACCTGACGATCCTGAAGGTTTTTACGAACAATTTCTGCGCAGATTTTTTTATTTTTCTTCAACTGGGAAAGAACAAAGCTGGTGTTGGTTCCAAGAACACCCGGCCAACTCTGTATTCGTGAAAGAAACTGCTCGAGCGATGCGGTATTGTGGGTCATGACCTTTAAAATATGCGACCCTTCGCCGGTTACTGAAAAGCACTCCATAATCTCTTCCTCTTTCAGCACATGCTCCATAAACGACTTGTAGTGCCTGGACGAATCGATTCTGACCCTTACAAAAGCATGAATATCAAAGCCAAGCTGCCGTTCATCAACCTCCATGGTAAAGCCCTTGATGATACCGTTTTTCTGCAGTTTGTCGAGTCGCTCGCTGACTGACGGTATTGAAAGCCCTACCACTTCAGCAAGCTCGCTCAATCGAACTCTGCCGTTTTCTCCAAGAGACTCGATAATTTTAAGATCAATCAGATCAAGATGGCCAGACATAACACAATTTTGACTTATTTCAAATTGAACAGAAATTACAAAATAGTAAGAAAAAAACAATCGCTTTCTTTATGATTCGCAACTTTTTCAGCAAAATTCTTAAATAATTTAGGGCAGCAATCCATTTTTCTGTAGTACATTGTGTTACTGATTATTCTTGATGCAGTTGCAGATTGTTTTCATTTACTGCCACAAGGAAACCGACCGTAATGGATAATCTTACAAATAAAAAAATATTTCAATATCTTATGCTCAAATTTGAGTATAGAGGTGGAATCATGCACGCAAACGATCTTTTCTGCACCGCAGCTTTCTCTCTAAAAGAAAAATCAAAGAATTATATATCTAACAACGCAAGGCGACCGGACTTTTAATAAAATTATGAAAATAGCAATTTTCGGCGCAGGAGTTGCAGGCCTGAGCGCTGCAGTGGAACTTGTCGATCGGGGACACATTGTTGAGATATATGAAAAACGCAAAATACTTGGCGGCAAGGTTTCCGTGTGGAAAGACAGTGATGGCGACTCCATAGAATCAGGACTCCATATCGTTTTTGGAGGCTATGAACAGCTCCAGAACTATATGAAACGGGTCGGTGCAGAAAATAACTATCAATGGAAAGAGCACTCCCTTATCTACGCCGAAGAAAACGGCACACAATCTGTTTTCAGAAAAGCCAACCTTCCCAGTCCCTGGGCAGAAGTGGTTGGAGGCATGCGAACCGATTTGCTCACGTTCCGTGACAAAATTTCGCTGGTCAAAGGGCTCTACCCCGCCATTACCGGCAATGAAGCCTATTTCCGCAGTCAGGACTCTATGACCTATTCGGAATGGCATCGACGCAAAGGAGCTTCGGAGCATTCATTGCAGAGGCTGTGGCGGGCCATAGCGCTTGCCATGAATTTCATTGAACCAAACGTCATCAGCGCTCGGCCAATGATCACCATTTTCAACTATTTTGGCTTGAATTATACGGCAACAAAATTTGCTTTTTTCCGCAAAAACCCTGGCGATTCGATGATTGAGCCAATGAGGCAGTACATCCAGAGCAAGGGGGGGCGCATTTTTGTTGATGCGAAACTGAACCGGTTTGAGCTGAACAGTGATGACTCCATCAAAGAGGCTGTACTTCAGGATGGCCACAAAATTGAGGCTGATGCCTATATTTCAGCCCTTCCCGTTCACAACATCAAAAAAATTCTCCCCGTTCGGTGGCTGACTCACCAGTATTTCCGCAACCTGCATGAATTTGTCGGCAGCCCGGTAGCAAACTGTCAACTCTGGTTTGACCGTAAAATTACCGATACCGACAATCTTATGTTTTCACAGGGCACCATATTTGCAACCTTTGCCGATGTCTCCATCACCTGTGAAGAGGATTTCCAGAAGGGCATGGGCTCGGCAACTGGAGGAAGCGTCATGAGTCTGGTGCTTGCTCCGGCACACCAGCTTATGGATATGCCAAATGAAGTCATAACCGGGCTGGTCTTAAAAGACATCCATAATCGTTTCCCGAAATCCCGCGATGCCAAACTGCTGAAATCAACCATTGTCAAAATTCCCCAGTCTGTCTACAAAGCGGTGCCGGATGTAGACAAATGCCGGCCTGACCAGATCAGCCCAATCAAAAACTTTTTTCTCGCTGGAGATTATACCGACCAACACTATCTGGCCTCGATGGAGGGTGCGGCGCTGAGCGGAAAGCTGGTTGCTGAAAAGCTTCTCAGCAGATTCGGAAATTGAGAGTCTGGTATGAAGAAAAGTAACCGGCTGCTCATCATTTTAAGCAAAAATCCTGAAGCGGGAATGGTCAAAACCCGCTTGGCAAAGTCCATAGGCGACGAAAAAGCACTCGAAATTTACGAGACTCTCCGGAAACATACCGTCCAGGTCGCAGAGAAGGTTCACGCGGAACGGGAAGTTTATTACTCCCGCTTTATCCCCTTTTCCGATCTTTTTTTCAACGATAATTTTATTGCCAGACTGCAAGATGGTAATGATCTGGGCGAACGGATGCTGCACGCCATCAAAAGCGGATTTGAACGCGGCTTTCACCATGTCGTGCTTATTGGAACAGATTGTTACGAACTGAACGCGGCAATCCTTGACGATGCGTTTACCATCCTTGAGCGAGTTGATGCCGTTATCGGACCTGCCACCGATGGAGGATTTTACCTTATCGGCATGAAACGGGTGATACCTGAACTGTTTCTTGACCGGAAGTGGAGTACCCCCGACGTGCTTAAGGAAACCATAGCAATACTCAAGCAACTTGACACCTCTTATGAACTTCTTGTGGAGTTGTCGGATATCGACACCTTTGACGACCTGAAAAAAAGTGCCTTATGGACAAAACCATAAGCATCATTATCCCGACCTGTAACGAAGAGAGTGTCATTGCCTGTACGATTCAGAAACTCCTTGCTTTGACGGAGCGGTCAGAGGGAGTGGAGATCATTGTCAGTGATGCCAGCACCGACAAAACACCCGATATACTTTCAACCTTTCCGGTTACCGTCTGCAACAGCTCAAGAGGACGCTCCATACAGATGAACAATGGAGCGCGTCAAGCCAAAGGTGAGATTCTCTATTTTCTGCATGCCGATACACTCCCGCCAGCAACCTTTATCGACGATATCCGTTCAGCCGTTGCCTCAGGCAAAGAGGCTGGTTGCTTCAGAATGCACTTTGATGATGACCACCCTCTCATGAGCCTGTTCGGATGGTTCACACAGTTTCCCCTGATGATTTGCCGAGGCGGAGATCAATCACTCTTTATCACGAGAGAACTCTTTGCCATGATTGGAGGATTCGATGAAACCCGGCTTATTATGGAAGATTACGACATTATCTCCCGGATAGAAGCACTCACGCCGTTTTCTATTCTCGAAACTGAGGTGACCACGTCAGCCCGCAAGTATCACCGCAACGGCATCATCCCTCTCCAGCTCAGCTTCGGAACCATTCATCTTATGTATGCACTTGGATTTACGCAGGAATCCATTATCAAGTACTACAGGAAAAATATTGACTGAGAAAAGAGAAAGAAACACTTCGTCAAAAATAGCATCAAGAGGTGAATGGCGTTAGAAAATTAGTTGTTATATTCAGAAAAATATTTTCACTTACTTACCCTTAATCCAACCATAACTATGGCAGCAGAAGAACTCAAAAATCCGGCAGGGGCAATTGTGCCTGCCTCATCGAACAATACCGATACAGGTGTCGGCAATGGAGACATGGCCCATCTGATCGGGAGCATGGGTGCTTTGATTGACTCAACTATTGTGTCGGTACAGGGAATCATCACCACCGTAAGTTCCGTTACCGGGCAGCTTATTGACGGCGTTAGCTCAACCATCAATTCCGATCCGGTGCAAGGAATTATCAGTTCAGTGGGTTCAGCTACCGGGCAGCTTATTGAAGGAGTTACCTCAACCATTACCGTCGAATCGGTACAGGGAGTAATCAACTCGGTGAGTTCCGCTACCGGTCAACTGATTGACGGTGTCACTTCCACCATCAATTCAGAGCCTGTCAGGGAGATGTTCAACAACGTCACCTCCGTTCCAGGACAACTCATTGAGGGAGTCACCTCCACGATTACATCTGAGCAGGTACAGAACTCTTTTCAGGAACTGGGAAAATTATGGACCGGCCTTCTCGAAAACCTGAACGCCGCCGGGAGCTCAGCCCAGGTACAGAATCTCTTCAATAATGTCAGCGCCGGACTTGGACAGCTTATGAACAATTCCTTCATACCTGGAATGCCAGGGATGCCGGGAATGTCAGGCAATCGGGCAAAAAAAGATATTACCGAGATCGTTTTCACTCCTAAAGAAATTGCTGCACCTCCGGTAGCGATCGCTCCAAAAGAGATTATTTTTGCTCCTGCTCCAAAGAGTGCTCCAAAAGAAATTGTTGTTACACCTCCTGTTCAAGAGAATAAAAACTGAAGCACACGCCACATAGGTCATTCTGAGCGAAGTAAAGAGTCCTGAAAAAGAGGTAAACCCTTCGCTCACCGTGGCAAAGTTAATATTTTTTCTTCCCCTTGCCCAATTCCCGTGTGACCGAATCCTCCTTCACCGCGAACCGTCGAGGCAAGCTCCGCTACCTCCTCAAAATGCACCTGCTCAACCCTGGCCACCACCATCTGCGCAATGCGGTCGCCATGAGAAACGGTAAACGGTTCCTTCCCGTAATTGACAAGAATCACCTTGACCTCACCCCGGTAATCAGCATCAATCGTTGCCGGAGAGTTCGGAAGTGAAATCATGGAGCGCAACGCAAGCCCGCTTCTTGGACGAAGCTGCGCCTCATAGCCTTCAGGGATCTCAATGGCAAACCCGGATGGAATGAGTGACGTGGAAAAGGGTTCAAGAGTCACCGGTGCCTGGAGACATGCAGAAATATCCATACCGGCAGCATGAGCAGTGGCATAAACCGGCAATATTGCTTGTTTATCAAGACGAACTATCTTTACATTGAGCATTGGCTTGTTGGAGGTTGAACAGCGTTGAACAGGATTTTTTTATCGAACCGTAATATACTCAGAGGATAATTGAAACAATCACCAGAAACCGTCTATGCCCTTGCCTTCGGTGCCCACCCCGATGACGTTGAGCTTTCATGCGGAGCAACGCTGCTGAAAATCATGAGCGAAGGACAAGCCGTAGCAGTATGCGACCTCACAAGAGGAGAAATGGGTACCCTCGGCACCCCTGAAACAAGGAAATCAGAAGCAGAAACCGCCGCACAACTGATGGGCTACCAGAGCCGCACGACTCTCGATCTCGGAGACTCAAAACTTTTCTATACCGAAGAGAATCTTGCCGAAATCGTCATGGTCATCAGGCAATTCAGGCCACACGTCGTCTTTGCAAACTCCCCCGACGAACGACACCCTGATCACATCAAAGCCTCCAGACTCGTGACCGATGCTTGCTACTATGCCGGGTTACAACAACTTGTCACCACCATAAACGGGAGGGCCCAGAAGCCCCATCGTCCCAAACACCTTCTCTACTACATCCAGTTCAAACACCTCGAACCCGACATCATCGTCGATGTCTCCGAGACCTTCGAGGCCTCCAGAAAAGGTGTCCTTGCCTTCAGCTCGCAGTTTTATAAAAGCGGGATAACAGAAAGCCCCACAACAATGATTAACCGTCCCGAGTTTCTCACCGGCCTCGAAGCCCGCGCCCGCTACTTCGGTGAACAAATCGGTGTCCACTATGGGGAAGGCTTCAAGCTTTCCGGTATTCCTGGAATCAAATCGTTTACCGGGATGTTTTGAGGAGAATAAGGGGAGTGAGGTAATTCTAAACCATCCTCAATTCGAGCTTGCGTTTGACTTTTTCCCAGCCAGGAATTACCGAGTCGAGGAGTTTGTAAAACTACAGGCTGTGGTCAGGGTGCTTCAAGTGGCAGAGAACCATAGACCAATTGACAACCCTTCTTTTCACTCATAATTCATCACTCACTCCTGTGCCTTGCCACTTGCAAAACCTTTTCGATGAGTGCGTCCATTTGATCCAGTGACAATTCAATACCTTTTTCTGTTTTCAACTCATCATAAAGATAGTCGTCAATATCGTTGTCCGTTTGTTTCCGGGCATCTTCATCATACCAGAAATGAACTTTCTTGTTCTTTTCCAGAATGCGGTGTATTGCGATTGCCGCATTTGCTGTAATAACTTCAAGCACTGCTTCACTCTTTGGTGGCTCTGCACCTCTGCCTGCCATTTCAATAAAAGGCTTTAACACACCATAATATGCCATGGCATCTTCATTGCCGGAAAGCATATCAGGCACATCATCATGAACCTTGCCAACAACTTTATTCCTGAGAGCAACAACGGAATGCAGGTATTCAAGATCGGATATTCTTTTGGCTCGGAAAGCATCAATGGCCTGCTGCACAAGTATGGAGAATTTCTCGTACCAGGCAGGATCCTCATCCATTTTTTCTGTAATAACTTTCCTGGTTGCATGAGCAATCGTGTCCGCTTTTGATGCGGTGGTTCTCCTTGTCTGATAGATCCCTTGATCCTCTTTGAGTTGATTGAAGAGCGTGTCATCAAAAATATTGACTGGTTCATTGAGCTGAATGACCTCATTGGCCTGAATATGAGTATCAAGAAGCTTCTTGATCTTTGGCTCATAATCACGGTAATCAATGCTCTCCGCATACCTCAGCTTTACAGAAACCTTCAGCGCCTGAAATTTTCGCAAATCTGCCTTGTAGCGCGACAAGATTTTTTCATCCGTATCCGACAAAAAATTTTCCGATGAAAGCGCTATGGCCAATGTTTTTGCAAACTCTGCAAGACGACTGTAGAACTCCTCTCTCAGCTCTTCATCAGCAAGCAAAAGCTCATACGCCTCTTCATCATAAGAGTGCTTTACCGTTTTAAAGAGATCCCATAAATCCGAGTAGTATCCCGGCAATTTTTCAATTTCACTGTTTATTGAGCTGAGTGTGCCAACCAGGTCGGCTTCATCAAAGCCATCAAAGGCGCTGTACATGGTCAAGGCTTTATCCAGCTCACCAGGAACATTCGCATAATCAATAATAAAACCGAACTCCTTGCCTTCATGGAGACGGTTAACCCGTGCAATGGCCTGAAGCAAGGTATGCTCCCGCAACACCCGGCATAAATAGAGAACTGCATTTCTTGGAGCATCAAACCCGGTCAGCAGCTTGTCGACAACAATCAATATTTCGGGTTCGCTGCCATGTTTAAACTGGTTGATGAGCTGCTTGGTATACTCCTCTTCACTGCCATAGCGCTTCATCATTTTCTGCCAGAATTTCACAACCTCATCGGTCGTCTCATCATCGGTCTCTTCATACCCTTCACGCATATCTGGCGGAGAAATAATGACATCTGACGTAACGATACCGATTTCATTCAAGCAGAAATGGTAGTGAAGAGCAGACACTTTACCGGGAGCAACAAGCTGTGCCTTGAATCCGGTTCCCTGCCAGTTGGCGCGATAGTGTTCAGTGATATCAAAAGCCCTCATGTAAATCACCTGCTCTGCCTTGTTGAGCATCTCAGCCCTGGCATATTTCCGTTTGAGATCCGCTTGCTGTTGTTGTGAAAGACCCTGGGTATGGCGCTCAAACCACAGATCCACCGCAGCCTGATTCTGGCTCATCTCAACATGCCGACCTTCGTATAAAAGCGGCACAACGGCGCCATCGTCTACCGCCTGTGAAATGGAGTAATGAGGCTCAACCAGCTCCCCAAACCTGCTGAAATTGTTTTTCTCCTTTTGCAACAACGGAGTGCCCGTAAACCCCAAATAGCAGGCATTGGGAAACATCTGCCGCATCCGGGCAGAAAATGAGCCGAACTGGGTACGATGGCTTTCATCAACGAGAATAAAAATATCCGGGGAGTCATTTTGATACTTCTTTACGGCAAAAGCCTTGTCGAACTTGTGGATAAGTGTGGTGATAATTCCGGACTTTTTTTCAGCAACCAAATCCAGAAGATTGCGGCCCGAAGTTGCCCTTTCAGCCTCAAGCCCGCAGGCGGCAAAAGTATTGCCAAGCTGTTTATCCAGATCATCCCGATCAGTAACCAGCACAATCCTCGGGTTAAGAATCTCCGGGTCGAGCGCCAGGTTTCGGGCCAGCATGACCATGGTCAGGGACTTTCCTGACCCTTGCGTGTGCCAGATAACTCCACCCTTTCGTGAACCGCTTCCGTCAACATGCTTGACACGATTCAGTGTTGATTGAACCACAAAATATTGCTGATAACGGGCAATCTTTTTCAGGCCACCATCAAACACGGTAAACTTCCATGCAAGCTCAAGCAACCGATCCGGGCGGCAAAGTGCATAAAGGGCTCTATCCTGCTCCGTGACAAGTCGTTCATCGTTCAGTTCTGTGAGTTTGACATCAAGGGTGTGAGCAACGCTGGAAAGAGTATCTTTATGCAACGGCTTGTTGACGATCTCCTGAAGCTTACCGAACTCCCTGCCTTCACAGTCGAGCTGAGGCTCTTTCCAGACACTCCAGAATTTTGCTGCGGTCCCCGTTGTGGCATACTTGGCACTGTTCTTGTTCAATGCCAGCACCATCTGCGTAGAGATGAAGAGCTTCGGGATATGATCATCATTCTGGTTCCTGATGGACTGCGAAACCGCAGTCTCAATCTCCACTTGTGGCGACTTGCACTCGATCACACAAAATGGTATGCCATTGACAAACAGCACGATGTCCGGACGGGTAGACTCAGTGCTTCTGGATCGCTCAACACTGTACTCAACAGTTACATGAAACCGATTACGTTCTACATTCCGCCAGTCGATGTAGTTCAGGGTAAAGCTTTTTGAATCACCCTCAATGGTCTGCTCCAGGGCTATACCCAACGTGAGCAGATCATAAATCGCTTCATTGGTTTTCAGGAGCCCGTCATACTTGATGTTTTTCAGCTTCTGCACCGCCGACTGAATATTTTCTTCACTGAAGAGGTACTCACCTCCTCTGTAGCGGATGCGGTTGACCTCCTTCAGTTGACTCCGCAGAATATTTTCCAGCAACACATTGGAGGTTCGCTCCTGTCGTTCTCGAAGTGCTTCAGCCGGAGAAAGATATTCGTAGCCCATCGCCACCAGCAATTGCACCGCCGGGATTTGAGAGGTCATTATTTCATTGGTTTCAAAACCACACATATCAAATCTTTTTGTTTAACCTCGAAAGACACGAAAATATTTAAACGTATAAATAGGCTGAATGACGTAATAATCATTGCAGGTTTATTCCCAAAGCGTGCCAGTACGGTTTGAATCCAGCCTCGAAATGCTCCCGGATGGTTTTACCACCAACCGTTATTCCCTCAAGGGCAACTTTCGTCTCCTTGAGCGTCAGGGTATTACCTTCGATGGCATTCGAGTTGTACGTCCAGCGCAGAACCAGATCTTCATGAAGATTGGCGACAATCTCCGGCGGCACCGGCAGGGAAGAGTCAAGCCGTTGTTTGAGCTTGTTGAGAATATTGAAATCTGGTATGGAAATAATTCTATAATGCATTTTTTCTGTTCATTGAGTGCACATCCGCTCGCAAACCGTATTCAGCTTTGGTTACACCACAATAATGTGTGCTTGCACATCGACGTGAAAATGACAATTACTAAAAAAACGGCGTCTGACCTCATTATCGATAACTATAAACGGACGATGCCGTTTGTTACAGGCAAAAGCTTTTTTATACCTGAACCTGCTTATATCATGATGTTCCATGAAAAACTGTATCGTTGACTCAAGCTGGGCTATCGCATCTGCTATCCATCCTCCCCTCTGATTTTTCAGCTCTACGAAATAGATATGTTCGGTTGAGGTCAGCATACCATCACACCTTCTTCTTCCTCGTTCCTCATCACCCATAATCACACAATGGTCAATCGCCGTAAAAATCAATTCGACACGGGAGTCATTTTTAACAGTAGCAACCCATCTGGATGAATCATCGGTATTGGAATAAGCTTTTGTTCCGTTCTGATCGTCACACAGTCCAAAGATAACATCTTTTCTTGGAGGCTCATGACATTCCGGATCGAAGAAATTCATAACTACAACTCCTCCTCGATTTCCAGCAATGCATCAAAATTCATATTTCCCTGTTCAAGCATTACATTGAGAAGATTCCGATCTGAAGGAATTCCTTCGAAATTGGGCAAACGCCTGATTCCACCCTGTGTATCGATTTCATAAATCGCCACATCCCCTGATGGGACAAGTGACTTTTCCGAAACAACGTTATTAAGTTTCTCTCTCAGCACGTCTGCCTTTTCCGAGTTATCAATTTTTCTGCTCAACTCATAACCCTGAATAACGATGCTAAGATAATTGATAATATAAGGGCTATGAGTTGTCAGAATCAATTGATTATCCAAATTAAGATTATTGAACTCCAGTAAACTCTGCAACAATTTCCACTGCGAAAAAGGATACAAATTCTGTTCAGGCTCTTCAACAATATTGATAAACGAGGTTTTTTTGAATTTTGAGGCCAGCACAGATAGTGCAGCTCTTCTCTGTTCTTCGGTCAAATCCTCATTCCTTAGAATCTCTTCAACTCCCTTCCTGAATCTTCTCAACTCCTCAGCGCTCATCGACTCTTGATCACTCTCACTCTGTTTCTGAACTGATGCAGAAAGATATCTTGAAACCAAATATAAGGGAACCAAAGACTGATACCCACTTGAAGCCTCCGACAAATGGATTTTATAACCATCCCCCTTAAGATTAAGACTGTCATTTAAGCGATCATACTCAACGCCAACATTAACTATCGGCAAATCAACATATCCCCTAAGCGCTTGTTTGGAATGTTCAAATTCAACAAGAAACTCTTTCAGCGACTCAGAAGACAACCTTAACTCAATTGCCTTTCTCACATAAGAGATAAAATTTCGTTCGGCAGGAACATACATAATCTGAGGAAGCCGGTAAGAACCTTCAGAACTCTCATTAATAACAAGACATTCATTCTCATATCTCATAGAATACATATCACCCTGGTATTCTATAACGATATTATCCGGTTCATCCGACCAGTAATTATCCAGACGATGATAGCCGAGAAATTGCCGCTTGAATCTTTTTTTTCGTTCAAACCATTTTACATTATAATCTCCCCTTACCAGTGCTTTTTCGATCCACGCAAAGGTGGAAATCAGTTTAGCAACAGTACTTTTACCGGCACCCTGTTCCCCGATAAAGACAGTAACTTTTCTCACATCGATCCAGCCATCATTATCGCAAAAGCCATCCTTGATTGGGCCAAAGTTTTTTATGCGTATTCTGCTCATTGTAACTGATAGTAAAGAGTTCATGCAACCAGACAGTAATATACCAGAACTGAAGTTATCCTGTATGCCACTATATCAATCCGAAAATCTTTGACCGGGCCTCGACCTTGTCGATCATCGCCTTGACTGCCAGGTCAATAGGCTTCTCTTCACGATAATCTGCCGGAGCGATGAGCGAAACCCTCTTATCCTTGAGCAGTTGCTCAGCAACCTGTCTTGATTTGCTTTTCCGGGAGTTGTACACCGAGATCGAATGTCCGCCCTGCTCCTTGACCAGCCTCATACAAGGAATATCGGTTTCTCCGTCACCGATGAAAATCATATTTTCAAAGGGCACCGGACGTTCTTCTTGTGGGACATACGCATTTATAACGCTGTTGTCATACACCTCCAAACTCCCCTTGTTGATACGAAACAGATACTGGGTTTTCGTGGTATAATTGATGGCCAGAGCAGGCCAGCAGGCAACTCCGTGATGATCGTACATAAAACCGGAAGCATAAATAGCTTTAAACTCTTTGGCTATCGATGTCCCTTCGACCATTTCACGAATACCTGACGAGACGATGTAATGTTCTACCCGAATATTCCTTTCTCTACCATACTCATTGATGCGCTCAAACCATTCGACCACTCCGGGAAAAAGTTTTATCTGCTCACCGTATTTCCGGAAATCATTTTTTGTCACCCGAACTTCCGCACTTTCAGCCTTTTTAAGCATCTGGTACATGTACGCCAGAATCTGATCGGCATTCTGTTCCTGAGCGTATCTGGCCACATCATCCCAGAAGCCTTGTGATTTCATGCGAAGTTTTGGAATAAAATCATACTCTTGCATATTACCCGGCGCAAGCGTACCATCAAAATCATAGGCAATCGCCATGTTCACCAATCTTTTCCCCATAATGTTTAAATATTATTTTTTATCCCTCGGTGGGCAGGAATCGGGGCCATAGCTGTTGCCGCCCCTGAGCCTGCCGTTCTCACCGTGGATCTTCGTATCTGATTGCTGGTTTCTGGCGATAGTTTGTGCAATCTGAATCGATTCGGATTGTGTAGAGGTTACTTTTGTTGCCCGGCTGTTGCCAGCACCTATGACTGCCCATCCATCAGAATGAGGAACCACGTGCTGATTTTTCCCTTTTGACATAATTATGCCTCCATGTATTGATTAACGATTTCCGGTTTTACGCGCCACTCTCCCGTTAACATCTTCTGCATCAGCCCGCGTTTCTGCGATTTATATTTTTCCAGTAATTGCTTCAGAGCCAGCTTCGTTTTTAATTCCCTCGAATTCGGGGGAATTAAAATGTTCGTTGTAGATCTGCTCCCAGATGCCAATAAACTCTATGGTGTTTTTATTCCGAAGCCACTTCTCGATCAATGCAAGACCATTATCAATGTCACGAACCATATCTGTCAGTGAGATATAATCCTGCTCCTGGTTGACAATGACTGTGATTTCACTGCCATCCACATTGATTTTCCGATTCTTGTTCATTACTGCATCTCCTTAACGTCAAATTTTATTCTTTGTTGAACATTGATCACTGATGTCCTCTCTCACTCGTCTTTAAGGTCACCATCTGTGATCTTAAAAAGTTATCGTCATCACATGAAAGACTGCATCCGAGATTCTTTCGGGAAGGTATCGCACTTTGCGATACCATATCATTCACCTCAATACGAGGCATCACTTCAGGGAAGCTCATCTCACAATCTCCTTGAGCTTTTCAGCCATTTTCACCCTCACCTCTGCCAGCTCTTGCTCCAGTTTGTCAATCTCCGCCTGAACGGCATCAATATCAATCTCCTCTTCCTCTTCAAAGGTATCCACATAGCGAGGGATATTGAGGTTGAAGTCATTTTCCCTGATCTCGACGAACTCGGCCACATGTGCATATTTATAGACCTCTTTGCGCTCTTTGCAGGTACCTATAATTTTGTCGAGATGCTCTGCGCTGAGCGTATTCTGATTCTTGCCAGAAACAAACTCACGGCTCGCATCAATGAAGAGTACATTGCCGAGCCGGGGCTCGGCGTTCCCGGGTCGCTCCCTGCTTCTGTCAAAGAGCAGAATCGCCACCGGAATGTTGGTGGTTGGAAAAAGATTGCCCGGCAGCCCGATGACCGCATCAAGCAGGTTTTCTTCGATCATTTTCTGACGGATACGCCCCTCAGCAGCACCCCTGAAAAGCACTCCATGCGGAACAACCACGGCAACGCGACCCTCTTTTTCAAGCGCTGTTTCAATCATGTGGCTGATAAAGGCCCAGGCCCCCTTCCCTTTGGGAGGAACCCCGCGCCAGAACCGGTTAAATTGATCACTTTCGGCATCTTCAGCTCCCCATTTGTCGAGCGAGAATGGTGGATTGGCAACAACGCAATTGAATTTCATCAGGCGGTCATTTTCCACCAGCAGAGGGCTGTTCAGGGTATCGCACCACTCGATACGGGCACTGTCGAAACTGTGAAGAAACATATTCATACGGCATAACGCCCAGGTACTGCCGTTCGACTCCTGACCGAACAGCGCAAAGTTCCGGTCACCGACCTCTTTGGCTGCTTGTACCAGAAGACCGCCGGAACCGCAGGCTGGATCACAAATTCGGTCACCAGGTTTGGGGCTGGCAAGTTTGGCCACGAGCTCGGTCACTTTCAGCGGGGTAAAAAACTCCCCGGCTTTTTTCCCTGAATCCGAGGCGAAGCGCTCAATCAGATAGATATAGGTGTTGCCAATGACATCCTCTGATACAAGGCTTGGCTTCATATTCAACTGTGGCTTGTAAAAGTCTTCCAGCAGTTGTTTCAGGCGTCGGTTACGATCTTTGGTCTTGCCGAGGTTTGCTTCACTGTTAAAGTCAATGTTCCGGAAAACTCCCTCGAGCTTGGCTTTGTTGGATTCTTCAATGTGATCAAAAACAATATTGATCAGCTCACCGATATTGGCCGCCGCCCTGCGTTCATAAAGGCTGTAGTAGGTTGCCGGAAACTTGTCAAGAATCTTTTCTTCACCGCTTTCCCTGTTTTTTTCGGTCAGTGTTATAACTGGCAGAACAAAACGCTCACGCTCCATTTTGCGGAAAATTCGTCCCTCATCATCCCCATACTGCTGCTGGTACGTGTCGTAATGATCCTGCCAGACGTCTGAAATATACTTTAAAAACAGCATTACAAGGATGTAATCTTTGTACTGTGCCGGATCAACAACACCCCTGAAGGTGTCGCACGCTGCCCATGCCGCATTATTGATATCTTTCTGATCGATCTTGCTACTCATCAGTTATTCTCCTTTTGCAAAACGCATTAATGCCATTGAAATATATCGTTTCCGTTTTTCAGCAAGTACACCAAGCAGAACCTGTTCACGAGCGGAGAGCGCGGCCAGCTCAACAATAGTTTTTTGACACTCCAATGAAGGCAACACAACCTCCAGATCTTCAAGGACCTCCTTGCTGATCATCTTCTGGGCAGTCCCAATTGCCCTGCTTGTTAAAAACACCTGCGCCTCCCGCTGACTGAGATACCAGTTCAGATACTCCGGTAAAACCCTGTCAGGTTTTGTAATCCTGATTCTTATCAACGGAGCAGCAACAACAGCGTTTCCAGGATCTTCAAAAAGAATCGCAGCATTGCTCACAAGACCACGCGACCGGAAAACAAGATCTCCTTTACGGGCAAGGTGGTGCTTCTTGACACCATCCATCTCTATACGAATCAGAGCACCACACCCCACAGTATTGTCATCAAGCAAATCTTTCATCTGAATGACCGCCACTTCTCCATCTTTTGAAGCTTCAAGACGTGACCTGAACGAGTACCCCAACTGCACCGTTGCTACATTTTTTATTGTTATTTTCATAAAACAATTTATTTCCAGTAATGTCATTTTTGGAAATTAACAATTTTGCCAACAAGCCCAAACTCATTGATTACAAAAACATCGTTTCTGCATACCAATTTGCGCATACAAAAAAAACCTGATGCCTGCGTCAAGGCGCATCATCAGGCAAGCTTGTCAAATATAAGTCAGAAGAAACGATGGCAATGTTCAGAGGCTGAGTGAGGAAGATTCTTGACGTTTTGAGTCAATCTCTTCCCGCGCAATTCTCAACCTCACACTGAACACTGAACCATGGTTGACTCGCGATCGAACCTCCACATCACCTTTATGGGCGAGAACGATATGCTTTACAATTGACAGACCGAGACCTGTGCCTCCAAGCTGACGGGAACGCCCCTTGTCAACCCGGTAAAAGCGCTCAAAGATCCGCTCAAGGTCGGTTTTGGATATGCCGATTCCGTTATCTTCCACCTCCAGTCGAACATCATCATCAACTCTGAACGCTGAAATTCTTATCCTGCCATTGCTGTCATCAACATATTTAATTGCGTTGTCGAGAAGGTTGCGGATAACAATATCAAGATATCGGGCATCAGCATACACTTGTGGTAGTTCTGCGGATATATTGATATCAAGCCTGATCTGTTTTTTGTCCAGTGATGGTTTCAGCAATTCCACAGATTTTTTCACCACAACATGAATATCGACTCCTGTAAATTGATACTCAATGTAGCCCGACTCAATTTTGGAGAGATCAAGCACATCGTTGACCAGTGCTGTGAGCTGTTGACTTGCCTGCAGGATAATGTTCAGAAAGCGTGTCGCATGTTTGGGATCATCTATCGCTCCTTCGAGCAGGGTCTCGGTATAGCCGGTAATGACGGTAAGTGGTGTGCGCAGTTCGTGCGACACACTGGAAACAAAATCCCGCCGTATTTTTTCGAGATTGCGAAGAGTTGTGATATCATTCAGTACAAACACGGTTCCTTCAAACCTGTTTTCTTTGACGAGGGGCATGGCGCTAATCTGCGTAATGCGTAATCCTTTTGAGGTCACAAGCGACATCTCCTCCTTGCGTAAAGCTGTTTGTGTGCTGTGAACTCTGGCGAACAGCTCCTGCAACTTGCTGTCAGAAAGATGCCTGACAGAGCGCGACTTGAACATTGCTCCGTCAAGGTGTAACATTTTTGATGCGGCAGGGTTAACAAGAATAATATCTCCCGATGCATCGGTGACAATGATTGCTTCACGAATGCCCGAAAAAACAGCCGTATACCACTCCTCACTGCGACGCATTGTTGTTATTTTATCCGTCATCACCGTAAATGCATGTGCCAGTAGACCGAATTCATCGCGTCGTTGAGAGTGAATGATGCCAGAAAAGTCGCCCTGAACCCTTTTTTGGGCAATGTCGGCAAGAGCAAGCAATGGACGGGTAATCAGAAACGCTGTCAGAACACCAGCAGCAAGAGAAAAAAAGAGTATGAATACAAGCTGCCCTATAACCTTGTTGCGAAACTCCAGTTCATAAATTTCGATATCGTAGAGTGGTTTGCAGAATCGAAGAACGGCCCACGGCTTTGGCAACCCGACAGGAACCGCCATATACAACGTATGCTCTTTTACGGATTGGCTGAATCGAGTATTTTCACCATAACCTTTTTCAAGCGCTGCCTTAATCTCTGGGCGTCCACGGTGGTTCTCTATGGTGATGAGCTTCTCCTGCGAGATGGAGGTGTCACCAAGAACCCGTCCATCAAGATCAATCAGGGTGACTCTGACATCAAGCACTCGCCCGACCTGAGCCATCCACACACGGAGATTTTCACCTGATTGGCGAGCTTGTGACGACTGTTCCAGGAACTGTTTGTTGAGCATAAGGCCCCGCTGCAACTCATTTCTGGTTTTGGCAGTCAGTATCTCCGTCAACCGATGGCCAACAAAAAGATAGCTCATGACTACAGCACAAAAAATAATCACACCGAGAGCCATCCCAAGCCGGAAATGCAGCTTAACGTGCATGGGCTTCATCCTCTTTCTCCTCAAGCTTGTAACCAAGCCCCCGTAGTGTTTTGATGATACGGCCAGTCTCCCCGAGCTTTTCGCGGATCCTTGTAATGTGCGTGTCGATAGTTCTTGTGCTTATACTCTTGTCTATATCCCAGACATCACTGAGCAACGTCTCCCGCGACTGGGCCTCTCCCTTTCTTTTGAGGAGTGCGACAAGCAGCTTGAACTCCATAAGCGTCAGCACAAGCTCTTTGCCATCAAGCGTCACAATATGACGGGCAAGATCAACTTCGAGCCCGCCACTCTTGAGTACCTCCTGCATTTTGCCCCCCTGACGGCGCTCCCGCTTGAGGATTGCACGTATCCGGAGGTTCAGCTCTCGGGGACTGAACGGCTTGATAACATAGTCATCGATGCCGAGTTCAAAACCAAGAATTCTGTCGATCTCCTCCCCTTTGGCTGTCACCATAATAATGGGAATATCCTTGTAAAGTTGATGCTGCCTGATTTTACGGCATAGCTCAAACCCGTCCATTCCCGGCAGCATGATATCAAGAAGCACAAGGTCAAAACTTTTTCGTGAAAGTTCTACAAGAGCATCTTCAGCGCTTCCCGAAAGATGACATTTATAGCCTGCCCGATTGAGATTATACTCCAGCAGGTTTGCGAGGTCTTGATCATCCTCGACCACAAGCAGCATTGGATCCGACATAACACATGAAATTAAAAAGGTGATCTTTGACATCATTGATTAATGAGCGTCCGCAGCCGCTTAGCGTCCACAGGTTTTTCATTATTTTCTCTTTTCCAATGTAAAGTAAAATTTTAAAGTTTTTTGTAAACAGCTCTCTTTTGCTCTCGGTCAACCCCGTTTATTGCTGATTGTTAACATACCCTTAACAATCCATCAACATTTTTTTACATAACTTTATGATCGAAAAAAGTACGGTTCATAGTCACCCCAAATCTGCATTTATAATTCCACAGATTCACTCTTTAAATATGCAAAAAATACAATCCGCTTCTTGAATAAATTTGATGAAAAAGTTAGTTCTTGACTGAACAAAATTGTTGTAAAGCCATGGAGTTGAACGAATAGAAGAGAGCGTTGTGGAGCCGACAGTCCAGAAATATTTATTAGACACCTATTTTATATCATGTTCGAACATTTCTTTTACTTCCAGGAATTTCTTAAAATAGTGCCTGGCCTGCTCATTTTCCCTATTTCTTTATATCTCGGCTTACAGAAAATCGGAACAAGAGTAAATGCTGGAATATCATTTGGAAGCAATCCAATATCACCATTTTGCATAAGGTATGTCGATCTCAGAAACATGAAAGATCGCACTATTGTCATATATTCAATATTTGTTTCTATAAATAATGATGAATTTTTATTAGAGTTAAAAAAGTGCAACCCGCCATTAATTCTAAAAGGATATCAATCCACTATTGCTGAGATACCTCCATATTCATTTTTGCTCCTCGATGGAAAAAAGTTTGAGCTTAACAAAGCAATGACAGAAAAATCAACAATCTATCTTGAGTTAGCTCATAGTACTGTTAAATGCAATACGTTAAATTATCAGAAACCTATCAGCAAGAGACTTGGCAAGTATCGTATACTTGAGAATATTACCAACAATTTTAATGGCATAATATACGATGAACACGCTGTATATGCCATAACCTATGCCTCACGCTCTCGGGTTAAGACGGCAATAGTGAATGAATCGGGAATATTTCAAGGGGACTGGGAATTTGATATATTTCAAATCCCCATGAAATCAATGAGCAGTAAAGAAGCCGTAGAAGCTGAACTCAAGGCGCTGGGGTTTGGAGGGCAGGTCGACTGGTTTAAGGTCTATTTTCTGCATCAGTATTCGTAAAGAGTAACCGTATTTGAAAAAACGGTTTGAGCTTGTGAGCCATTACCCGGCATTCCGCCCAGGGCAGGAGATTTGACCAACGCCTTTCACTAAATGCTCTTTGCTGGCAACAACATCATGGATTGCTGCCAACTTCATGTTGCGAGACGTTATGAGATGCAGTTCCCTTTCACACTGAAAACTACCCGAACTTGTTGATCTTCAAAAAGCTTTGCATTTCTTGTACAAATAAAATCACCGCCAATTTTTTTCAGAGTCCCGTCAAGTGTTGACAATTGGTTTTCTGAGCAATTGAAATTTCCTTTCACCCTCCTGGGAGCACCATCAAGCGTAATCAGCTTGTTATTTGAGCAATCAAAATGCCTTTTGACTTTTTCCGGTGCCCACTTGAGCGACATCAGTTGATTGTTGAAACAAAGAAACGTATCAACTTCTTCTGGAGCGCCTTTAAGTGAGGTCAACTGATTCGCCGAACAATTAAAAATGCCATGAACCCTTTTATTGGCCCCTTTGAGAGAGGTCAAGAGATTCCCTGAACAATTGATGTTACCAAAAACTTCTTTACCTCCACCCTTGAGAGTCGTTAACTGATTGCATGCGCAAGAGAAATCCCCCATAATACAATTGGGACTTCCAGCCAGAGTGGTCAATTGATTGTTTGAACACTCAAAATCTCCATGAATTTTATTGGGCGCACCTTTGAGTGTCGCAAGCTGGTTATATGAGCAATCAAAATCTCCACCAACAAGATGAGGCGCTCCTTCAAGATTGGTCAGCATATTTCTGGAGCAATTGAAATCCCCCTCAACGACCTCCGGGCAGCCTTCAAGAATGCACGCCACAGTTGAATCATCATGCTCCCCTTTCAACGATATCAACTGGTTCCCGGCACAAGAAAAATCGCCCATAATAAACAGAGGACTACCATCAAGCGATCTCAATCGATTATTTGAACAATCGAAATTCCCATAAACTTCCTCCGGGGCATTTTCGAGTGAGGTCAACAGGTTCCCGGAGCAATTAAAATCTCCTTTAACCGTTTTAGGAGCACCATCCAGTTTCGTCAGTTGATTTCCTGAACAATTGAAATTCCTGACTTTTTCCGGACAACCTAATAGTGACGTTAACCCCTTGTTCGAACAATCGATGTCCTCTTTCCCATCACAACCATCCATCACATCCCGAAAAGTTATCTGTGTCATGTTTTTTCCATTAGAATGCATTAATAAGTCATCCAAAGACCGTTTTCACCCTCGACAGTTTCTGTGAAAGATATTCCTTGTGCCCTCCCGCGCCTTTTGTGAAAAACACTTTTGATGGAACAAATGACAGTGGTGTATCTCCAGGTTTACCAATGTTCTCCAACATAAGATATTAAACGGAAAAAGACAGATAAACCGCAATGACGGATTGTTACAAACAGGTTAAATCTCTTTCAAAAAAATTGAAAAATCAAAATCACCCGACACACTCATCCAGCAAAAGTGGCAACAGGTACTTTAAATGTTTCTGAGTTGTAACAGAGGCACCATTGCTTGTTAAGCTTGAGGGTTATAGATTGGGAACATTGAATTTCAGAAAAGTTGTTTAATTATCAAGCTGGACGGTTCAGAATCACTAACTAAAAATTTTAGATCCCCACAAAATTAAGCTAACAAAATTATTCTTTTTTTATGTCAGAACGCCCGGTCCATCTACTTATAAAAGAACTCTCCCAGATTCTTGCTCAACTCTCCGGGAAAGTAGTTGAAAATTTTCTTGATGCCCTGCATGCCGTTAAACATCATGATAATCATGGCTGGCGACCGATAATGATTGTTGATCATGAAATTGATGTTGTCGAAGCCAACCTTGAGGAGCGCTGTCTGGCTTTTCTCGCCCTGCAGCAACCGGTTGCATTGGATCTGCGTGCAATTGTCACCATAATAAAGATGAATGATGAACTGAAGCATATCGGCGAGCTGGCTGTTCGTATTATTGAACGTATACCGGAAATCAGTCCTGAAATGCTCGAATCATTTGAATTCGAAAATATCTGTATGCACGCAGGCGAAATGGTTAAAAAGTCGATCGAAGCATTTGTCTCCAGAGACAGCATTCTTGCAAGACAAGTCAGTGCCATGGATGAAGATATTGATTCCATACATCGAAAAGTTTTCAAAAGGGTTACCTCACTCATGAAAAAACCTGATTCAGATGTCGATCAGCTCATCGCCGCCTTGAGTATTTCAAGGTATATCGAACGGATGGCTGATCATGCAACCCGAATTGCCAATGAAGTTGTTTTTCAGGTAACGGGAGAGACCGTGCGGCACAGCGAATGGTCTTATGAACAATTGATAACCTCCTGAAGAATTATATGTCAAGCCAACCACAGGAATTAACGGAGCAGTTGCCATATTTGCTGCCCGCAGAAGCAAGAGTGCCTGCCCCGAATTTTCTCGATACCTCCCTTTATGTCAACAGGGAGCTGAGCTGGCTCTCTTTCAATCAGCGGGTACTTGAAGAAGCACGTCATCCTCAGGCGCATCCACTTCTTGAGAGGGTAAAATTCATTTCGATTTTCAGCTCAAACCTTGATGAATATTTCATGATCCGTGTTGCCGGTATTGAAGATCAATATGAGGCTGGCATTCAGGATCGAACGATTGATGGCTACACTCCTTCTGAACAGCTTGAAAAGATTCGCGAGATTGTCTTGCAGCAGCTTAGTGAAAGAAACGAGTGCTTTTATCACGATCTGATCCCTGCGATGCAAGGAGAGTGTATAGAATTTCTTAAAGTTTCTGAATTATCCCCCGCACAGCAGCGGGCTTTGAGTCACTATTTTCGAAAGGAGATCTATCCTGTACTCACCCCGCTCGCTTTCGATACAGGTCATCCATTTCCGTTCATGTCAAATTTTTCACTGAATCTTGCCGTAGAACTGGAAGACGATGAAAGCAGAGGATTGAAGTTTGCCCGCGTAAAAGTTCCGGACATCCTCCCGCGACTTCTTAAGCTCAACAATATCAAGGGCTTTCATAATGATGACGGAATCATACGGTTTGTCTGGATAGAAGATCTTATTGAAAGTAATCTGGCTCACCTGTTTCCGAAAATGAGGGTTATACAATCACATTTCTTCAGACTGATTCGGGATGCTGATATTGAAATCGAGGAAGATGAAGCTGGCGATCTTCTGAAAACTATCGAGAAAGGAATCCGGTCACGTCGCTACGGAAAGGTTGTCCGCCTTGACATCACAACAGGAATGCCTCCTTCGATGAGGAATCTGCTCATGAAAAATCTCAATGTCGCCCCGCGAAATGTATATGAGATTGATGGAGCACTCGGATTTAACTGCCTGATCGATCTTCTGAAGATAGAACGACCTGACTTGAAAGATGAGCCTTTTGTGCCTGGCAACCAAATTGAAGAGGAGTTCGGGACGGATATTTTCAGTGCAATCAGAGCTAAAGACAGACTCCTGTACCATCCGTTCGAGTCGTTTCAGCCTGTCGTTGATTTAATCAACAAAGCTGCTGCTGATCCTGGGGTACTTTCAATAAAGCAGACGCTGTACAGGGTTGGAAGCAATTCTCCTATTGTAAAGGCATTGATGAAGGCTGCCGAAGCGGGGAAACAGGTTGCTGTCCTTGTGGAACTCAAAGCAAGATTTGATGAAGGCAATAACATTGTCTGGGCACGGGCGCTTGAAAATGTCGGTGCTCATGTCGCTTATGGTCTGCCGGGACTGAAAACCCATGCAAAACTCACGCTGATTGTGCGTCGTGAACAACACAAACTGAAACGGTATCTCCATCTTGGCACAGGAAACTACAACCCGTCAACAGGAAAGCTCTACACTGATTACAGTCTTTTCACGACCAACGAACAGCTCGCCAATGATGTTGCAGAACTCTTCAACGCCTTGACCGGGTATTCAAAACATACCACATACAGAAAGCTGCTTGTCTCACCAATCAACACCCGAAAAAGGATCATTGAGATGATTGAGCGGGAGATTGAATGGAACCGGGAAAAACAGTGCGGAAGAGTAATCATGAAAATGAACTCCCTGGTTGATGCCAAAACCATCCAGGCACTCTACAAGGCCTCCTGTGAAGGGGTGAAAATCGACCTTATTGTTCGGGGAATTTGCTGTCTGAAACCAGGCATTCCCGGAGTCAGTGAACATATTCGAGTGATCAGCATTATCGGACGTTTTCTTGAACACAGCAGGGCATACTACTTTCATAATGGAGGAAAGGAAGAGCTTTATCTTGGGAGTGCGGATATGATGCCAAGAAACCTTGACGATCGGGTTGAAGCAATATTTCCTGTGTTTGACAAAGCGCTGGTCAAAATTGTTACCTCAGATTTTGAGCTGATCCTCAGCGATAATGTCAAGGCGTGGCAGATGAATCCCGACGGCATCTACTCATTGATTGACAACGACTCCCCCGGAATAAACAGTCAGGCACTCTTTTTAACCCGATCTGCTCTCAAAAGAAACTCATCTTCCTGATATTAATTACACACTCTCAAAAAAATAATAATGGGACTGACAAGCCGTGCTTTTTGTTTTGGAAATAACCTGATGTGGCTGCATAAACGAAAACATCCTCATCTAAAACGACTCCTTGATACAGCAAGGTCGGTTCATCTCGATCGATCTTCAAAGATTGTTATCCTCAGCGATCTGCATATGGGAAATGGCGGACGACTTGATGAGTTTCGGAAAAATGCCGAACTGGTTAAAAGCATACTCGAACGATATTATCGGCCTAAAAAATACAGCCTTGTTCTCAATGGGGATATTGAAGAATTGTTAAAATTTCCGCTTGCCAGTATTGAAGCAGAATGGAGTGATTTTTATGACCTGTTTCAACAGTTTGAACAGAACGGCTTTTTCTGGAAAACCTGGGGCAATCATGATGCCGCATTGCTTGAGGAGAAAGAGTACCGGTTTGCGTCATCACTGGTTGAATCTCTGAAATTTCATTATGGAGATAAAACTCTCCTGCTTTTCCATGGCCATCAGGCATCCGTCTTCATGTGGGAGACGTTTCCTATGGTCAGTCGTGCCGCAATCTTTTTTCTCCGATACATTGCCAAGCCTGTTGGTGTACAAAACTTTTCAGTCGCCTACAACAGCCGTCGACGGTTCGCTGTCGAAAAATCAATTTATGAGTTTTCGAATCGGGCAAAAATTGTTTCCATCATAGGACATACCCATCGCCCTTTGTTTGAATCTCTTTCCAAAGTAGATTTTTTGAACTACAAGATCGAAGAACTCTGCAGGATTTACCCATCCGCTGAGGGTGAAAATCTTACAGCAATTGAGGAAAAGATGGACTTGTTGAAAATCGAACTTGAAGCATGTTACAGACAGGGAAAGAAAATCGGCCTTCGCAGCGGTCTGTACCACAATCTCACCATACCAAGTCTCTTCAACTCAGGCTGCACTATCGGAAAAAGAGGTATAACTGCCCTTGAAATAGAGGGAAGTACCATCAGGCTTGTCTGCTGGTATAACGGCAAACAGAGTTCCACATTCTCGAGTAATCGTGACAATCGACCAACGAAACTTGGTTCGACAGGCTTTTCAAGGATTATTCTGAATGAGGACTCTCTTGATTATGTTTTTTCCCGCCTTCATCTACTGGCCTGAGGCCGGGACTCTTCATTTTATGCCTGGCCTACCCTACCAACGGAAAGTGGATTGGATGGCTTTTGAAATTGTACCGGAGCTTCTGCAATTTTCATAAAAAGCTTAATCTGTGACAAATGCGGAGGCCAGCTCACCAACAAGGTAGCAAGTGCCTCCCACACCGAGACCCAGGCTACAATCGTAAGCCCTTCAGCAAAAACCCTGTTAAGAAAGGATGTGCCATTTTCAAACGTAAACAGATTATTGACCCAGAGAGAGAAGCCGAGAAGAACAATGCCAAAAACAAGAATAATTACTGATTTTTTTAGCATTTTTTTCGTTGCAGCAAACTCAAGTTCTCGTTGATACATAAAATATTTGTGAACACTGGTACGAACTCGCAGCATAAACTCTTCGGTTGGAAAACACTCGAACATAAACCTGATAACAAAGTCTGCACTACCTATTTCAGTCACACACTCTGTAAGATAATAGACCAGATCTTCATCAAGATCCTTTTTATGATATGGCGCTCTCTTGTCGAAGTTCTCATACAGATCCTCAACACGCTGAGCAGCAACATCAATAATAACGGCACCGTCATTCGTATGTTCGTACCGATCAAGTATTCTTTTTTTCACAAGTTCCTTTATCTGCTTAAGATCTCTTTGCAACTCTGATGATACAAAAAATATCGGGTTAATCGTTGTTGCAAGTGTATAATGAGTCGCAATATAGCCTTTTGAGAGTCTTACAATTGATGATTTCACAGAATTGTTGCATGATCTTAACCTTTGCTCAACACTATCTTGTTTTCTTATGATTGTGAAGTTCAGGGTTCTTGATAAACATCATTGCACCGTCAAGAATCTAAATTGCGTATTTTTTTTTCAAGCAACGGCCCTGTTCTCTAATGGAAAAACTGTCCGGCACATTTTCTGGTCAACAAGGAAGCTGTAGCGTCATAACTAAATGGAAAACTTCATGTTGCGACTTGATGAATTGAAAAAGGAAATAAACGCGGATTTTTATTTGCATGATGAACTAATCAATCATGATGTCAAAAAAGTTGATGCTTTGGCAGATATGATTATAAAACCTTCCAATAAAAAAGACTTGCTGAAACTTCTACATTTGCTGGAAAAATCAGGGAATCCCCATATTGTCATCAATTCAAAAGGACGTGTACTCTTCCCTGACAGGCGGTTTCATGGAACTATTGTTGTTACTGACCTGAAACTATAATAGCCGTTGGCTGTTTCATGCAAATATCCATTTGTCAAAGAAGTTTCCATTCACTCAACCAAAACGTAACAAAACCTTAATATTTATCTCATTGAGAAGTGATATTATTGCTTGTCTGAAATTATTTCTGAACATCAAGCCAAGCTTATAAGGAATATCGAAATGGCAATAAATTTTTTTGATGGCATTGACTCTGCACTCATCAATTCGAGCGTAGATGGTTCTGGTATTATTGTGACCCTGTTTTTTGATGCTCCGCTGGATACAGTGCATCTGCCATCAGTGGAGCAGTTCGTTGTAAGCAACGGAGGTGCTGCCCAGACGATCAGCAGCCTGCAAGTGGTCAATAACCAGGTTATTTTGCAACTTGCAGCAACACTTGATCAAAGCAAGGAAATCAAGGTTTCCTATGCAGATGTCACTTCCGGTAACGATGTCAACGCTGTTCAGGATCACAATGGCAATGATGCGCCATCGTTTCAGGATATCGAAGTGGATAACGCACTTGGCTTGACACCCAGTGGAGCTGAATCTTTCGCTTTTGCCTCTACAATCTCTCTTGCTGGAGCTGAAATTTCAGCGTTTGATGCTGCGAGCGGGCGACTTTTTGTTACCTCATTTTCAGGTCTGCAGGTTGTAAGCGTCGATGAACACCTTCAGATGACTCTCCTTGGCACCATTTCAATTGGCATTAATGATCTGAACAGCGTCGCAGTCAAGAACGGCATTGTTGCTGTTGCGGTTGCTGCTGCAGACAAGACCCAGCAAGGTAGTGTCTATTTTCTCAATGCAGATGGTGATATAAGTTCACCCACAATGACTTTGGGCAGCGTCCGGGTTGGAGCTAATCCCGACATGCTGACCTTCAGCGCCGATGGCAAGACGGTTCTGGTTGCCAACGAAGGTGAAATGGCCAGTCTGACGAGTAACCCTGAAGGCTCAGTCAGCATCATCGACCTCAGCAATGGCGCTGCTGCTGCCACGGTCAAGACTGCCTCATTTACAGCTTTCAACACTAAATTTGCAGAATTACGGGCAGAAGGTGTGCGCCTCTTTGATGGAATTACTGTTGCCAATGACCTCGAACCGGAATACATCAGTATTTCACCAGACGGGAAAACTGCGTTCGTGACTCTGCAGGAGAACAATGCGATTGGTATTCTCGATATCGCAACTGCAACATTTACTGATATTGTGCCCCTCGGTTTCAAGAGCTGGCTCGGTCTTCCATTAGACGGCAGTGACAAAGACGGCTATAAACCGTCGACAACCCTTCCGGTATTCGGTCAGTACATGCCTGACGGAATCGGCTCTTTCACTGGCAATGACGGCAAAACATATTACATCATCGCAAATGAAGGAGATGATCGTAGTGATTTTATGTCGCCTGACGCTGTAAAACTTAAAGATATAGGAACATACGTTGATCAAACAAGTGGAAAAAACTTTTCATTAGACCCGGAGTTGATTGAAAAGTATGGCAATCTGCTGAGCACCTCAGCAATAGGTAACTTAAGAATCTCTCTTGCACCTGGCAACAACGGGGATATTGATGGCGACGGAGTTATCGAACAAATTCAGGCATACGGTGCACGATCCTTCAGCATTCTTAATGCCGACGGTACCATCGTTTTCGACAGTGGGTCGCAAATCGAGCAGTTTGCAGCCTCGACCGGCCCATTCAATTCGTCCGACCCTTCGACCTCCGGTATTTTTGTTGACACGCGTTCCGATAATAAAGGCCCCGAACCTGAAGGCATTGCAATCGGGCATATAGGAGGAAAAACCCTTGCGTTCGTTGGTTTGGAGCGTGGAGCAGGTACAATCATGGTCTATGACGTAACTGATCCCCAGCATGTCAGTTTTGTTCAATCCCTGAGTCATCCTGATGATTCAAAAGCTCTCACAGGTGATGGGTTGGAGTCCGGGGCTGGCCCCGAAGGTCTGACCTTTGTTTCCAGTGATGCCTCTCCCAGTGGCCAGAATCTGCTCTTTGTTTCCAACGAGTATTCAAAAAATGTCAGCCTCTTCACGTTGACCAACTTGAACGATGCTCCGACGGTAATCAGCATGATAGCTGATGTATCGACATCTGAAGATGCGCCGTTCTGCCTGATGGTGCCCGTCGGAACGTTCAATGATGTGGATGCCGGTGACAGCATGACCTACAGTGCAACATTGGCCGACGGCACTCCACTGCCGTCATGGCTGAAATTCGACGGTGAACTTCAGGGCACACTGAAATACTCTACAACCACAACAGACACCTACTTCTCCCAATCAGGCAAGTGGCCCGCAACAGACTCCGCATCGGCAATTACTGCTATGGTCACAGGTAAAAAAACTGATGCTGGCAATATAGCATGGCAAAGTGGTGACCCAGCAAATGGAGCGATAAAGACGATTGCCGAAACACTGCGCGACGATCTTGGCTTTGCCATTGGCGTGGCAAGCACGGTGCCATTTTCCCATGCAACACCGGCAGGAGTTGTAAGCCACAATGTCAACCGCAATAACTATCAGGATATTGCGCACGAAATTCTGTTCGACACACAGCCCGATGTGGTTATTGGTGGCGGACTGGACGGTTTGTTTGCAAAGGCAGTCATCAACGCAGCGAAGGCTGACA
>JBMOIS010000015.1:0-51242 GCA_049317185.1 Chlorobium sp. | reverse complement strand
AGATCGGTCACGGCACCGGTAATATCTGTTGCGTCCACTACCGGCGCATGGTTTGGGGCGGTAATCGAGATCACAACATCGTTCGTGGCTTTAGCGTCAATCACCGGCGCATGGTTTGTGGATGTCACGTCAACGACCGTCTGAATAGTGTTCAGTGTTGGAAGTGCATTCAGCTTAGCCACTGTAACCGGCTGCGTTGTGTTCGTCACTGGCTTCGCGGTGATCGTCGCTGCATCGTTTCCTGTTGCATCCTGGATAGCGTATACATCATTGCCTGATGATGGATTGTAGTAGGTGACGGTAACTGATTCGCCGTTGGCAACTGCTGTGGAAAGCGTGAGCGTTACGGTTTTCAGGGATGCATTCACGGCAACAGCACTCACCGTATGTGCGCCGGTTGATGCGCCAGAGACGGCAAACGCTGTTACCGCAGGGATGTTTATTGCATCAAGGGTGTTCAAATCGGTATAGCTCAGTACCAGCGTGCTGCCGTTGACGGTGGCACTCGCAAATACCGGCCCAGTTGTGTCCGGCGTGTTGTTCGTCACTGGCTGCGCGGTGATCGTCGCTGCATCGTTTCCTGTTGCATCCTGGATAGCGTATACATCATTGCCTGATGATGGATTGTAGTAGGTGACGGTAACTGATTCGCCGTTGGCAACTGCTGTGGAAAGCGTGAGCGTTACGGTTTTCAGGGATGCATTCACGGCAACAGCACTGATCGTATGGGCACCGGTTGATGCCCCGGAGACGGCAAAGGCTGTTGCCTCAGGAGTGTTTGTTGCATCAAGGGTTTTCAAATCGGTATAGCTCAGTACCAGCGTGCGGCCGTTGACGGTGGCGCTCGCAAATACAGGCGCTATTGTGTCCGTAGAGTTCGTCACTGGCTTCGCGGTGATCGTCGCTGCATCGTTTCCTGTTGCATCCTGGATAGCGTATACATCATTGCCTGATGATGGATTGTAGTAGGTGACGGTAACTGATTCGCCGTTGGCAACTGCTGTGGAAAGCGTGAGCGTTACGGTTTTCAGGGATGCATTCACGGCAACAGCACTCACCGTATGTGCGCCGGTTGATGCGCCAGAGACGGCAAACGCTGTTACCGCAGGGATGTTTATTGCATCAAGGGTGTTCAAATCGGTATAGCTCAGTACCAGCGTGCTGCCGTTGACGGTGGCACTCGCAAATACCGGCCCAGTTGTGTCCGGCGTGTTGTTCGTCACTGGCTGCGCGGTGATCGTCGCTGCATCGTTTCCTGTTGCATCCTGGATAGCGTATACATCATTGCCTGATGATGGATTGTAGTAGGTGACGGTAACTGATTCGCCGTTGGCAACTGCTGTGGAAAGCGTGAGCGTTACGGTTTTCAGGGATGCATTCACGGCAACAGCACTGATCGTATGGGCACCGGTTGATGCCCCGGAGACGGCAAAGGCTGTTGCCTCAGGAGTGTTTGTTGCATCAAGGGTTTTCAAATCGGTATAGCTCAGTACCAGCGTGCGGCCGTTGACGGTGGCGCTCGCAAATACAGGCGCTATTGTGTCCGTAGAGTTCGTCACTGGCTTCGCGGTGATCGTCGCTGCATCGTTTCCTGTTGCATCCTGGATAGCGTATACATCATTGCCTGATGATGGATTGTAGTAGGTGACGGTAACTGATTCGCCGTTGGCAACTGCTGTGGAAAGCGTGAGCGTTACGGTTTTCAGGGATGCATTCACGGCAACAGCACTCACCGTATGTGCGCCGGTTGATGCGCCAGAGACGGCAAACGCTGTTACCGCAGGGATGTTTATTGCATCAAGGGTGTTCAAATCGGTATAGCTCAGTACCAGCGTGCTGCCGTTGACGGTGGCACTCGCAAATACCGGCCCAGTTGTGTCCGGCGTGTTGTTCGTCACTGGCTGCGCGGTGATCGTCGCTGCATCGTTTCCTGTTGCATCCTGGATAGCGTATACATCATTGCCTGATGATGGATTGTAGTAGGTGACGGTAACTGATTCGCCGTTGGCAACTGCTGTGGAAAGCGTGAGCGTTACGGTTTTCAGGGATGCATTTACGGCAACAGCACTGATCGTATGGGCACCGGATGATGATCCTGTGACGGCAAAGGCTGTTGCTTCAGGGGTGTTTGTTGCATCAAGGATGTTCAACTCGGTATAGTTCAGCACCAGGGTGCGGCTGTTGGCGGTGGCACTCGCAAATACCGGTGCTGTGGTGTCCGGTGTCACGCTGACTGTTGCCTGAACTGCCGTGAGCGACTCCGCCAAAGTATTGTCACGGGCAACCGCTGTAAACGCATTCAACGTGCCAACGGCATTGAGTGCCGGTGTCCACCAGGCCTTGCGGGGAGCATTTATCGTATTGTTGGTTACAGCATCATAAGCTGAAGCAGAAACCGCATCAAGCCCGATCCTGAGACTGCCGCTGCTCACTGACTTTACTACGAATGCATTCACTATACCATCGACATCCGATTCGTTGCCCTGCGCAGCAAGCTCCGCAAAGGTAATTTCAACCGGCATATCCTCTCTCGTGGTATCAACGGTGCCACTGAACGCCGTCAAGGTCGGAATATCGTTAACCGCTTTCACCGTAACCGTTTGTACTGTCGAAGCCGATGCCCCTCCATTGTCTGTAACAGTTATGCTGATGCTGCGATCAGCAACACCGGGGGCATCACTGCCGTTATTGAAGGTCAACGCTTGTGCCACCGACTGCACCAGCTCATTCGTTGCATTGGCATTGAACGTGAAACTCCATGCCGTCCCATTGCTTGCAGAAGCCGCATCTGCGACACCGATGACAGCAGTGCCCGCCTTCAGGTTACTCCCCGAAATGGTATCCAGCCAGACACCATTCCCACCGGGATTTGCCGTCGGAAGGTTCAGCCTGTCAGCAGTTTCGGCATTCTGTGTAATTTGCACCTTTAGCTTACCTCCATTCCAGCTCGCATCGCCGTCGGGATCGTTGATGACGAGATTGCTGGCAACCTTTACAGGCATCTGTTCGGTGAAGGAAATACCCCCCTCAGCATTTATCAACACAGAAACTGTATCGCTGTTCATGTTGGCAACTATCAGATCGGGCATGGCATCACCATTCACATCCGCACTCGTGACGGAGTTTGGCGCAGTTCCCGTCATGTAGTCAACTTTGGCGGCAAACGTACCATTGCCGTTGTTCATCAACACCGACACTGTAGCGTTGAAGTTGTTGGCAACTATCAAATCGAGCCTGGCATCACCATTCAAATCCGCACTCGTGACGGAATATGGAGAAGTTCCCGTCGCGTAGTCAACTTTGGCGGTAAACGTACCATTGCCTTTATTCACCAACACCGACACTGTATCGCTCTCCCCGTTAGCAACTATCAGATCGGGTCTGGCATCACCATTCACATCCGCAGTCGTGACGGAGTACGGCATAGATCCCGACGCGTAGTCAACTTTGGCGGCAAACGTACCATTGCCGTTGTTCATTAACACCGACACTGTATCGCTGAAGCAGTTGGCAACTATCAGATCAAGCCTGGCATCGCCATTTACATCAGCACTCGTGACGGACCATGGCCAAGTTCCCGTCGCGTAGTCAACTTTGGCGGCAAACGTACCATTACCATTGTTCATCAACACCGACACTGTACTGCTGTCCAGGTTGGCAACTATCAGATCGAGCCTGGCATCACCATTCACATCCGCACTCGTGACGGACCATGGCCAAGAAGATCCCGTCGAGTAGTCAACTTTGGCGACAAACATACCATTGCCGCTGTTCATCAACACCGACACTGTACTGCTTTCCAGGTTGGCAACTATCAGATCGAGCCTGGCATCACCATTCACATCCGGACTAGTAACAGAGATTGGCCCAGGTCCCGTGGCGTAGTCAACTTTGGCGGCAAACGTACCATTGCCGCTGTTCATCAACACAGACACTGTATTGCTGGCCCCGTTGGCAACTATCAGATCGGGCATGGCATCACCATTCACATCCGCACTCGTGACGGAGTTTGGCCCAAATCCCGTCGCGTAATCAACTTTGGCGGCAAACGAGGAACAAGAGATTACCGGCGCGTTATTCACCGGTGTCACGCTGACTGTAGCCTGAACTGCCGTGAGCGACTCTGCACCATCAACATCCGATTCGTTGCCCTGCGCGGCAAGATCCGCAAAAGTAATTTCTAACGGCGTATCCTCACTCGTGGTCCCATAAAGCAAAAGGTCGTCACTCTCTGTCAGAGCACCACCAATAACCGCCAATTCAGCGGCACAAACACCAAAATTGCAATTATTCAGTACCGTCGAACCAATAATGATAGTGCCGGGAGCCCCGTGTGAGATGATCTGAAGAGAATCACACACACCTTGCCCGGCAAGAGCCGACACCATCTGTTCAATGCCATCGCGACTGGCATCAAGCACCGAATACTCAGTGCCGGGAGCTAACTGCGAGATCAGAAGATCCCTGTCATTGACGCTACTATCGATGAATATCCGGGTTATAGCCATGATCGTTGCCTGTTTTGGGTTATGAATTCCTGGCGGTGTACTCTCGCCACACCGATACTGATCAAACCGGCAATAACCTTCAATGCGTCATGGTTACATACAGCACGAAATCCATGAACGAGAGAAAGTCTTTGCATGTTCGTTTCCTTATCCTATTAAAAATAGTTCACAAAAAAAAAGTATTTGAACAAAAAAAAATAGACTCACCGTGCCTGCCAGGACGCAAATACGTTAATCTCTTTTTTGAAAGTGAATTACTGTGCGGCAAGATTCCAAATAAACTTTAGCCCATGACGGCCATCACCGACAGAATAATCATGGGTTTCATCCCCTCACCGCAGGCCCGGAGAGGCGACTGCGACCTCCGGAGCCGGGATGTACCCTGATTTGTGTGCTGATGCGCTCCTTGATGGCCGGTACATGCGAGATGATGCCGATGATCTTGCCCTTCTGCTGCAGGGCGGCAAGGGTCTGCAGGGCGGTATCGAGGGCATCCTCGTCAAGCGTGCCAAATCCTTCGTCAAGAAAGAGCGAGTCGACCCGAACGTTGCGGCTCGACATCTGCGAGAGCCCGAGCGCGAGTGCAAGGCTGACAATGAAGCTCTCTCCTCCCGAGAGGTTACGGGTGGAGCGCACTTCTCCGGCCTGATAATTATCGATGACATCAAGGCCGAGAGGCTGGTTTGCTGAACGGACAAGGAGATAACGGTCGCTCATGGTTACCAGTTGGCGGTTGGCATGGCCGATCATGATCTCAAAAGTGAGCCCCTGGGCGAAGTTGCGAAATTTTTTGCCGTCGGCTGATCCAATGAGCTCATGGAGGGTTGTCCACCGTGTGCACTCAATCTGCCGGAGGGCGAGAGCGGCTGTTTTTTCACGCAACAGCACGGCTGCTTTTTCGTGCTCGTAGAGACGGATTTTCAGAGCGGCGCTCTCTGTACGGAGCGCACTGAGGAGGGAAAGCTGGCTGAGCTCTTCCTGCAACTCTTGAGGTGAGTGTTGGCTGAGAGCCCGCTCTTCTTCCTCCCGCAGTTTGCCCTTGCGTTCGCTCTGCAAGGTTTCAAGTTCGAGACGACGTGCGGCCAGCCTTCTTGAGTGCTCTTCAAGTTTTTCAAGCGTGTCACGCTCAAGCCGTGCGGCAAGAAAGCTTTCAAGACTCTCGAAGCCTGCGCTGGCGAGTTCCCCGGTGAGCTGAGAGTTTTTCTGCGCGATCTCCAGCGCTCTTGTGCCTGATGAATCAGCAATCATGCCAAGCCGGGCTGAAAGCTCACTGATTTGCAGGGAGGCTGCATCCCGACTGCTGCGGGCAACATCAAGCGCCTCTTCGACTGCTCTTCTTTTGCCTCTGAAGGTGCGCTCCTCTTCGTCAGGATTTTTTGCTCCGAAGAGTTGCTGCCGCTGCTGCTGAAGGAGGGTGCATGAGGCTTTTGCTGCCTGGGAGAGCCTCTCTTTTTCACCATGCTCCTCTACCCTTGTCTGGAGAAGATCCTGCCTCGATTGCAGCGTACTTTCAAGGATGGTAAGCTGTTGCAGCGCCGCAGCACTGGTATCGAATGCCTCTTTCCACAATGTACAACGGTCATGAAGGGTAAGGAGCAGCTCACGGCAGGAGATCTCTTTGGTAGAGGGGAGAGCGTATTTGGAAACCTCCCGGTCGAGGCTTTCCTGGATCTCCCCTCTCCGCTCACCGCTTTTTCTTAGGCTTTCCACTCCCCTCTCGACCTCCGCTTCAGCCGTTGTACGAGCATAAAGGGCAGCATTCTCCTGCTGGATAGCTTCCGCAAGCTGTTGAGCGTGCTGCTGCTCCTCTGCTTCGGCAAGCTTCTGCTGTTGTTCAAGTTGTTCTGCAGCAGCAAGCAGCGCTGCACGCTCTGAAGCCTTGCGCCGGGCAAGAGAGAGCAGTGCAACGGCCTCTTCAGGGCTCGGTTCACCATCAATATCGAGTTGTTCGGCAAGCGTGCCGAGAAGGGTGCGCTCCACTGCAAGGGATTGCTGCTGATCGCCGGTCTGGCGTTCGTGGTGCTCCCGGTCACTTAAAGCCTTGGCCGCATCAACCCGCAGGGCATTGAGCCTGGTGCTGCTCTTCTGCAACGACACTTTGGCCAAGCGCAGGGCATCATCATTACCGGATGTTTCGGGGCTTTCAGCGGCCCAGGGGTGATGCGGCGATCCACAGAGGGGACAGGGAGAGCCATCTTGCAGCAGCTTGCGCTCCTGGTCGAGGGAGAGGATTTTTACAAGCAGTTCTGCCTCCCGCTCAAGCGATTCAACAAGCTGCACCTCCCTCTGCTGAAGCAGGCCGACGCTCTCGATCTCTCCTGCAAGATGTGACTGGAGGGTAGCACAAGCCTCCAGTGCCCTCTCTGACACCCCGATACGCACTTCTATCTCTTTGGCAGTAGCAACCCTTGCCGCCAAGGTGTCCAGTGCTCGTGCACGCTCATGCAACCCCTCAACCTCCCGGCGCAGTTGCCCAATATCCGCCCCTGCAAGAAGGGACGCAAGACGTTCCGTCAGATTTTGCCGCAGAAGCCGGGACGCGTCAAGGGTAAGTCGGTACTGTGCAGTTTGCGGTTGCACCTCGACGAGCAGCGTTTGAGCAACTCCAAGCTCCCGTTGCCTCGCTTCGAGCGCTTTTGCTGCTTCAGCCTCCCCTTTTTGCGCCGCTTCATAGTGCTGCACCGCCGCTTCAATACCGCTCAGCGACGCGAGGAGATGCTGGTCGATTGCATGGGCTGCAAGGTAGAGTTCTGACTCTTCAACCGTTTTCCTTTTCTGCTGCATCTCCAGTTCGAGCTTGCCGATCAGCTTTTCTGATGCTGAAATCTGCTCACAAAGACGCATTGTTGCCTCCTCCTGCTCCCGGCACTGCTCCTGTTTTGCCGAGAACTGCACGTCCAGCGCCCTCACCTCACGCAAAACCCCGGAGAGCAGTTTCTCCTGCTCGTTCAGCCCCTGCTGTTGCTGCTCCGCTTCACTGAATGCTTCGGCGCATACGCCAAGAGCTGTCGTTGCAGCTTCCAGCTTACCCTCCAGAGCGCTTTTTTCCTGCATCTCCCTCTTTTGCGTTTCCTGGATATGGATGAGGGTCGTGTACGCAGGCTCGAAGGTTGCTGCGATGCGAGCCGGCTCCATCCGTTGACGGTCGGGAAGGAATCGCTCTTCATAGCTTCCAAGTTGAATGAAATCACCCTCCATCCCCTCAAGTTCGGTTTTCATAGTGCTCATCTGGTGGAGCCAGCGGAGGGCTGCCCCGGCATCGTTCTCTCTGCTGATGATGGCGGCCTCCTCCCTCTCTTTTGCCTGAAGCTCTGCGCCCGCCTGGGCAAGCTCCTCTTCATCAAGCAATCGGATAGAAGAGCACTCCTCCCTCAGAGCCATGAGTATTTGCTGCTCCATGCGGTTGCGTTCATGCACACCCATGGAGATGCGTGAGTAAATTTCCGTACCGGTAATCTGTTCGAGCACCGGAGCCCGCTCGTCAGCAGGTGCCTGGAGAAAGGCGGCAAATCCCCCCTGGGCAAGCAGCATGGATCGGGTGAACTGCTCAAAATCCATCCCGGTCAGTTTTACCACTGCGGCAAGGGTATTTTGCAGTTTCGATTCGATGATTTTGCCTGTTTCTCCGTCGGCAATCTCATGCTTCTGGGGCTGAAGTTCGCCACCGGGTTGCTTGTGGGAGCGACGCTGCGACCAATGGCAACGGTATCGGCCGCTTGCCGTTTCAAAGAGCACTTCCGAAAAACACTCCCCGCTCTGGCGCGACATGATTTCATTGCCGCTCTTGTTGATCTTGTCAAGACGGGGTGTCTGGCCGTAGAGCGCAAGCGCAACGGCATCAAGAATGGTGCTTTTGCCCGAACCGGTCGGACCGGTAATGGCGAAGATGCCGTCGAGCGCATACTCCGGAGCAGTAAAATCAATGTGCCACTCTCCCGAAAGAGAGTTCAGGTTATTGAAGCGTAACGAGAGGATTTTCATAGGGATGGACTCTGCAAGGGAGCGGTGGCAAAGAGTGGTTCATCATCGTTGTGCAGCGAAAGCACGATCTCCTGATAGGCCTGCACAAGGGCCGGTCGCTGGGCATCGGGCACTTTTCCGGCGTTGAGGCAGCGCTCGAAAACATCAAACTCTCCAAGTTCGTCGAGCGATTCATGCTCCGAAAGCTGCTGCAGAACAAGAGTGGCCATTCGGTTGTTTTTGATCCGTCGGATTTCGAGCAAAGAGCCTTTGACGGCCTCTTCAAGCAGCCCCCTCAGATTACCGGGTAGTTCGGCGCCGGTGTACTCAATTTCAAGCCAGGCGTCGCTTCCTTCTGCCTTGAGGCGGAAAATCCGTGAGGTGATGGCCTCGACGGTTCCACTGATGCGTTCAAGCGGCTGAAAGAGGGGCACTGCAACCTCGGTGATGCTCCGCTTCCCTTCCGAAAAGTTGACCAGCACCACCTCTTTCTGCTGACGTGCCTCGCCAAACCCCATCGGAAGTGGCGAACCGCTGTAACGCAGGTGCTCCTCGCCCCCAACCTTCTGTGGAACATGCAGGTGACCGAGGGCAAGGTAGTCTATCCCTTCCAGAAAAATTGAGCGGTTCACATAGGCCAGCGAGCCGACATAGAGTTCGCGAACCCCGTCGCCGTCAACAGTTGTGCCGCCAGCGGTGAACAGGTGCCCCATTGCAACCATCGGCAGTACGCCACCCTCTTTCTGTCGAAGCGTCTCTCCTGCCTGGCAGACTTCACGATAGTGGCGCTCTATACCTTCAAGCAGTTTGCGCCCCTTCTCCTCCACACTCTCCCCGGCCTCAACGGTTCGGATGTCGCGGTCACGGAGGTAAGGTATCGCACAGACAATGGCTTCGAGCCGTTTTTGGCTGTCGAAAAGTTCCACCACCTCACCCGCTGGTTTATCACTTGCTGAACCCACCACATGCACATCAAGAGCCCGCAGAAGTGCTTTTGGAGCGTTGAGAAAAGAGGGTGAATCGTGGTTTCCGGAGATAATCACCACATGACGGCAGAGTTTGGAACTGGCAACCTTGTGGAGAAAGCCGTAATAGAGCTCCTGTGCCCGGCTGGAGGGAACGGAGCTGTCGAAGATATCTCCGGCAACCAGAAGCGCATCAACACGCTCGCTTTCAATCAGCGCGGCAAGCCACTCCAGAAAAGCTGAAAACTCGTCGTAACGATTTCTGCCATAGAGGGTTCGGCCAAGATGCCAGTCGGAGGTATGAAGAAATTTCATGGTTGACCTTTATGCGTTCTGTTTGGCACGTCACTGCTGCTGCGCCGGGTGTCCTGCAAAATTTACCATTTATTTTATTCAGCAACGATCTTTTGCTGTTGCACCGTCGCCATTTATCTCTTTTTTGATGGCGCTGCGTTGTTAAAAAAGCGTTTTTGGCACTGTCGCCTCTTTTGACCTTCTCTTTTCTTGTTTATGTTACAATTTATGTAACTTCATAGTGTGTTCTATAATCAATGAGCACACGTGACGAATTGTTTCAATTTCTTGCCCGTCCACTAAAAAAAGGAGTGTAACAATGGCTACCAACAAAAAAGCATTGTGTCTTGGAATCAACAACTTCCAGAACTTTCCCTCGGCTGCATTGCAGGGCTGTGTAAACGATGCCAATGACATGTCAGCGTTGCTGCAGAATTTGCTTGGTTTTCAAGCCAGCGATGTCACGGTGCTGACCGATGCTCAAGCCACGAAAGCCAACATCATCAGCAACCTCAAGGCTATGGTAGACGGTGCCAAGGCGGGGAAATACACCTACCTGGTGTTTAGCATGTCGAGCCATGGCACGCAGGTTCCAGACCTTAGCGGTGATGAACCAGACCGTGCCGACGAAGCGTTCTGTCCTCACGACCTTGCCCAGGCTGGCAACCAGTGGGATACAAACCACATCATCCTCGATGACGAACTGCGCGACCTCTTTATTCAGTTGCCATCCAATGTGTTACTGGAAGTCTATCTGGATACCTGCCACAGTGGCAGCGGTTTGAAGGGAATTGACATGTTGCTCGAACGCACACCTCGTTACCTGCCACCGCCCTCGCTTGAGGCATTCGAACAAGTAGAAAACAAGCGACCGCGCGGACTTCGTCACGGTTTGAGTGAAAAATCAATTGGAAAAGCAATTTTTAATCATATCCTGTGGGCTGCTTGCCGTGCAGACCAGACAAGTGCCGATGCCCACATTAACAACGGCTGGCATGGAGCATTTACCTATTATTTCTGCAAGGAGATGAGGGCGTGCAATAACTCCCTCTCCCGTGCCGCAATACTAACCAAAGTTCGTGCTGACCTGGCGAAAGGAAAATACACCCAGATTCCACAACTGGAAACCGAAGCAACCAATCGCCAGTCGAAAATCGGATGAGAGTAAAGGGGGGTCATGCGTGAGTTGATGGCACATGACCCTCTTGTTGAAAGAAAGAGTTCTGATAACTATTTGCCGTTTTTTTTCTAAATTCCCCTTCGCTCTGCACCTCGGTGATGATGTCCCTTTTTGGAACTTGTCTGCTTTTCGTATTGTCTATTTAGTTTAGATCTTGTTAACCACGGTGAACCTGTGTTCACTTTATCGATAAACGATACTCATTTTATACTGTCATGTTTTTTGACCCAATGTATTTTGTATTTGCCATGCCCCCCATGCTGCTTGGGTTATGGGCTCAGTTCAAGGTAAAATCGGCGTTTAAGAAGTATTCGCAGGTGCCGACCCAAAGTGGGATAAGTGGCGCGGAGGCTGCAAGGCGTATTCTTCAGCGTGGTGGTCTCGGAAATGTGTCCATTGAGACGGCCCAGGGGATGCTCTCTGACCACTATGACCCAGGCCAGAAGGTTTTGCGTTTGAGTGATGAGGTTTACCGTGTGCCAAGTATTGCCTCTGTTGGTATTGCGGCCCATGAAGCGGGTCATGCCCTGCAGGACAAGATGGGTTATGCCCCGTTGCAGTTACGCTCGATTATGGTACCGACGGTCTCGATCGGCAGCAATCTTGGCCCGATTCTCTTTATGGCAGGCATGTTTCTGGCCGGAACACTCGGTACGACGCTTGCATGGGTTGGAATCATCCTCTTCGGTGCTACGGCGCTCTTTGCGCTCGTCACGCTGCCGGTCGAGTTTGATGCAAGCCGTCGGGCGAAAGAGCTGCTGGTGTCGCAGGGAATTGTTTCGAGCGCTGAGATGAAAGGGGTCAATGCGGTGCTGGATGCCGCAGCGCTCACTTATGTGGCAGCGGCGGCCCAGGCTATTATGCAGTTGGTCTATTTTCTTTCCGTCATGAACCGCAGAAACTAAGTCCTATGCTCAAAAGCTTTCGGAGAAAACCACTGTCGCTTCTACTGGCAGAGGTGAACAGTGAACATCGGTTGAACAGGATTCTCGGGCCGGTTGCCCTGACGAGTCTTGGCGTTGGTGCTATTATCGGAACAGGGATTTTTGTGCTTATCGGTGTTGCTGCGCACGACAAGGCTGGTCCGGCCATAACGATCTCTTTTGCGGTTGCTGGTATGGCCTGTATTTTTGCCGCCCTCTGCTATGCGGAGTTTGCATCCATGGTGCCAGTGGCCGGTTCGGCGTACACTTATGCCTATGCCACGCTTGGAGAGCTGATGGCATGGATTATCGGCTGGGACTTGATTCTTGAGTATGGCGTGGCTTCGGCAACGGTTGCGCATGGATGGTCGAAATATTTTCAGGATTTTATCGGCATCTTTGGCCTTGGGGTTCCAGCGCTTTTTGCCAATGCTCCGTTTGACTTCGATCCGGCAAATGGGTTGCTTAGCTCTACTGGTGCATGGTTTGATCTTCCGGCTGTTCTGATCACCTTTGCGGTCACGGTTGTGCTTGTAAAGGGAATCAAGGAGAGCGCCAACTTCAATGCAGGTATGGTGATGGTGAAAGTTGCCATTGTGCTTTTGGTGATTGTACTCGGGGCGATGTATGTCAAACCGGCCAACTGGATACCGTTTGCTCCGTTCGGATTTTCCGGACTCAGTATTTTCGGTCACACCGTTCTCGGCGAGCCTGGCGTTGGCGGCGCTCCTGTAGGGGTGCTGGCTGGTGCTGCCATGATTTTCTTTGCCTATATCGGGTTTGATTCTATTTCAACGCATGCTGAGGAGGCGAAGAATCCCCAACGGGATATTCCAATAGCCCTGATCGGCTCCCTTGTGGTCTGCACCATTCTCTATATTGCCGTTGCCGCAGTGATTACTGGCATGATACCCTATAACAAAATCAGTATTGACGCGCCGGTCTCCAATGCTTTCATGCAGGTGGGTATTGGCTGGGCGCAGTTTGTTATTTCGCTTGGAGCTATTACGGGCATCACCTCGGTGCTGCTGGTGATGATGCTCAGTCAGCCGAGGATTTTTCTTGCCATGGCACGTGACGGTTTGTTGCCGAAATCGTTTTTCGGAGCTATTCATGAAAAGTTCAGGACTCCCTGGAAATCAACAATATTGACAGGTCTTTTTGTGGCCACACTGGGCGGTATGCTCCCTTTGCGCCTGCTGGCAGAACTGGTCAATATCGGCACGCTTTTTGCCTTTGTTGTCGTCTGCACCGCCGTGCTTATTATGAGAAAAACGCATCCGGATGCCAATCGTCCGTTCAGGGCTCCGCTGGTGCCTTTTGTGCCAATTGCGGGCATTCTCACCTGCCTGACGCTGATGTTTTCGCTGCCGGTGGAAAACTGGATCCGGCTCATTGGCTGGCTGTTTCTCGGCATTGTCATTTATTATTTTTATGGCCGCAAGCATAGCGCACTGAACACATACGAACCCTAACCAGGCAAGAGAGCATGAGTAAAAAGGTATTTCTTATTACCGGCGCATCCACGGGCATCGGCGAAGCAACAGCAAGGCGGGCGGTTGAGGCTGGATTCAAGGTAGTACTTGCCGCACGATCGACTGATAAACTTGAGCGTTTGGTGACTGAGTTTGGTGCTGAAAGCGCACTTGCCATTACATGTGATGTTGCAGAGTGGCAATCGCAGCAGGAGATGGTGGAAAAAAGCATCATGCGCTTTGGCCGAATTGATGTTGTTTTTGCCAATGCCGGATTTTCAAAAGGATCAACGTTTTACGGTGGTGAGGATAAACCTGATGAGTGGCGTGAGATGGTGATGGTCAATGTCTATGGAGCTGCCGTAACGGCTCGGCTGACTTTGCCCGAACTGGTTAATAATAGCGGCCACTTTCTGATAACCGGGTCGGTGGTTGGGCGAGTAACCTCCATAAGAAACCTCTACTCGGCAACCAAATGGGCAGTCACCGGCATGGCCCAGGCTATCCGCAATGAAATGGTGGGAACAGGGATCCGTGTGACGCTGATTGAACCCGGTATTGTTGATACTCCATTCTGGGATAATCTGCAAAAACCTGCTTCTACCGAGTTGCAATCGGATGATATTGCCCGTGCGGTCATGTTTGCAGTCAGTCAGCCGCCGCATGTTGATGTCAACGATATTTTAATCCGGCCAACGGGCCAGCCACATTAACCAACGACGGTGGAACGGTATCCCGAACGTCATGCGAAGCAGGATTCATGCTGATAACCTTTGAAGGAATTGATGGAGCAGGCAAATCAACCCAGATCGACAAACTCGTCAACTCCATGACGGGTCAGGGAGTCGATGTTGTTACCCTGAGAGAGCCTGGCGGCACGGCCGTCGCTGAAAAAATTCGTCTTATCCTTCTTGAAAACCAGCACAAAATCAGCCCCATTGGTGAACTGCTCCTTTTTTCAGCAAGCAGGGCTGAGCTTGTTCAGGATGTTATCATACCAGCGCTTGCCAGTGGCAAAACGGTTATTCTTGACCGATTTTTTGACTCTACAACCGCTTACCAGGGCTATGGTCGCGGCATTGACCTTGAGCTGCTCCAGTCAATTATTGCCATTTCAACCTGCAACATAACTCCGGATATCACCTTCTATCTTGATATTGAGCCAGAAGAGGCTATGAAAAGAAAGTTTTCCAAACAATCAATTCCTCTTGAATTTGACAGCGACGGGCTTGACCGTATGGAACAATCAGGAATTGAGTTTTACCGCCACGTCCAGCAGGGATACCGGGAGATCATGAGAATGAATAATGAACGCTTTGTCTGCATCAATGCCCTCGAACCGGTAAATGTGATACACTACCATATCACCCGGCATCTGAAGGATCGATTTCCAGTTTGACACACATCCCTTATATCGAAATCGACTCTATTCCCCTCTCAAAAAAACAAGTAAAAATACCACAAAAATATTTGTTGCTTTGTCTACGTTTTTTGTTAAAGTTTTCTACCGATTTTTGAAAGATTTTGCTTAAATTGAAAAGCAACTACTCTATCAACACTCCCTTACAAGTAAAACATGCACGAGAGTATTCTTAAGGAGCGCAAGCTGAGCACCAGCTCCACTTCGATCACATTGCAGGATATTCGTACCCTGAAAGAGCTCTACCAACTGAAGGCAGAAACACGTGAACTGAGGCAACCAGTAGTCAAAAACATCATCAAGCAGCGGGTCGTAGGGCAATCATGTGTTGAATCGCTTAAAAACGCCCTCTACTCACTTGAAACCATCTATATTGATGATGATACAGGGCAACGTCTGCTGCGCCTTGATGGCAAGAAACAGATTGAGGTTGATCTCACTTATGAAATCAGGGAGCTCCAGAAAGACATCTACTACCTTGAACATGGTGAGGACAAGTTTATTGATTACCTCGCAAAATTCATTCCCGATTTTCGCACGTATATTAACGAAGGCTTCACTACTCTCAAGGGAAAGCACTTTAACGCCTTCATCACCGATCGTGACGGGACAACGAACAACTACTGCGGTCGCTACCGTTCTTCGGTACAACCAATCTACAACTCAGTATTTCTGACCCGCTTTGCAAGAAACTGCTGTAACCACCCCATTATCATCACCTCTGCGCCATTGAAAGATTTTGGCATTTTGAATGTTTCAATCAATCCAAGCCACACCTTCATTTACGCAGGTTCCAAAGGAAGGGAGTTTATCGATATCAATGGTGAGTTCAACAGCTTTCCCATTGATGAACAAAAGCAGAAGCTGATTCAGCTTTTAAACGAAAGAATACTGGTACTTCTCCAGGAACAGGATTTTGAGAAATTCAACTTTATCGGCTCGGCGCTCCAGATAAAATTTGGCCAGACAACGGTTGCCCGTCAGGATATCACCAACTCCATCAGAGATGACGAATCTGTTGCTTTCCTTGAAAAAGTAAAGAGCGTTGTCCTGGAAATAGATCCGAGTGGCAGAAATTTCAGAATTGAAGATACCGGCCTTGACATTGAAATCATTTTAACGATTGATGGAGCATCAAAAGACTCTCCTATCAAGGATTTTGACAAAGGTGACGGACTCTCTTTTATCTACAACAAACTGGGCATCAATGGCTCGGAAGGCTCTACTCTTGTGTGCGGCGATACCCCGTCGGACATCCCCATGCTGAAAAAGGCAATGGAAATGTGCAATGATGTCTGGGCAGTTTTTGTAACGAGAGACGAGAAGCTTAAAGGGGAGGTTAAGGAAATCTGCCCAAACAGTTATACGGTTCCTTACCCTGACGTTCTTTTGACCATTCTTGGTCTACTTTCTCTTTAAAATTATTCTTCACCTCATGATAATCTTGTAAATAAACAATATGAGTAACATCTTTAAAGGGGCTATATTCGATCTCGACGGAGTCATCACCGGCACGGCGAAGGTACACAGCCTGGCATGGGAGTCGATGTTTAATTCCTTTCTCAAAAATTATGCAGAAAACAACAACGAACCTTACGTTCCGTTTGATCCTGCTCACGACTACCACAAGTATGTAGACGGAAAGCCGCGCATGGAAGGTGTCAAAAGCTTTCTTTTGTCGAGAGATATTGAATTACCTTTTGGCGAACTGGACGACATTCCGGAACAGGAGACGGTTTGTGGTCTTGGAAACCGAAAAAACAGCCTCTTTACCGAAATCCTGATCAAGGAGGGGCCTGAGGTCTATACCTCATCGATTGATCTCATCATTGCACTCATATCGAAAGGTATCAGGATTGGTATTGCTTCTTCAAGTTGCAACTGCCGGCTTATTCTGAAGCTCGCCAAACTGGAGCATCTTTTTGAAACCCGTGTTGATGGAGAGGTTTCCATCGAACTCGGCCTTAAGGGCAAACCGAATCCGGATATTTTTATCATGGCTGCCCGAAACCTCGGACTTGAACCGCACGAATGCGTGGTCGTTGAGGACGCTATTTCTGGTGTTCAGGCAGGTTTCCGTGGCAATTTCGGGATGGTGCTCGGTATTGCCCGTGACATTGAAGGCTCAAAATTAAGGGAACAGGGTGCTGATGTTGTTGTCGGTGACCTTGGAGAGATTACAATTAAAGAGATTGAAGAGTGGTTCGGTAAAGGTATCAATTATGAGGGGTGGAACCTGACCTATACCGATTTTTCCGCGAAAGAGGAGAAAGTCCGCGAAACACTGACCTCCGTCGGCAACGGATACCTTGGTGTAAGAGGTGCTTATGAGGGGTGTTCCAGTTCTCAACACCACTACCCCGGAACCTATATTGCAGGGGTTTTCAACAGAGTGCCCTCGGAGGTTCACGGCCAGACCGTTTTCAACAATGACTTTGTCAATACTCCCAACTGGCTTCCCGTTGAGTTCAGGATTGGTGGAGGAATGTTTATTGACCCGTTTGAGCAGAAGATACTCAGCTACCGCCAAAACCTGAACCTGCGCAACGGCCTTATGGACAGGGAGATCGTCATTCAGGACAATCTCGGGCGAATAACGAGCATCAGCAGCAGCAGGTTTGCCAGTATGGACGATCCACATCGCTGCGCCTTGAAGTTCACGCTCAAGCCAGTCAATTACAGTGCAGAAGTCGAGTTCCGATCTGGAATAGACGGCCGGATACAAAACAAAAATGTTGCCCGTTACAGTGAGCTGACCAGCGAACATCTGGAACATGTGGAGGGGTTCAGCGAAGATCAGATCAATCTCCTGCATGTTCGAACCAATGTGTCGCATTACGACATTGTAACAGGAACGAAGACGAGGATTTTGTCTCACGGAAAGCCCGCAGTTCCTGAACGTTCAACGGTAAATGAAAATCGCTATATCGGCGAATTGTTTACCATGGCACTGAGTCCAGTCAAGAGCTGTACTGTTGAAAAACTTGCATCGATTCATACATCACTTGACACGAAGAGCAGTAATCCGGTCAAGGCAGCGAAACTTTCGCTTGAAAGCGAGGACTCTTTCGATTCACTGTTCAAGGCACATGCCAGCGCATGGGAAAAAATATGGAAAAAGGCTGATATGGTTGTTGAAGGCGATCGATACAGCCAGAAATTACTCCGACTGCACACCTATCACATGATGTGCACTGCATCGATGCACAATCCCTCCATTGATGCAGGAATGCCTGCACGGGGCTTGAACGGTGAGGCTTACCGTGGCCATATCTTCTGGGATGAAATATTTATTTTGCCATTTTTCAACCGCCATTTTCCCGAAATCTCAAAGTCGCTTCTTCTGTACCGCTATCGGCGGCTTGATGCGGCCAGAGAGTATGCTCGTGAAAACGGCTACAAGGGTGCCATGTTCCCCTGGCAGACGGCCGATGATGGCCGGGAAGATACGCAGGTACTCCATTTTAATCCAAAAAGCGGGCACTGGGGACCTGACCTCAGCCGACTGCAGCGACATGTTTCGATCGCGGTTTTTTATAATGTGTGGCGCTATATTTATGATACTGACGACACCCTGTTCCTTAACGAATACGGTGCGGAGCTAATGTTTGAAATTGCAAGGTTCTGGGCTTCGATTGCCGCTTATTCTCCTGTTACGAACAAGTATCACATCGAAGGGGTCATGGGGCCGGACGAGTTTCATGAAACACTTCCCGGAAGTGGCAAGGATGGGCTGAAAGATAATGCCTACACGAATATCATGGCTGTCTGGCTGTTTGGCAAAGCGGTTGAAATCGCTGAAACAATTGATCCGGTTGTTCTCAAAAGCCTGATGTCGAAACTCCAGCTCAATCCTGATGAAATCACGCAATGGCGGGATATCAGCCTGCACATGAATATCCTGATTGATAACGCTGGTATCATTGAACAGTTTGAGGGCTACAAGAGCCTGAAGGAACTTGACTGGAAGCACTACCGAACCATGTACGGCAATATTCACCGTATGGACAGGATACTGAAGGCTGAGGATGATTCTCCCGATCTGTACAAGGTTGCCAAACAGCCGGATGTTCTGATGACGTTTTATACAATCTCCCCTGGGGAAGTCGCCGAGTTGCTGATTAAGATGGGATATCAGGTGCCTGATCCTGTTACTCTGGTCAGAAACAATTACGCCTATTATGAACCAAGAACAAGTCATGGTTCAACCTTGAGCAAGGTAGTTCACAGCATCATCTCAAGCTATCTGCATGATGGCCATGAGATGGCCTGGAAGTGGTTTGCCGAGGCGCTCAAAAGCGATATTCAGGATACCCAGGAAGGAACCACACTGGAAGGCATTCACTGCGGTGTCATGGCAGGAACGCTTGATACAGTTATCCGTTATTTTGCAGGTATTTCTTTCTACAACGAAAAACTCAATGTGCATCCAAACCTGCCAACCCAATGGAAAAAACTATCATTGAGCGTCTGCTTCAGGAACAACCGTTATGCTCTTACTATCGAAAAGAACGATATTATGGTCACTCTGATCGAATCGGAGCAAGATGAAGCGCTGGCGTGCATTGCCGGGCATCATCTCTCCCTGAAAAAAAATGAACCCTATCATTCAGCTTCAGTCTGAACACTCAGGGAGGCAAGCATGACGTTTGCCTCCCTTTAATATTTTGCACACTTTTTGCCGGACTATTAAACTTCTTATGCGCCTGTCAAACTTTAGATATACTTTACCTAAAACAAAAATTGCTGATGAGCCTGCCTCGCCCAGGGAGAAGTGCAAGATGATGGTGCTGAACCGGCGGAGAAAAGATTTTGAACACAAAGTTTTTGATGATATTGTCTCGTATTTTAAAAAAGGAGATCTGCTTGTCTTAAACAACAGCAGGGTTTTTCCTGCCAAGATATTTGGACAGAAAGAGAAAACTGATGCCAAAATCGAGGTGTTTTTGCTCAGGGTACTCAATAAAGAGGCTGGATTGTGGGATGTATTGGTTGATCCTGCCCGAAAAGTAAGGGTAGGTAACAAGATTTACTTTGACGAGGATGTCGTTGCTGAAGTCGTTGATAACACCACATCCCGTGGCAGAACGATCAGGTTCCTCAATCCGGATATTGATGTCTTCAGCCTTGTTGAACGAATCGGCAGCATTCCTCTTCCCCCTTACTTTACGCGCCCGCCAAGGGAGGCCGACAAAGAAAACTACCAGACCGTCTACGCCAGTGAGACCGGTGCCGTTGTTGCTCCAATGGCAGGGCTGCATTTCACGATGCCGATTCTGCAGAAAATTCAGAAGATTGGAGTGAAAATTTTGCCGATAACCCTTCATCCAAGCCTGAGTACCTTCAGTGCCATTGAAGTCGAGGATGTCTCGAAGCATAAAATGGATTCTGAATATTTCAACATTCCCTACCAGACGGCCATGGAGATCAATGAAACCAAGGTCAACAAAACAGGACGCATCTTTGCTGTCGGAACAACAACCCTTCGTGTGCTGGAAGCCAACGCCACAGTTGATGGAAAAATCAAATTTGGACGAGGCTGGACAGACAAGTTTATCTATCCCCCTTATCAGTTCAAGGTGGTTGATGCTCTCCTCACCAATTTTCAGCAGCCTGAAACCACTCTGCTGATGACCGTGAGCGCATTCGCCGAGCACAGACTTTTAATGGAGGCTTATAAATCCGCGCTCAAAGAGGATTACCTGTTTCTGGCTTATGGAGATGCCATGTTCATTCATTAAACCCTGAACAACGATTGACCTCTTCACTATGAATTCTACAGCGATTATTGCCGCAAGCGGTATCGGAAAACGGATGCAGCTCAATGAGGGACAATGCAAGCAGATGCTTGAAATTGGGGGGGTTCCGGTTATCTACCATACCTTAAATGCATTTCAACAGGCCGCCTCCATAAAAAACTTTTATATCGCCACGAAGGAAGAGAACAGGGCCATCCTTGAAGAGATGGCGGCCGCTTCGGGCTTCAGCAAGCTGAAGGCGATTATCGAAGGCGGAAAGGAGCGGCAGGATTCCGTCAACAACTGCATCAAGGCGATTAAACAAGAAAGAGACCTGACCGGTAAGGGGCCGGACGCGATTCTTGTTCATGATGGTGCCCGCCCGCTCGTAACACCTGAAGAGATTGATGAAATTTCGCGTCTCTCATTGCTCTACGGTGCCTGTGTGCCAGCAACCAGACCAAAGGACACGATTAAATATATCGGGGATACGCCGGGTTTTTTTGGAGAAACACTTGAGCGCAGCAGGCTTCTCCAGGTACAGACTCCTCAGGGTTTTCAAAGTGCACTCCTGATTCAGGCACATGAACAGGCTGAGCTTGAGGGATGGTACGCCACTGATGATGCCGCGCTGGTCGAGCGTTTTTTCCCGGAACAGCTTATCAGGATTTTTGAAACAGGATACCACAATATAAAGATCACAACTCCTGAAGATATTCCGGTTGCTGACGCGATATTCAGGCAGAGATCTGTTCCGAAAATGTAACACCTCAAAAAAGAACAAATAAAACTTGTTGCCGCTTGTTTATTCATGATGCCTGTAGTATATTTTCACCCAATAAAATGGTGAGGTAGCTCAGTTGGTTAGAGCACAGGATTCATAACCCTGAGGTCGAGGGTTCAACTCCCTCTCTCACCACCATTGAAAAGCGGGTGTAACTCAGTTGGTAGAGTGTTTGCTTCCCAAGCAAAATGTCGCGAGTTCGAATCTCGTCACCCGCTCCACTTCAGTGGACAAAGCCTTTCCAAACTTCCTGTTCTCCTTGTTGATTATGACTCCTTCATCTATTTTTGTTAATCCCGTCAGCGTTGAAGAGATCAATACCACACAGATTATTGACGGCCAGATGGCCCGGCACCTCGGCATTGAAATGACCGATATTGGTCTTGATTACATGACAGCAAGAATGCCTGTTGACCATCGTACCATTCAGCGTATCGGTATTCTGCATGGAGGAGCCTCACTTGCTTTGGCTGAAACCGTGGGAAGTATCGCCGCATCCTACTGTGTCGATCGGGAATTATTCTACATTGTCGGCCAGGAGATCAATGCCAACCATATTCGTCCGACAACGAGCGGTTTCGTCTACGCAACAGCAACTCCCCTCCATCTTGGAAAAAGCTCGCAGGTTTGGGACATCAAGCTTAAAAATGAAGCCGGTAAACTTACTTGTGTCAGCCGCTTTACGGTTGCTGTGCTGAAAAGGTCTCCGGCACTGCAGTAAATAAAAAAGGCTGACGCAGTGCCAGCCTTTTTTGCATTTGCCTCATTTTTTTGCTTCTGTCTTTTTCGGCAACTCCACCTTCAGATGCAGCTCCCGAAGCTGTACGGGCGTTACTTCAGAAGGGGAAGACATCATCAAATCCTGCGCCTGCTGATTCATGGGGAAAGCGATAACCTCGCGGATGTTCAGCTCGTCGCAAAGAATCATCACAAGCCGGTCAAGACCTGGAGCAATGCCTCCGTGTGGTGGCGCACCAAGCTTGAAGGCTTCGATCATGTGGCCAAAGCGCTGGTCAACTTCTTCGGATGAATACCCGGCAATACCGAAAGCCTTGTACATAATATCCGGCTTGTGGTTGCGGATAGCACCACTGGAGAGTTCAATGCCGTTGCAGACAATATCATACTGGTAGGCAAGAATATCAAGCGGAGACAAGGTTTCGAGGGCCTCCATCTCTCCCTGCGGCATGGAGAAGGGGTTGTGGGAGAAGTCGATCTTTTTGGCCTCCTCGTTGTACTCAAACATCGGGAAATCAACAATCCAGCAGAAGGAGAGCTCATCCTTGTCGAGAGTAAAGAGGTCGCCAAACCAGCTTCTCATCCCTCCCATGATTTTGCAGGTCGGTTCCCACTTCCCTGCCCCGAAAAAGACCACATCGCCGGTTTCAAGAGCAAGATGATTTTTAAGGGTTGCGAGATTTTCTTCAGAGAGAAACTTGACAACCGGACCTTTCGGGCCCTCCTCCTTGAACTGTATATAGGCAAGACCTCCTGAACCAAGCTCTTTTGCCCGTTTTTCTGCCTTGTCATAAAAGAGCCTTGATTCGTTGCCGCGTCCCTTGAGGACAAGCGCCTTGACACAACAGCCGGCAACCGTATTGTTGGCAAAGACCTTGAAGCCTGAATCAACAAAGAGCGAAGTAACATCGCTTATCTCAAGAGGAATTCTCAAATCCGGTTTATCGGTGCCATAACGGTTCATCACCTCTTTATAGCTTATCCTCGGGAAAGGGAACTGCGCAATGCGCTTCTTCGACATAGTCCGGGTAAGATGCTCTATCATTCCTTCGAGAATGACAAAAAGATCATCCTGCTCAATAAAAGCCATCTCCATATCAAGCTGATAAAACTCACCAGGGCTGCGGTCTGCACGGGCATCTTCATCCCGAAAACAGGGGGCAATCTGGAAGTAGCGGGGAAATCCGGAAACCATCAGAAGCTGCTTGAACTGCTGGGGAGCCTGGGGCAGTGCATAGAATTTACCCGGATGCAAGCGGCTTGGAACAAGAAAGTCCCTTGCCCCCTCAGGTGAGCTGGAAGTAAGAATAGGAGTCTGTATTTCAATAAACTCTTTCTCCTCGAGGTAGTGACGGATTGCAGCGGTCAGTCGGCTGCGAAAAATGATATTTTCGTGGATTTTTTCACGACGAAGATCAATAAAACGGTATTTCAAACGGAGTTCCTCTGATGTCTGCACCTCATCGGCCACCGGAAAGGGCAATGGCTGCGCATTACTCTCAATAGTCATCTGACTGACAACCACCTCAATCTCTCCTGATGCCATTCGCGGATTGACGGCTCCTTCTGCCCGACGTACAACAACACCCTCTATGCAGATAACTGATTCTATATGAAGTTGCTCTGCTTTGCCAAAAAGCTCCGGCTGTTCTGGCTGGATAACAAGCTGACTGATTCCGGTATGATCCCTCAGATCAATAAAAATAAGCCCGCCATGGTCCCGTTTTCTGTGAACCCAGCCAGCAAGCCTGACGGGGCTGTGCTCAAGCTTCGGGCTCAATAACCCGCAAGAATGAGAGCGGAACCTGTTGTGTAGAATCTGCTTGCTATCGTCATTACTCATAGGGTGCTTTTGTCTTTTGGCGTTAAGAGATTGTAATAAATTAAAGCCCTGAATATGTAGAATTTTTAATCATTTGTAAAACTTTAGCCCAAACAGGTCAGTAGACAAGTTCCCCGCCAAACTCCGTGATGAGAAACCTGACAACTTCATTAGTTTGTGAAAGTTCCTGAAAAAGTGAAAAAACGGTCTTCTCCTTTGTACTGGCATCTTTTTCTGCGTCGTAAAGAATACGAAGCTGGAGCGGCAAAGCATAAAAGTCGGACATTTCTTGCTGAAGAGTGGCTCTCTCCTGCACAAGCTCTTCGTAAGAAAACTTTCTGCAACAGGCAATCTCCAGTACTCCTGTTGGCGTGCATGAAACCAGCTCGCAGGATTGAAGATGCGTTGCCATAAAGTTGTGGGTTTTCCTTGCCAGATGATCAAGAAACTGGTGCCATTCGACCTTCAGAGAGGCAAGATTCACAATTTTCTCAGGCACTGGAGTTCCGGAATCAGGAAGAATTTCTGTCCTCGAAAGCACCCGAAGCGGCTTCGAAGCAGAATTTGAAGCATAACTCGATAGTTTTTTCTGCCATGAACCAAGATCAATATCTTCCAGAGTAGCTGTTTTCTTTGCCGGTGAAGCTGGTGCGGCTGAAACTGGCGTTAAAGTCGGGGATGTTATCTTCAGTTGGTGGTCAGGAACTTTTTTTTTTGAGGCGATGGTGCCGCTGCAACAGGGAGAGTCACTGAGGAAACTGCATGTACAATGTCAATTAACTTCAGGAGCGCAAGTTCAAATCGAAACTGATACTCAAACTGAAACTTCAGCTCTTTTTGAGTTTGCAAAATGAAATCGACCATTTGCATGACAGCAAATGGAGAGAAATTTCCGGCATCCCGCTGATATCGCTCACGGACGGCATCCGGACGCTCAACAAGACGGGTAGAAGAGAGGTTCTGCACCACCAGAAAATTTCTCAGATGTTCGACAAGCTTCTCGAGAAAATCCTGCTCGTCATAACCGTTTTTGATCACAAATTGAGCAACGTCAAGCATTTTTGCCGGGTTTTGCGCTGCAACGGCATCGGTAACATCGAACATGGTATCGTCATCAATATAGTTCAGCAGCTCGGCAACTCCCTGGTAACTAATGGCTCCCTCATGATCATTCTCGGCTGAAAATGCTATAACCTGATCAAGAATACTCTGCGCATCACGCATGGAGCCCTGAGCCTTGCGCCCGATAAGCTGGAGGGCATCACCCTCTACGGTTATATGCTCGGCATCACAGACCGACTGAAGCTGCTTCTGGATATCTTCCAGAGGAATCCGTTTGAAGTTGAAACGCTGACAGCGTGAAGAAATTGTTGCCGGAATCTTGTGAAGTTCCGTGGTAGCAAAAATAAAAATGGCGTGAGGCGGCGGTTCTTCAAGAGTTTTCAGAAACGCGTTAAAAGCTGCAATGGAGAGCATGTGCACCTCGTCGATGATATAGACCCTGTACTTCCCTTTCTGCGGTCCATACCGGACATTCTCCCGAAGCGCACGGATATCGTCAACACTGTTATTGGAAGCAGCATCGAACTCCGAAATGTTGAGACTGGTGCCCGAATCAAAGTCCCGGCAACTTTCACACTCCCCACAAGGTTCTGTAACCTGTTGCAGGTATTCAGGATCGTCCATCAGTTTCTGGCAGTTCAACGCTTTGGCAAATATTCTTGCCGCTGTGGTCTTGCCGACTCCGCGCAACCCCGAAAAAATGTAGCCGTGGCCGACTCGCCCCATGCGAAGCGAATTCTGAATCGTACGAGTGACATGCTCTTGCGCGGTAATATCGGAAAATTTTGCCGGTCTGTATTTTCGGGCTATAACCTGATAACTCATAAATGTTGTTGATTACTATCCTCTAACAAGGTCGCAAGGGGCATATCCATAGTGCTTTTCATGCACTCGGTAACTCCCGGGCTGATTGTTGTTAAATATACGTTATTATTGGCTAAAATCAGCGAACCGTTTTCATCATTGGCCAACCCTGGCGGAATAATTGCGTAAAGATCAAAGAGAGTCATGGCATAAAGATCACGGCTGACCGCAAGATCACCATTTGCCGTAACATGAACAAGATCATTCTGCAACAAGATATCAACAATTTTTCTTAACCCCGAAGGATTTACTGAAAGATCGGACTTCAGTATTTTCTTCATATTCATGGGAGAACCGTTTTTTTGGCCATTCCAGATAGCACCAAGAACCGAAAGAACCACGGGAACACCCCGCAAAGGATTGAAGGGTTCTACAAAACGGTTTGCAGGGCTCAACGCTCCGAGACAATAGACAAACTCAGCACCGGTCAACAGAACAACCCATCCAAGATAAATCCAGAAAAAAAGCATCGGGATAACCGACAATGCTCCATAAATATGCTCAAACGTTGCTACATGAGCAACATAAAAGGTGAACCATTTCTTTGAGAACTCAAGAAGAAACGCTGCAAGCAGAGCGCCGGAAAAAGCATGAACAAATCTGACCCTGCGGTTTGGAACAAGCATGTAGAGCAAAAAAAAGGCAAGAATCGAATTGATAAAGGGAAAGTACGACAAAAGAAGTGTTTTTACTTCAAGCAGTGCTCCATCGGTAAACATTGTATACCAGACATAAGAGCTTGCGGCAAGACTGCTTCCGATCAGCACTGGTCCGAGTGTCAGTACCGTCCAATAGAGAGTAAAGCCTTGTAGTGCCTTACGGGGAGAGTGTACCTCCCAGATTTCATTCAGGGTATTATCGATTGTTGAGATGAGAGAGAGCGCAATAATAAACAGAAAGACTCCCCCCAACAGCGACACACTGGTGGTCTTTCCTATGAAATTCGAAAGATAGTGATTGAGCACAGTGCCAACGCCTGGCATGAAATTCTGAACAAGAAAATCCTCAAGAGATCGCCTTAATGGTGTGAAAACCGCAAAAACATTGAGTATTGAGAGGGCGACTGCAAGAAGGGGGACAATGGAGAGCAACGTCTGAAAAGCCAGAGAACCGGCACCAAGAAAAATTCTGTCATGAATAAAATTTTTCCAGAAAAATGGCATAAATACCCGAACATAGCCTGAGAGAGGGGGCCGGTGACGGGCACCCGATTTTTTCAATATCTTTGCGTCCTTTTCTTCCATCGCTTCTTTTTATTTTTCAGGGGAGTAGCCGCTTCCAACAGATTTTACCCTGGTCATCAGCAGCAAACCGGTAATAAAAAAGAGTAACAGCGATGCGAGCGCCGTTTTTTGACTGCCAACCTGTGAGGAGACCAACCCGAACACAAGTGGGCCTGCTACTGCCGAAGCCTTTCCGAATGTGCCATCATAAAAGCCAAAAAACTCAGTAACATGTTCACGGGGTGTCAGCCGGGTCATCATTGAACGGGATGCGGCCTGGGATGAGCCCATCGACATGCCGGCAAGCATTCCTGTATAAAAAAACAGCTCTTTACTGTCGGCAAAAATAGCCGCAACAACAACCACAAACCAAATCATGAGCGTCATGACGATAGTTCTTTTCGGGCCAATTTTATCAGTCACAAAGCCAAAAATAAGAGAACCTGCGATTGCTGTCGTCTGCACCAGCATAAAAAAGGCAATCAGCTCGCCTGTCGTAAAGCCAAGAGTGTTCTGCGCATAAATTGATGAAAACGCTATAACAGTCAAAATGGCATCATTATAAAAAAAGTAGGCAAGAAGAAAGCGCGCCAGATCAGGGTAGTTCATGATATGCTGCACCGTATACCTTACTTCCCTGATGGAACGACTGAGTGCGGCAAAAGAGATTGCGGCTCTCTTCTCTTTTTTTTCATCTCGCAGCACCAAAAAAAGCGGCGCTGAAAAGAGTGCAAAAAAAATTGCGGCTATCAAAAAACTTGACTGCACATTCGGCACATTTGAAAGGACAATTCCTTTACTCAACAGCGGTTTGACAAGAAGCAAAATAGAGAGAGCACCCAAATAACCCATGGCAAAACCATAACCGGAGACCCTGCCAATGCTTTTATCGGAGGCAAGTTCCTTGAGATAGGCATCATAAAAGACAAGCCCGCCCTCAAAACCCATGTTGGCAAGAATAAAAAGAGTAATAGCCGCTACAGCCATTCCTGGCCCTGAAAAGGAGAGCAGGGCCGTAGCGACAACTGAGGTAATGGTAAACACAAAAAGGAAGCGCTTCCGTTTGCCGGAATAATCAGCCGCAGCTCCAAGAACCGGTGATATAACAGCGACAAGTAGCATGGAGAGACTGACACTGAACCCCCACAAGGCATCACCTGAGGGCTCTCCCTTACAAATCACATTTTTAAAGTAAAGGGGAAAGACAAACGTGACCATCATCACGCTGAAGGAAGTGTTTGCAAAATCAAAAAGCAGCCAGAAAAACACCTTATATTTCTGCATCCTCCCCAGGAACCCTTTACACACCGGCAATGTGACGGAAAAGCGACTCAAAAAGCCCTCTTCCATCAAGAGAACCGAGCCGTTTTTCGCTGGCTCGTTCCGGATGTGGCATCAGTCCCAGTACATTCCCCTGCCGATTGATAATGCCGGCAATATTGTTCAGCGAGCCGTTTGGATTGGCTTCATCAGTCACAAGGCCTTGCGCGTCGGTATACCTGAAAACAACCTGATCATGCTCTTCAAGGCTTTCGACCACTTCGGGAGGAGCAAAGTAGTTGCCCTCACCATGCGCAATGGGTATACTGAGCACTTCATCCTCTTTATACAGACTGGTAAACATCGTCGAGCAGTTCACCGGCCTGATGCTGGTCTGGCAGCAAAGAAATTTTTTATCCCGGTTTCGGGAAAGAGCTCCATCAAGCAGCCGGCTCTCCAGCAGCACCTGAAATCCATTGCAGATGCCAAGCACCGGAAATCCTTTGCCTGCAAACTCAATCACCTCCTTCATGACAGGAGAAAAACGTGCAATTGAGCCTGCTCGCAAATAGTCGCCATAAGAAAAGCCGCCTGGCAGAATAATCGCCCTGACCCCCTGGAGATCATGGTCATTATGCCAGAGCATGACAGGTTTTACACCACTGAATGAAGCAACAGCATGCTCAGTATCATGATCACAGTTTGAACCCGGAAAAACCACAACCCCTACGGATATTTCAGACATAAAGCAAGCTCTTTGATTGTCGAGAGTGTTTTGAGTTATAGGCCCCGCAAGGGCGAAATGCCGGAAGCAGCCGGTTATTCGACATGTTCCAGTTCAAGAGAATAATTTTCCATAACCGGATTTGACAGCAATTTCTGACAGATCTCATTGCAGATACGTTCAGCCTGAACAAGTTCCTCTTCATTGACAGTCACCTCGATATATTTGCCTATTCTTGCCGATTCCACGGTACTATAGCCAAGATTTTTCAGGGCATGATCGACAGCTTTTCCCTGAACATCAAGAATTGACTGACGCAGGGTAACCTTTATTTTTGCGATATATGGCATTATCAAGAATAATGGGTGAATAAAAAAACATCAGGTCTGCCACTGACGACGCCACAGCAGGGTGATTGACCTCACAATACCGAGCAGAATATACAACAACATCGCAAGAAAAAAAGCTTTGGAATGAAAGAGAAGCACACAGAACATGGCTATAATATAGAGTGCCATTTGCACAGGCTGCCGTCTGAAAGATTCAACTGTTGGCTTGGGCAGTGCATCATAGTTTACCTTGCTGACCATAAGCAGTGCAAGAGCGGTTGAAAGCCCGGCCAGAACCATCTGCATTGATGCAACAGGGAAAAACGGATCACCACCCATCCAGAGCACAAAACCAACAATAGTCAACGCCTGTGCGGGTGTCGGAAGACCCGAAAAGGACTCTTTTTCATACCCGATCATGCTGATATTAAATCGGGCAAGCCTCAGACCACTCCCGATCATCAGCAGAGAACTGACACAAATACCGGCCATGCCCGGTAACCCTTCAAGGCCAAACTTATAGACCAGATAGGCCGGAGCAGCGCCGAAGGAGACAAGATCGGAGAGAGAATCGAGCTCAACACCAAAATCAGAGGTGCCATTGGTCACCCTTGCCACAAAGCCGTCGATAGTATCAAAAAATGAGGCCAGAATAATAAACCAGCATGCGGCAACAAAACTCCCTTCTCCCGACATAACAATGGAAATATAGCCGGAAACCATATTCATGACCGTAAAGACCGAAGGAACGAACGATCGCGACACAAACGGAAAGCGTGGTGAACGCACTTTAGAACCGTTTTTCAGAAAAGGAGGATAGCGTTTTTGACCGTCCTGTTTGCCAGTATCATTCATAAAATTGAGGAGTATCTCGATCTATTATCCGTTTTTTCTGGTTTCAGGCTTTAAATGTAACGAATTATATACTCTTTTTAGAACGACGAAATAATCCTGTCCATGGATAAAAAAACTTTTCCGGTAGATCACGCTCAATAGCTTTCATCAGCCGAAGGAAAGTCTCCCTGCCTGACATCTTCGACATACTTCCTGGCCGCCTGTTCGATAACCGTGTTTAAATCGGCATACTGCCTGACAAAACGGGGATGAAACTCGCGGTTGAGACCGAGAATATCGTTAATAACAAGCACTTGTCCATCGCATTCAACCCCGGCACCAATGCCTATCGTTGGAATAGTAAGAGAACGGGTAACCTTGGCTGCCAGGGCAGAGGGGATTTTTTCAAGCACAATGGCAAACGCCCCCGCCTGTTCGAGAATTTTGGCATCCTCAAGAAGTTCTTCGGCTTCCTTCTCCTCCTGGGCCCGAACCCGATAACTCCCGTACTTGTAGATCGATTGTGGCATGAGACCGAGATGGCCCATAACAGGAATCCCTACGTCAGTAATTCTCTTGACGGTCTCGGCAATAACCCTGCCGCCCTCAAGCTTTACGGCATCACACTCATGCTCTTTCATTATTTTTCCGGCATTGCGCAATGCCTCCTCTCCTGAAAGCTGGTAGCTCATAAACGGCATATCGGTTACCACCATGGCCCGACCACTCTCTGCATGCACCCCACTGACAACAGCCTTTGCGTGATAGATCATCTCCTCAATCGTGATCGGCAAGGTCGTACTGTGTCCGGAAAAGACGTTGCTTGCTGAATCCCCCACGAGAAGAACATCAACACCTGCCCGATCAAGAATTCTGGCCATGGTATAATCATAAGCGGTCAGCATTGATATTTTTTCGCCATTCTGTTTCATGTCAAGCAACCTTCTTGTCGTAACATGGGCGCCTTTCTGCTGAATGCTTTTATTCATTGTAATCTTTTACCTTTTAATAAATTGAAATGTTCATAATCATCTTGCAAGTTCTGACAATTCGTCGGGCTGAAGCTCCACCACCTCAACACCGTGCAGCTTGCCTGCAGCACTCTGCATGAGTTCAACAAGACGGGAATATTCTGGAATGTAGCCCATAATCTCTTCCAGTGAAGTGGTTTTTTGCTCCATCTCATTCCTGATCTCCTCAAAAGCATTCCCATCTGACAACGCAATAAAGGTGCAAAGTTCCTTATGGCGTGATGAGAGTGGAAGCGATCCGTGCTGCAAAAGAGTATTACGGGTTCTCCGCTGTGCTGATCCAACCAATTTCCGACCCTCTACCTGCAGCTCATACCTGGCTGAGGCAGTAAAACAGCTCACGGTTTCCGAAGATCCTCTCCCACCCTGCGGGCGGGCAAGAGTCGAACGGCAGAACTCAGCATGAATGCCAAGACTTTCAAGAGCAAGCTTGATCACCTCATGCACCATCCGGTACAGCTCAGAACTATGCTCCGCTGACTCCGTAAAAAAGCTGTAGGTAAATTCTTCGGCATGAAAGACGGCTCGGCCTCCAGTAGGCCTTCTGACAACATCAATTCCTGCTGAACGACATTTGTCACTGTCAATCCCGGAAACATCCTGATTGTAGCCCAGGGTAACAGCATAAGGGTGCCATGCGTAAAACCGCCAGAGACAACTGTCCTGGCCGAACCGCTTCTGAAACCGGCCATCAAGAAATGAAGCCATAAGGCACCGGTCCACCTCCATATTTTCTTCCCCGGTGTGAAAACCGGAATCCAGACAATAAACCCTGGAAAAAAGTGTGTTCATCATTGAAAATTTCGATCAAGATAGTTGAAAAGGATTTTGTAACAAAAAAAGTGTACGGAAATGTTCTCCCAGACCGCTATTTTCCTGAAAAATGCACCCGTTATTCAACTGTCACCAAAGCTTATGATGTCACCCATTACTGTTGCTCTCATTTTTGGAGGCCGGTCTGCTGAACACGAAATATCGATCATCTCTGCTCAGTCAATTGCAGCAAACATCAACGCTGAACGCTACAGGGTTCTTCCGATCTATATCACGCATGATGGAAACTGGCTTTTGGAGGGTATTGCCCGCGACATGCTGAGCCTTGATCTCTCTGCTCTTTTAAGAACATCTTCGCTTGAAGCCGCAACAGAAAAAGTTCGTGACATGGTTCAGCGCAGCAACCAGAAACCTTTTGATCTTGATTTCAGAGCGAATGGAATCGAAGTGGCTTTTCTCGCACTTCACGGTACTTATGGAGAAGACGGCCGCATCCAGGGGTTTCTGGATACCTGCGGAATTCCGTATACAGGTTGTGGAGTCCTCTCCTCCGCTCTCACCATGGACAAGGCGATCACCAAACTGTGTGTTGCCGATGCAGGCATTACAGTCGCTCCCTCCATAACACTCTTCAGTGCCGATTATCAGGCAAGCCCTGAAACGACTCACTCCTTGATTGAAAAGCAGTTTGAGTACCCGTTTTTTATCAAACCAGCCAATCTTGGCTCTTCGATAGGAATCTCAAAAGTGCATCATAGCGGAGAGCTTTCTCAAGCCCTTCAACATGCCTGCTCACTCGACCGGAAGGTTCTTGTCGAAAAAACGATCAAGGGAAAGGAGATTGAAATCGCCGTGTTGGGCAACGAGCAACCACAAGCCTCCGTATGCGGTGAAATTGAGCCCGGCAAGGAGTTCTATGACTATCAGGATAAATACATTTTCGATACCGCAAAATATTACATACCGGCCCGAATTTCCAATGACCTTCAGGAAAAAGTCAGAGAGGCTGCACTCCGGGCATACAAGGCGCTGGGGTGCCGGGGCATGTCGAGAGTTGATTTTTTTGTTGATGAAGAGAGTGGAGAGATCGTGCTGAACGAGGTCAATACCATTCCTGGATTCACCGATATCAGTATGTACCCCAGGCTTATGGACGCTGTCGGCATCCCTTTTCCGGAACTTGCAGAGCGTCTGATTCAGCTCGCTCTGGAACCGACACACCTGTGATGACGAACCCCTACTTTTTTTTTGCAGAGGTTTCGCTTGACATATCAAGAAAAGAGTTCCGGTCAGGAATTGACAAGCTCGACTTATTTTCCGACCTGTTTTCGAACTCATATCTTTTTTCCATGCTCTATGCAAAAGCGCTTCTTGGGCTCAATCAATGCGCTCTGGCTGGTGAATATCTGCGAAAATGTTGCTGCATAGCTCCAGCAAACCAGGTCGCATGGAAAGAACTCCTTGACCTTCAGGCATCATCAAGCGGAGAGCATTTGAATGCCACATCCACCATTTTCGACCCTGTCACTGATGAGCTGGAACAACTTTCGGCGGCACTCATGAACTTTGAACCGGTAAAAACATCAGAAAACTCCGATCCGACCTCGATCCTTGAACAAAAGATGCCTTTTTCAGACGATACCGCTATTGCTGTGCCAACCGAAAGCCTGGCAAATCTTTTTTCCGCTCAAGGTGCTTACAAAAAATCCATAAAAATCTATACGCATCTTATACAGCTTAAACCCCAGAACGCTGAACAGTATCAAGTGCAGATTGACTTGCTCCTTGATCGACTGTAAGAGCCCCGCGAAATGAGACTCCATGAAATGAAACGATTGAGTATATTGCGTCCAGGATGAATGGCAATAATTGACTTCTTTAAACGGTTAGCGCAAGTATCTTGGTTTCCAGACTTTTATTATCACTTTTTATTATTGCGCATTTTTTCGCTTGGCCCTTGACTGGACTGAGCGCAGAAATGGCTGAAAGAAAGCTCTCTCTTGCCAATTGTATTGAGATAGCGCTGAAAAACGCAACTTCAGCAAAAAAGGCTGAATACAACCTGAAACTCCAGGGGGCTGATGTTTTGAGAAGTTACGGCAGCTTTCTTCCCCGACTTTCTGTATCAGCGGGCTATATTCCCTATAACCTCAGTCGAAGCTATGCAACGAATTCTCAATACTACCCTGCCACTTCGCCATTTAACATCAAAACAGAAAACGAATCGGTTAATTTTACCCTGACAACATCTCTGAATCTCTTTAATGGCTTCCACGATTACGCTGCGCTGCAATCATCTCTCGACAATAAACAGGCTGCCAGCCACTCCCTGACCTATGCGCTGCAGAGTGTGGCCTTCGATGTCACCCAGGCATATTACCAGGTACTCCTGAATCGTGAACTCCTTGAAATTTCGCGCGAAAACCTTTTGACTGCCCGGAATCAACTGACTCTCACAGAACGACAGTTTCAGGTGGGCCTTAAATCCATGATCGACAGATACCAGCAACAGGCTGATGTTGCTGAAAGTCGGCTTTCGGTCATCAAGGCAGAGACTCGCTGGCAGCAAAGTGTTCTTGAGCTGTTGCGCCGTCTGCAGATCGATCCGGAAACAAAAATCGCCCTCGTGCCCTCACCAGACGAGCTGAAAACTGTGGCTTTTGTAAAACCTGATATCGACAGCCTTGTCATTGTTGCACTGAACCGGCGGAACGATCTTAAAAGCAAAGAGCTTGAGACAAGAGTGGCAAAATGGCAGATCACCGAGGCGAGGGCCCAGTGGTATCCAAGCCTTGACCTCAAGTTCAACGCAAGCACTGCAGGAACTGAGTACTTGCGCCAAACATACAACGGCTCAACCACAGAATACTCCTATCCCCCGCTCTCAGATCAGCTTGGAAATTCCATTGGTTATTCGGTGATGCTGAACCTGAACTGGGCGCTTTTTGACGGATTTCAGACCCGCTACAATGTGCAATCAGCCAACGTCAACCAGATGAACAAGTTGCTCGATGTTGCCGAGCTTAAAAGAAATATTATCATTGATCTTCAGCAGGCTGCCGGCGAGTATACATCAGCCTTCAGCCAGATTGAAACTGCCAGGGTGAGCCTGAAGGCTGCACACGCCGCCTTTGAGGGCATCAAGAAAAAGTATGACCTTGGAGCCGCAAGCTTTATTGAACTCAGCACCGCCCGCGCCACTCTTTTCAATGCCCGCTCAACTCTTTCACAGGCAACCTGTAATCTGGCGCTTCAAAAAAATGTTCTTGATTTCACAACGGGCAATGCACCACTACCATAGCAACCAGAATTCAGTATACCATACCGATGAGCAAACGACCATCCTTTCTGAAACGAAAAACAGTCTTGATAACTTTTGCCGTTCTGCTGACCGGAACTGCTGTCATTTTAACGCTTCTCAAGTTTCGTGAAAAACCTGTTGAGGTAACCACTGAACAAGCATTTATCAAAGAGGTTGTGCATATCGTTACGGCAACCGGAAAAATTGAACCGGAACTTGTGCTCAACATTTCTCCGGATGTGTCGGGCGAAATTATTGAATTGCCTGTTCAGGATGGTCAGATGGTACAAAAAGGAGATCTGCTGTTTAAAATCCAGCCGGATATTTACATCAACCAGGTAGAACAAAGCCTTGCGCAGCTTAATTCCGCAAAATCGCAGAGCCTTGAGACGCAATCAAAAAAGCTTAAAGCTGATGATGATTTCCGCAAAGCATCGCTGCTTTACAAGGATAAACTGATCTCCGAATCCGACTATATAGCATCAAAAACCAACGCACAAGCAGCTCAGGCAAGCTTTAATGCGTCCGTTCATACCATAGAACAGAATAAAAGCCTGCTTCAGCAAAATCAGGACAGGATGAAAAAAACTGTGGCACAAGCACCTATCAACGGTTCCATCATCGTGCTGAACAGCAAGCTTGGCGAACGTGTTGTCGGCACAGGGCAGTTTCCTGGCACGGAAGTGTTGCGTCTTGCAAATCTTGACAGCATGCAGGTGGAAGTTGAGGTCAATGAAAACGACATTGTCAACGTCAAACCGGGCAATCCCGTCTCCATCACGGTGGATGCTTTCGGTGAGAGGATTTTTAAGGGGGTTGTCCGTGAAATTTCCAATTCGGCGATTTCCAAAGCGACCGGTACGCAGGAAGAGGTAACCAATTTTTCAGTGAAGATCCGCATCTTCAACCATGAACGCCTGCTGAAACCAGGCATGAGTGCTACGGCGGATATTGAGTCAGAACGGGTCAATAACGCCCTTGTCGTCCCTATTCAAAGCGTGACGATAAGGGAAACATCTGAACCGACGGTGACTCCAAAACCGGAGAAAAACTCCGTTACCATTGCTGTTCCCGGCAAAGCGCTTGAAGGCGGGCAGGGAGTCTTTGTCATCAAATCAGGCAGAGCATGGTTCCGACCGGTAAAAACCGGAACGACTGACAATACCCATATCATTGTCACCGAGGGCCTCAGAAAAGGAGAAGAGGTTGTTTCTGGAAGTTACAGTGCCATTACCAAAGACCTCAAGAATGGATGTATGGTTAAACCTTCGAAACGTTAATACCCGCAATGCCAAACAACGCTATCATCACCATGCAGTCGCTCTGTAAATTCTATGAAATGGGTGATCAGGTCGTCCGGGCACTTGACTCAATCGACCTTGATTTCAAGCTGAACGACTATGCCGCAATCATGGGGCCATCGGGCAGCGGAAAATCAACACTCATGAATATTATCGGGTGTCTGGATACACCAACTTCTGGCAGATATGAGCTCAATGGTCAGAATGTGGCCGAAATGGACGATGATGAGCTCGCACGCATCAGGAACCGCGAAATCGGATTTGTCTTTCAGACCTTCAATCTGCTTCCCCGCCTTAACTGCCTGCGGAATGTTGAACTGCCTCTGATCTATGCCGGTGTTGCACCTGAAGAGCGCGAAGAGCGTGCCACAGCAGCCCTTGCAAGCGTTGGTCTTGGCGACCGGATCACGCACAAACCATCCGAGCTTTCCGGCGGCCAGATTCAACGGGTGGCCATTGCAAGGGCGCTCATCAACAAGCCGTCAATCATCCTTGCCGATGAACCAACAGGCAACCTTGATACGGCAACAAGCCACGACATCATGGATATCTTTAGAGCGCTTTCTGAAGCAGGCAACACCATTATCCTGATCACGCATGAAGAGGATATTGCCCGCTACACCCGCCGGGTCATTCGTCTTAGGGACGGAAAAATCGAAAGCGACACCAGGCAATGACATTGACCTTCCGACAGTTCCGTTATGAGAGTGAAGAGAGCCTGAAAATGGCACTTTTCCAGATCAGGGCAAACAAAACACGGTCGTTTCTCACCGCGCTCGGTGTCATTATTGGCATTGTTGCCATTACCATGATGGGTACTGCTATAAACGGCATCGACAGAGGATTTGATAAAAGCCTTGCCATGCTGGGCTATGATGTCATCTATGTGCAAAAATCATCATGGAGCACGATGGGCCAGTGGTGGCGGTACAGAAACCGTCCTGACCTGAAGACAGAGTATGCTGATCAACTTAACAGGATTATTGCCGACAATCCCCGTTCGGAACTAAGCATAGCCGTTCCGCAGATGTCGACCTACCAGGCATCGGCCAAAAACAGGGAACGAACCCTCGAACAGCTCTTTTCTCTTGGCACCACCCATGATTACCTTCAAACCGCTTCCGGCAATCTCACTTCCGGCAGATTCTTTACCCCTGGTGAGTCCGTCAGAAGCGAAATGGTCTGCGTCATCGGTGACGATATTGCCGTCGGACTCTTTCCCAATGAGCCTGCTCTCGGTAAATCGATCCAGATCAAAAACCGCAAATTCCGCATTATCGGGCTCTTCAAAAAACAGGGAAAGTTTCTTGGCCTTTTCAGTTTTGATAACCAGATCATCATGCCGCTCGGTGCCTTTGAAAAAGCTTACGGAAAAAACATGTTCATAACAATAAGAGTGAAAATCAAAAACCAGACACACATTGAAGAGGCCAAGGAGGAGCTGCTCGGGATCATGAGAAGGATTCGGAGGATTGCCCCGGGAAAAGATGAGGACTTTTCAATCAACGAACAGAAAGCATTCAAAAGCCAGCTTGACCCCATCAAAAATGGCATTGCCGTGGCAGGAATCTTCATCACAGGCATGTCACTCTTTGTCGGCGCTATCGGCATCATGAACATCACCTTTGTCAGCGTGAAAGAGCGCACCAGAGAGATCGGACTGCGCAAAGCTCTTGGAGCCAGACGACAAACGATCTTGTTGCAGTTTCTGATAGAATCAGTGATGATATGTCTTATTGGCGGGGCTGTCGGACTGGCAACAGCACTCTTCATGACCTTTGCCATCGAAAAAATTGTGCCCGATTTTCCAATCCAGTTCTCTCTTGACCTTGTCATTGCAAGCCTTGCGGTTTCGGTCATCACAGGAATTATCTCTGGCCTTGCTCCTGCCGTGACGGCATCAAAACTTGACCCGGCTGACTCACTGCGTTATGAATAAAAGTGCTTATGCTGCTGCGTGAAACCATCACACAGGCGATCTCCTCTCTCGCCGTCAACAAGCTCCGCTCATGGCTCACCATTATGGGTGTCGCGGTGGGTGTATTTTCCATCATTGCAGTCATGACCGCCCTTGATGCCATCGACAAAAGCGTCGAATCGGGCCTGACAAGCCTTGGGGCCAACACCTTTCAGATACAGAAAAATCCTGCAACTGTTTTTGGAAGCGGGCACAACAGAAACCTCCTTGCGAACAGGAAGGATATCTCCTGGCAGCAGGCACTGATTTTCAGGAAAAACATGGATACCAAAGCCCGAACGATCGGCTTTATCATCTCAAGTATGGCCAATCAGGCAAAATATGCAAACCTGACCACCAACCCCGATGTCACCATTACAGGCGGTGATGAGAACTTTTCAGCATCAAGTGGCTATACCATAGCGACCGGTCGGAATCTCTCTGCAGGAGATATCCGATCTGCAAAAAATACAGCCATCCTTGGAAGCGAAGTTGCTGCAACACTTTTTCCTTCAGGCGAGAACCCGCAAAATAAATTTATCAAGGTAAACGGAGAGGTCTATACTGTTGCCGGTGTTTTTAACAAAAAAGGGGCCGCGTTCGGTCAAAGTCAGGACAACTTTGTGCTCATCCCCATTACACGATACCTCGACCATGTTAACGAAAAAAGCAGTCTATCTCTTACCGTTGAAGCACTCTCACGCAAAGAATATCCTCTTGCCATCGACCAGGCAATCGGAGCAATGAGACTGGCGAGAGGTTTGACCGTCAAGGAGCCCAATGATTTCGAGATCAGAACCAATGAATCACTCATTGATTCATTCAGAGATATCCAGAGGGCCATCAGTGCCGGAGCCTTTATCATCAGCTTTATGGCCCTCCTGACCGCCGGAGTTGGCATCATGAACATCATGCTGGTCAGCGTCACAGAAAGAACCAGGGAGATCGGAATCAGAAAATCGATTGGAGCGCCCCGCAAAATAATTCTTCATCAGTTTCTCTTTGAATCGCTTTTTCTCTCCCTCGCCGGCGCTCTGATTGGCATTACAACCGGCATCACGGTCGGCAATATCGTAGCATTGCAATTTAATCTGCCGCCTATATTTCCATGGCTATGGATAACTGTTTCCATGGTTGTCTGTTCGGGCATCGGCATGACTTTTGGACTTTTTCCGGCATGGAAAGCCGCAAATCTCGATCCGGTGGAAGCATTGAGGCCAAAGTAGGAAGCTTTTTGAACGTTTTGCATGATCGGCGGTGAATTGGTTCAAGGTTCAAAAATGTAAACTTGTTATATTATTCCTTTGGTGCCTGAATGATTTCATGAATTCTTCGGCCCTTTTGAAAAAACGAGACTCCGATCTAATAATCGTCTGTTTTTGGACTGCGGGGTTTTTCCAAGGTTTTATTAAACTCATAAACATTATAAAGCAATGACACTGTTTCAAAAATTTACAAAGCCTTTGGCATTTTTGCTTATCCTTGCCATGACAAGCCTGACGTGGGGTTGCCAAACAACAACAAATGCTGGACGAGATGCTCAGATCGGAGCTGCCGCTGGTGGCATTCTTGGCGGTCTTATCGGCAGCCGCTCGGGCAGTTGGGCTAAAGGCGCAATTATCGGGGCCGTCGTCGGAGGGGCTACTGGAGCAATTATCGGTAATTACATGGATAAACAAGCCGCCGAAATTGATCGAAATGTTGAAGGCGCAAAAGTAGAACGTGTTGGAGAAAGCATCAGGGTGGTTTTTGACTCCGGTATTCTCTATTCTACCGGCTCTTCAACCATCACGGCCCCCAGCCGGAGTAATATTGAACAACTCGCAAGAATTCTAAACCGGTACAGCGACACCAACATTGTCATCGAAGGTCATACCGACAATATCGGCAGTGAGACCACAAACCAGTTGCTCTCCGAAAGACGCGCTGAATCGGTCGCAACACTTCTGAAAGCCTATGGTGTTTCAGGCAGCAGAGTTTCCCCTGTGGGATACGGTGAAACACGACCTGTTTCAACCAACGAAACGGAAACTGGTCGCAGGCTTAACCGCCGCGTTGAGGTACTGATCTATGCAGACGAAGCACTCAAACGCCAGGCAGAATCCGGTGAGCTGAAACTGTAACGTTTCGCTGAAAATCTCTTTTTACACAAAGCCTGAACACATTCAGTTCGGGCTTTGTAATTATTGACCTGAGAAAAAATAAAAATTGTTTACCTTTCCATCCACAAATGCCAGCTCATCATGGCTTCATGTGCCGAGAGAGCACTCCAATGGAAAAACAAAAGTTTATACCATGACGTATTTTAAAACTGCCGAAGAGGTTCTTTTTCAATGGGTTACAAGAGTCTGTAGCGGAAATGCCGATGACATTACAGCTCTTTACAATGAATCAGCAGTCCTTATCCCGACATTTTCACCCCATACCGTCATAACTCTTGAGGGCATCAGAAACTACTTCGGGCAACTGGCATCAAGAGAAGGGCTTGGAGTACGCCTGCACAACAAGGCGCTCCGAAAGCATTCTCAATGCGAGACTCTCCATACCCTGAGCGGCATCTATTCCTTTGAATTTGAGGTCGACCAGGTACTGCTCTCCTTCCCTTCACGCTTTACTTTTGTGATGGACATTTCACTTTCGACACCCATTTTGCACCACCACTCCTCTCAGGTGCCCAGAAACCTCTCATAACCTTCTCTTTCTGGAGCAATTACCGAACCATTCATTCACGGAGCCGGGAAGGCAATGATATATATGGCAAGAACTGGAACTTCTCACACGAAAGAATTGTTGAACAAAATTGTGTCGTGTTTATGTCATTATCAACGGGTGATATTTCATTGCCAATAAATGGAGTCATTTATGTCGAAAATACAGGCAAAAGGGTTTATTGACAAGCTTAAATCGGACCCGGAGTGCAGGGATCGACTTATGGCCCATGTCAAAAAAGAGGGGTTTGTATGTACCCTGAATGAGATCAGGCTTGTGGAGTGGGACGCAATGATGACGCACTTTAACGTAGAGGGTAATAATCCTTATACGTGCAGGATTCCTGGCTACGAGCACTGGGAGGGATGAACGGGTGTCAATGTCCCGATTTCATCGGGACATTGACACTGGATATTTTCTAACCCTTGAAAAAAATCAAACCGCCATGTCAAGCAAATCATCCCCAAAGAGGAAGGGTAAGAGGAGCGGCCCCCGTCTGCCAGAAAAAGAGCGCGACGAATCGGTCAGGCTCGCGGCATATTACCTTTGGAAAAAGAAAGGAGAACGACACGGAGAAAATCGAGACGACTGGTTCGAAGCAGAGGAGACTGTTGACGATATTGACGATTCCATTGCGGAGTCCTTTGACGACTGAATCAAACCATGTTGCGCACTAATAAGGCCATTCGTTGAGGAAGTGACCTTATTGCAGTGAATGTTCTTTGTAAAAGATTGTGTTTTATTACTTACTCTTCAGCTCTTTCACTTCAGCTTCAAGGCGATCAAGTTTGTCCTTCATCGCTCCGAGGTTGCGCAGCATCGCCTCGTGTTTCAGTTGGTCGCGCATCAGTTGTGCGGGAGTTCCCCGCAGGGCAATACCAGGCTGAAGAAAGGATTTCGAGATTCCTGTTTTGGCAGCAACCTGTATGTTATCGGCAAGCTCAAGATGACCTGCAAATCCAGCTTGCCCCCCTATCAGGCAGTGACGGCCAACGGTTACGCTTCCCGAAATACCGGCCTGTGCGGCAATGACAGTGTCGGCACCAATCGTGCAGTTATGGGCAACCTGTACCAGGTTGTCAATCTTCACTCCCCTGCCAATAACGGTGCTTCCCATGGTAGCACGATCAATGGTGGAATTGGCCCCAATTTCCACATCATCGCCGATTTCCACAATACCCATCTGAGGAATTTTCACATAAGAACCGTCTTTCTGCGGGGCAAACCCAAAACCATCGGCTCCGATAACACTCCCAGAATGGATGACTACCCTTTTGCCAACACAAGTACCATCGTAGCAAGTAACACCAGGCAAAAGAACCGTCCCTTCACCAAGAGAGACATCGTGGAAAAGAACGGTATGAGCGCCAATAACGGCGTTACTCCCAATCGAACAGCGATCACCGATTACAGCGTACTCTCCAATTGCGACACCTTCTCCAATTGAAACCCCTTCGCCAATCACAGCCGTTGAAGCAATACCTTTTGCCGATATGGAACGTGGTGTTGAAAATTTCTCCAGGAGAAACACAAACGCAGTATAGGGATCGTCAACTTTAAGAAAAGAGCTGCTCTGGATAAACTCATCAACACTCATCGAACGATGAACAATAACCAGCGAAGCCGCTGTTGAGGCCAGAAACCGTGCATACTTCTCGTTGGCAATAAAGCTCACCTGCCCTGTACCGGCGGTTTCAATCTTTGCGGGACCATAAATAACCCGGTCGGCACTCCCTGCAAGTTCAACCGTATCAAAAAATTGCCCAAGATAGTCCCTGATCTCCTGAATAGTCATATTTTTCAAGCAAATAAACCCGCTTTAGAAAGAGGAAAAAATTAGTTAATTTTTCAGCCTTTTTATTTATATTCGACTTCGCTTGAATGGAGTCATTTCAAGAAAAAACGATTTTGACATCCACCCCGGCGTTAAATGTACTGCCGTTAATATAATCCCTTTTCAATTGAAAATGCAGGACACAAAGGCAAAACCTATTAAAATTTTCGCAGGGCGCAGTAATCCGGCCCTTGCCGAAAAAATTGCTGAATACCTCGACATGGCGCTTTGTAATGCCAAGGTCGACAACTTTTCCGACGGGGAAATTTCGGTCAACTATTTCGAATCAGTCCGTGGATCTGACCTCTTCATCATCCAGTCCACTAATCCGCCGGGCGATAACCTGATGGAACTGCTGATCATGATTGATGCTGCAAGAAGGTCTTCAGCAGCAAGAATCACCGCCGTTATGCCCTATTACGGCTATGCACGACAGGACAGAAAAGACCGGCCACGCGTTGCCATCACCGCAAAACTTGTTGCGAACCTGCTTACACAGGCTGGAGCTAACCGTATTCTGACCATGGACTTGCATGCTCCGCAGATTCAGGGATTTTTTGATATTCCGTTCGATCACCTCTATTCCAGTGTCGTGCTGATCAACGACATCCGTCACAGAGAATTTCGCGATAATCTTGTTGTAGCCTCTCCTGATGTTGGCGGTGTCAAGCTCGCCAGAAAATTTGCAGAAGAACTCGGCACCGATCTGGTGATTGTCGACAAACGCCGGCCAGCGGCCAATGTTGCAGAAGTCATGAACATTATCGGTGATGTCAGAGGCAAAAACGTCCTGCTCGTTGACGATATGATCGATACTGCCGGAACCATAGTAAACGCAGCTAAGGCCATCCGTGAAGCTGGCGGACTCAAGATATATGCAGCAGCTACGCACCCCATTCTTTCGGGCCCGGCCATTGAGAGAATCAATGCTTCAATACTTGAAAAATTGATCGTAACCGATTCGGTTGTCACGAATCACGCCTACTCACCGAAAATTGAGACCGTATCTGTCAGCAACCTCATCGGCGAAGCTATAAAACGTATTTATGAAGATGATTCTGTCAGTTGCCTGTTCGACAGCAAAAATATCATCGAAAAACTTACGAACCTTCATTAAACACAAGCGATAAAAGAGATAAAGGAAGAGCATGGAAACTATTGTATTAGGGGTAGAGCCTCGTATTATCAAAAAGGGAGACGCTGAAAAACTTCGGAAGAACGGTATTGTTCCTGCTGTTGTTTATCATAAAGGTGAAGAAACCGTCGCCATCGGCATCAATGAGTTGGCCTTAAACAAAATTGTGCATTCGGCTGAATCGCATATTATTGATCTTCAGTTTCCTGACGGCAAAATTAAACGTTCTTTTATCAAAGATGTTCAATTTCACCCGGTGACTGACAGGATCATTCACACCGACTTTCAGCTTTTTTCGGCTGACGAAATCATTGAACTCGAAGTTCCTGTTGCTGTTTCCGGCGACAGCGCCGGAGTTGAAAAAGGCGGGAAACTACAGATTATTCTTCATGCGCTCACCATAAAGGGCAAACCGGAAAATATGCCTGATCATATCGTGATTGATGTAACCGCGCTTGAAATTGGTCACTCACTTCATGTCAAACAGATCCCGATGGATACCTATTCAGAACTCACCATCATGGACGATCCTGACGCGCCGGTTATAACCATACTTGCCTCGAAAAAAGAAGCAGAAGCTACTGCCGAAGAGGCTCCGGCAACGGCAGTTTGAGACCTTTTCAGCCGCTGTTGACAAAACCCGTTCTTTACTATGCAAAGCTGCTTTTTCTCACTGGAAAAGCAGCTTTTTTTTGTTCCATGCAATTACATTCACCGATAGCCCTACAAGCTTGAACACAGAGAGCCGCACACCATCATTTCTGCTGGACAACAAATCCGGTGAAGGGCCAATCAAAGTCCAGAAAAAAGGAATGCGCCTTTTTCTGTTGATCTCTGTCGTTGTTTTTCTGCTCATCCTGTTTGTCAAGGCAGAGCTTGTACTGATAAGTTTCCGTTCCCTTTTTACAGCGACCGCGCTTTTTCTCTCCGCGCCTGAAGCTTTCACGGAAATATTCACTCCAGAGATTATTGAATTCTGGGCTGGAGCGATCTACCTCGTTGCACTTCCGATCATGTTTGCGCTTATAGCCAAAAAATCTTTCCATGAAAAAAGAGTGCCGACACACAAAGAGTTGAGCCTCGGCAAAATTAGCCTGAGAGCGTTCATGCGCCATACCATAGCCCTCTACGCTTCAGCCGTGATTTTCGTCCTCTACTCAGCAGCATTTCTTGCTCCGTTCATTGCTCCCTTCAGCCCTTATGACCAGCAGGACTTTCTTGTCACTGCCTGCCAACCACCTTTGGCGCGACTGGACGCACTGGTGCTCAATCAACCAAAAAACCTGATCATCCCCCTGCAAAAAGGCAACGGAACAACCATAGAACTTGCAAACAGTCTGATCAGTGATTTCCAGAAACTGAAAACACGCAATGAACCAAACACCATCAGGTTTGTCAACGAATACCACCTCGAAGGCAACAAGGTGATCTATCGCCAGGGCATACGTATTAAATCCATACCTCTCGAAGAACTGGCTGGAGCCAAAGACCACAAAATTGCTGTTACCCGCACCTTCATTCTCGGTACAGACCAATACGGACGCGACATTCTCAGCCGCGTCATCTACGGCTCGAAAATCTCGCTTTCAATAGGCTTTCTGGTTGTTCTGATTTCAGTTACCCTTGGCACCGTCATTGGTGTCTCATCTGGCTATTTCGGCGGCTGGATCGATGCCGTCATGATGAGAATTGTTGATGTTCTGATCGCCTTTCCTGCGCTCTTTCTCATTCTCATCATCATCGCAACCTTCGGCAACTCCATCTATCTCATCGTCATCACCCTCTCCTTTACCGGCTGGATGGGAGTGGCCAGAATAGTCAGAAGCCAGGTGCTTTCGCTCAAAGAGCAGGAGTTTATCCTTGCCGCAAAGTCTCTCGGGCTTTCAAACATGAGAATAATCTTCCGCCACCTTGCGCCCAATACCCTTACACCGGTCATTATAGCGGCAACCCTGAGAATCGGCAGCATTATCCTTACTGAAGCGGGGCTCTCCTTTCTTGGTCTTGGCGTTCAGCCTCCGACTCCAAGCTGGGGCAACATTATCAATGAAGGACGCGACAGCCTTTTAAACTACTGGTGGATTTCAACGTTCCCCGGTATTGCCATCCTGACCACAGTCGTCTGCTTCAACCTGATCGGCGACGGTGTCCGCGATGCCCTTGACCCAAGAATGCGAGGATAAGCCTCAAAACAAGGCGTTTGAAGGTGAATTTTTTTTCTACCAGCATAACCCGCCTACCTCACCACCACCTGCTGCGTCTTGCTTCGCACTTCAACCCCCTGATGCTTCAGGGCAAATCGTCGCATCGCAACAAACTGGGTGTGTGAAAGAAATGATCCCGGCACAAAAATACAACGCTTCGGCTTTGCGTAGTTAAGCCACGCCCCAATCTGCTGCTGCTGTTTGTCGCCGAAACGGTAGAGCCAGAGGACGGCAATATCTGCTTTGTAACGATCCTCCCCTTTCAAACAGCTTGTGCCCGACACCATGAGCATGGTACAATTGCGGCTCCAGATTTTGATGACCTTCTCTTCGGGGCGAACAATGACCATTGAGGGCAAGGCAAGGAGGGTACCGGCCTGGAGCAGGTGTTTGCGGGCGGGCACCTGCGCAATGAGAGAGTCTGGAGTGTAAAACTGTACAACAACTGTCGGGGTGTCGAGACCGTACTCGGTAACCTGCTGGTTAATGCGTTTCCGGTCACGTGGCGCCCTGCCGGCATCGATCAGTACGGTTTCACTGCCTGATGAAAAAAGAGTAGCAAGGTTTTTGCCAAGATTGACGGTCACCATAGTGGGAACAACCGGCTGAGGCTGCAAGAAAAAAGAGTACCAGAAGAGCATGTTAGCACCGATGAGGAGCGTCACGGCAGCCCTCGGCCACGCTTTTCGATTGATGAAAAAGAGAGCAATGGCAAGCATCGTGTAGTAAATCCATACCTCCGTTGCATCGGGCTTGATCGTGATGGAGGCGAAGGGCATGCGGCTGAACCAGAGAGCTGACTGAAGGGTGAGTTCAGCAAAAAAAAATGAGCTTGCAGCAAAATATGAGGCAACAGAGGCCGACACAAGATTGACCAGCAGCATCGGCACAAGAGCATACATCAGCAAGGTAGAAAAGAGCACAACGGGAATGTTGGCGAGAATACTGATCATCGAAAAGGTACCGAAGTAGTAGGCGATCACTGGCGATACTCCGATAATAGCCGCGAGGGTAATCATGATGCTGCTGAGCAAGGCGCCTGCCAGGCCCCGCAGAAACCCGTCTCCCTGTTGTTGAGAGGGAACAAAAACAGGGTAAATCAAAAATATTGCCAGAACCGCGCCATTGGTCATTAAAAATCCCGGATTCAGCAGGTCAAGAGGATCGAACAGAAGAATCAGGATATCGGCAAGGGCGAGCGAGTTAACTGGCCAGGTTTTTCTGCCGAGCGTCTCTCCGCCGATCAGCACCAGTGACATAAAGGCTGCACGTTTGACCGAGGCTGAGTTGCCTGTGACATAACAATAGACGATAAGAATAAAGACAAAGAGAGCAAAAGAGAGCCATCGACCAACAGTGGTAACTTTCATCCGCTGAAGAAAAATCTGGATAACAAGGGCGAGCAGTCCTACATTCATCCCGGATACTGCAAGGATATGGGCAGTGCCTGTCGTCTTGAAGGCTTCAAAAACCTCCTCTGACATGGTCTCCCGTTCACCAGTGAGTACGCCGGAAGAGAGTTTGCGCTCTTGCCCCTCCGGTATCAGCTCTTCAAGGCTCTTCATGATATAGTCGTAGGTGGGCTGCACAATAAAGCGCTCAAATCCATTCAGCCTCGACTCCCCGTCGTACAGTACCTGCCAGGGGCCCGAACAGTAGAGCTGTACCGAAATCTGCTTCATGCGAGCTGCCTTGCGGGGATCAAACTCCCCCCTGTTTGATGCTTCTGGAATCAGGTCCAGCTTCCCCTTTACCCGCACCATATCACCATTCCGAACCCTGACGCCGCTCTGCCCTCCGTTGCGCATGAAGACCTTTGCCCGGTCTTGGAGCTTCACTGTCCGGCCATTCTCAAAAACCTCCTCGACCTCCATGATCCAGCCAACGCCAGAATCAGAGAAATTTGGTCGTCCGTCAATGCGTCCATAAATCAGGACGTTTTTACCGCAAAAAGGCAACAGGCCATCACGTGGCGTATAGTCCTGCCGGTAAGTGCTGAATGCGGCAAAACAGAAAACGACAAAGAGAGAGTAGCTGAAGGCGCTGAAAAAGAGCGGGAAGGGAGAGTTGCCCTTGATCTTTTCATACATGAGGCTTGCCAAAAGAGTGACCAGGGCAAATGCGCACAAGAGCATCCACCCCTCGAGCGGAAGCTGAAGGTTCACCCCTGCAAGAATCCCCACAACAACGGCAACAAGCAGCCGCACCGCAGGATAGGGGGCCATGGAGAACTGCCCGGGCAACCGCAGTTCCTTTCTTTTTTTTACGTTAGGCACACCATTGTTTTTGTATATTCCTTTTTTTTATTCAAGCCTTTAAACGTCACTCTCTGCATGCTTGTCAAAGAAATACTGACCTCTGCCGCCAAACCTGTCTTCAGCTTCGAGTTTTTTCCTCCAAAAAAAGATGAAGAGTGGGAAACACTCTTTGGAACCATTGCGGCGCTCTCGCCACTCAACCCTTCCTACGTCAGCGTGACCTACGGAGCTGGAGGGTCAACCCGTTCACGAACTCACCATCTGGTAACCAGAATTCAGCAGGAGACAGGACTGACTGTTGTATCGCACCTCACCTGCATCTCTTCAAATACCGGTGAGACCGGAATGATTCTCAAGAACTACCTGGAAAACGGCATCATCAACGTGCTTGCCCTGAGAGGTGATAAACCTGCAGGAGTGGCATCGATTGAAGAGGCCGTCAAGGACTTTCCACACGCCATAGATCTTGTCCGCTTCATCAAGAACAACTACCCCGCTATCGGTGTCGGCGTTGCAGGATTTCCGGAAGGGCACCCCGAGACTCCGAATCGAATGAAAGAGATTGAGTACCTCAAAGAGAAGGTGGATGCCGGAGCAGACTATATTGTTACGCAACTCTTTTTCGACAATCGCGACTACTTCGACTTTGTGGAACGCTGCCAGATTGCAGGTATTACGGTGCCCATTATTCCGGGAATCATGCCTATCAGCACCAAAAAAGGGATGACCAGAATGTCGGAGCTTGCGCTTGGAGCCAGAATTCCTTCACCGCTCCTGAAAAGAGTGCTGACGGCTGAAAATGATAGCGACGTCGCCTCAATTGGAATCGAGTGGGCAACAGCCCAGGTTCAGGAGCTGATCGACCATCATATCAAAGGGGTTCACTTCTACACCCTGAACATGGCCGATGCAACTCTCAGAATCTTTAAAAACCTGCATCCATAACTTCAGCTTACCGGTCAGAACAGCTCATTCTGGACGAGCTGTTCCGGGGTTTCACGTTTACGGACAAGTTTTATGTCACTTCCGTTAACCATGACCTCTGCCGGTCGAAGCCTGCCGTTGTAGTTGCTGCTCATGACCGCCGCGTAGGCGCCGCAAGACATCACGGCAAGCAACTCTCCCTCATCAGCCGCATCAATCTCTCGCTGGCGGGCAAAAAAGTCACTCGATTCGCATATCGGCCCCACCACATCAGCAACGACGGTTTCGTCATGCCGGGTCACCGCCTGAACCTCATGGTGCGACTGATAGAGCGCTGGACGGATCAATTCCGTCATCCCGGCATCAACCACAAAAAACTTCTTGCCAGCATGGTTGTGCTTTTTATACAAAATCCTGGTCAGCAGCACTGACGCATTGGCCACAAGATAGCGTCCGGGCTCAAAAATCACAGTGACACCCGCAGGCAAAAGCATTGGAACAAGCTTTTCGGCAAACCGCTCAATCGGCGTGGCTGGTTTAAGGGGATCGTAGGTTACCGGAAACCCGCCGCCAATATCGAGGAATTCAACCGAAAATCCCATCGTTTTCGACAAATTGAAAAGAGCAAGGAGCTTCACCGTCGCTGCAACAAAATATTCCGGATCAAAAATCTGTGACCCAATGTGCATGTCAAGACCGACAAGTCGAAGATTCGGCAATTGACGGAGAAGAGAAAACACCGCCGGAAGCTCCATCTCATCAATCCCGAATTTCTCCTTGCTGTCACCCGTCGTAATGTAGGGATGAGTTTCAGCAGTCACATTCGGATTGATCCTTAAAGCGACCGAGGCCGTTTTACCAAGCTCTCCGGCAATCCTGTCTATAGCACGAAGCTCCGACATCGATTCCGCCTTGAGCATCAACGCTCCAACCTTTAGAGAATACGCAATTTCTTCATATTTTTTACCAACGCCTGCAAAAATAATTTTTTCTGGAGCAACGCCGCCTTGCAGTGCCCGATAGAGTTCTCCTCCGGAATTGACATCGCATCCACACCCAAGTTCAGCAAATGTCCTGATAACACTGAGATTATAGTTGGCCTTCACGGAATAGCAGGTAAAATGGGGTAAAGCCGCAAACGCTTGCTCAAAAGCGCTGTAGCTGTCAACAAGGCTTTTTGTGGAGGTCACATAAAGAGGAGTCCCGAAGGCACTGGCAAGCTCTTCAAGCCTGACTTCGTCGCAATTGAGCGTCGCAGCGGTATAATGAAAATAGTTACTGTCAAGCACGGTTCCGTTACCTTTTTAAAGTGTTGTAAAGATGGAGGAAAATAACTTTTCTTACGTTATCATGGAAAGAAAAATAACCATGACTTGCAAAATCACCTTTTTGAGCTTATATTTGGAGCTATTTATAAATACATACTCTTACGAGGCTACACTATGGCAAAAGGAAAAGAAAATAGAATCGTTATCACACTGGAATGCACTGAGGCAAAAAAAGAGGGAAAAACGGTATCAAGGTACACTACAACAAAAAACAAAAAAAATACTACCGAACGTCTTATTTTAAAAAAGTATAATCCTAACATGCAGCGTTATACCCTGCACAAGGAGATCAAGTAGGCTTTCTGTTCTGGTGCAGGCATAACGCAAGGCCCGAATGGCGGAATTGGTAGACGCACGCGTTTCAGGGACGCGCGCCGCAAGGT
>JBMOIS010000014.1:0-51330 GCA_049317185.1 Chlorobium sp. | reverse complement strand
TGTAAGGGACTTTCACCTCTTGACCTCCTGCCGGTCTCCCGGCGCACCAAAAAACGCTTGCAGGTCTGCATCCAGTATCCAGTTGATTCGTCGCGTCAAAATGGCTGTTGCCAGTGCATCCAACGCTCTGTGAGGGCTTCGACCGGGACGGTATCCGTAGGAGAATCCATAGAATTCTGTTTCATATATCTCCCTCAGCACGTTGACTACTGCTTGCTGTACAAGCTTGTCTTCTATGGCCGTTATGCCCAGCGGGCGTTTCTGGCCCTTGTCTTTTGGGATATATGTCCTCAATACCGGTTTTGCCCGATAGCTGCCTTTGTGGATTTCCGTATGCAGCTTCGGCAGACGTTCTTCAAGCTGCTTTTCATACTCCCGCCATGTCACTCTATCAATTCCCGGGGCTGCTTTCCGGTTCAGCTCGTAAAAGCTTTTGCGGAGCAGTTCAGGGGTGATATGGTGCAACAATGCGGTAAAGCAGCACGTCTTGTCAGTTTTGGCTCGTGTTCGCACGCCTTCGAGTCCAAACGACACCATGTTCCGGCTCTGTATCCGGCTGGTGGCATCATCTCCGGCGTTCCTCTTGGCCAGTGTCCTTTCCTCCACAGCCTCCGTCGAAACAGGGGTCTCTCTGTTCGGCTGCTTCTCAGGTACTATGACACTGTCCGACTCCCGGCTTGCGTTAGCATCAATTCTTCGGGTTCTCTCCTTCATTGACACCTCCCTCCTGTCAATTGCCTTTGGTGAGGGTGCTTACCGGGTCTCCCGATTCCCGTGTACAGAGCTTCCACACATGCTACAGGTCTCTGACTCCGCCGAAACCTCCCGTACCTTGCCTTAACGGTACGGTTGATGTGGCATTCCCCTTCTTCAGACAAGGTCTGCTTTCGGATTAAGGTGATTTCGGAGCTCAATACTGTGCCTGCGTTTTCCCCTGTCAACGCTTCCCCATACCATTGCTGCGTATCGAGGCATGACTCGGGGTTATGATGGTTGGCTATTCCTTTCATATAAGAAATTTTCATTCTCTACTCTCTACCGGTCTTAATCGGCGCTTTCCTGAAGTACCAGAAGCGGCATCTTGAAACAACTTATGAGCACCGAGTATTTGAGCCAGTCGAGATCGTCGGCCTGGGGTCAGTTCTCCCTCTGCGTCACGCAATGGTTTTAGGTAGGTTACACGTAGGAGTTCACGAGCATTACCATCTATTTGTGCACCAATGGCATCAGGCCCAGCACGAAGATCCATGACTATCCGACCAGATTTACGCTCTGCTGTAAGTCGAACAGGTGCGACGTGAAGTCGTGTAAGTGAATTGTTCTTTGCAGAACCAACTGTGCCGTCAGTTGGCCCCACCGACACATGCAGCCCGGTCCCCGATTACAAGGCCGTATAGATTTCTGCGCTGATCAAGATTTATGTGATGACCGATGAGTACATTTTCCGCAACAAAACGATCATCATATATATGGATCGAAGGACATGCATCGCGATTTTGCCATGCTCCATTTTGGAATCGCACTGTTTGGGGTGGTGTACTTCCCTCAAGGGCGACAACAATCTCAGGATCTGCTGTTGCATCCAGACGCTTCCTTCCCATAATGTAGGCCTTATCTCCTGTGGTCATTGACCGGAAAACATCGCAAAGTGTACTTTTCCCACACGCATTACTTGCGTAGATGACATTTAGCTTAGCAAAATCATTTTCTAAGCCGCCACTGCAGCTTAACTCTGTGAAACGTCCGATTCTCTTGAGAGTATTGAATCGTTTAATCATTTGTCTATTACTCCAAATTTTTTAAAAACTTATTCATCGACTCCCAAATCGGTGGATGTTGAATTAATGATGTACGCCAAAAGAGGATATGATGTTCCAAACTTGTCAGATTTTTCCTGGATCAGGATGATAAATCTAAGCGCACAGCTCTCTGAATGGTTCTCATGAGGGATGAGAGCCCGCTTTTAGTAACTCTTCAACCCGATCCATCATCGTCAGTGCCGCCGTCTCCATTCGAGAAAAAGCAAACCACCTTTTCCCCAAATCCTTGAGCGATGCACCAAGATGATAGACCGTTTTGCCATCCAGAATCAAAAAGCGATCATGGCTGTAAGGGAACTCCTGAATGGCGATAGGTGGATACTGGGCATTATGTTTTTTTAGATCCTGAGCAAGTGGTTTACTGATCGATTTTGTCAGAATGAGGGCGCTGACACCTGCCGAACGCTTGGCCAACTGCATTAGTACGCTGTCGTCCACATAGTTGTCTATGAGCACTATGGATTTCTCACTCTTCCGCAACAGGTCATTGACAAACACATAGGCATCGAAGATCTGTCCATCGAAAAAGATGCCTTGGGTGCAGGTGAGGCTTTTGTGCTCAAGTGCGTCAAAAATCTGATCAAAGCGATCGTCGGTCTTGATCTCATGGACGATCTGACGTTTTTCCAATGAATCAAGTCGCTGGAGTAAACCACCGTTTTCAGCAATATAGCGGCGCATTTCGACAAAGGCGTTGATAACGAGAATACTTATTTGTATGGCGGTTTCGCTCCGCAGTACTGCCGAGAGCATTGCCACGCCCTGTTCGGTGAAGGCGTAAGGAAGGGATGAAGAGTGTTTGAGATTATCGAACCGGTCACAGATTGTGACCAGTTCACTTTTTTCAGTCTCAGATAACTGAAAACGGAAACTATCAGGGAAGCGGTTGCTATTTCTTTTGACCGCTTGGTTGAGTACTTTTGTCTCTACTCCATAGAGGTTTGCCAAATCGGCATCAACCATAATCTGTACATCTCGTAAAGTGCAGATCAAATTCCGTATGCCACCTTCCTGAAGAACAATTCTGGTATTCATCAATTATTCTCCCCGCTTCATTCGTGCACGCCGGGCATCTTCGCGGCGAATAGCTGACTTGAGTTGCCGTTCGTTTAAAAATTCAACACCTGCCAGAACCATCTCCTTGGTTGCGCGACGCAGTACCCGCTCCACATCGGAGTGACTCATTCCCTTGAACAGGTTGGCCACCTCGTTGTTATCGACCTCAAAATCCCGACGTATCCCTCTTAGTTTACAGGCGAGAAGGCGACGCAACTGTTCCAGATTGGGCGGCTCAAAAACCAGTACTTCGTCAAACCTGCGCCAGACGGCAGCATCAAGAATACTTTCGTGGTTGGTGGCTGCAACAAGGATGCTTTTCCCCTCATAACTATCCAGCAATTGGAGAAATGCGTTGACTACCCGTTTGAGTTCACCATGATCGGCTGAGTCGGCGCGCTCTTTGGCAAGGGCATCAAACTCATCAAACAGTACAACCATAGGCACGGATGCCGCAAAATCAAGAACCTGCCGGAGGTTTGATGCTGTTTCTCCCAGGTAGGAGGAGACCACGCTGTCAATCCGGACTATGGCAAGCGGCAATCCTAACTCAGAAGCCAAAACTTCGGCAGCCAGAGTTTTTCCACATCCTGGAGGGCCGCAGAACAACAGGCGATCCACAGGAAAAAGACCATGGCTGTTGAGCAGCTCCTGACGGTGGTGCTCCTGAAGAATTTCATCAATCAGGGAGCTGTTCTGATCGGAGAGAACAATATCTTCGATGCACCGAACCGGTTCTTTGATTGTCAGCAAGGGCTGCCCTCGCTCCTTATCGCTGGGAATCTGCTTGACTAAAGAGAGCAATGGTTTGCTGGCAATGCTGGTGCGGCCATAAAGAATCTTCTCCAGATCATTGGCCAAAAGGTAATGGCGCTTTTCCCGCTCTTCCCGAATGACCTCCTCGGATACTTGCCGGAAAGACTCATAATTTCCGTCAGCTCCAGACTTTACCAGTTTTCTCAGTAATTCGCCAGATGCCATTTTTTCCCTCCGAGTAACATGCCTGAATTCATTGATTGTCTATCCCTGAAGGTAACTAATCAGCAGTTAACGTTCTAATAATTGCTCCATAGATACCCAGCAAAGCTACTTCACTGAGTGCCCACTTATTCGCCTCCCCGGTTTATCCTGTGCGCTATCCGCCCCGTTTCAGTCAGGCAATATTTTTGGAGAGGGCTGCCCGGTTTTTTGGGAATGGTCATCTCTACAAAGCTACCATTCAGAGACGGTTGCAGGAACGGGTCACGGAAGTGTTTACGGTTTGTGCGGCAGATGGCCTGTGGCGGGCTGTTGGTAAAATCCCGAAAAAAATGGAAATTGTGGAAGTTGAAGTAGATTAAGGCTTCGCAGGGGGAAGAAAAGATTTTGCTTTCGGTGTCGAGCAGTGCAGGGAAAATAAAAAACCCCGGGATCGTCACCGACTCGAAGTCGGGAGAGGATTTCTCCGGGGACTGCACGAAAATATAGTTTTTACGGATGGCAGATGCAAGTAAATTTTTCAGATCAACTTCGCCGGGCAATTTCGCATGAACGTGGTTTTTGAGGATACTGGTCGTTATTGATTGCCAAGCACCTCGAAAAGTCCATTCATCGACTCCCGCAAAGCCATCGAACTCTCCTGCCACTTGGCAATTGCTTGTTTCAGGGAATCCTGACCGTAGGTGTCGGGCTGTTCTGAGAGCGTCAGTTGTTGTTTGCTGGCTGTTCGCACGTAGAGCGGAATACTGAGATTGCTCCCTTTTTCGCGAATCTCCTCATTGCTGGCCACGCGGGCAAAGCCATCCTCATCGGCAAAGGTTTGCCAGACGGCGACAATGCGCTCGATGTGCTCATCCGTCAAAAAGCTCTGTGCCCGTTCGCGGGTCACTTCGTTGATGGCGTTGATAAAAAGCACCTTGTTTCGGCGCTCTTTTGGCTTGTTCATGCGGCAGATGACGATGCAGGCTTCCATCGGGGAGTTGTAAAAGAGGTTGGGGCCCAGGCCCAGCACGCACTCTACCACATCATGAGCAACGAGCTTTTCGCGCATGGTGGACTCTTCGTTGCGGAAGAGGACACCGTGGGGAAAAAGGATGGCGCACCGGCCTGAGCTGCTGTTCATGCTCTTGATAATGTGCTGCCAGAAGGCATAATCGGCGCGGCCCTGTGAGGGGGTGCCGTAGATGTTCCGTCCCCAGGGATCAGAGGCCCAGGCGCTTCGATCCCACTGCTTGATGGAGTAGGGAGGATTGGCAAGCACCACATCAAACTGCATCAGGCGGTCGCCCTCAACAAAAAGGGGATTGGCAAGGGTGTCATCGCGCACAATACGGAAGTCCTCGATACCGTGGAGGAAGAGGTTCATCCGGCCAATTGCCGAGGTGAGCAGGTTGCGTTCCTGCCCAAAGAGGCGGAGATTGCGCCACTCCTTGTTCTGGCGTTTCAGGTGCATGACGGCTGAGAGCAGCATCCCGGCTGAGCCGCAGGTGGGGTCGTAGATTGACTCTCCCTGTTTGGGCTCAAGCATTTCAGTCATCAGGTGAACGACGGTGCGATTGGTGTAGAACTCCGCTGCGGTATGGCCGGAGTCGTCGGCAAATTTTTTGATGAGAAACTCATAGCCGATACCGAGTTCATCTTCGGGGCAGTTGGCGAGTGAGAGTGTTTGCGAGCTGAAATGCTCTATCAGCTCGCGAAGCGTATGGTCTGCCAGGCGCTCTTTGTTGCTCCACTGGGCATCGCCGAAGACTCCGTAGAGGGTCTCCTGATTGGCGCTCTCTATCTCCCGCAATGCGCTCTGGATGGCTTTGCCGACGTTGTGCACCCTGGTGCGGGTGACCTGCCAATGGGCCTCGGCGGGAATCTGGAAGCGGTGTTGCTCTGGCAGTTCGGCATAGTTACGGTCGCCGCCGGAGAGTTCCAGCGCATCGGCGTTCTCTTCGTCATGAACGTCGCAGAGGCGTTTGTAGAAAAGCAGGGGGAAGATGAACTGCTTGTAATCTCCGGCGTCGATATAGCCACGCAGGAGGGATGCGGCGCCCCAGAGGTAGGATTCGAGTTCTGATTGGGAGATCGTTCTGTTCTTTTTCACAGTAACCTCTCCCGAATCAACAGCTCTTTGAGATGGTCTTCGGCAGCGCAGGCGGCAGCGAGAGAGAGCTTGAGATTCTTCATAGCTTGTTCAACGGTCAGGGTTTCCTCTTCTGTGAGAGGTGCAACATAGCGCGGAATGTTCAGGTTGAAATGGTTCTCCCGAATTTCATCAAGGGTGACTACCCGGCAAATTCCCTCGACATCCTGAAAGTCATGATACCATCGGTGGATGTTGGTGACATGTTCCGCAAGCAGCTCGTTCTGCGCCCGGCAGGTTTTGAACTCTTGGGAGGCATCAATGAAGAGAATCTTCTGACGATGCTCCCGAGGTTTGGTGTCACGGAAAACCAGCGTGCAGGCAGCCAGACCTGTGCCGTAAAAGAGGTTGGAGCCAAGGCCAATGACCGCTTCGAGCTTGTCCATCTCCACCAGTTTGCGGCGAATTTGACCCTCTTTCGACATGCGGAAGAGCACGCCATGAGGCAGCACCACCGCCATGCGCCCCTTTTTGGGAGCCATCGACTTGATCATGTGCTGCACCCATGCGAAGTCGCCAGATTTTGCGGGTGGCAGCCCGGCAAAGTCGCGCCCGTAAGGGTCGTTCGTCCAGACATCTTCACCCCATCGGTCGAGCGAAAAGGGGGGATTGGCAATCACGCAGTCGAACGTAGCAAGGCTGTCGCCGGAATAGAAGGCGGGTTGGCGCAAGGTGTCGCCACGCTCAATATGAAAATCTTCCGCACCATGGAGGAAGAGGTTCATGCGGGCAATGGCAGAGGTGGTGAGGTTCTTTTCCTGACCGTAGAGCTTGCCGAGCATCAGTTTTTCGTCGCCGCCTTGCTCTTTGACGAGGTGCAGAGCTTCAAGCAACATCCCTCCGGTACCGCAGGCGGGGTCGTAGACGCTCTCTCCAGCTTCGGGCGCCAGAATGCGCACTAAAAGAGCGACCACAGAACGGGGAGTGTAAAACTCTCCCGCTTTCTTGTTGGTGAGATCGGCAAATTTTTTGATCAGGTATTCGTAGGATTGGCCAAGAATATCAGTTCTGCAATGCTCGTTGCCGAGGTTCAGCGATGAAAAGTGTTCGATCAGATCTTTGAGAAGGGCGTCAGAGAGGCGCTCCTTGTTGCTCCATTGGGCATCACCAAAAATACCATGAAGGGTATCCGGGTTGGCCTGCTCAATGTTGCGCATGGCTTTTTGGAGCGCATGGCCAATGTTGGCGCTTCTTGAGCGAACGTCGTTCCAGTGGCACTCATCAGGAACCTGAAAGCGATGGTTCTCCGGAAAAAAAGCAAAATCGAGGTCACCACCTGACTCTTCAAGAGCAATACCGAACTCTTCGTCATAGACATCAGAGAGGCGCTTGAAAAACAGGAGTGGAAAAATGTAGCTCTTGAAATCAGCGGCATCAACCGGGCCCCGCAGGATATTGGCCGCCTCCCAGAGGTGACTGGAGAGGGTTCCCTGCTGGATCACAGGATTATTTTCGCTCTTTTGCCTCATGGAGTTTCAGTAAGGGGTTTCTTTTGTTGTTTGAAGCAATTCGCCAAACTCCGCAGCCTGTAACGCATGTTTTTTGATGAAGTCAAGCGCGTTTTCCAAGGCAAGTGGCAAGTGGTCGTTGATATCCTGCTGATCAAGAATTTCGGCTTTATTGGTACCGCGAAAGTGACCGCATTGAATCCATGCATCAGGAAAATAGCGTTCTCGGTGAGTCCCAAAGAGAAGAATACCACCGACGGCAGGAAATAAACGCCCCTGGTTTCTGATTACCAAATGCAAATTTTCCGCCATATTGTCGCCCCAATCATGCACTCTTGCAAACAACCCTGCATCAACCCGGAAGTCCAGTGCTTCCGGGTTGATGCCCGCAATAGCTTCTTCATTATAAGAGAGGTTCAGGGCTGAACGTCGCATCTCCGCTGTTTACCTCATGGCCTGTTAAAATACCCGATGACGCTCTAAATTACCAAAACGCTGCATATATCTGTAAAGGGCAGGGGATCGAGTTGTTTTATTTTCTGCATGGGTGGACGGTTTATAACGCTTTAGTCAATAAGGCCTGTCGTCGTGAGTGGAATGGTACGAAAACGATAAATGAAAGGTACTCATTTCCATGAACATTGGTAAGTCGATGGACAGAGGGGCGATAAGAGTCTGTGCTATCCGTCCTGTGAACCAATTGACTATAGTAACGAATTGTGTTGCTTTATTCGATTGATTCATGTAATTATCGGTATGTTTATTTCGGACTACATTGATGCTTTGCTCGCCAAAGGCGTATTCTGTTTCAGTGGCGCTGAAGCTTCTGAGGCGATTGGATCAGGCGTTATCGCTACCCGTGCGGCCTTGCGTCGTCTGCGGCATAAGGGTGAAGTTGCCATGCCGTACCGGGGATTTTATGTTATCGTTCCTCCGGAATACCGGAAGATGGGATGCTTGCCCGCAAACCAGTTTATTCCTTTACTGATGGATCACCTGAAAGAGCCCTATTATGCAGGCATGCTTACCGCAGCCGAACACTACGGTGCAGCTCATCAACGCCCTCAGGCTTTTCAGGTTCTCCTGCAACATGCTCGACCGGATATCATTTGTGGGGATGTGAGGATTGATTTTATGGGTTGCCAAGGTTTTCAGAGGATCTTGATTTTTCATTACTGACGTCGGATGCCGATTTTTCACTGGAGCCGTATTTCAGGGCAGTCATGGCTGAATTTCTCTCACTGGGTCTTGATGTTGAGATTTCTTCGAAAAAGAAAACAGTCCGGACAGGGATAGAGTCGGCGTTTTTAAAGAGCGATACGCGCCTGTTCAGTCTTGCTGTGCACGGAGAAAAAACGGTTAAAATCAAGTTTGGGGTTGATACGCTCCCGCCAGATCACCTCTTTCGCCCAATAGCACTCAGCCCCTCATTCCACTCACTGAGCATGGCCTCGCCAACAGGCTTAAAGTCTGCGAAATCGAGCGTATATTGGCGCAGGTCTGCAACTGTTTCAGCAACCGCATCAGCAACCTCTTCGATAATAAGTTTTGCTTTCGCCGGCTGAAGATTACAGTGCATTTTGGCGAAGGCAATGAGTTTCTTCGCCGCAGGGAAACGCTTGCTGCCGTCCAGAGTAAGCGCCAAAGAGTCCCTTCTGATATATGCTGTTGTTGTAACGATATCGTAGGCGGGTGCAAAGCGAACAGGTTTGTTTGATGCCGTGTAGAGGACACCGAAATTCTTGAGATGGGCATCGCCGTTCCTCACGATACAAGAGAGAGTGAGTGAGCGGAAGTAAACCGCCAAGGCAGAGGCCTGAAGTTCAGGAGAGACAAACTGGCGAATCCGTTTGGCCAGCTTTTCATAGCTTCCATCATACTTCTCTGCCGTACCGATACCATTCAGTGAACAGAAATCCTCAAACCCAAGATATTGCCCCTCTTCTGTCAAATCAAACCTCTTGACCACCAGAAACTGGTTGTTTTCCGAAAGAGTGAACTCCGGCACTTCCAGGCCACTTCGGCGGGCAGCATTCATGCAGAAAAACTCGTTAGCCGCCAAATGGGGATATTCATTGCGGTTCCAACCCTTGACGATATGAGTAGCTCCTTTAACCGTAACACGAGAGTGACCCTGCGTATATGTTTCACTCTCTCCATTTACATCGTCCCTGATCAGCACCTTCGGTTGCACTCCAGAGACACCTGAAACCGTAGAAAAACGCTCCAGAAGATCGGTCAACAGCTCTTCCGACCCGTCATAGGCTACCAGTTCCGAAACACTTTGCAAGGGAACCTGATCGATCACACCGGGATCGTTGGCAAAACGCAACCGGCCGATCTGCGAACGTCCGACAACTTCAAGCAAGGAGAGTGCATCAAAACCCTTGACACGCTTTCGGAATGAGAGTTCAATTGACTCCCGCAACCTGCCCTCGGGCAGATTCATTTGAAAAACCGGATGTAACCCGTTTTGGTACCGGTAACTTTCCAGTGACCACGGCATCGTCAGGGAGACCTCGTCACCGGGCTGAATTGCCGAACGATAAGCAAACGTATATGCACCCGATTCCAGTGAGTGGCGATCGAGTGAGCCGACAGTATGAGGAGTAACCCATACATCTACCATGCTAATTCTCCCGTTCAGTTATCAGCTCTTGCAAGGTTGGGCGCTGTGAAACATCTTTTACGGTGAGCTCAAGCCCAAGTGTTGCGCAGATGGCCATAACCTTTCTTATACCGATTTCAGGCAGTTTGCCATTTTCAAAACGGCTTAGCGTTACGCGGCTCATCCCATTTGCACCGGCTACCTGCTGCTGCGACAATCCTAACGTTTTCCGCCGCCGGTAGAGCAGCTCGCCGATTTCCTGAATATCACTCATTATTGTATCATATACGCTGCACCCCTATGCTTTTACCCTTATAATGTAGTGTATACTATTCACTTTGGCAAATTGTTGCTATAACGTTGAATACCTCATGGTTTTTGCTCAACAGGGATATTCCGTTTCTTATCCTTGATCTGGTATTTTACGTAAATCACTTTGTAAAGCGCTTTCTGCACTTCACGCTCTCCCGATTTGGTGCTTTGCCAGCCGGGTTTCAGGTTCATTTTCATTATGTTCTGGCTCTTGCACGCATACGCGCTTGAATCTGGTTTCTTCAACAGAACCGACGGTAATAAGCTCTCCTCGTTGTGACTCCATAATGGCTTCTATCGTCTCGGCATTCGGGATAAGCGGCTCGAACGGCAGTGCTTTTTCGGCAGCAACCCGCATGAGCATGAGCCTTACTGCATCGGACAAGGTGAGCCCTATGGAAGCCAGTACAGCGGTGGCTTCAGCTTTGGTTTTTTCGTCGATTCGAGCCCTAACAACAGTGTTTGCAATCATCTCTTTTCCTTGTTTTAACTTTCCTACTTTGTTAGAGTAGCTACAATGTGGCGGAGTGGCGACGTTATTTCAAGAATATTTTTTCAATTCGCTGGTCGCCGTATATTTCTCTTGTACCGCTCTGCTTTGGCACCGGATTAAAGTCCTTGAAAGAGGCTTCCGTGCAAAGGAGATTGCAATCCCGCATGGCGACCCATCCAGGCCCCTGCCAAAAACTGGGGCTTTTGCGTTGTTCAGCATCTGCTCGCCGATGGCACTTCGTCGGTATTGCTGCTTCCTGGTTTGTCGGGAATCGTCATTTCGATAACTCCGACTGCCAGTGCTGGCAGCAGATATGATTTACGAAAATGTTCAGCGTCCTTAAGCCCCATGGCATCTTGCAAAGCCTGCCGGTTCATTTCTCCTTTGAGATACTGTAATAACCTTTTTACTTCCGGGGTGACTTCCGGGGTAGCTTGAGGGGTAGCTTCCGGGGCATTGAAGATCACCGTGACCCCGAGCGCAGGATCAGAGTGCCAGACTGGAGCTGGCAGCCCGTTCTCCTGGCATTGCTGGATCATGAGAACGCTGCCTCGCTTGGCTTTTTCAATAAGGCCCCGCAAGTAGAGAGCATGGGCAATGTCGGGATTGCGAAGAACGGAAATATCCGAATCGATTTCGGCAAACGAGAAGCGTCGTTCCCACCGTTCAGGCTTGATCTGGTGGCGCATGACAATGTCGCGGATGGTTTCTGAATCTGCTTTCCGCATGATCTCACCATCATGGAATGCATAGGGCACAGGCATCCAGATGAATGTGGTTTTTGAGGATACGGTAACCGGTAGGCTACGGAAGGCTCATGATGAGGCCCATGTATATTGAGAACCGGTATCCAAGTCAGAGAGGTTGAGCAACTGGTACTGCTTGAGGGATTTTTCGAATGCGTTGCAGGCCTTCATCTGCTCAATCACCCGATCCAGATCGGTGTAGTCGAACGCGGCGCTCCATTGCTGGATTTTTTGCATGGCGGAAATGAATGGTTCTGGTTTTCCTTGCCTTGTAAGCACGCGCAGGCAATCCAGATATTCCTCTCTGAATAACGTTGGTACAATTACTCTGCATGCATTGACAACAGATAATTCTGCGTTCATGACCAATCGAGCCAGTCTCCCGTTTCCATCGATAAAGGGATGTACTTCAGAGACGATGAACATCGCCAGAAGCGCACGGGCCATACCTGGCGGGACTGACGGCAAGAGTTTACTTCCTTCAATCAGTGTTCCGCGCACGTTTTTTGGTGACACAAACGTAGTGTTTCCAGCAAAATTCTCCCTGTCTTTGAAATCTCCAGGAGACGCTTCAGGGCGTTCTTTCATGAGATCAGCATGACGCTGCCGCAACTGATGCAAGACCGCTTCTCCTGGTGCCATCGACTGGTTTGACCACCCGGGATCAACTGCCTGTCGGAATACACCGAGAATGTCGTGAGAGTCTTTAGGGCGTTGGTCGATAATTTTCCCTTCAAGAATAATTCGCCGTGCTTCAGAGACATCGAATTCCGTTCCCTCGATGAAGTTGCTGAAATAGGACTCCAGAAACGCAAAATTGAAGCGCGCGCTTCCGGTTGTGGTTGGTGATGGTTTTTGCATGAGAGGCATTGCTCGCAATGTGGCGGCCAACGTTTCAAAAAGGGCCAAACGCCGAGCGTCAAAAGGTGTGCCTGCGGCCAGTGCTTGTCCTGCTGCAGTGGCGAGTTGGGCACTTATTGTTCCGAGAATGCTTCCGATGAGGTCATGCAACATGCTGAATTCCTTCTCAAACTCCAGGGTGACGGCAATAGTGCGAGCTTCATCCCTGATGCGGTTGAGAGCCTCAGGGCCTCTCGATTCGTAAATACTGATCAGCCGTTCTTCGACGGCAATACGACCCATAGCTTTTTTGATCGCTCCACGACTCTGGGTGAGGTTTTCCATCAGCATGCGCGCTTGAGAGGGAAAAAATATGTTTCGTCCTGACATTGGCTGGTCACCTTGAACGTTACCGTGTCCCTTGACCAGAACGACTTGTAATCCCGGTAAATCGACGACCCTTTTGTAGCTGTAGCTGAGGTGCATCACGCCATCGACGGGCATACCGCCACTGAAGGCACTTCTATAGCCGATGACCGCTCCAGGGAAAAGAGCAGCGAGGAGTCGCATTCTGTGCAGAGCAATAATCGCTGGCCACTCCTTTTCAGGGCTGGCGCTGAGAACGCCAGAGACAATCCGCTTAAACAACCCGGTTTTCAAGTGCCGTTGTGCAGCCCTTATCTCAGCATCATTGAGTTCTGCATAAAGGATCAGAGAGTCATCGACTGTCGTGTTTTTCAGCGATGTCTTCATTATTTTGTTCAGAATGTCGCGTTATTCGTCACAATGTGTCGTATTTGTCGCAAATATAAACTTAACTAAATCCTTGAGAAATGGCAAATGTCGAAATAATTCTGGACAGCTTTTTAAAACGAGTCATGATCTGAATTGAACCTGTAGTTTCGACCTGAAAAGACTGGGGTTGCTCTATGATGTGGAAACATATACAGTCAACGACCACCTGAAGAAAGTGTTTGATGACAGTGAGTTTGAAGCAGATTCAGTTATTCAAAATTTTTGAATAACTGCCGCAGACAGTAAAAGCTGCAACACCAGGCATTACAATCTCGCAGCCATCATCGTAGTCGGTTATAGGGTCAACTCAGAACACGCCGTGCAGTTTCGCCAATGGACTACAACTACCGTAGAGCGGGCAAGGACAAGACTTTCTGGCAGAATACGAGCCAAAGCTGCAAGCCGTTGCTGAGTGGTGTCGTTTAACTTGACACCTTTTGTCTGTGACATAATCGAACCTCCATTTTTTTGCAAGTTCAAGTTGGCCTGTTACTGTTTCACAATGGTGCTTTTGGTGAAAACGAGTTTATTACCGCCTCTTCCATTCCGGTAGAAGCTTCTCTCACCCCACCTTCCAGCAAGCCGCCTCATGGCCTGCCTCACAGGCAACAAGCTGAGGCTGTTCCGCACGGCAATGGGCATCGGCAAGGGTGCATCGCCCTGCAAAACGGCATCCTTCGGGCAGGTTGATGGCACTTGGCACGTTGCCTTCGATGACGTGAAGGCGCTCTTTTGGTGAGCCGAGACGGGGAATGGACTTTAACAAGCCTCTTGTGTAGGGGTGGAGCGGGTTGCTGAAAAGCTGCTGAACAGAGCCTTTTTCAACCACTCTTGACGCATACATCACCAGCACCTCTTCACAAAGCTCGGCCACAACACCGAAGTCGTGAGTAATGAGCATCACACTCATTCCTGTATCCGCTTTAAGCTTGCCGATAAGATCAAGGATCTGCGCCTGCACGGTGACATCAAGCGCGGTGGTTGGTTCGTCTGCAATGAGCAGCTCCGGATTGCATGAGAGCGCCATGGCAATCATCACCCGTTGGCGCATGCCTCCCGACAGTTCGTGGGGATAGGAGAAGAATCGCTCGGCAGGGTTGGGAATGCCGACCAGATGGAGCAGTTCAACGGAACGCGCTTTCGCCTCTGCGTGGTTGATGGCGCGATGAATGAGAATCTGTTCCATAATCTGGCTGCCACAGGTAAAGACCGGATTGAGCGAGCTCATCGGCTCCTGAAAGATCATGGCAATCTCGTTGCCTCTCAGCCGTCGCATTTTTTCTTCGTAAAGCTTCAGGAGGTCGCTCCCCTTCCACAAAATTTCTCCCCCGGCAAAGTAGCCGGGAGGTGTGGGGACAAGGCGCATGATGGAGAGCGCCGTTACCGATTTTCCGCACCCCGACTCCCCGACAATCCCCAGAGTACGGTTGCGTTCGAGCGAAAAGCTGACTCCATCGACCGCTTTGGCAATGCCATTATCTGTCGAGTAGTAAGTCTTGAGATTTTTCAGTTCAAGAATTTTTTCCATATTTAACAACAAGCCCTGCGCCCAGGGATTTCGAGGTTACATTCTGCCGTGATTACGCATGAAAATATAGTTTGTCCGCTTCAAATGAAAACGTTATCAGATACTGAACAGCAAAGTGCTGCTGTCACCAAAAGAAATCCCGCCTTTCTCTTCGACACTCTCAGGCAATCAGCTCCTTATTCCCTGCTGAAAACAGCCATAAAGGCGAGCGATCCCCAAAATAAATTTTTTGCACCCATCCCTGTTTCCGGCCTGCAGGGCTCTCTCTCTTCACTTCTTGCGGCGGGGCTGTTTGCCGACCTCCACTCTTCACTCATGTTGCTGTGCGGCCAGAACAACTTTGAACTCTACGCCAATGATGTTGAGGCTCTTCTGCCCAAAGAGACCATTTGCAATACCTCGGATGAACTTTCACTCTCCATCGGAGCGCTCTCTACAGGGAAAAAGTCGATAATCCTCTCTTTTTTTGACGATCTCGATATCGCACTCTGCAAGCCTGCCGAAGCTGAAAGCCGGATTTTTCGGCTGAAAACCGAGCAGGATGCCGGATACGACAAGCTCAGGCAGTTTCTGGTGACCAACAGCTTTGAGCAACGAGAGTTTGTTGAAGATGAGGGTGAGTTCTCGCTTCGTGGCTCTATCATCGATGTCTTCCCTTTTGGCGCACGGGAGCCGGTGCGTCTTGAATTTTTTGGTGATACACTCACCTCGCTGCGCGTTTTCGATATCAACAGCCAGTTATCTGGAAAAACCGTGCAAACTGCTGATCTCACCGCCAGTTTTGCTGACGAAACACCCGGCACGGCAGGGAAAGAAACCACCATTCTTGACTATCTCGACCCCTCGACGATTATCATTATTGATGATACTGCGGAGTTTGAAGCACGCGAAGACCACGACGAACTGCTGGCTGCGCTTTCACGGTTCCGTTGTCTCCACATCATGCCATTCTCGACATCAACCATCGACTTTGGCGCTGTTGCACAAAAAAAGCTGAATGCCAATTTCCGGATTCTCGCCACCTTGCTGCAACAGGAGAGCACTCAACACCGCAACCCTCTCTTTGCCACCAGCTCACGCCGTGAAATTGCGGAATTGACCGACTTTCTTGCTGAAGAGATGCCAAACGGCCAACTTGAGGCAAGCTGGATTCCAGTCAATCTGCATACCGGCTTTATCTTTGGCACTCTTGATCTCTATACCGAATCCGACATCTTCGGCAAACTCCACACCCATAAAGGTCACCGGAAAAGAAAGATACGGGGTATATCGCTCAAGGATCTCCAGAAGCTCAAGGTGGGCGACTATGTGGTTCATGAAGATTACGGTGTCGGCATTTTCAAGTCGCTTGAAACCATTACGGTAGGCCATTCAGAGCAGGAGTCTGTGCTGATTGCATACGCGGGCGGCGATCAGCTTTTCGTCAATGTGCAGAATATCAACCTGCTCTCGAAATATACCGCATCCGAAAGCTCTCTTCCCTCTCTTTCAAAACTTGGCAGTTCAAAGTGGGCGGCCAAAAAGGATAAAGTCCGCAAGAAGATCCGCGACATTGCCATCAACCTGATCAAGGTCTATGCCCAGCGAAAAATGCAGCCCGGCTTTGGCTTTGCTCACGACTCCATTTTCATGCGTGAATTTGAAGCCTCCTTCATTTTTGATGAAACGCCTGATCAACTGCGGGCAATCAATGAGGTGAAAAAGGATATGCAGGAGCCTCACCCGATGGATCGCCTGATCTGCGGTGATGCTGGTTTTGGAAAGACCGAGATAGCCATGAGGGCGGCATTCAAGGCGGTGGAATCACAGAAACAGGTTGCCATTTTAACCCCGACAACCATTCTTGCCCACCAGCATGCAGAGTCGTTTACCAGAAGATTTGAGAATTTCCCGATTTCAATAGCAGTACTGAGTCGTTTTGTGACGCGCAAGGAGCAGCAGGAGATACTGAAAAAAATAGAGCGGGGGCAGATTGATATTGTTATCGGCACCCATCGGCTGGTTTCGAAGGATGTGCTCTTCAAGGATCTCGGCCTGCTGGTGATTGATGAGGAGCAGCATTTCGGCGTTGAGGTAAAGGAGAAGTTGCGCGAACAGTTTCCAGGCGTTGATACCCTCACTATGTCGGCCACCCCTATTCCGAGAACCCTGCAATTTTCAATGCTTGGCGCAAGGGATCTCTCTATTGTCTCGACACCGCCAAAAAACCGCCAGCCTGTGGAGACCGTCATTACCGATTATGATGCGGCGCTGATTCAGTCAGCAATTTTGAGGGAGGTCAAGCGGGAGGGGCAGGTTTTCTTTCTGCACAATCGTATTTCAGCGCTTGATGATGTGCTGAAAACACTTAGGGAGTTGGTTCCTTCTGCCCGGATTGTCTTTGCTCACGGTCAACTGCCTGCCAAAGAGCTTGAAAAGATCATGATGGATTTTATGCAGAAGGAGGTTGATGTGCTCATCTCCACCACCATCATCGGCTCCGGGCTCGACATCTCCAATGCCAATACGATCATCATCAACCGGGCCGACATGTTCGGGCTCTCCGACCTTTATCAGTTGCGCGGCAGGGTGGGACGAAGCGAACGCAAGGCCTACTGTTATCTGGTCACACCGCCGTTGAAGAGCCTGAAAAAGGATGCCATGCAGCGACTTGCGGTTATTGAGAGCTTTACGGAGCTTGGTTCAGGCTTCAACATTGCCCTGCGCGACCTTGATATTCGCGGCGCGGGCAATCTGCTGGGTGCGGAGCAATCGGGATATATCCATGAACTTGGCTTCGATCTCTACCAGAAAATGCTTGAAGAGACCGTGGCTGAACTGAAATCCACCGAGTTCAGCCACATGTTTTCAGATGAAGGTGCCAAGGCCACAAGGCAGCAGAAGCCCTGCGACCTGGTCTTCTTTTTTGACGCACTTATTCCCGACTACTATCTCACGGCAATCCATGAGCGTTTTGCCTTTTATGACAAGATTTCGAAGGCCCACTCAGAACATCACATCGACACCCTTGCCGCTGAGCTCAGGGACAGGTTCGGCGTCCTGCCAGAAGAGGTTGCAAACCTGCTGCTGCTCACAAAGCTCAAGCTTACAGCCACCGCGCTCGGTCTCGAAAAGATAGACATACAATTACAAGGCATAACGCTCTTTCTGCCGGATCAGAACAACGAACATCTTGCCAACCGGGCATTTCTGCAATACCTCTTTATGTCAGTCCAGGAACCATGGATGCAGGAGTACAAACCGGGATTCAAGATCGACAAAAAGATGAAACTGTCGCTGCACCACCCTTCAGAGGCAGACACAACCCCGGCAATGCTGATTGAGCGGTACAGTAAGCTGTTGAAAAAAATCGAACTTGAGTCGAAGACGCAGATGGTGTGAATCAAATGTTAATCATTGAGCCTCTCCCCCCTGGGAACGCCTTTACCTGCACTCAAAATTATTCATTTTGGAACACCGTTTTTAAGAATAATAAAACTTTTGAAACAACTTTTGTGTTGCTATTAACAAGACAAAAAAAGTCTTGTATTTTATAACACAACATTATTTACCATGCAAATCACGATCAATAATAAACAGTATGAGGCGAATGTGGGTGACAGGCTGCTCGACATCGCCCGCAGCAACCACGAACATATAGGGTATTTCTGCGGCGGGAATGCCTTATGCCAGACCTGTTACGTCAAGGTACTTGAAGGTGGTGAGCTGCTCTCCCCCCTCAATGAAGAGGAAAATGCATTTCTGTCGGACAACCTGATCAGCGAGGGTACAAGAATGGCATGTCAGGCGACGGTTGAAAAATCGGGAACCATAACAATGGTGTCGGCAGTCGAAGAGGTCAAGCAAATGTTTGAAAACGAGCCCCTGCAATTGGCTGGATACGCAGCCAAAATGGGATGGGAAGCGCTGGTAAAGGTTTCTGACACTCTCATTCTGCAATCAAAAAGGGAGCTGGATCTCTTTGAGGTGATCTCGGACGTTATCAGCGGCATCGGAGACGCTTTTCAATTGATTGGCAGGGCTTTTCAGTCAACCTGTTGTTGCTCTACGGAGAGCTGCACATGCGTGACTAAAATGGGTTGATTGAGAGAGCTGATAAAATCCGTATATTTTATTTTTATTCTTTCAACCATCTCTTGACCGATGGGGTATTCTTCTGATATTGGAAATGTGGAGTTTGAGCTTGTCGCAAAGACCCTTGAACGCTGGAAGATCAAGCCTGAAAGGGCTATGGATATTGTTCTAGGCATACCAAGGGAACGGGCTCAGGATGAACGCCGGGTGGCTATTTCTCCCCCCGGCGTTCAAATACTGGTCGAAGAGGGAATAAGGGTCATCGTTGAAAAATCTGCTGGCAATTTCTGCAACTTCTCCGACCTGGCTTACGGGGAGGCTGGTGCGCTCATTGCCGAATCACCCGAAGAGTTGTATGAGCAGTGCAACGTCATTGTAAAGGTTTCGCCTCCTCTGGATGAAGAGGTTTCACTCTTTATGCCTGGCCAGTTGCTCATTTCCGCCCTGCACCTTGGAACGGTTACTCCCCGATTGATCAAAACACTGCTCGAAAAAAATATTACCGCACTCGCCTTCGAGTTTATTGAAACAAGGGATGGCGAGTTGCCGATTGTCAGAACGCTGAGCGAAATAGCCGGATCGCTTGCCATACAGACTGCGGCAAAATATCTTGAAACCGGCTATGGCGGCAGCGGCATCCTACTTGGGGGCATTGCCGGTGTTCCTCCTGCTCATGTCACCATTATCGGCGCAGGGACTGTTGGGCTTTTTGCTGCACAGGACGCGCTTGGGCTTGGTGCCCAGGTCACGGTCCTCGACAAGGAGATCAATCGGCTGAGAAGGTTCGAGGCATTTTTCAATCGCCATCTTGTGACAGCGATCGCCAACGACCATTACATCGCTGAACTTGCAAAAATGTCGGATGTGCTGATCGGTGCGTTAAGTCCCAAACAAAAAATAATCAAGCCACTGGTCAGCGAACCGGTGGTAAAATCGATGAAAACCGGTTCGGTCATTATTGATGTCTCAATTGATCAGGGAGCTTGCTTCGCCACCAGCCGGCACACCTCACATACCAATCCGATCTATGTAAAGTACGGTGTTACTCACTACTGCGTTCCAAATATTCCCTCCGCAGTAGCCAAAACTGCCTCTTTTGCCCTGACCAACACCCTCCTGCCCTTTCTTTTGAAGCTGACGGGACATGATACTATTTCAGAGATTCTCTGGAAAAGCCACAGCCTGAGAAAAGGCACTTACCTTTTCAAGGGCTACGTCACTAAAAAAATTCTTGCTGAGCTTACCAATGTTCCGTTCAGGGAGATTGATATGCTGCTTGCGGCCAGTTGAGCGCGAAAGCTACAGTAATTCATCAAGCGGATGACCGAATTTTCTTGCAATATATGAAGCGCATGAGATGCCGGAATAGGTAACGGCTATCACTCCCTGCCCAGGAAAAGTACTGTCACCTGCCGCAAAAAGGTTTTTTATTGGCGTTGTGTTCTGAGGTTTCTGCAAGATGTTCTGCCCCGGTTTAAGCAACGGCCCGTACGAACCTTTAAAACGGTTGAGATAGCGCTCATGGGTTAGAGGCGTGGCAAGCACTTTCAGCTCGACAGCCTGTGACAAGCCGGGCAAAATGCGTTCAGTCCTGGAAATAACTGCGGCGGCAACGTTCTCTTTGGCCACGCGGTATGCACTGCTTCCCCTCTCATAACGCTCCCACTCTTCGATTTCTCCGTTCACAAAAACATGTACAATATGCTTTCCTGGTGGAGCCAGTGATGGATCCAGAATCGTCGGAGCTGAAAAATAGATGGTGCCACCTGGCTTGTTATAGCTTTTCCAGTCATCGACAAGCACGTGATGAACATGAAACCCCTGCGGAATAACCGCAGCATCAACCCCAAGAAAGAGCTGGAACCAGCTTGGTGCCCTCAAAAATTTTTGTTCATCCACCCTGTAGCGCGAATCCGTGACAAGCCGGTTGAAGGTATCCCAAACGGTCGCGTTGCTGATAACCACTTTGGCATAATGTTCCGTGCCATCAGCCAGCCTGACACCGCAGGCTTCACCATTGTCTACAAGAATTTCCGTTACCTCGGCCTGATAGCAAAGACGACCGCCAAACTTCTCAATCCCTTTGCATAACGCCGCAGGAATCGCCCCGGAACCGCCGACAGGATAGTTAATGCCACCGAAATGGCGATCGGCAAGACAGATGCCCGCATTGACGAGGGGTGTGGCAACAGCATCCTGTACCGCCCAGGAGTAGGCTTCAATATCAATGAAGTGAAGAAGCTCCTCATCATTGATATACCTTCTTGCCGTTTTCCCCATCGAACGGAAGCTTTTCATGGCAAGCGACAGAGTCTTCAGCGGATTTGCGCTGCCGACCGAAAGTAGATGCGTCAGATCCTCAAGAGAGCCAGCAGGCATGGAACTGAGAATGTCATAAACCTCATCAAGCTCGTGATAAAAATTTTTGATCCCCTCAGCTTCATGAGGAAAACGGGCTGCAAGAGCACCAAGAAATGCATGGCGGTCATAGCATGCAGCAATGGAAAAACCGTTAGGCAAATGATAATGAATCTGCACCGGATCAGGGATGGTGCGAACTTCAACTCCCAGTTTTCTGAATATCCTTGTATGCAGATTCAGGGTGCCGCTGGAACCATTTTCACCAAACCCGTAAAAAACCGATGCGCCGGCATCAAACTGGAAACCATCACGCTGAAAGGAAGAGCAGCTTCCACCGGGATAACGGTTCTTCTCAAAAACAACCGTCGCAAAGCCCCGCTCCTGAAGCAGTGCCGCAGCAGTCAACCCTCCGATACCGGAGCCGATAACAATAACATCAGTTGCGTTACTTGTAGAAACCATAGGTCAGAATGTTGCCAGGATGCAGTTCAGAAAGCTCTTGAAATATATTATTTTAAATTGATTATTTCGTGAGAGCAATAGCTCGCATCTACCCTGAACCAGGAAGATTTCAAATTATGAACAAACCGGCTCCAACTCATCAGACAATAACTCCGGCGAAAACAGAGGCTCTGTCGCGGGAGGAGCGCCAAAAACAGCTTGAGTTTCAGAAAGAAGCGGTGGTGCATCTTCATTCGCTCTATAACTACGCTCTACATATAACCATGAATCCGGATGATGCGGAGGATCTGGTACAGGAGACCTATCTCAAAGCCTATCGATTTTTTAATTCTTTTGAGCGGGGAACAAACTGTAAAGCATGGCTGTTTAAAATCCTGAAAAACAACTATATCAACCGCTATCGTAAAAACTCAAAAGAGCCGGGGAAGGTTGATTATGATCTTATCAAGGATTTTTATCATTCGATAAAGGACACTCGCATAGACAGCAGCGAGGCGGAGGCCGATTATTTTCATTCATTGCTGCATAAAGAGGTTTATCAGGCTCTTCTCTCTTTACCCGAAGAGTTCAGAGAGGTGATTCAATTGTGTGATATTGAAGGATTTACTTATGAGGAGATTGCAAATATGGTAGACAGCCCTATAGGCACTGTGCGATCAAGGTTATATCGGGGCAGAAAGTTGCTTCGTGTTCAGCTTGAAGGATATGCCAAAAAATACGGACTTAATACAGATAAAGATCAATGAATCAATACGCACAAATTCTACTTTTACTATGAACTGCAAAACAGCCTGCGTGCTTGTGAGTGCCGCTGTAGACGGCGAGATTTCTTTCAGGGAAGAACAGGTTTTTCTCTCACACCTCTCGGAATGTCAAGAGTGCCGCGAGGAGTTTGATGGTGCAAAAAAAACAAAGATGATCATCAAAGAGAGGATTATCCAGTTTAAAGCGCCTCAGGCACTGATTGATTCGATCATGCAACTTACTGATTTCAATACAAGGGAGGCCGAAGAGCCCCTCCTTTGTGAGTAAGTATCAGAAATATTATTCATCATAACCACGGCATTGTAGCAACTGCTGGTTTGAATTGTATGAATTAAATGCTATATACAGGATTAGAATAAACATTATCACTGCAAGGCAGACAGGGCGGGGTTTGGGCAGTAACAGAGATCTTATGAATAAAACAGTTACTATCGCTGAAGAAGAGGTTAAAAAGTGGAACCTTAATATGCCGGATGAGATGCTTGAAGCCGTTTCCAACCGATTCAAGTTGCTTGCCGAACCAATGAGGCTTAAAATATTGCGCATTCTCTGTGATCGGGAGCACACCGTTCAGGAGATCGTCAATAAGATCAATGCAAGCCAGGCAAACATCTCAAAACATCTGACACTGATGCATGACAATGGGGTGGTAACTCGCAGAAAAGAGGGGCTGAAATGCTATTACCGAATTGCTGACGAAAGCATTATTTATGCATGTTATCTGACATCAAAAAGTGTCGTTGAAAACCTTCAGGACCGGCTTAACTGGGTACAGAAAGTCAATTCAAATCTTCTCGGTTAAATTTCCTCGCACATTATCATGACATTTTGTCATTCCCGCGAACAACAGTGCGACATTATTGTCATTATACCGTCATTTCTGACAAGGCCTGCTCTTCAATCTCCCGAAAAAACACAATAACGAAGCTTTGGCACGATTTTTGATGCTTAATTATCGGCAAGTTATTCGTTGCCAAAAATTATTCTGATCATAACCTGTTATAAGTTTAAAAAGGAGATATGTCATGCTGTTAAAATTATCAAAAGACCCCCTTAAATTATTTGATGATATTTGGTCAGGCGCACAGATGCCTTCTGCTCCGGCCTTCAGGGTTGATATTTCGGAGGATGAAGCCGCATTTTATATTGATGCAGAACTTCCCGGTATCATGAAGGAAAATGTTGCGCTCAATATTGAGGATGACTTGCTGACCGTCAGTGCAGAAAGAAAACAGGAAACCGAGGAAACAAAGAAAAATTACCATCGCGTAGAGAGATCGTCAGGGAGCTTTTCGAGGAGTTTTAATCTTGGAGAGGCGATTGACCAGGAGAACATTAACGCGGATTTCAATAACGGAATACTTCATGTGACCCTTCCAAAGGCTTTGCCTGTACGGAAGAGAAAGGAAATTTCAATCAATTAACATGGTTATTACCCGGGCTCAATGTCAATGCATCCTGAGCCCGGCGTTTTTTATATCACTCTCAAAATAAGGAACAGAGCATTATGGGTAAAATTATTGGCATTGATCTTGGAACAACGAACTCTTGTGTTTCGGTCATGCAGGGATCGCAGCCAACAGTCATTGAAAATTCGGAAGGTAATCGTACGACACCTTCTATTGTAGCGTTGACAAAAACGGGAGACCGTCTGGTCGGGCAGGCTGCAAAAAGACAGGCCATTACCAACCCGAAGAATACTATTTTTTCGATTAAACGGTTTATGGGGCGCAAATACGATGAAATCACGAACGAGAAAAAGCTTGCCCCTTATGAAATCATCAACGAAAATGGTGAGGCTCGGGTAAAAATCAATGATAAAATTTACTCCCCCCAGGAAGTCTCTGCAATGGTCCTGCAAAAAATGAAGCAGACAGCAGAGGATTTTCTCGGTGAAAAAGTGACTGAAGCGGTTATCACTGTTCCGGCATACTTCAATGATGCCCAGCGGCAGGCCACAAAAGATGCCGGACGCATTGCGGGGCTTGAAGTGAAGCGTATCATCAACGAACCGACTGCTGCCGCTCTGGCTTACGGCCTCGACAGAAAACAGGAAAGTGAGAAAGTTGCCGTTTTTGACCTCGGTGGCGGAACATTTGATATTTCCGTTCTTGAACTTGGTGATGGTGTTTTTGAGGTTAAATCAACCGACGGTGATACCCATCTCGGCGGCGATGATTTTGACCAGAGAATTATTGATTATGTTGCCGACGAGTTTAAAAAACAGGAAGGAATCGACCTTCGCAAGGATGCTATTACGCTGCAACGTCTCAAGGAAGCGGCAGAGAAGGCAAAAATTGAACTATCGTCAAGGACAGACACGGAAATTAACCTGCCCTTCATTACGGCAACCCAGGAAGGACCAAAACATCTTGTTATCAATCTTACCCGTGCCAAATTTGAGGCATTGTGCTCCGACTTGTTTGACAAGATCCTTGATCCCTGCCGCCGCGCAATGAAAAATTCAAAGGTTTCAATGAAGGAGATTGACGAGGTCGTGCTTGTTGGTGGCTCAACCCGTATACCAAAAGTACAGGCGCTGGTTAAAGACTTTTTTGGAAAAGAGCCGAACAAAAGCGTTAATCCCGATGAAGTTGTTGCCATCGGTGCAGCAATTCAGGGTGGTGTTCTGAAGGGCGATGTTACCGACATTCTTTTACTTGATGTCACTCCTCTTTCACTCGGCATTGAAACCCTCGGCGGTGTGATGACAAAGCTGATCGATGCCAACACCACGATTCCTACCAAAAAACAGGAGGTGTTTTCGACAGCGGGCGATAACCAGACCTCTGTTGAGGTTCATGTTCTGCAGGGAGAGCGCCCCATGGCAAACGATAACAAAACTCTGGGACGTTTTCACCTGGGCGATATTCCTCCTTCCCCAAGAGGCATTCCCCAGATTGAGGTAGCGTTCGATATTGATTCGAACGGTATTCTTCATGTTTCTGCAAAAGACAAGGCAACAGGAAAGGAGCAGAGCATAAAAATTGAATCAAGCAGCAAACTTACTGATGCTGAAATCAATAAAATGAAGGAGGATGCCAAGACTCATGCTGCCGAAGACCAGAAGCGCAAAGAGGAGATTGAGACCAGAAATGTAGCGGACTCGCTTATTTTCAGCACTGAAAAACAGTTGAAAGAGCTTGGCGACAAAATACCCGCAGACAAGCGCCCTGTACTTGAAGGCTCACTGGATAAACTCAGGGAAGCCTACAAGAATGGAACAATTGAGTCCATTAAAAGCGCCATGGAGGAACTCAACAAAGAGTGGAACGACATAGCCACAAACCTCTATCAATCATCGGGGCCGGAATCGTCACAACCTGAGCCGGGCACGCAACATGACGGCAGCGGAAAGAGCAATAAAACCGGCGGAGATGGTAATGTTGAAAATGCTGAATACGAAGTAATCGACGGCAACGAGAAGTAACTGCGGATAATCGAGAAAAATTCATCGCCAGCAAAGGGATTCGTCATGAATCCCTTTGTTCTTTAACAGGGTTTTAGTAATTTATGATCTGTTGAAGGCAGGACATCGGAGTCTGTTATTTTTGCAAATTTTAACCGTGCAAACAATGCAACCTCAGCTCAGCCGTCAGTACACCGGCACAAATCAGGTCAGAGTCAGTACAGCAGGGCCATGGTCGGGCAATGCAGCTCATAAAGCAGAGAAATACTATATCACCTCAGCAAAAAGAGATGACAATGGCAAGCTTCAAGTCCAGATAAGCCCCTCTTCCGGACGCAGGAAGTTGTCGCCGACCAGGGAGATGATCAATAAAATTATTTCCGGTGAAGTCGAACTCTTTGTGCTGACAACACAGCCGGATATCGGTATTAACCTCAAACAGAAAGTCCTTGACAACGAGAACCGTTATGTCATTGACTTTGACAAGAGGGGTATCAAATGGACCATGAGAGACATACCTGTTTTTTACAATGCACTTGAGCAAAAGCTCTGCATTGAGATTGACCGACGCACCTATACTCTTGATGAGTTTTTCAAGTAACTGATCTCTTCAGGCAGGGCTATCGTAATTTCTTTTTCGCCAATCCTGCCTCGACAGACTTTGGATAAACATTGACCAGATTCGTATACCTTAATTTTGCACTGGTCGCGTCTCCTGTTATTTCAAAAGAGCGTGCCTGCTTGTAGAGCGCTGCAGGCCGCTTCTGGCTTTTGGTATATCTGGAAATCACCACCTGATATTCGAGGATGGCTTTTTCGTACCATTTTTCACCGAAGTAACTTTCTGCAATGAAAAATTGAGCATCAGCGGCAAGTTCAGATTTGGGGTATGCTCGCAAAAGAGCGCTGAAACTTTCCCTCGCAGCGCCATAGCTGTTTTGTTTGAGCTTTTCCATGCCCGCATTCAGTAATGCGGCATCAGTCAATGTGCCGGAAGCTGTATCCACTTTTACAGAATCCTTCTGCCGCGACAAGAGCACCGGAGGTTGGTCGGCCTCTTTGCCTAAGCCCAGATACTGCTCAATTTTAAGTAATCGTGCGTCCAGATCGCCAGCCCGATGAAGCAGCAAGGAGTCTTGCGTCCCAAGATGGCTGAACGATTTCTCGTTACTCCGGGCACTTTCAGTCGCCTTGTGAGTCATCTCCTCAAGACGACCCTGCAAGCGCAAAACATCGTCGCGAACTTGCTGGATGTCTGCATAGGAAACTGCCGACTGCGACTTGATGGTTTCAGATTCTGTTTTCAGCTTTCGGACATCATACTCCACCACATTAAGATCCTGCTTTGATGCACACGAAGCCAGTGCGAAAACCGGTAAATAAAAAAATGGCTTAATCTTTTTATTCATTAATCATAAAGGTTTAGGTCTCATAAATTCGTTGTTGGCTTGCACCATTTCTTTATTCACCGGACGATCAGGAATACCTGTTATTTTTTCATGACAAAGTGCGCCCGACGGTTTTTTGCCCATGCATTTTCACCCGCACCGGTATCAAAGGGACGCTCTTCACCAAAACTGACGGTGTCAAGACGGGATGATGCAACTCCAAGCCTGATCAGGTATTCTTTGGCTGTTGATGCACGGCGCTGGCCGAGAGCAAGATTGTATTCAGAGGTGCCTCTGCTATCGCAATGGCCTTGAATAAGAGCCTTGTTTACTGCATTGTTTTCCAGCCATGCAGCATTATCCTTTAACTGATCCTGGGCTTCGGCACTCAGTACCGTACTGTCAAAATCATAAAATACATCGCCAAGTGGCCCGTTCTGCCACTGATCAAATCCATACCCCGATGGAGAGACGGGCAGGGATGGCTCCGATGGGGTCGGCAATGGCTGGGGAGCTACTGGCGGAATTACTGGTGATGATGGCGAAGGAGCCTGGCTTACACTCGCTTCAGGAGCAGTAACTGCGCTCCTTGATGAACACCCGGCAGTCACCATCAAGGCAAGAATAACGATGCCGTTTATTTTGCTTTTCATAGGTTTTCTCCATTTAGCATTAATTGTTAATAAAAAAATGAAGCACGGAACAACTGGGTCGACTTTGTCGTTTTAAGTCACACAATTTATTCATGCAGCAAGAAAAGAACTGGAATTCCAAAACGGGATCCCCGGTCAATAATAAACAATCTACCGTGAAAACAAAGACCAACATGGCTGCATCTGTTCTCCGGAACTCTGCAACAACGGCCTCTGATTTTCACCTGTCGCCCCCATAATATACAATTTTTTCTTCCCCTTACGGTTAGAGGCAAAAACAATCATACGCCCGTCGGGAGACCAGGAAGGTGACTCGTTTTCGCCCGAATTTTCTGTCAATTGCTTCAATCCAGAGCCATCAACACCGATAGTAAATATATTGATTTCACTACCACTTTCCCATGTCGTATAGGCAATTTTATCTCCCGCAGGTGACCAGGATGGCTGAGTATTATAACGTCCGCTGAAGGTGAGGCGGCTCACCTGACCAGACTGCAGATCCTCGATAAATATCTGTGGCAGGCCGTTTCGATCCGAAACATAAGCCATCTTGTTCCCATCAGGGGAAAATGATGGCGAAAGATCAATGCCCTTGCTGAAGGTAAGCCTTCGGGATATCGTGCCATCTGCTTTTATAAGATAGATTTTCTGATCGCCTTCAAAGGAGAGGGTTGTTGCCACCTCACTACTGTTTCTCCAGCCCGGATCAATGCTGATACCGCTCTGGCCTGCTGTAAAGGTTTTGCCATCCGCAAGATTTTTGATAGAGAGGGCTGGATAGCCAGAACTGAAATCGGTATAGGCAAGATACTTTCCATCTGGAGAGAGTGCCGGAGTCAGGGATATGGATCTCGAATTGGTCAACTGTTCAAGCCCGTGTCCGTCAAAATCACACTCATAAATCTCCTTGAACCCGGTTTTATTAGAAACGAAGACAATTTTGCTGCCAAAAATCGACTTTTTCCCGGTCAGGAGTTCAACAAGATCGGCACAGAACGCATAGCCGATCGTCCGAAGCTGTTGCTGCTTGCCATGATAGGTTTTTTTGAGCAATAATTTCGCTCCTGATGTATCGTACACCTCCATGTCGAGGCTGACAGCTCCTGCTGTATTGCTCACTGAACCGCCTGCATACACTGCTGCGCCGACTGAATCAAGCGCTCCAAAGTTAACCCTGCTGCTGTTATCTTTCACATTAAGCGGAGGCGAAATCATCGTAAACAGCCCGGTAAAATCAAGGCCATCATGCATAATGGTATCAAGACTTTGTGCCAGCCCCGATTCCTCTTTCACCGGCCCATCCAGCTTGTTGAGCACAAGAGCGATGTTACCTGACCCTTCTTTACGGATTGCTATATACTCTCCTCCCTCTGCTGCCAAAAGAGGAAGAGGAAAACAAAGAACGATCATGACTGCGGCAACGACGTATCTGATAAAGTGCATACCAAAACAAGGTTTAAGGTGACAAGCGAACATCAAATGAATATAAGACCGGTTTACTTCTCAATACCTTCAGGACTGAACACAAAGCCGATCCATACATCACGGGAACCTTCCTCTTTCGGCAGAACCGGCAGAGGAGATGACTTTTCAATTGCTTTTTTTACGGAATTGTTCAGATACTCGCTTACGGCTTTCCTGTCAAAAAGAATCTGACTAATCGTGCCGTCAGGAAGAATATTAATGCGAACATAAACCGCCATACCATCACGATTTTTGAGCAGGGTTCCGGAAAACTCCCAGTTTTTCTGAATAATCATGGCAACTGCCGCCTTGTAGCTTTTTGAGGTTCCGCCGGTTCCATACCCTTTTCCGCCATTATCGCCGACACCTTTGCCACCTGAAACGCTCCCGGTTCCCGCACCGGCGGAGTTGACTTTTTGCTGAAGCCTGGCCAGAGTGCTGTTCAATGCGCTGACAGAAGAGGGTTGCTGTGGCGGAGTTTTCTGGTAGACACGCTGTTTGATGCGGTCAAGAGCCTTTTGTAGCTGATTATCGGCAGGCTGTGATGCTGGCGATTTCTCAACAACAATTTTTGGCGACAACGATTGCTGAGGTTGTTGCTGAGGCTCTTTGGCAACAGGTTGCTGAACTGCTTGTTTTACCGCCGGAGAAGGAGCTGGCATGGTGAGAGTACTGGCAGGAACCTCCTCAGCACCACCCTCTCCATCAGACAACCCTGGAGTACCCCCCGCAGGAGCTGGCAATGAAACAAGAGTAACACTCACAATTTTCGGCTTAACGTTATTACCTGCATCCCATATCTGGAAAAAATATGCCGCACAAAGCACTGTAGCGTGCATGGCAGCAGCGACGGCAAGCCAAAGATAAAACTTTTTCATAGGCCCCACTTATCGACCACCTTCCTGTTGGCCTGAAGCAGGTTCTGTCACCATGCCGATCTTATCAATCCCGGCATCCCTGATTTGGGCCATGACACTCATCACAACCCCGTAAGGCAATGATTTATCTGCCTTGATATACACCTCTTTTACCTGCTTGACATCAAGAAGAACAGGCAGCTTTTCACGTACTTCCGAAGCTTTTATCTGCGCATCATTAATAAAAACTTGCCCTGAAGCGTCAATACTGATCATCAGACTTTTTGCATCAACGTCCATAGGGCCATGGGTCGTTTGTGGAGTCTCGACCTTGACACCGTGCGTCATCATGGGAGCTGTTACCATAAAAATAATCAGCAGCACCAGCATGACATCAACAAAAGGGGTGACGTTAATGTCGCCCATCAACCGGGATTTTCCTCGAGTGATCATATCCGTAGTTTATGGCCTATGGCTCGTTAAGGAGTGCAGCAACAAATTCAGGGGAAAACTCCTCAATATCCCGCTCCATGATAGTGATTTGCTGCGTACAATAGTTATAGCCGATAACTGCAGGAATCGCGGCTGCAAGACCGGCAGCGGTGGCAATCAGCGCTTCGGAAATACCGGGCGCAACAGCCGCAAGTGATGCCGATTGCGTCAAACCTATAGTATGAAACGATGTCATAATACCCCAAACTGTCCCAAAGAGACCAATGAACGGTGCCGTATTGCCGACGGTTGCGAGAAAAGGCACAAGAGTTGAAAGATTCTTGTTTTCAGCATTCGCCTCGCGCTTGATGGCACGAGCGATACGCGCCCTGGCTTGCCGAATATTTCCCTTGTCGTCAAGAGCCTTATACTCAATATATCCTGAACGAAAAATTTTGGGGAGAGATCCATGCTTGTACCGTTCGCTTTCAGTGAAAACCTTCTCGACATTGTAGACATCGAAAAAAAAGTCAAGAAACACTCTGGACTCTTTCAGGGATTTCCGGAGATAACTGAATTTGAAAGCAATAATTGCCCATGATACAATTGAAAACGAGAGCAGAACAGAGAGCACAAACAGCACGACAGCGCCAGCATCCGAAACAAGGCCAATAACACCGATTGTAGTATCAAGCATAACAGGTCGCAAACAAATTAATGGTTCATTAAAACGAATGGAAGTTTCGGATCACGATATAGGCAAGCGCTGAACCGGAAAGAGCACAGAGTGTATTAACCAGATCATTATTGACAAGGGGAGTGCCTTTGAGCAGCCTGTTTTCAACCATTGAGCCATCAGGGGCAATACTGTGAGTCCTCTCCGTCACCTTTTCACGGATCGGATCAAAATACTGGGCCTGAACGGTTGCTCCAAAAAAACTGTCGACCAGACTGGCAAGAAGCCCTGAAAAACCAATAAGAAGAAAGGACTGAATCACCCCAAAATCAGTCAGCCATTTGACATTGATCGCCATCGCACTTGCACAGATAAAAAGGGAGCCGAGAAATGCGCCCGAAGTGCCTGGCACCGAAACGCCGCCGGATGTACCGACAGGCACCTCTTTGAACGTTGTTACCAACCAGGCTTTCGGATTTGGCCACATGGTGCCGATTTCCGTCGCCCAGGTATCAGCCTGCACGGCCGCAAGCGTTCCGAGATAGGCAAAAAAGATTGCCGGATCGTTATTCAGAGAAAAAAGAATCATCAGTGCCCAGGCAATCCCGCCGTTGGCATAGACCTGACCGGCATCCCGCTGCGACCCTTTTTCAAAAACCAGATCAAATTTCGCCTTCCGTTTCTTGCCGAGTTTTGACAACACGGACGACAAAAGATAAAACGTAAGCAGAGGCACCGTCCAGGCTACACCTCCGATGCCAAAAATGGTTGTGCCGAGTAAAAATGTGGCGGTTGCTCCGCTGTTATTGAGAAACTTGACCTTGATCGAAAAGACCGCAAGAAGAAACGCAAAAAGTCCGCCCAAAAGAAAGCGATCGAGAAAAATGGTTGGATTCACTTCGAGCACATAGAGCACATAAGCGATTGAGACGGGAATAAAAAAATTATCGAGCCCATGCGACAAGAGTGCCTCAACAGCGGTTGCAACAAGTGCCAGAAGAAGGGCCAGCGCAAGAAGCATCACAAACGGCGTTCCAGCCAGACCACCGCTGAAATAGGGGCTGAAGACCAGAAGAGTGGCACTGAGCAGAAAAAAACTGCTTACAAACATTGCCAGCGAACCTTCAACTGTTTTTGGATTCCTGGTCAGGTGCTCAATATGCTTTTTACCGACCGAACTGCCAACAAGAGCTGCGAGCGAATCGCTGACACCCATAACAAGCATGGAGGTCTGGAGTATCCACTTGTGGGACTCCCAGAGAAAGAGAAGCTGAAAAAGAAAGACCAGCGGAAAAAGAAGGGAGCCGTAACTCTTTACTGCCGGGGCATGAGATCGCTCCTGTGTCGGAAAGGCAAGCAAAGAGCCAAACCACTTGAACTGAATATTCAAAGCATTAATAAACAGAAAGAGCAGAGCGACCAGTGCAGGATAAAAATTGGACTGAAAATAGGCCGGAACAAAAAAAATCACAACACCCATGGCGAGATGTACAATTTTACGGACCACAAGGGCGCTAACACTCAATTTCTTTGTCAGCAGTTCTGCAAGAAGAACAAAAAGCAGCACAAGACAGAGTGTCAGGAAAAAGGCAGGCACATCCTTGGGCAATGGCGCTTGAAAATTCAGCATGGCTCTATTTTACTGTATTGAAAAATATGAAGTTCACTGTACAAAATTAACAAGAAATATTCGCTGGATTATAACATTTTTAATGTTTGTATTAATAAAAGTTAAAATGTAATTTACATCAAATTTTGGTTTAATACCTAAGAAACCTGTTCGCGTTTCAATAATATCAAATGTGATGGCCGCATTCAATTCACATCCTTTCCTCACCAGCCGCCGCTGTGAAATACAGGCGCACCGCAGCTCGACTGCCTCCTGCAGCAAGGCAGAATTTCTGTCGAACTCCCGCTATGCAAGAGCTGGCATTGTCACTCCTGTCGTCATTGTGCTGGTGCCCGTTATTGTGCTCTGAATTGAGAGCCGCTCCCAAGTTCAATTTTCTCTTTCACGCTAATCTTGACAGTAACTTCGGGAACAGCGTCCCCGCGCTTTTTGTTTTAAATGCTAAATTTTATCTGCAATGAGATCTGATACCATAAAAAAAGGTTTTGAAAAAGCGCCGCACCGCAGTCTTCTGAAAGCCACGGGCTCTATCGTTTCAAACAACGACTTTCGCAAACCTTTTATCGGGATCTGCAACTCCTATAACGAACTGATCCCAGGTCACTCGCATCTTCAGGAGTTGGGGCAAATCGCAAAAGAGGAGGTTCGCAAGGCAGGAGGAGTTCCCTTTGAATTTAATACTATCGGAGTGTGTGATGGTATCGCTATGGGCCATATCGGTATGCGCTACTCTCTTGCCAGTCGTGAGCTTATTGCCGACAGTGTCGAAACTGTTGCGGAAGCACACCGCCTTGACGGGCTTGTCTGTATTCCGAACTGCGACAAAATCACCCCTGGAATGATGATGGCCGCGCTTCGCATCAACATTCCTGTCATCTTTGTCTCCGGTGGTCCCATGAAAGCCGGGCGCACCCCTTCAGGAAAAACAGTTGACCTGATTTCAGTTTTTGAGGCCGTCGGACAGTACAGTGCCGGAAAAATTGACGAAAAAGAGCTGGAGTCGATAGAGGAGAACGCCTGCCCGGGATGTGGATCGTGTTCGGGAATGTTCACGGCAAACTCCATGAACTGCCTCAGCGAAGCACTTGGCTTTGCCCTGCCGGGCAACGGCACAATACTTGCCATCGACCCCCGTCGCAATGAGCTGGTCAGGGAGGCCTCCCGGAGGATTATCGACCTGGTCAACAAGAATATCAGGCCAAGGGATATTCTGACAAGAAGCGCACTGCTCAACGCCTTTGCTCTTGATTTCGCCATGGGAGGCAGCACCAACACCATACTGCACGCTCTTGCCATTGCCAACGAAGCTGAACTGGACTTTGATTTTTCCGAACTCAATGCCCTTTCGGCCAAAACTCCCTATATCTGCAAGGTGAGCCCGGCCACCATGGCGGTCCACATCGAGGATGTCGATCGGGCTGGCGGGGTTTCTGCCATCCTTCATGAGCTGAGCAAAAGAGATGGACTTCTTGACCTCTCGGCCTTGACGGTTACAGGAAAAACTCTTGGCGAAAACATAGCTGACGCGGAGATCATGGACAACACCCTTATCAGAACCCTTGAAGATCCCTACTCTCCAACAGGCGGCCTTGCTGTTCTCTATGGCAATCTTGCTCCGCAGGGGGCTGTTGTTAAAACCGGCGCGGTCAGCCCGGAGATGTTGAACCATACCGGACCGGCAAAGATCTATGACGGTCAGGATGATGCCATCAAAGGCATTATGGATGGCGATGTCAAGAGTGGCGATGTTGTGGTCATTCGCTATGAAGGGCCAAAAGGGGGACCGGGAATGCCTGAAATGCTCTCCCCTACCAGTGCCATTATGGGTCGCGGGCTGGGAGATTCAGTCGCTCTGATTACTGACGGGCGCTTCTCCGGCGGCTCAAGAGGTGCCTGCATCGGGCACATCTCTCCCGAAGCTGCCGAACATGGCCCGATTGCTGCCCTGAACAACGGCGATATGATTTCGATCAATATTCCCGAAAGAAGCCTCTCGGTCAATCTGTCAGACGAGGTCATCACTGCACGACTTTCGACGCTGAAACCATTTGAACCAAAAATAAAAAAAGGCTATCTGGCCAGGTATTCACAAATGGTCACCTCGGCCAATACAGGCGCAATCCTTAAAAGCCCTGTTTCCTCTTGAACCTAAATATGCCAACAATGCACTCATCAGGCCAAACACTCAATGGCTCAGAAATATTTTTTGAATGTCTGCGACGTGAACATGTTGAATATATATTCGGCTATCCGGGAGGATCCCTGCTGAAAGTTTACGAGACACTTCATGATGTCAAGGACATACATCATATCCTGGTTCGCCATGAACAGGGCGCAACCCACATGGCAGAAGGTTATGCCCGTGCTACCGGGAAGCCCGGTGTCGTTCTTGTCACTTCCGGACCCGGCGCAACCAACACCGTCACCGGCATTGCCAACGCCTACATGGACTCCTCGCCGATGGTTGTCTTTACCGGGCAGGTTCCAAGCTCACTGATTGGCAATGATGCCTTTCAGGAGGCTGATATTGTTGGAATCACCCGTCCCATAACCAAGCACAATTTTCTTGTCAAGGATGTCAGGGAACTTGCCATAACCATTCGCAAGGCATTTTTCCTTGCAACAACAGGCCGTCCGGGGCCGGTTCTGGTCGATATGCCGAAAGATATTCTGAATTCATCGTGTGTCTTTGATTTCCCTGAAACTATTGACATTCGGGGATTCAAACCAACCTTCAAATGCCATACCAACCAGGTTGAAAAGGCCGCACAAAAAATTGCTAACGCTAAACGCCCCCTCCTCTACATCGGCGGCGGAGTCATCAGTGCTGAAGCATCCGAAGAGCTGCGAACACTGGCTCTTGAGCAAAATATTCCGGTCACCATGACCTTGCAGGGACTTGGAGCCTTCCCCGGCAACCACCCTCTTAGTATGGGTATGCTGGGTATGCACGGAACCTACTGGGCCAACCAGGCGGTCAATAAATGCGATCTTTTAATCGCTGTTGGTGCGCGCTTTGATGACCGGGTCACCGGAAAAGTTGAGACCTTTGCCACTCAGGCATACAAAATCCATAACGACATTGATCCTACCAATGTTGATAAAAATATCAAGGTCGATCTGCCAATTGTCGGCGATGCAAAAAACTTTCTGGCAACGCTTCTTGAGGTTATGCCAAAGAAAAAAGAAAACCGTGAACCATGGCTTGCAGAAATCAACGCATGGCGTGAGCAGTGTCCGCTGACCTACAGCAGCGAAGACGATTTACTGAGAACTGAATTTGTGATTGATGAGGTCTCCCGCCAAACCGGCGGCAATGCCGTTGTGGTCACCGATGTCGGACAGCACCAGATGTGGACATCTCAGTTTTATACCTTCATCAATCCCCGCTCCATCATCACCAGTGGAGGACTCGGCACCATGGGCTTCGGCCTGCCCGCCGCCATCGGCGCAGCCTTTGGCATCAAGGATCGTCCGGTTGTGCTCTTTTGCGGAGACGGCGGGTTTATGATGAATGTCCAGGAGCTTGTTACGGCTGTTCACAACAAAATGCCGGTCAAAATATTCCTGATCAACAACAGTTTTCTCGGCATGGTCCGTCAGTGGCAGGAGCTCTTTCACCAGGAAAAGTACTCCTTCACCGATCTTGGCGACAGCAACCCCGACTTTGTGAAGGTTGCCGAAGCCTTTGGATGCAAGGCACTCAAGGCCGAAAACCCCGAGAGCGCACAGCAAGCCATTACAGAGGCCCTTGCGTACAACGACGGCCCAATCCTGGTTGATTGCAGGGTTGTCAAAAAAGATATGGTCTTCCCGATGGTTCCTGCCGGAGGCTCTATTTCCGACATGCTCCTTGCCCGGTTAAACCCAAAAACAATGGTGTGAACGAATCTATGAAACACATTATATCCGTTCTGGTTGAAAACAAGTTTGGCTCCCTTAACCGGGTTGCCGCCATGTTCAGCGCACGAGGGTTTAACCTCGAAAGCATCTCTATCGGCGAAACCGAGGACACGGAGATCTCGCGTATGACCATTGTCACGAGGGGTGAAGACCAGATCATCAGCCAGGTACTCAAGCAACTGAACCGGCTTGTTGATACCATCAAGGTGACCGATCTGACCAGGCAGCCGCATGTTGAGCGTGAGCTGCTCTTGATGACCCTGAAGCTCAGCAAGACAGTACAGCATGAGATTTTTGAGCTGATCACTGTTTTTAAAGGAAAAGTCGTGGATATAAAACAAAAATCCATTACTATTGAGGTCATCGGTTCTCCGGAAAAGATCAATACAACCATTGATATCTTCAGACCCTACGGCATCAAGGAACTTGCCCGTTCGGGTGCGGTGGCAATACACCGGGGAGAATGACACCATTGTAACGCTCTTATTTAATCAAAACCATTGTAGCGATGAACGTTTATTATGAGAAGGATGCCGATCTCAGTTATCTGCAGGGAAAAAATATTGCCATTCTCGGTTACGGCAGCCAGGGCCATGCTCATGCCCTGAACCTCAAGGAGAGCGGCCTCACGGTGTGCGTAGGACTTCGTCTTGAGAGTGCATCATGCGCCAAAGCAAGAGAAGCTGGCCTGGAGGTCAACACGGTCGCTGATGCGGTCAAGTGGGCCGACATTGTAATGGTGCTTCTTCCTGACCAGAACCAGAAAGCGATCTATGAAGCTGAAATTCTGCCGAATCTTGTGGCAGGCAACACCCTTGCCTTTGCGCACGGTTTTAATATACACTACAAGCAAATTGTTCCGCCAGAGACAATCAATGTTATCATGATTGCCCCGAAAAGCCCCGGCCACCTTGTGCGCCGCACCTTTACCCAGGGAAATGGAGTCCCCTGCCTTATCGCCGTCCACCAGGACTACACTGGCGATGCCAAACAGCAGGCACTCGCATGGGCAAAAGCTCTTGGTGGCACCAAAGCGGGTGTTATTGAGACCACCATCAAGAACGAAACCGAGACAGACCTCTTTGGTGAGCAGGCTGTTCTTTGCGGTGGCTCGGCAGAGTTGATCAAGGCTGGGTTTGAAACGCTGGTTGAAGCCGGATATCCTGAAGAGCTTGCCTACTTTGAATGTATGCACGAATTAAAACTTATTGTGGATCTCTATTATGAAGGTGGCCTTTCAAGAATGAACTACTCCGTGAGCGATACGGCTGAATACGGCGGCATGACCCGTGGCCCGCGCCTTATAACGCCAGCGGTAAAAGCTGAGATGAAGAAAATTCTCGAAGAGGTTCAGGACGGCCGTTTTGCCAAAGAGTTTATTGACGAGTGTAACGGCGGGTACAAGAACCTGAACAAACTTCGCGAAGAGAACAGCGGCCACGCCATTGAAACGGTTGGCTCAAAACTTCGCGACATGATGAGCTGGCTGATCAAAAAATAATTCATTTCGATAAAAAAGAATGTACAAGATTGTCTCAATACCGGGGGATGGTATCGGCCCGGAGGTGGTTGCCGGAGCTGTTGCAGTGCTGGAGCAGCTCTCTGAAAAACATGGCTTTAAAATTCTCATAGAGGAGCACCCGTTCGGTGGTGCCTCATACGACCTGCACGGTGAAATGCTTACTCAGGCAACACTTGAAGCATGCCGAAATTGCGATGCCGTGCTGCTTGGCGCAGTTGGTGGCCCAAAATGGGAAAGCCTGCCGCACAAACACAAGCCGGAAGCAGCGCTGCTCAAAATACGCAAAGAGCTTGGACTTTTTGCTAACCTTCGACCAGCAAAGGTTTATGACGCACTGCTCGATGCCTCCTCTCTGAAGCCTGGGGTAGTTCGTGGCACCGATTTTTTAGTCTTCAGGGAGCTGACCGGCGGCATCTATTTCGGCCAGCCACGCGGTTTCGATGAAAACAAGGGATGGAATACCATGGTCTATGAAGGCTATGAGGTCGAGCGTATTGCCCGTCTTGCCTTTGAAGCCGCACGCAAGCGCAAGGGCAGAGTCATGTCCATAGACAAGGCTAACGTCCTTGAAGTGTCGCAATTCTGGCGCAATGTGGTGCATGAAGTACACAAGGAGTTTATGGATGTTGAACTGAGTGACATGTATGTGGATAACGCCGCAATGCAGATTGTGCGCAACCCAAAACAGTTTGACGTTATTGTCACGGGCAACCTCTTTGGCGATATTTTGAGCGACATTGCCGGCATGATTACCGGAAGTCTTGGTATGCTCCCGTCGGCAAGCATCGGTGCCAACCACGCCCTCTACGAGCCGATCCATGGAAGCGCCCCTGATATTGCCGGACAGAACAAGGCAAATCCGATTGCCACTATCGCATCGGTTGCCATGATGTTCGAGCACAGTTTCCATAAACCGGAGATTGCCCATGAGATTGAGGCTGCAATTGAGGCAACCCTCGCATCAGGATTACGAACAGCCGACATAGCCAATCCTGGAGAGCCTTCCATCTCGACCACAGAGATGACTGAGGCAATTGTCAGGCATCTTGGCGCATGATACAACAACACTACTACTGAACCCATGGCACAAACCATAACCCAAAAAATCCTTGCAAAAGCCGCAAACAGAGCGCTTGTCGACGTTGGAGAGAGCGTGTGGCTGAATGTTGATATACTCCTTACCCATGATGTCTGCGGCCCGCCTACTTTTGATATCTTCAAAGAGCAGTTCGGCCCTGATGCCAAAGTATGGGATCCCGCAAAAATTGTTGTGCTGCCCGACCACTATATCTTTACAGCGAACGAACACGCACATCGCAATATTGATTTGTTGAGGCAGTTTGCAAAAGAGCAGGGACTTCAGCATTACTACGATGTTGGCACTGACCGGTACAAAGGCGTCTGCCATGTCGCCCTTGCCGAAGAGGGCTTTAACCTCCCCGGCACAGTACTTTTCGGCACCGACTCGCACACTTGCACTTCAGGAGCGTTCGGCATGTTCGGCACAGGCATTGGCAACACGGATGCCGCCTTCATTCTTGGCACCGGCAAACTCTGGGAAAAAGTCCCTGAATCCATAAAGTTCACCTTTGACGGAGAGATGCCTGCGTATCTGACTGCCAAAGATCTTATTCTGCAAATTCTTGGCGATATCACCACCGACGGCGCAACCTATCGGGCAATGGAGTTTGATGGTGAAGCAATCTTTTCACTCCCCATGGAAGAGAGAATGACGCTGACCAACATGGCTATTGAAGCTGGCGGCATGAACGGCATTATCGCCGCCGACAAGATCGCTGAAGAGTATGTGCAGGCAAGAAGCAACAAGCCCTACGAACTCTTTCAGAGCGATCCTGACGCACCATATCACAGCAAGTATCACTACAATGTTCGCGATCTTGAACCGGTTGTCGCACAGCCGCACAGCCCTGATAATCGGGCTACGGTGAGGAGTGTCGCAGGCACAAAAATTACCAAGTCCTACATCGGCTCCTGCACGGGTGGCAAGCTGACCGATTTTGTGATGGCGGCCAGAATCCTGAAGGGGCAAAAGGTTTCGGTAACCACAAACATTGTTCCGGCTACAGTTTTGGTCGCTCGCAGCCTTGAGACCGAACAGTACGATGGAGTAAGCCTCAAACAGATTTTTGAAGATGCCGGATGCAGCATTGCACTCCCTTCATGCGCAGCATGTCTTGGTGGTCCAGCCGATACCGTTGGCCGCTCGGTTGATAACGATATCGTTGTCTCTACCACAAACCGCAATTTCCCCGGACGAATGGGCAGCAAACACGCAGGGGTCTACCTTGCCTCACCGCTCACGGCAGCCGCATCGGCAATTACAGGCAAACTCACCGATCCGAGAGATTTTCTCTGATCGCACCAGTACAGGAGAATAAATATTATGGAAAAAATCATTCAGGGAAAAGCTTACGTTTTAGGCAAGAATATTGATACCGACCAGATCATTCCGGCTGAACATCTGGTCTACAGCCTTTCCGATCCGGAAGAGGTCGTTTTATACGGCAAGTATGCCCTTTCAGGAGTTCCACCCGAACAGGGAGGACTTCCTGAAGGAAACATCTCCTTCATCAGTGAGGGAGAGGTTCGCTCAGCATTCAACATTATCATTGCAGGTCCGAACTTTGGCTGCGGATCGTCACGGGAACACGCCCCCTTTGCCCTGAAAGTCGCAGGAGTTCAAGCCATTATTGCCGAATCGTACGCGAGAATTTTTTATCGCAACTGTGTTGATGGTGGATTTGCAATTCCTTATGAAACTTCGGAGCAGCTCAACCAGATTATCAAGACTGGCGACGAGCTGAAAATTGATGTGGAGGCAAATACTATCGAAAATTTGACCAGCAAGATCACTTACAAGCTCAATCCCCTTGGAAGTGTCTTCAACATCGTCGAGGCAGGAGGTATTTTTGCCTATGCCCGGCAGGAAAATTTAATGGCACAACGCTGATTTATGACTTCAATTTTAAAGACGACAGAACTTTACGACACCACCCTGCGTGATGGCACCCAGGGTGAGCATATCAACCTTTCGGTGCAAGACAAGCTGCTTATAGCCCGAAAGCTTGACGAGTTTGGCATGGACTATATTGAAGGGGGATGGCCCAGCAGCAACCCGAAAGATGAGGAGTTTTTCACGAAGGCCCGACAGCTTGATCTCAAACATGCAAAGCTCACCTCTTTCGGTTCGACCGCCCGTTTTGCGGCCAAGGTTGAGAGCGACCCCAACCTGCTCGGTCTGCTTCACTCCGAAACTCCGGTTATCACTATCTTCGGAAAAACGTGGAAAGCCCACTCACTGAAAAGTCTTGGCATTTCAGATGAAGAGAATGCCGATTTGATTTTTCGCTCCGTTGCACTCCTCAAGCAAGAGGGGCGAGAGGTTTTTTTTGATGCCGAACATTTTTTTGACGGCTACAAGGACGACCGAGAATTTGCCCTGAAAATGCTGCGTGCTGCCGTTGAGGGCGGAGCATCACGCCTTGTGCTTTGCGACACCAATGGCGGCTCACTGCCTCATGAGGTCTCGGAAATTGTAACGGATGTTATGGCAGCCACAGGTGTGCCCGTGGGAATTCACGCCCACAATGATGGCGATCTGGCTGTAGCGAACTCAATCGCAGCCGTCATGGCTGGCGCTACCCACATCCAGGGCACCATCAACGGTATCGGCGAACGATGCGGCAACGCCAACCTTATCAGCATTATTCCCAATATCATGCTGAAACTGCAGCGCTCATTCACCTTTGTGCACCATCTCAATCAACTGACCTCACTCTCGAAGTTCGTCTATGAGATTCTGAACATGCCATCGAATACCAGGGCACCTTTTGTGGGGAAATCTGCTTTTGCCCACAAAGGCGGTATCCACGTCAGCGCCGTCATGAAAGAGAGCTCTCTCTACGAACATATCGACCCGAAACTTGTCGGGAACCATCAACGGGTTCTGGTTTCAGAACTTGCCGGCCAGAGCAACATCCGCTATAAAGCGCAGGAACTCGGTATAGTGCTTCCTGAAAAAAGCGGCCTGTATAAAAACATAGTCCACCATATCAAGGAACTTGAACACGAAGGCTACCAGTTCGACGGAGCCGAAGCCTCTTTTGAACTGCTTTTGCACAAGGAGCTTGGCAATTTCAAGCCATTCTTTGAAGTGCTTGAAACCAAGGTGCATATCGAGTCAAGCAAGAATGCCAACAATGTTGACCAGGCAGTGCTCAAAGTGAAGGTTGGCGAAGAGATTGAGCATATTGCCGCAGACGGTGACGGCCCGGTCAATGCCCTCGACAAAGCGCTCCGCAAGGCGCTGCTCCATTTTTACCCGGAGATCAAAAGTATCAAGCTTGTGGATTATAAAGTGCGTGTTCTGGAAGAGAAACGGGGAACCAGCGCCAAGGTTCGGGTACTCATAGAATCAGGCAACGGCCGCTCCACCTGGGGCACTGTGGGTGTCTCAACAAACATCATCGAAGCAAGTCTTCACGCGCTTGAGGACAGCATGAACTACCACCTCTTTACGCTGAAAGCCGCAATGCCGGTTGTTGAAACCCCGCAGGCATAATTTTACAAGTACCGGGCAGATGCTTGATCGCTCTGCCCGGCTTCGTTTCTGGCCTATAGAAATGCTATCAATCCAACAAGACCAAGCGCACCAACGCCAATCAACAGATCTTCGCTGCCATGATGTGACGATACATCGGCATAGGGATCGGCCGTAGTAAAGTCGAATGTTGCCCCTGTATTGGGGTTATGGGCACTATCCTGCACCGATCCCGCAGCAAGGGTAACAAAGTAGTGCGTATTGTGGGCAAGCGTTGCTGTCGGGTTGATCGTCAGGGTACTCGACGAAATCGTGAGGTTCGGGCTTGTCGCCACATCATAACTCTCCAAGACCGTACCAGTTGCAGAATCGCGGTGAATCGCAATCGTTCCCGTACCAGCATATATCGCCTCACTGAAGGCAAGCACAACATCATCGGAAACTCCCACCCCCGTCGCATGATTGAGCGGACTGACACTGGCCACTACAGGAGCTATGATGTCCTCTTTCGTCCCGTCTAAAAACTGGAAGTGCTCAATGTTTGAAACAATATCTGCGCCATCACGGCCAACGACACTGTCTGTAACCGTATATCTCTGTGTAACAGCATCATAGCTGATGGCATAGTCCGCGAAGTTTCCGCTGAACACAGCCTTGTCGTCACCAGCCCCGCCATCAAGCAGGTCATTACCGGCACCACCATACAGGCTATCGTTACCATCACCGCCACTCAGCGTGTCGCGGCCAGCATCACCATACAGTTTATCATCATCACCGAGGGAGCCGATATAATCATTACCAGCCCCGCCATGAAGAGTGTCATAACCAGCGCCGAGAACAATAATCTGGTCAGTATCATCACCATAGACCATATTATTACCTGCCCCGCCACGTATCTGCGCCTTGTTTCCAACAATAATTGCAAAATCAACATCATTGAGATTCAGTTGGGAACCCGAAGCCAAGCCGCTGGTATTAATAACAAGAGCCTCATGATGAGCAGTAGCACCATTCACGACTAACGCATCGGCAGGAACCAGGGTGTTATCGGTAAAGCTGATGGTGCGCACCGTCGCATTTTGCTGATCTAACGGAGATATTGTTGCAACATAAGCCGTAATTCCATCCTGGATAAGAGTGGTATTGGGCGTTACGGAAGAGATAGAGTCTGCAAGCTGCTGACTCAACCCGGCGACACTCGGAATCACCTCATTTAATACATACCCGAGACCCTGTGGATAGACAAGATCGATAATCGGCGTGGCGAGTAAAGTGCCCGGAACCAACTGAACCTCTCCTGATGCCGAAGCCGCAGGCATGGTGATCTGCGTGCCCGCAGCTATTGACTTTTGTGCACTCACACTGTTACCAGCAACATCCCTCACCTCAAGCTTGACTGTGGTGGGATTGGTCAATCCATCCCATGTCACTGCTGTGCCACTGACGCTGGCTGTGATATCCGTTTCAGCGCCACCGTTCACCGTTCCAAAAAGGTGTTCACCGCTGCCAAATTCATGGCCAAGAGTGGCAGTAACCCTATTATCCGCACCGATATTCAAACTGCTTACCCAAGCCGCCGGTAGCACCGTATCTATCGTTACCTCCGTTGAAACCTTACTGGCAAAGCCGATATTCCCTGACGCATCAGCCACTTGAGCCCTCAGAGCATGAGACCCATCGCTCAATGCAGTACCCAGCGCTATGTCAGTCACGGCAAGAGCCGCAGTAGCACCCACAGTGAGGCTGCCCACCACAGCATTACTGTTGTTGCTGTCAACGATCTGTACAATATCTCCAGCCACAAGCGCTTTGCCGGTCAAATCAACCGTTACCGTCGGTTTCGTCACATTGGTGATCCTGTCGCTGTTCAACAAGCCACTGTCACTGCTGCTCTTCAGCACAACAGCGACATCAGACAAACTTGCCGGCACTTTGAGAACAGCCGTCGTAGCACTGCTTGTGAGGCTCTCTGTGTTTCCAAGACCGTCATCATAGCTTGCAGCAACCTTGATCGTTTGGCCGACATCGGATGAGGTCAGAGTGTAACTGCTCCCTGTGGCAACACTGGTCGTATCACTCCCCCTGTACCATTGGTAGCTGATTGTACCAAGAAGACCATCGCTGTCCTCGAGAGAATTGAGTGCTGTCAGAGTTTCGCCGGTTTTCGGTGTACCCGTAATCGTGACGACACCCGTAGGAGCATGGTTGACAACGATCTTTTGCACCTTGTCGGCCGCTATCGTTAGCTGCGTATCAAGATTAGCTGAAGTTAAGGTAATCGCATTATTGTTTGGCTGCGCAGAGGCTATTGCCGCCTGAGTGGCAGTGTCCTGTGCAACAATCTGGGCTTTGACAATGCTCTTCAGACTGTCGGTGTTGATTGTATTACCCGATGAGCTGGCAATATTGGCATCGGTCGATACCTGCTCAATATTCGTGTTCACCAGGGAGGCCGCAGTAGAGATAGCCTCAATATTAGAGGCAATGTTATCAAGCTTCCCTGCATCCGTTACCACAGTTTTAGCCGCTGTGGTAATGGTATCTGAAATAAGAGTGGTGTCAGCAAGATCAATGGGGCCAGTGAGCGCAGCAGCCGTCATAAGGGCGGTGGCAACACTGCTCGCGGTATTTGCTGTACTTCCACCAGCCCCCTCAGTCACACTCGCCGCTATATCGATAATATTGGCAATCTGGATCGTGGCGCTCTGTACCTTTAGGGCTATTGCTACATCGGCACTGCTCGCTCCCACCTTCGAGGATTCTACAACCGGGTCGTACGTTGACAAATTCAAGGCGGGATCAAGGCCAAGAGCTGTTTTAACCTTTGCCTCATCACCACCAGCAGCCACAATAAGTGTCGTGAGCGGAGTAACAACCGTCGAACCGGATGGAGCTGAATAACTTCCGGTAAATGACTTGCCGGTAGAGATATCCTTCGTCAAAAAATTCGTTGGATTTGTAGGGCTATCAAGTGAGTTCGCTGTAATACGAATAGTGCCACTCCCCGCCAAGCCCTTAAACTGTCCGGACTCATCGGTAAGCGTCCACGACTCAGAGGCAAGCTCTCCAGTATCCCAGGTATTATTGCTATTGGTATCGATCCAGTCCAGCTTACCATTTCCATCGGTGTCAACCCATACAAGAGCGCCAGAAAGATACCCATCCGTAACAACACCACTGTTCGATTTCTGCACCAAAGCCGTTGGACTGCTGGAAACACTCTCACCCGTTCCACGACCATCAGTGTAACTCGCAACAACATTGATCGTCTTGCCGACTTCGTTTTTGGTCAGAGTGTAAATGCTCTCTGTAGCACCACTGATCGGGGTACTACCCGCATACCACTGGTAGCTGATCGTACCAGGACCGTCTTGATCAGCAAGGGTGTTGCTCGCTGTCAGTTTTTCATCCTGTTGTGCTGTACCCATGATAGTGACTGCACCCGTCGGAGCATCATTCATATTTTTGACCGATACAACCACCGCCTGAGTGGTGATGTTGGTGCCATCATTGGCTATAACATTGAAGCTATAGCTATGACCCGGACGACCGGGGTCTTCGTAGTTTGCTGATGCGTTCAGTGTAACAGCTCCTGTTGCCGAGTTGATGTTCAGCAAGCCAGAATCAGTTCCGCTGAGAGTATAGGTCGCTGGATCAGCAGGGCGATCGTCGGCATCAGTCGTTTTTGCGGTGTAGACCACCGTGCTTGTCGAAGCGTTTTCGTCTACTGAACCGGTTGCTCCAGAAGTAAATACCGGTGCATTGTCGTTCAGGTTAACTACCTGCACCTCCACCGCTTGTGTCGTGTGGTCAATCCCGGATGTGGCGATAACGTTAAAACTGTAAACTGTTTTCGCTTCGTAGTCTGCCGAGTTCCTCAGTGTTATGGCTCCAGTCGTTGTATTGACGTTCAGTGCTACCACATCGGCACCACTTATCGAATAAGTTGGGAGGAGTGCGTTGGTTCCTACGTTCACCACTGACTGGTAGATCACCGTACTTGTCGCGGCATTCTCTGCTACTGAACCAGTGCCTCCTGAGGTAAATTCTATCGGATTATCTGGCAGATTGTTTATTGCAAGCATCACCGCCTTTTCCGTCGGGGTATTCACCCCGTCACTTGCCAAGACCGTAAAGCTGTAGCTTGATTTCACCTCATAGTCCGGATTCGCCGTCAGCGTCACTGCTCCCGTACTTGCATTGATAGTGAGCAAGGCCGCGTCGCCTGTTCCCGCTTTCAGGCTGTAGGTCACTCCCGCGCTGATGTCTCCCGTGTCTGTCGAGGTCGCCGTGTAGACCACCTGACCGGCACCGCTGTTCTCGTTTATCGCTGTCGCCGTTGCGCCTGACGTAATGGTCGGTGCCACCTCGTCAAGGTTGTTTATTGCAAGCGTCACCGCCTTTTCCGTCGGGGTATTCACCCCGTCACTTGCCATAACCGTAAAGCTGTAGCTTGATTTCACCTCGTAGTCCGGATTCGCCGTCAGCGTAACCGCTCCCGTGGTGGCGTTGATACCGAGCAAGGCCGCGTCGCCTGTTCCCGCTTTCAGGCTGTAGGTCACTCCCGCGCTGATGTCTCCCGTGTCTGTCGAGGTCGCCGTGTAGACCACCTGACCGGCACCGCTGTTCTCGTTTATCGCTGTCGCCGTTGCGCCTGACGTAATGGTCGGTGCCACCTCGTCAAGGTTGTTTATTGCAAGCGTCACCGCCTTTTCCGTCGGGGTATTCACCCCGTCACTTGCCATAACCGTAAAGCTGTAGCTTGATTTCACCTCGTAGTCCGGATTCGCCGTCAGCGTAACCGCTCCCGTGGTGGCGTTGATACCGAGCAAGGCCGCGTCGCCTGTTCCCGCTTTCAGGCTGTAGGTCACTCCCGCGCTGATGTCTCCCGTGTCTGTCGAGGTCGCCGTGTAGACCACCTGACCGGCACCGCTGTTCTCGTTTATCGCTGTCGCCGTTGCGCCTGACGTAATGGTCGGTGCCACCTCGTCAAGGTTGTTTATTGCAAGCGTCACCGCCTTTTCCGTCGGGGTATTCACCCCGTCACTTGCCATAACCGTAAAGCTGTAGCTTGATTTCACCTCGTAGTCCGGATTCGCCGTCAGCGTAACCGCTCCCGTGGTGGCGTTGATACCGAGCAAGGCCGCGTCGCCTGTTCCCGCTTTCAGGCTGTAGGTCACTCCCGCGCTGATGTCTCCCGTGTCTGTCGAGGTCGCCGTGTAGACCACCTGACCGGCACCGCTGTTCTCGTTTATCGCTGTCGCCGTTGCGCCTGACGTAATGGTCGGTGCCACCTCGTCAAGGTTGTTTATTGCAAGCGTCACCGCCTTTTCCGTCGGGGTATTCACCCCGTCACTTGCCATAACCGTAAAGCTGTAGCTTGATTTCACCTCGTAGTCCGGATTCGCCGTCAGCGTAACCGCTCCCGTGGTGGCGTTGATACCGAGCAAGGCCGCGTCGCCTGTTCCCGCTTTCAGGCTGTAGGTCACTCCCGCGCTGATGTCTCCCGTGTCTGTCGAGGTCGCCGTGTAGACCACCTGACCGGCACCGCTGTTCTCGTTTATCGCTGTCGCCGTTGCGCCTGACGTAATGGTCGGTGCCACCTCGTCAAGGTTGTTTATTGCAAGCGTCACCGCCTTTTCCGTCGGGGTATTCACCCCGTCACTTGCCATAACCGTAAAGCTGTAGCTTGATTTCACCTCGTAGTCCGGATTCGCCGTCAGCGTAACCGCTCCCGTGGTGGCGTTGATACCGAGCAAGGCCGCGTCGCCTGTTCCCGCTTTCAGGCTGTAGGTCACTCCCGTGTCTGTTGATGTCGCAGTGTACATCACCTGACCGGCGCCGCTGTTCTCGTTTATAGCTGCTGCTGTAGCGTTTGAGGTTATCGGCGGTGCCAAGGTATCTATTCCTTGGCTGTCCAAGGCACTCAGGTCGGCTGACGCAACCATATTGCCCGCTGCGTCTGCCAAGCCCGTGCCGACAAGGCTCAGCACCACATTCCCGCTGGCGACTCCCTCTGTCGGCGTGACTACCACGGTATAGGCATTGCCGCCTGCTGAGGTCACGCTGCTCACGGTTCCGTTTGTTGCGACAAAACTGCTTGTGCCTACTGTCCCAACAACTGCTTCGTCAAAGGTAACAGTGAAGCTGATTGGATCTTTCGTTACATTGGCCGCTGTGGTATCGGTTACCGTGGTCACAATTGGTGCCATCGTATCCAGATCATAGGTGCGATCATCAAACTTCAGGTGCTCGATGTTCGTGAGCGTATCGATTCCGCCAGTACCTGTTATCGTATAGCTATTTGTCGTCGAATTGTATGCGCCTATCGTGTACTGGGCATAATTGCCGCTGAGCTCCACAGTATCGTCACCTGCGCCACCATCAAGCAGGTTATTACCAGCGCCACCAATAAGCCAATCATTACCATCGCCACCATACAGGCTGTCGTTACCATCGCCACCACTCAGTGTGTCATTGCCGGCATCACCATACAGGTTATCATTGCCACCGAGAGAGCCGACATAATCATTACCAGCCCCGCCGTGAAGAGTGTCATCACCAGTGCCGAGAACAATATTCTGGTCAGTAGAATCACCATACACCATATTACTACCTGCCCCACCACGTATCTGTGCGTTGTTTCCAGCAATAATTGCAAAATCAACATCATTAAGGCTCAGTTCGGAACCCGGTTGCAATCCGTTGGTATCAATAACAAGAGCCTCATGATGAGCAGTAGCGCCTTTCACCACTAACGCATCTGCTGGAACCAGGATGTTATCGGTAAAGCTAATGGTGCGCACCGTCACATTTTGGGGATCTGTCGCAACATAGGCTGCAATAGAATCCTGGAACGCCAGGCGATCTGGTGCTGTTATGGATGGATCTGAAGCAACTGAAGCTTCAAGCTGCTTCTGTAACCCTGTTTCGCTCGGAATCACCTCATTGAAAACATAGCCAAGACCCTGGGGATAAACAAGATCAAGGATAGGTGCGGTGTTCGTATCAATCACTAATTGAACGCTGCCCGAATTCACAGCAGGATCCATGGTGGTGCTGGTCGTCGTCGTGCTGGTATTGCTGATCACTCTGTCTCCGCTGCTGCTCACGCTGTTCCCTGCCAGATCCATCAACTCAAGCCTGACGTGGGTGTTTGCGGGCAAAGAGGTCACATCCCATGAGATTGACGTGCCAGCGACTTTATCAGTAATCAATGTTGGCGTACCATTATCAATAGTTCCATAGAGCGCCTCTCCTGTTCCGGTGGCGTGGCTCAGTGTCGCAGTAACATTATTGCCAACGATCGACAGAGCACTTATGGCGGCAGGAGCAACCGTATCAAGCACATAAGCCTGACTTGCTGCCGTGGCTGTGTTACCTGCAGTGTCCCTCAACTCCAGCTTGATGGTGCTGCTGCCTGACAGCACTACACCATCCCAGCTTAGAGCAGTACCAGTCACCTTGCTCGTGATATTCTCCCATGTGGTGCCGTTGTTCAATGAACCGAACAAAGATTCACCGGTTCCAGGCACTGCGCTCAGTGTGCCGCTGATCGTCTGGGATGCCGTTTTGGTTATGAAGTCAGTGTTGTTTGTACCTGTATCTGCACTGAGATGCAAACCGCTTATGGTTGTTGTAGGCGCAACCGTATCAAGCACATACTCCTGGCTTTTAACGATACCTGCATTTCCGGCAGCATCTTCAACCTCTACTTTCAGCGTATTACTGCCTGTCAGCGTTACTCCTGACAAGCTAAAACTGTTCTGGCCTTCGATGTTCGTCGCAGTCGTCCATGTGGTAGCATTGTCTGTACTCACCTTCACAACTTCGCCCGTCACCGTTACCGCACTCAACGTGCCGCTGATGGTCTGGGATGCCGTTTTGGTTATGAAATCAGTGTTGCTTGTACCGGTATCCGCGCTGAACAACAACGTGCTTATCGTCGTTGCGGGGGCCAAGGTATCAATTCCCTGAATGTCCTTGCCACTCAGATCAGCAGAAGCCACCGTATTGCCCACTGCATCTGTCAACCCCGTGCCAACGAGGCTCAGCGCAACATCTCCGCTGGCAACTCCCGCTGTCGGCGTAACTACAACAGTATAGGCGTTGCTGCCTGTTGAAGTCACGCTGCTCACGGTTCCGTTTGTTGCGGTGAAACTGCCTGTGCCTACTGTGCCAACAACTGCTTCATCAAACGTGACGGTGAAGCTTATTGCATCTTTCGTGATGCCAGCCGCTGTTGTGTCGGTTACCGTGCTCACGCTCGGCACCAGAGTATCAATTCCCTGGCTGTCCTTGCCACTCAGATCGGCTGACGCAACCGTATTGCCCACTGCATCTGTCAAGCCGGTGCCAACGAAGCTCAGCGCAACATCTCCGCTGGCAACTCCCGCTGTCGGCGTAACTACAACAGTA
>JBMOIS010000013.1:0-58686 GCA_049317185.1 Chlorobium sp. | reverse complement strand
TTTACATTATAAACTTTTAGATGGCATTGAATTTTTCAACAACCGGACAGTAGTGGAAAAATTTAACAAAATCTATCGCACTCCATAGTTTTTCTATTGATAAGCTTGATAACTTAAAAAAAGATTCATCTTTTGACAATGACAAGGAATTCTCTGAATGGTTTAACTCAATAGTCAAGTTAAAAATAGAAAACAATGAGTATTGTGACCTTCAAAAAATCGATTTATCCAGTGTAAATGCAAGTGATGCTTATTGGGCTAATATTGACTTTACATTGGCAGATTTCCATAAGGCTATTCTTAGGATAGCATCATTTCGTAATTCTATTTTGATTGATGCGAGATTTCGAGAAGCAGATTTGCAAAATGCTGTTTTTGTTAATGCGTTTTGTCGAAAAGCTAATTTCATGCTAGCGGATCTTCGTTATACCGATTTTTCCGGGGCAAAATTATCTGGAGCACTCTTTGATAGAGCGAAGGTGTTTGGAGTCATTATTTCTTCTCAAACTGTTTTTGCTGATAATCCTGATAAAGAAGTTGATAATTCTGAAAATGGTGATGGAAGTGAGATGATTTTCTTTAAAGATTGGTTGAGTCTTAAAATAAACGAATTCGAAAAACCATCCTGACTCATGTTTTTACAAAAAAATAGAGATGACAAACCTCGCAATTATTCTTTTGACATTCCTGAAGCCATAAAGAGTAAGCCGGCTTGGGTAAGGCTTGAAAACCAATTGTCGTGGTATGGTAGCAAGAGTGTAAAAAATCATTGGTGGAGTAATCTGTTGAAAATAATTCAAACAGCCCTTGCATTGTTGATTCCAATTTTGAACTTGCTTACTCAAGATGTCAAATGGGCAACGGCAGGAGCTGGTGCAATGATTGCGCTTTTAGAGGCAATTCAGCAACTCAAGCAGTACTCAACACTTTGGGTTACGTATCGTTCAACAGCAGAAAATCTTAAACATGAAAAGTTTTTGTTCCTCTCGGCAGCCGGTCCTTATCGAGGTTTATCGGAATCCGAAAGATTGATTCAACTGGCTGAACGAGTTGAAGAACGTGTATCCACAGAAAACGCCAACTGGTTCAGAGATACGCAGCGTGTGATCACTGCGCAGAAAAAAGAGAGTGTTTGATTGTGCTTTCTACAATTACGGAGCATTATGATCACCTTATGCCCAGATGATCAACAAATTTACTCAGCAATTTGGTGCGGAGTATTGTGAGGCCAACTGGCGCTGAACATGTTGCAAAATTATTAGCGAGCATGTCTCAACAAAAGCAATTGGAGTTTTGGCAGAAACGTACAATTGCTATGATAGTGCGATAAAAGGAGTCTCAACAGAAGAAAACCGCTCTTCAGGACACCGAAAAACTTTAATTTTTGATCAGTGTTCAACGGGCGCGAACGTCAGGAACAGTCTCAAGAGAAAAACATAAATAGCATTGTATTTCTCATTCAGAAAATGATAATTTGCCTTGTAAAAATCATTCAGGCATCTAATCAGTTAAACAATGCGTCGATTCATTGACGACGACCTTCTGAGCTGGCAGGTGAGTACAAGGCGAAAACCGCTGATTCTGCGAGGAGCACGCCAGGTTGGCAAGACATGGTCGCTGAAGGAGTTCGGGAAAAACCGGTTTGAATCGCTTGCTCTGGTTGATCTGGAGCGGAACCCTTCTCTGCGCAGAGTGTTTGATGGAGACCTTCATGCTGCACGAATCTGCTCTGACCTTGAGGTACTGCTCCGGCAGAAGATTACTCCGGGAAAAACCCTGCTCTTTATTGATGAAATCCAGGCTGCTCCTCGCGCTATAACCGCATTGCGCTACTTTTATGAGGAGATGCCGGAGCTGCATGTGGTTGCCGCAGGGTCACTTCTTGAATTTGCGCTTAAGGAGGCTTCGTTTCCTGTCGGCAGAATTCAGTTTCTTAACCTCTATCCCCTCTGTTTCGCCGAATATCTGGAGGCGATTGGCAATACTCCTGCGGCCTTGGCTGTGCTTGGTGATCCGGCTGAACTCTCACCTGTTGTGCATGAACTGCTCCGCGATGAGCTGAAGCGCTATTTTTTTATTGGAGGTATGCCTTCTGCGGTCAATGCTTATCTGGAACATGTTTCGATGCGGGATGCTTTTGAAGTGCAGGGGGAGATTGTCGAATCATACCGAATGGATTTTGCCAAATATACGCCACAGGTTGAGCGTTACTGCCTCGACTCGGTCTTCACCTCACTTGCGCAACGTGTTGGCGATCAGATAAAATATGCACGACTGGGAGAGGGATACAGCAATCTGACGTTGAAAAAGGCTTTTGATGCGTTATGTCTGGCTCAGCTTGCCCGCAGGATTCATTCGGCTGATCCCACGGCACTCCCTTTGGGGGCGAGCGCTTCGGCCAAGGTGTTCAAGGCGCTCATGCTTGATCTTGGAATAATGCGTTATCTCTCAGGGATGCCTGACGATATTGAGTATGCCAAGGGGAACCTGCTCGCCATGTATCGAGGTGCCATGGCTGAGCAGTTTGTGGGTCAGGAGATGCTGGTGTCGCAAAAAGGGGCTCTCTATTACTGGGATCGGCAGGCGAAAAGCAGCTCTGCCGAGGTTGATTATCTGGCGGTTCTTGATGGCAGAATTCATCCGGTAGAGGTAAAAAGCGGAGCAACCGGCAGCCTGAGAAGCTTGCATCTTTTTCTGGCCTCATATCCCGAGTGTGGCAAGGCGCTTGTCTTTTCGGATCGCCCTTATGCAGATCTTCCTGAGCAGAAAATCACGTTTTTACCGCTCTATGCTGCTTATGCCGCTACAAAGTGAGGGCAATGCAAAGCACGACCGGGGGATTCTGGAACTCCTTTGATCATCTTCCAGAATTCCATATGGTGCTGTAGCAGATCCTGCTGTAATAATCAGAAAAAAATGTAAGTTGGAGCTGCTATGTGATTGTTGCTGGACTCAAGAATATCTTTTACCATTAGCCCACCTCTTGCAAAAAAATTTCCTGCTTGGGGCCCTCAAAAAAGTACCCAATGCCAACATGAACAACAATATTCAGGAATACAACTCCAACCCAACGCCGCACTGCGAGGTATTGTGCCGGGCTCCTCGGTTACGGTCGTGAGTGTGCAATGGTTTGGTTCGGAGGCGCTTGAGCTGACCTACAAGACACCGGATGGCAAAGTGGCCAATGAGCTGGTTTATCGCCACGATGAACAAAGGCTTGAGATTGTTGAGCAAGAACGGCCGTGGAGTTTTGACGGAGATGGTGCGCTTTTCCGTCTGGTCTCTGAAGCGCAGCGTATTCGGTTGGCTCACCTGTTCGATCCGGTGCTGACGGTCCATACCTCCAATATTGAGCCACTGCCGCACCAGATAACCGCAGTTTATGAATCCATGCTGCCTCGCCAGCCCTTACGCTTTCTTTTGGCGGACGACCCCGGCGCAGGCAAAGCCATTATGGCAGGCTTGCTCATCAAGGAGCTGATTGCCCGTGGTGACCTGCAACGCTGTCTAATTGTTTGCCCCGGAAGTTTGGCGGAGCAGTGGCAGGATGAACTCTACCGCCGTTTTCATCTTCCCTTTGAGATTCTCACCAACGATAAACTTGAAGCGGCACGCACCGGCAACTGGTTCCTTGAAACCAATCTTGTCATTGCCCGCCTCGACAAGCTTTCGCGCAATGAAGAGGTGCAGTTGAAGCTGCAAGCTCCGGATTGCCGCTGGGATCTGGTGATTTGTGACGAAGCCCACAAAATGTCGGCTACGGTTTTTGGCGGTGAAACCAAATACACCAAACGCTATCGACTTGGGCAACTGCTCTCGACCTTGACGCGTCATTTTCTGTTAATGACGGCAACACCGCATAACGGCAAGGAGGCTGATTTTCAGCTTTTCATGGCCTTGCTCGACGGCGATCGGTTTGAGGGGAAGTTCCGCGATGGCGTGCATTCATCCGATGTTTCTGACTTGATGCGGCGAATGGTCAAGGAGAATTTGCGGAAGTTCGACGGCACACCACTTTTCCCTGAGCGCATTGCCTACACACTCCCTTATCATCTGTCGCCCCAGGAAGAAGCACTCTACAAAGCCGTCACGAGCTATGTTCGCGAAGAATTCAATCGCGCTGAGGCGTTGGAAAATAACAAGCGAGCAGGTACGGTGGGATTTGCCTTAACCATCCTGCAACGAAGGCTTGCATCATCTCCGGAGGCCATTTACCAATCGTTGCGCCGTCGCAAGGAAAAACTTGAAAGCCGACTGCGTGAACTTGAGCTGCTTCATCGTGCAGGCCAGGTTGTTCCGACCCTGTTGCTTGCAGCCCCAACAATCGACAGTGAAGATATTGATGATCTTGATGAAGCACCTGAAAATGAAGTAGAAGCAATCGAAGAAGAGATCCTCGATCAGGCCACAGCCGCACGCTCTATTGCTGAGCTGTACAGTGAGATCGAAACCCTGAAGAACCTCGAAGCGACCGCCTTGCTTGTCCGAAGCAGTGGCGCTGATACCAAATGGGCGGAACTCTCAGGCCTCTTGGGTGAAATATTCACTACAGCAGTGCGGCAGCAATTGGTTGAACCGGAAGTGCCCTATGGTTCCGGTCCGATTCCGCCTCCAAAACCTTCGCAGCACCAGAAGCTGGTTGTCTTCACCGAGCATCGTGATACACTCAACTATCTGGAAGAACGCATCACCCGATTTCTTGGATGCAAGGATGCTGTGGTCATTATCCACGGAGGCACAGGCCGGGAACATCGTCTCAAGGTACAGGAATCTTTCAAACACGACCCAACCGTTCAGGTGCTGCTGGCAACCGACGCGGCAGGTGAGGGCATCAACCTCCAGCGCGCCCACCTGATGGTCAACTACGACCTGCCCTGGAACCCCAATCGTCTTGAACAGCGCTTCGGGCGTATCCACCGGATCGGCCAGACGGAGGTCTGCTACCTCTGGAATCTGGTGGCCGATGACACCCGTGAAGGCGATGTCTATCGTCGGCTGCTCGAAAAGCTGGAACAGGCACGTCAGGCTTTGGGCGGGCAGGTTTTCGACGTGCTGGGCAAACTCGCCTTTGAAGCCGATGGTCGTCTCATGTCGCTGCGTGACCTGCTCATCGAGGCAATCCGTTATGGCGAAAAACCGGAAACCAAAGCATTTCTCACCACGGTACTTGATACCGCTCTCGGCAGCAGCCACCTGCAAATCCTGCTTGAAGAGAGGATGCTGGTGCATGATGCCATGGATGCCAGCAACGTGCAGCGCATCCGTGCGGATATGGAGCGTGCCGATGCTAGGCGGTTGCAACCACATTACGTCGAATCTTTTTTTCTGGAAGCATTCCGGTGCCTTGGCGGCAATGCCCGGCAGCGCGAACCCCGCCGAATCGAGATCACCCATGTTCCCGCGCCAATCAGGAACCGTGACCGCCTCATTGGCATAGGAGAGCACGTGCTGCCACGCTATGAGCGTATCGCCTTTGAAAAAGCCCTGATCGCCCCGCAGGGAGAGCCCCTGGCAGCATTTGTTTGCCCCGGTCATCCGCTGCTCGATTCCGTTATTGACCTGACCCTCGAACGGCATCGCGATCTGCTGAAACGTGGTACTGTGCTGGTTGATGAACGAGACACTGGAACCAGACCAAGAGTGCTCTTCTATCTGGAACACGCCATTCAGGATGCCAGCCTCACCCGTGACGGCAACCGCCGCATAGTTTCCCGTCGTTTGATGTATGTCGAACTGGACGACCAGGGAACAGTGCGCCACGTTCAATACGCACCCTATCTCGATTTTCGTCCACTTGCCGCAGGTGAATCCGGGGTTGAAATCCTGCTTGATCGCCCGGAATGCCAGTGGATCACCCGTGAACTGGAGCAGAGTGCCCAGACTTATGCCATCACCCACGTCGTGCCAGAGCATCTTGCAGAAATAAAAGGGCGCAAACTTGAACTGATAGCCAAAACCGAGGCAGCGGTAAAAGAGCGGCTGACCAAGGAGATTACCTACTGGGATCACCGTGCCGAAGAGCTGAAACTGCAGGAGCGGGCCGGTAAACCCAATGCCCGGCTCAACTCCGGCGAAGCACGAAAGCGTGCCGATTTGCTGCAGGGACGATTGCAAAAACGGCTCGAAGAGTTACGACTTGAAGCGCAGCTTTCACCACTCCCGCCATTGGTGCTTGGTGGCTTGCTTGTTGTGCCGATTGGGCTCATTAACGCTATGACTGGCCGACCTGAGACAATGATGAGTTCTCCAACCGATACCCAAGTGAGCGCTGCCCGCGCACGGGCAATCATCATGGATATTGAACGCACTCTCGGCTTCGAGCCCATTGACAGGGAACTTGAAAAGCTTGGCTATGACATTGAAAGCCGCATTCCCGGTACAGGCAAACTGCGTTTCATTGAAGTGAAGGGGCGTGTTTCCGGGGCACCGACCATCACCGTTACCCGTAACGAGATTCTCTACTCCCTGAATAAACCTGACGACTTTATTCTCGCCATTGTCGAGTTTCTTGATGCCGAAACGCACAAGGTGCATTACATTAAAAGACCCTTCAATCGTGAACCCGATTTTGGGGTCTGTAGCGTCAATTATATCTTTACCGACCTCCTTGTCAAAGGAGAGCTTCCATCATGAACCTGCTGGAATTGCTTTTTAGCATGTATTGTACTTGATGCAAAATATATGTATTTTTTGGATAATGAAAAACTCTCAACGCTGTTGAGACAATTGGTATCACTATCGTATCTTTTTTGGCTTAAAGTGGTTAGGTGAACAAGTAATAACCGCAACGTCAACTGTCCTATTGGAGATTCAAATGCAGAATGAAGATGAAATAGTTAATGGAACTGATAACTGGTTTGAAGACGAAAATGATGAAGTAGATGACTCTCAGATAAAGGAGTACGATATTACTGCGTCGCCAAATGACTTCAACATGTCAACCATGTTCAGCTTCATAGAGTCTGGTGCGGTTAAGATCCCTGGATTTCAGCGGAACTATGTCTGGGATATCAAGAGGGCATCGAAGCTGATTGAATCAATTCTTATAGGCTTGCCTATTCCCCAGATTTTTCTTTATGAGGAGTCACGTAATAAATTTTTGGTGATTGATGGTCAGCAGCGTTTAATGACGATTTACTACTTCATCAAACAGCGCTTCCCAAGAAAGGAAAAACGTATTGAGCTTCGCAGAATCTTTGATGAAAAGGGAAATATACCAGATGAGGTACTGCAGGATGATGCTTATTTTATAAAGTTCAATCTTCAGCTTACCGAGCGTTTGCCGGATCGGCCAAATCGACGGAACAAGCTCAATTATGGAACACTTGGGGAATTAAAGAGCACGTTTGATCTTCGCACGGTTCGAAATATTATCATCAAGCAGAATCTTCCTGACTCTAAAGAGGGTGATGTGTCGTCGATCTATGAAATATTTAATCGTCTGAATACCGGCGGGGTCAATCTAAAACCACAGGAAATCAGGACAAGCCTCTATCACTCATACTTTTATGAGATGCTCTACCGCATCAACCTGGATCCTCGTTGGCGTAAACTATTGGGATTGGCAGAGCCAGATTTGCACATGAAAGACATCGAAATTCTCTTGCGTGCCTATGCCATGATGATGTGTGGTGCTGAATACAAGCCATCAATGACAAGATTTTTGAATCTTACATCAAAAAGGGCAGAATCCCTTTCAAAAGAGAAGGTTGATTATCTGGAAAAACTTTTCAACGCATTTCTTGTTTCCTGCTCTTTTTTGCCGGAGAATGCATTCTTTCGGGCTAATGAAGAGAGGGTAAATATCTCTTTTATTGATTCTGTATTTGCTGCGCAATGCACAGCGGCATTTACCAGGAGCGTGCTTGATTTACAGGTGTTAAGCCCCGAAAAGTTACAATACCTCAAAATGGATCCCGAATTTGTCAGTGCAGCAAGGTTTGATACAGCAAGTTCGACAAATGTGGCCAAAAGGCTCGAAAGATCACATGTAATTCTTCATGGATAAAAAAATGTCAGGTACAGAAGAGACCTTCATTGATTCGTTGTATGAAGAACAAAAAGAACTGATCGCATTTCTTCAGCAGCAGGGTCAACTATCTTATTCGCAAAGAGTTGATGCGTTTCTGAGCAAGACTCTGTTGTTATCTTGTGCAAGTTACTTTGAAAGTCGTATTACAGACTCAATATCCGATTATGCAAAGAGCGTATCGAATTCTGACGAAGCCCTGGTCTCATTGGTTCGAATAAAAGCAATTGAGCGGCAGTATCACTCCTACTTTGAATGGCGTGAAGGAAAACGGAGTGCAACTCCATTTTTTGCTATGTTTGGTTCTACAATTAAAGATTCAGCAAAGAAGGAACTGAAGGCAGTTGATCTTTCTGAAGCCGTCGCAGCTTTTCTTGAGCTTGGTGATCTGCGAAACCTCTTGGTGCATGAAAATTTTGCTGCCTATCTTCTTGAAAAGACATCAGATGAAATTTACGAACTTTACCTGCGCGCTCTAAGGTTCGTTGGATACATAGAGGCAAAACTTAATCCGACTACGGTCGGGGAATCGAGTTAGGAAATGAAACTTGCAAAAATCGACATCACCTGGTTTCGCTGCTTTGAATCGCTTGCAGTCAAACTTCACCCCGACATCAATGTTATTGTTGGTGCCAATGGCGCAGGCAAAAGCAGCATTCTTGATGCCATAGCCATGGCAATGTATGAAATCGTCGCAGCAAATGGTGGGGGAGGCAAGAACCAGCGAAAAATGCAGGGGGCAGCACTTTTGCTGACTGATATTTACCTTGATCCTTTAGAGAAAGATCTTCTCCTTGGGACAAAGTCTTATGTTCAGATTAGCGCAGGGGTAACAGATTACTATCCAGTCGAAGATTTTACAGGACAAACACCTGACGGAAAAGAGGCTTTGCTGGAGTGGACAGAATTCATTGAATATCGTCCGCCTGTCATGTTTATTTACGATACCAGCGCATCGGAAAGAGTATCTGAACTTCATCGTTATATCAAGACACTCTGGCTGGAAATTCGCAAAAGTCCTCAAGCATTGATTCCATTGCCCGTTGTTGCGTACTACCGTGCAACCAGAAGGATGGGGGGCATGCCGGAACTTGGAGATATTTTCAAACTCGATCTTGCCAGAGATAAGGCATTCGTCAGTGCTCTTGATGCAGCAGCCAATTTTACTGCCATGTGTCAGTGGTTCTACTTGCGTGAGAACGCCGAGCTCCGTGCAAATGTAAACGTCCAGAACAGCGATAGCAAGGAGTTTGCTGACCTGCGTGCAGTGCGCCAGGCATTGAAACTTACAATCGAAGGTTTGGAGCGAGTCTATTTTGATGGCAGCCCGCCACGGTTAATGGTCGAAATCCGGGAATTCGATGGCAGCATCCGAGCATTTGAGCTGGCGCAATTGAGCGATGGCTACCGCAACCTGCTTGCGCTGGTACTCGACTTCGCCCGTCGGCTTGCACAGGCCAATCCAAACTGGCCAAACCCGCTTGAAGCTCCAGGAATTCTTCTTATCGATGAGATTGAGCTGCATCTTCATCCCCGCTGGCAGCAAAAGGTCATTCCTGCTCTTCGGGCAGCTTTTCCTAACACCCAGCTTATTGTTTCGACGCACAGCCCGGCGGTGCTCACCACAGTACGCAGAGAACATATCAAACTGCTCGGAGCTGACCATAAGTTTGAGCAGATTCCAGATGATGTGGGCACTTACGGTGCCGACACTTCTCGCGTTCTTGCCGAGGTGTTTGGTACTTATTCTCGACCTCAAAATATTGATATAGTCCAACAATTAGCTGAATACTGGCAGGCAGTGGAAGCTCAAGAACACGATACCGATCAAGCAAAAGCTCTACGTCAGGAGCTTGAATCCGCATTGGGCACAAGCGATCCCGATCTTCTTCGCGCCGATCTTAGGATAAAGCAGTTACAATTTCTGAAGCAACGATGAAGAGCATCCAACGCAATGAACCGCCGGACTGCCTTGGCAAGCAACCGAAAAGTCAGTCGTGGGATGATTTTAAGAAGAGTGAGTGTCATCTTGCTTTACACGCAGGCTTGCGACAGGAGCAGCAGGCTCTTTGCTGCTATTGTGAAACCAACATCAATGATGGTGATGGGCACATCGAGCATATTGAACCACGTACTGTAAATCAGAAACGAATCTACGATTACACAAATCTGGCACTCTCGTGCAATGGTGGCAACGCAAAACACTGCGGCCATTACAAAGATAACCGGCAAAGGAACCCAGGGTACAAGTGGAATGCTGCACGCTTTTCCTCTCCCCATGACCCTGAAACACGTTTGCTGTTTACTTACGACAAGCAATCAGGCAAAATCTGCCCGACAAAAATCAACACGGATACATCTGCTTACATGATTGGTTATCTTGGCCTCAATTGTCCCAGTCTTCAGGAGCGACGACGTAGCCACGCAAGCAGATTGATCGATGCATTGACAGAGCAACCCGGTGTTGAGACAAGGAATTTTCTTTGCGAATATTATCTAAAACCTGATACAGATAATTATTTGCAATCATTTTACTCGCTCTCGAAAGCGATATTGGAACCATGACCTACAAGAAAAAACTTATAGAAGTTGCCCTGCCGCTTGAAGCGATCAATATTGCCAGTGCACGTGAAAAATCCATTCGTCATGGCCACCCTTCGACGCTCCATTTGTGGTGGGCACGGCGACCACTCGCGGCAGCACGCGCAGTCATTTTTGCCCAGATGGTGGATGACCCTTCAGCTCATCCCGATATTTTCCCCACCGAAAAGAAACAGGAGAAGGAGCGCCAAAGGCTCTTTCGCATTATTGAGGAGTTGGTAAAGTGGGAGAACACTACCAACGAGACAGTGTTGCAGCAGGCGCGTGAGGAGATCTGGCAGAGCTGGCGCTACACCTGTGCCGAAAATGCTGATCATCCGCGAGCAAATGAGTTGTTTGACCGTTATAAACTGCCAGCCTTTCACGACCCCTTTGCTGGTGGCGGAGCATTGCCGCTTGAGGCGCAGCGACTTGGGTTGGAGAGTTACGCCAGCGACCTGAATCCGGTTGCAGTACTGATCAACAAGGCGATGATTGAGATTCCGCCGAAGTTCGCAGGCAAACCGCCGGTCAATCCCGAATGGCAGCAAAAATCGTTTGCTGATAAAATGGGGCACGAATGGAAGGGCGCCCAAGGGTTGGCGGAGGATGTGCGTTACTACGGACAGTGGATGCGCGACGAAGCCGAGAAACGAATTGGTCACCTCTACCCAAAGATCGAAGTGATTGCGGCAATGGTTGAAGAGCGGCCTGACCTGAAAAAATATGTTGGCCGGAAGCTCACTGTTATTGCCTGGCTCTGGGCACGCACCGTAAAAAGTCCCAACCCCGCTTTTGCCAATGTTGATGTGCCGCTTGCTTCAACCTTCATGCTCTCCACCAAGCCGGGCAAGGAGGCTTACCTGGGAGCGCGGGCGTCCCGCCCGCATGCGGCCAAGATGGCCGCGCTCCCAGGCTATACATTTGAGGTGAAAATCGGCAAACCTGCGGATGCGGAAAGTGCAACACGCGGCACGAGCGCTGGTAAACGGGCCGCCTTTCGCTGTCTGATGTCCGATACTCCAATCACTTACGATTATATACGTGAAGAGGGAAAGGCTGGTCGAATGGGTGTGAAATTGATGGCCATTGTTGCCGAAGGCGATCGCGGAAGGGTTTATCTTGCGCCTACGCCAGAGATGGAAGCGATTGCACTGAGCGCACAACCGACGTGGAGGCCGGAAACTCCTTTGCATGGTAAGTGTCGCGTGAATGTTTCCAATTATGGGTTTGATGTATACGGCGACCTCTTTACCTCCCGTCAACTTGTGGCGCTGACAACCTTTTCCGATCTCGTGCAGGAAGCTCGTGAGCAAGTATACCTGGGAGCGCGGCCATCTTGGCCGCATTCAGCCAAGATTACAGATCAGTCTAAACCGGCAACAAACGTATCGGCATCCCGACTGCTTGCAGGCGGGACGCCCGCGCTCCCAGCACCCACGTGGCACTCTCGTGGCTACCTTCCTCATTGGGAAGCTGGCGCCATTCCTCAAAGCATCACTTTTCGTCTTCACGACAGTTTGCCTCGAACTCTGCTGGAAACGTGGCGCGAAGAGCTTGCCCATCTTCCTGACACCGAAGCGACACGTGAACGTCGCCAGCGTATTGAGGCTGCGCTTGATGCCGGTCATGGTGAATGCTTGTTGCGCAATCCCGAGGTTGGCGCACTGGTCGAGCATGCGCTGTTGCACTTTGACCAGCAACGCTACAAGCTTCATGCGTGGGTTATCATGCCCAACCATGTACATGTGCTGATAACTCCTTTTGAAGGCTATACTCTTTCGTCAATTCTGCATTCATGGAAGTCATTTACCGCCAAGTCGGCAAATCAGTTGCTTGGGCGAGCAGGTACGTTTTGGCTTGAAGAATATTTTGATCGATCAATACGCAATGAGGAGCATTATAACCGGGTGGTTGAATACATTCATAATAACCCGGTCAAGGCGGGACTGTGCGTTGCGGCTAAAGAGTGGGGGTTGAGCAGTGCGAGGTATGGGGGGGAAGAGCGGGCGGGATGCCCGCGCTCCCAGGACGAAGCATCAATCGTGGCAGCTTATGCTGATGCTGTTGCCGTGTATTTAGGGTTTGGTGTTGATAAATTGTCAGATCGTCATTCGGCTCTGACCAGATGGGATCCTACACCTACTGCGAGTGGGATTATCAATACTTTCAGTCGTCAAGCTCTTCCAATGAGCTGGGATTATACTGAAGGAAATCCTTTCAGCGAAGCTTCAGGCAACTTTGAAGGTGGAATAGGCTGGATAGTAAAAGTAATCGAACGTTCGCTACCTGCTAACCGGTCAGGTATAGCCTTCTCATCGGAAGCATCAACTCAGTTCATTAGCGCAGACAAGGTTGTTTCAACAGATCCGCCCTACTATGACAATATCTGCTATGCCGATCTTTCAGATTTCTTCTATGTCTGGCTCCGCCGTTCGTTGAAAAATGTTTTTCTTGATCTTTTCTCTACGCTCGCAGTGCCAAAGGCCGAGGAACTTGTTGCGACACCCTACCGCCACGGGAGCAAGGCAAAGGCGGAGAGTTTTTTCCTTGATGGCATGACCAAGGCTATGCACCGACTTGCCGAACAGGCACACCCAGCATTTCCAGTGACCATTTATTATGCGTTCAAACAAGCTGAGAGTGATGGCGGTGATAGAACGACCAATACCGGCTGGGATACCTTCCTTGCTGCGGTGATCGAAGCTGGATTCGCCATCAGTGGCACTTGGCCGATGCGCACCGAACTGAGCAACCGCATGATTGGTGCAGGTGCCAACGCCCTTGCTTCCAGCATTATTCTTGTCTGCCGCCAGCGTTCCGTCAACGCGACAAACGCCACTCGTCGTGACTTCGTCGCTGCGCTCAAAGGGCCTTCCCGCGAAGAACGTGAACAACTTCTACAGGAGAAACAAAGGAAAGAGCTGTCGTCAGACCGCCGAGAGGAAATCCGTGTGCGTCTTGAGGATAACCTTCCAGCGGCTTTGGTAAAGCTGCAAAGCGGCAACATCGCCCCGGTGGATCTTGCGCAGGCGGCTATCGGCCCCGGCATGGCGGTCTATACCCGTTATGCCAAAGTTCTTGATGCTGACGGCAAACCTGTTCCGGTGCGTGCCGCGCTGGCGCTGATCAATCAGGTGCTTGACGAGGCGCTGGCTGAGCAGGAGAGCGATTTTGATGCCGATACCCGCTGGGCGCTCACCTGGTTTGAGCAGATGGGTTTCAACGATGGCGATTACGGTATTGCCGAGCAGCTCTCCAAATCCAAAAATACTGCTGTACAAGGGTTGGTAGAAGCAGGCATTATTCTCTCCAAAGCTGGCAAAGTGCGTTTGCTCAAACCTGCTGAACTTGCTGGGAGCGCGGGCATCTTGCCCGCATATATATCAGGAAGCGCAACAAGCGTCTCGCATGAATTCGAAAAGAAAATATGCGGCCAAGATGGCCGCGCTCCCAGGGATGCTCCCAGGCTCACCGTATGGGAAATGGTGCACCAACTCATCCGCGTACTCGAAACCAGCGGTGAAAGTGCGGCGGCGGATCTGGTGGCCAAGCTTGGCACCGAGGCGGAGATTGCCCGCAAACTCTGTTATCGCCTCTACACCCTCTGCGAACGTAAAAAGCGGGCCAATGAAGCGATGAGCTATAACGGTCTGGTACAGAGCTGGCCGGAGATTACCCGTCTGGCTCAGGAAAAACCCTCTGCCGTTGCGTCCGATACCTATAACTTGTTTGATCAAAAGTAAACCATGGCCCTCACCAATCACGAACGTGTCGGCAAGGCACTGGGACAACTGAAAGCAGGTCTTTCGCCCTTTGTTGAGCGCGAGGTCAATGCGGCCATTGACGACAAGGTGCTCACGATGCTGAGGCTGAAGAGCTTTGTTGATGACCCGATTCTTGTCAATAAAAGTATTGGCGAATGGGATGTGGCGCCGCTGCTGAAACTGATGTGGGATATCTGGAACGATGTGTTCCGTAAAACGCTCGGCTTTTCGGAGCGTAGCCTTGTGTCGGAAATCCGTGACTGGCGCAACAAATGGGCTCATCAGGAACCCTTCTCCAGTGATGATGCCTATCGCGCTTTGGACTCCATTGGCCGATTGCTTGCTGCTGTTTCAGCGCCGGAGGCCGATCAGGTTGAGAGGGCGAAGATGGAGTTGCTGCGTCTCCGTTTTGATGAGCAGGCGCGGGGAGAGCGCAGAAAATCGTCCGGTATTGCACTTGAAACCGGTGTAACAGGGATGCTCAAACCGTGGCGGGAGGTGGTGATGCCGCACGACGATGTGGCAAGCGGACGCTACCAGCAGGCAGAGTTTGCGGCCGACCTCTGGCAGGTGCATCTTGGTGAAGGCACCGACGAGTATCGTGACCCGGTGGAGTTTTTTCGCCGTACCTATCTGACCGAAAGCCTGAAGGAGATGCTGATTGGGGCCGTGCGACGCATGACCCAGGGGGGCGGTGATCCGGTGGTGCAGTTGCAGACCAACTTCGGCGGTGGCAAAACCCACTCGATGCTGGCGCTCTACCACCTTTTTTCCGGGGTTCCACCGACCGAGCTTGCCGGGGTTGACACCATTCTCTCCGCCACCAGTGTGAGCATCGTGCCGAAGGTGAACCGTGTTGTGCTGGTGGGCAACAAGATCTCTCCCGGCAATCCTGTGGTGAAGGGTGACGGGACGGTGGTGCGCACGCTCTGGGGTGAACTTGCCTGGCAGCTTGGCGGAAAAAAAGCTTATGACCGTGTGGCTGCCGATGATGAGAAAGCTACCAGCCCCGGTGATCTGTTGCGTGAACTCTTTAACGAGTACAGCCCCTGCATGATTCTGATTGATGAGTGGGTCGCCTATGCCCGCCAACTTCATGACCAGAGCGATCTTCCTGCGGGTGGTTTTGAGACGCAGTTCTCTTTTGCCCAGGTGCTGACCGAATCGGCCAAGTTAGCCAAAAATTGTTTGCTGGTTATCAGCTTGCCAGCTTCAGACACGACTGGCTCGCCGCATACGCAGGCCAATGATGTGGAGGTTGGCGGTACCCGTGGCCGTGAGGCGCTCGACCGGCTGCGCAATGTTGTGGGGCGGGTGGAATCCTCATGGCGCCCGGCCAGTGCTGAAGAGGGGTTTGAGATTGTGCGTCGTCGCCTCTTCCAGCCACTTGCTGACCCTGAGCAGTTCAAGCAGCGTGATGTGGTGGCGCGTGCCTTTGCTGATTTCTATCGGAGCCAGCAGGCTGAGTTTCCTCCTGAGACGCGTGATGCGGGGTATGAGCAGCGCATCAAGGCCGCTTACCCGATTCATCCTGAAATCTTTGACCGGCTCTACACCGACTGGTCAACGCTGGTGAAGTTCCAGCGCACGCGCGGTGTGCTGCGCCTGATGGCGGCGGTGATTCACAGCCTCTGGGAAAAGGGCGACCGCAACCCGCTTATTCTGCCCGCAAATGTTGCCATTGATGATCCGCGTGTGCAGTCAGAATTGACCCGCTATCTCTCGGATAACTGGGTGCCGGTTATCGAAAAGGATGTTGATGGGCCGAATTCGCTTCCGCTTAAAATTGACAGTGAGCAACCCAATCTTGGCAAGTATTCTGCCTGCCGTCGGGTTGCCCGTGCCATCTACATGGGCTCGGCACCGACAACGGCTGCTGCGCACAAGGGCATCGAAGACCGGCAAGTGAAGCTTGGCTGTGTTATGCCCGGCGAATCACCGGCAATTTTTGGAGATGCTCTGCGACGAATGGCAAGTGCCGCCACCTATCTCTATCAGGACGGCTCCCACTACTGGTATTCGACCCAGCCAACCGTAACCAAACTGGCCGAAGATCGTGCCGAACAGTTGAAGCGCGAGCCTGACAAGGTGGCCGCCGAACTGGAAAAACGGTTGCGCAAGGAGCTTGCCACTACCGGCGATTTCAACCGCATTCACCCGATGCCGCAAAGCGGTGCCGACGTGTCGGACGATCTGGATGCACGGCTGGTGGTGTTGGGTATTGCACACCCCTACAGCCGGGAATCAGGGAGTGCTGCCGATCTGGCCGCAAAGGCCATTCTGGAGACCCGGGGCAATGCACCGCGACTCTATCGTAACACACTTGTCTTCCTTGCAGCCGATAAAACCCGTCTGCAGGATCTCGACGAAGCCGCCCGAAAATATCTTGCATGGCACTCAATTCTTGATGAGCAGAAAAATCTCAACCTCTCACCCTATCAGGTAACACAGGCCGAGAACCAGAAAAGCGCCGCAGAGAGCGCCGTTATCGCCCGCTTGCCCGAAACCTGGCAATGGCTGCTGGTGCCAGTACAAAGCTCTCCGCAAGCACCCATAACCTGGGAAGTGGTGCGCCTTACTGGCAGTGACCCTCTGGCTATACGTGCCAGCAAGAAGCTTCGAACTGATGAACTTTTTCTCACCAGTTTTGCCCCAACGCGCTTGCGGATGGAGCTTGACCGTATTCCACTTTGGCGCGGTGACCATGTGGCGGTAAAACAGCTTGTGGAAGATTTTGCACGTTACCTCTATCTGCCGCGACTCAAGAATCCGGCAGTACTGTTGGGAGCAATCAGTGCCGGTTTGAGCTTGCTCACCTGGCAGCAGGACAGCTTTGGTTTTGCCGACAGCTTTGACGAAGCAGCAGGCCGCTACAGAGGCTTGCGCAACGGCACCGTAGCACACCTGACCGATCCCCACTCGCCTGAGCTTGTGGTAAAACCCGATGTAGCTAACAGGCAGATTGAAGCAGAGCGTGCAGAAATATCAGTGCCCGGTCCATTACCAGAGGGTGGAGAGAGCGGCGACGGCAGGGGTGGGACGGTGCAACAGGGTAATGGCCATCCTTTAGAGGCACAGACAATGGTTGCAACGAAGCCCAAGCGGTTTCACGGAACAGCCACCCTCGATGCCACCCGTGTTGGTCGTGATGCCAGCAAAATTGCCGAGGAGGTGATAGCCCATCTTGCAGGCATTGTTGGAGCACGGGTGAACGTCACCATAGAAATTGAAGCCGAATTACCCGATGGAGCCCCGGATAACATCGTTCGAACCGTAACCGAGAACAGCAGAACGCTGAAGTTTACCAGCCAAGGGTTTGAAAAGGAGTAGCGGTATCTCTTTTTGAAGCCCGAGTTGCGCAGGCCGGTGAAGAGGCCTGCGCGACGATGGACGAATTTTACTTTCCGGCGTGTACCTGGCTGAATGTCTTCAATCCAAGTCCATACAGGTGAATAAAGCCAGCCGCTGCCTTGTGGTTGAAGGTATCGGCTTCGGTGTAGGTGGCAAGCTCCTCGTTGTAGAGCGAGTATGGTGAGTTTCTGCCGAGCAGGGAGACTCCACCTTTGTAGAGTTTCAGGCGGACAAGGCCAGTCACTGGATTCTGCGTATCGTTGACAAAGGCATCAAGCGCTGTTCTCATCGGTGAGAACCAGGTACCATTGTAAATAATGTTGGCATAATCCTGACTGATGTTCTTTTTGTACTGGAAAACCGATTTTTCAAGGGTGAGGCGTTCCAGTTCGCGATGGGCAAAATGGAGGATGGTTGCTGCCGGAGCCTCATAGATTTCACGTGACTTGATACCAACAACGCGGTTCTCAATCATGTCAAGCCTTCCGACACCATTGGCGGCACCTATCTCGTTCAGGCGGATGATCATGTCGAGTCCGCTCATCTTTTTGCCATCAAGAGCAACAGGCACACCTTTTTCAAACTCAATATCAACCACTGAAGGAGTGTCAGGGGCCTTTTCGGGCGAAGTGGTTATCTGGTATGCATCTTCGGGCGGAGCAACCATAGGATCTTCGAGAACACCGCACTCAATGCTGATTCCCCAGATGTTTTCATCAATGGAGTAGGGGCTCTTTTTGGTAGCAGAGACTGGAATGTTGTGTTCAAGAGCATAGGCAATTTCAGACTCTCTTGAAGTAAACTCCCATTCACGCAGCGGTGCAAGCACCTTCAGATGTGGTGCCAGTGAGGCAAAGGTAACCTCAAAGCGAACCTGGTCGTTGCCCTTGCCCGTGCAGCCGTGAGCGAGCATGGTGCAATCTTCAGCAATCGCAGTATCTACAAGAGCCTTGGCGAGTAGAGGACGTCCGAGTGCCGTTGCAAGAGGGTACACATCTTCATAGAGCGCCCCTGCCTTCAGAGCACGCCAGATATACTGTTCAACAAACTCGTTGCGAAGGTCAACAAACTGGAACTTTGAAGCGCCGGTAAAGATCGCCTTGGATTCAAGGTTCTCTATCTCTTTCTGCTGACCGAGGTTGCCGGTAACGGCCACGATTTCAGCGTCATACTTATCCTTCAGCCACTTGATCATGATGGAGGTATCAAGTCCACCGGAATAGGCTAATGCAATTTTTTCCTTGCTCATGCGTCGTAATGAATTATCAGTTTGTGGAAAGATTCTTGTGAATATATGATATCAAAGTGGAAATGTTCAGCACAGAAGAGGGAATTACCAGCACTGTATCATCTCCGGCGATGGTGCCCAAAACGAAAGGACTTTTCAAGTGATCGATATAGGAGCCGACACCATGAGCCCTTCCTGGAAGTGTTTTGATAATGATGGTGGTTTCATTGGCGTTGACGGCGAGGACCTCAATACCGACAAGGCCTTTGATAATTTTGTCGGTGTTCTCATCAGGAACCACCATCCGGTAGCTTCCGTTTATTCGTGTACGGATAATACTGAGTTCGGCGCAGTCACGCGACAGGGTTGCCTGGGCAAGCGCAATACCGGAATCGCGGAGAAGTTGCAGGAGGTCATGCTGATTTTCAACATTATTTTGCTGAAGAATTTCCCGGATTTTCAGTTGTCGTGCATGTTTGTTCATTGTAAACGCATCCTTCATGCCTTGATTTTTTTAGCCGCATTCAGCAACCGGTGAGTCAGGTGAAATTTCCTGTATTCTTCGTGGTTCAGCAGTTTAACCAAAAGCGCTTTCTGGACATGAAGCCGGTTTTCTGCCTCATCAAGAATAATGGATTGAGGCCCATCCATAACCTCCGAACTTATCTCCTGACCACGATGTGCTGGCATACAATGCATGACGACGGCGGATGGTTTTGCCTTAGCAAGCAGAGTGCTGTTAATCTGAAATGGTTTGAAAATCCGGAGGCGCTCAGCGATCTCCTCTTCCTGCCCCATGCTGGTCCAGACATCGGTATAGAGAACATCAGCATTGGCTGCCGCCTCTTTTGGGTCGTGTATAATCTCAATCTTGCTGATCCCTTTTTCCCTTGCAGCCTTGAGGATCTCCTGGTTAGGCATGTACCCCTCAGGACAGGCAAGTACAAAATGAAAGGGGAGAAGACCTGCCAGTTCAATCCATGAATTGGCCACATTGTTGCCGTCGCCGACAAAAACAATTTTGATTTTTTCGTTCCAGAGAGACTTCTCGTAGAGAGTAAAGGCATCGGCCAACACCTGGCAAGGGTGCGACAGATTGGTCAGCGCATTGATAACAGGAATTGATGCATGTTCCGCCAGCCCCTCAATGACGGCATGGTCATGCAGGCGGGCGATAATGGCATCATTGTATCGGGAAAGAAGCCTGGCGATATCCTCTCCCGATTCGCGAGACCCGAGACCGATTGACTGACCATCAAGAGTTATGGCATATCCTCCAAGCTCATGAATGCCAAGTTCAAAGGATACTCTTGTTCTCAGTGATGGCTTGCTGAAAATCATGGCAACGGTTTTGTTGCGCAGAGGGAGAAAGCCAGTTACTGAAGAACTCTCTTTTCTCTTTTTCTTGATAAAGAGCGAGTAATCAAATAACTCAATAATCTTGTTGGCATCAAGCGGTGAAAAGCCCAGAAAATCACGTTTAGCTGTGGCTTGTTTTGTTTGAACCTCTTCCATTCCGTTACCTGTTTAGGGATTGATCACTCTCCTGCTCTGCAATAAACTGGGTGCCGACCCCTTCATGCGTAAATATTTCAAGCAAGAGCGAATGTGTTGATTTTCCGTCTATAAGATGAATTTTTCCTACTCCGCCGTCAAGCGTCTTGAATGCCGAAAGAACTTTCGGAATCATACCTCCAGAAATAACACCCTGTTCGATAAAGTCAGCGGCTTCGGCTTTGCAGATGGTTTTCAGGATTCTTTCACCGACGTGAATACCTTCAACATCGCTGACGTAAATAAGTTTTTCAGCTTTCAGGGCAATCGCAATACTGCTGGCGGCATCATCGGCATTAATATTGTAGATGTTGCCCTTTTCGTCAAAGCCAATCGGGGCGATGACGGGGATAAGTCCTGCTGTGCAGAGCAGTTCAATATAGTCGGTGTTGATCTGCTCAACTTCTCCGACAAGACCAAGTGTTTCAGCATTCGGATGAGGATGAGCTTTGACGGTATCGGCATCAAGGCCACTGACACCAACTGCTTTGCCGCCATGCTGGCTGATGAGTTGTACAATGTCCTGGTTGACCTTTCCGGCAAGGGTCATCTGGATAACGGAGACCATCTCCTTGTCGGTCACCCGACGACCTTGAAGAAACCGTGAGGTCAATCCGAGCTTTTCAGCCGTTTTTGTTATGGCATCTCCTCCCCCATGCACTAGAACGATCCTGATGCCGACCTTCCGCAGAAGGGTGACGTTCTGGGCAAACATGTTTTTGAGACAGGCATCCTTCATGGCTGAACCGCCATATTTAATGACAAATGTTTTGCCTTCGAACTGGCGGATATAGGGGAGTGCTTCAATAAGCACCTGTCCTATAGCTGCCTGAGGGGCTTTTCTTGATGATTTCACTTTACTGCATTCTACGTGTTCCATTATGGGGAAATTACTCAAATATAATAGTTAATGAATGTCTCAGCTTCTGTAGCTTCCGTTGATATCGATATACTCTTTGCTCAAGTCGCAGCTCCATATTGTGGTCTCACCGGAGCCGTTTCCAAGGCGAAGGGTGATGGTATAGGAATCTTTTGCCATAATCTCGGCCGCCGCTTCTTCCGGGAAGTTTGCAACCAGACCCGGCTCAAGAATGCGAAGCTCATTGAAGTGAAGCTCAAGGTCATTCTGATTGAAGATGGCCCCCGAGCGACCTGCGGCGGCTATGATTCTGCCCCAGTTGGCATCCTCTCCATGAATAGCCGTTTTCACAAGGCTTGACTGGGCAATAGTTCTGGCGGCAAGCTCTGCATCATGGTCATCGGCAGCTCCCTTGACGGTTATGCCGACAAGTTTTGTGGCACCCTCGCCGTCGATAACAATAAGCTTGGCCAGAAAGGTCATCAGCGCTTCAAGTGCGTCACAAAAAAGAGTGTAATCGCTGCTTTCAGCCTTGATTTCGGGGCCAATGCCACTTGCGAGAAGGGATACCATGTCGTTGGTGCTGGTATCGCCATCTACCGTAATGGCGTTGAAACTGTGGCGATTTGCCTTTTCAAGCGCACCATGAAGGAGGGCTGGTTCTATTGTAGCGTCGGTTGCAAGGAAGGCCAGCATGGTGGCCATGTTCGGGCAAATCATGCCGGATCCCTTCGCGATGCCGCTCAGACGGATCGAGCCGACCGAAAGCTGGAGTTCAAGGTTGAAAAATTTGGGAAACGTGTCGGTAGTCATGATGGCACCGACAGCATCAAGTACGGAGTCACGCTGCATCGTGGCGGTGAGAGAGGATATCCCCAAGAGCACCTTCTCCATGGGCAAAAGCTGGCCGATAACCCCGGTTGAAGCCACGAGCACCTCTTCAGGTTTGATCGACAGTTCACTCGCGACTGCTTCAGCCATGGCACGAGCGTCATTAAGACCTTTTTCGCCAGTAGCCGCATTGGCATTTCCACTGTTACAGACAATGGCGCGAATGGACGACGATGAGTGTTGCAAATGTTTACGCGACAGCATTACCGGCGCAGCAACACAGAGGTTCCGGGTAAAGAGAGCTGCCGCAGTGGCAGGGGCATCTGTTACAAGAAGCATCAAATCCTTCCTGTTGCTGTATTTGATATTGGCAGAAACCGCGCCTGTTAAAAAACCGGCTGGCCAGAATCCTTGTGTGCCATCCGATGTTGTCGCCATTGGAGTAACCGCTGATGGCCAGGAAGTAATGGCTGCAAGTTGATGAATGACTTTAAGCCCTTTGGAGAGTTGTTCCATTTCGGTAGAACGAGTTAAAGATTAAATAATTAGAGAAGCCCGGTTCTTTCATCAAGCCCGAGCATCAGATTCATGTTCTGTACCGCCTGGCCAGCAGCGCCCTTCAGAAGGTTATCGAGAGCGGTGACAATAAGCATAGAACCGCTTTTGGTTACTCTGGCAATATGCACATCGCAGAAATTGGTATGAACCACATGCTTTACTTCAGTCATGGTGTCACGCATCCGAACAAAGGGCGCATGCTGGTAAAAGGAGTTGTAAAGCTCCATAATCTGTGCCTCATTCACTGGAGTTTCTATCTGAACATTGAGGATGCTGTAGATACCCCTGACCAGAGAACCAATCATTGGGGTAAACATGAAATCAAAAGAGGGGTTCGTGGCAGAAGTGCCGAGAGCCTGCATGATTTCAGGAATATGCTGATGAACTCCAACCTTGTATGCCCTGACATTCTCGCTCATCTCTGAAAATGAGAGTTCGGTTTTGCTGCTGCGTCCCGCGCCTGAAATACCGGATGTAGAGGTACAATTCATGGCCCGAACCTTGATTGTCTCTGTGCCAAAAAAAAGTGGAGCAACTCCCAAAATAATGCTGCTTGCATAACAACCGGGATTACTGACCGCTTTTCCCTTGACAATATCATCGCCAAACAGCTCAGGCATTCCGTAAGTCATGACGGAATCAGCCGATTTAACCTGTTTATAAAACTCTTTATGCTCTTCCGGATTTTTCAGCCTGAAATCACCGGAAAGGTCAATCACGATTTTTCCTGCCTGAACAAGGGAGGGAACCAGTTGCAGCGCCTCACCATGGGGCAATGCGAGAAAATAGATATCGCCCTCTGTTTCTCCCCCGTATTGCTTGTAGACCTTGTCGCAACCAAGAGCGGGGTAGATGTCGGAAACTCGATTGCCGACCTGCGAAAAGGCATAAAGCTCCTGGAGTTCAACCACAGGATGACGAAGCAGGAGCCGTGTCAGCTCAGCTCCGGAATAACCTGAAGCGCCGATAATCGATACTGAATATTTTTTCAAGCTGTCTGATACTGGTGATGTCATCTCAGGAATATGCTTATGCAGAAATTTTCAAAAAAAAGGATATAATTGAATCAGAGTAAATAAGATGCGCAAATGTGTTACTATCACGGTTCAATTGATTGTTTATCCTGATCTATGGATAAATATCCAGTTAGGCGGAAATATTAAGCTTTTTTAACGTAAACAGCAAAATACTTATGTCTTTAAGGAAAAGGTCGAGTCAAAAAACAGGTTTCAAGGTTATTAAAGCTTTGTCGCTGCTTTTTTCGGGCTTTTTTTTGCTGAATTGCACCCAACGGCAAGATGAAGAGAGTGCTCGCAGTGGTCGAATGACTCTTGCAGTCGATCAGCAGCTTGCCGATATAGCAAGAACTCAATCAGGGATGTTCAGCAGTTATTATCCTGAAGCACAGATAACACTTATGCCGGTCAAATCGAACAACACTCTCAAACTTCTGCTTGATCGAAGTGTACGGGCGGCATTGATCGATGGTGAAACTGTAGCCGCAGAGGATTCGCTCTTTGCAAAACTGAGCCATCCATTACGCCGCGAGCCGATTGCCCTTGATGCTCTTGTGTGCATTGTCAACTCCAAAAATCCGCTCAAAACAATATCAGTTGAAGAGCTTGGAGCGCTTTTTTCAGCTCCGGGGAAAAACGGTGTAACGCCACTTATTGAGGATGATTTCCGGCTTCGTTCCCTGTTGGCGGCAAAAACTGGAATAAAGGGAAGCGATTTGCGTGCCTGGAGATGCGGCAGCAACAGTGAATTGATCATGAGGGTTTCGGCAGATAATAATGCTGTAGGTCTGCTTTTCCGCTCCTCTCTTGACAAGGCGCTTCATTCAGAACATGAGCCGCAGAACACCAGAATTCTTCTCCTTTCCGGAAAATCAGGAAACACCCCGGCCTGCTTGCCGACACAGCAAAATATGTTTGAAGGCAACTATCCTCTTGTTACGACTCTTTACTATGTATATTACCCCGGTGATGCCCTCGCTGCGGGGTTTGGTGCTTGGCTTGGCAGTTCGGGGCAGAAAGTATTTGAAAGGAGTTCTTTTGCGCCATTCAGGCTTGTTGAAAGGACTATAATTCTTAAATAAATTGTATGGATAGTGCCCGTTATACGATAAAAAAAATCTCTCCGTTACAAGCAATTGTTTTTACCGGAACAATTAGCCTTCTCATTATTATAGCCGGTACTGTTGGCTTTTTTGTAACACAGCACAAGCTGCTTGAACAGATTGAGAAAAAGCAGGCCTGTTATCTTGATCTTGTTGATTTCAGAGGAAAACTCATTGAGCGCGGTTTCTCCAGGAATCTGGAACCATCACCACAGGTTACCAAGAATTCTGAAGTACTGCTTTTCATGTACAAAAAACTTCTGGTTCAGATGCAGCATGCAGACCTTGAACCTGTCGCTTTGGTGCATCCGGATCGAGGAAATTGGCATGCACAGCTTGCAGGAAAAAATCTTGAGCGTTTCAATCTTGAGCTGGACAACAATATTGAAAAAGCCAGGATTGCCTCAAAAGATGCCGCAGCAAAACTTTTTGTAATCAACGAGTTTTTCCTTTTTTTCATTCTTGCGGTACTGCTGACCCTGAGTATCACCGCCGGATGGTTGCTCCACAACAATTACCGGCAGACGCTTATTCCCCTTGCTCAGCTTGTCGGACAACTGAAACTGCTCAACAAAAACATACCTGAGAGTATTCACGATACTGCGGAGGAGATGAAAAAGGAGTTGACTGAAACAGAACACTCCAGTGATATTACCCAGATTACCAAATCAATCATGAGCTTTTGCGGAGATATTGAGGCAAAAAACAAAAAGCTTGATGAACTTTATATTCGGGATGAAAAGACAAATCTTTATAACTATCGCCATTTCAAGGAACACCTTATTATCGATGTCGAACGGGCAAAACGCCTTCATGACAGAGTCTCCCTTGCCATGATCGATATTGATAACTTCAAGCTTTATAATGACACTAACGGGCATCTTTCAGGAGATAAAGCACTCAGGACTCTGGCAAATATTATCAGCAGTCAATGCCGGGCTTATGATGTGCCGGCAAGGTTCGGCGGAGATGAGTTCGCTCTTCTTTTTCCAAAAACAGGAACAGCAACGACACAGGACATCGCGGAGCGTCTGCGCAAAATTATCAGTGATGAACCATTTCTGCATGAGGAGGGTCAACCTCTTCTCGAGTTTACGGTGAGTATTGGTATAGCAACCTTCCCCGACGATGCGCATGACTGGGCCACCCTCATCAGCAATGCCGACAGGGCACTCTACAAGGCCAAAGCTGAAGGCAGGAATAAAGTTGTGGTTTTTTCATCAATGGAAGAAGTTCAGGACATCCCGGGATGAGACCTGAGTTGTACATTGCAAGGCGCTTTGCATTCAAACGTCGTTCGGCATCGAAACCAACCTTTATTGTCATGGTGGCGGTGGCAGGTATTGCGGTAGGAACTGCAGCACTGATTCTGACACTCTCCATTGTCAACGGGTTTGCAAGAAGTGTTGAAAACAAGCTGATCAGTTTCAGCGCTCACCTGCAGATTCGTCACCCTGATGAACAACTTTTTCAGGAACGTCGCTCTGATCTTGCGAAGCTGGCAAAACACGTCAATGTTGCAACCGCATCCCCCTTTCTGGAAAAGAGTTTTGTGCTTCGAAGCCGTAACAATGGAGTTGGTGACACCTGGCTCAGTAAGCCGGTTCGTATCAAGGGAATCGGCGAAGAGCAACGAAACGTTTTTCTGAAAAAATTCTTGCAACAGGGGAGTTTGGCACTACCAGACCATGCCGAAGGAATCTCGCTCTATGCAGGAAAAACGCTTGCCGAAAACCTCAATCTCAAGATTGGAAAAAAAGTAATGCTTGTCGGGTTCGGAGGCGAGTCATCCGGCATGAAACTTATTGCCAGTAATACAAATATTGTTGATCTGCTCTCTCACCTTGATCTTGAAATTGGTGTCATTCAGGGGATCTATGATACGGGACTCCAGGAGGGATTCGATGATTTTGTTGTGATCGCCGATCTGAAAGAGCTTCAACAGCGATGTAATCCAATGATGATAAGTGGTTATGATGCAAATGTTTATAAACTTGATCAACTTCAGGAAACCGTGAAAGAGGTAACCAATACTCTTGGAGTGCCCTCTTATGGCTATACGGTTTTTGATCGGTATGCAAATCTTTTTGAATGGCTGAAGCTCCAGAAAAACATCACCCCACTGCTGATTATAACAATCACCATCGTCGCGGTCTTCAACATCATTTCGACACTTCTGGTTCTGATCATCGAAAAGACCCGTGAAATAGGCATGCTCAGCGCACTCGGTCTTGAACCAGGAAAAATCAGTACGATTTTTATGGTACAGGCCTTTCTTATCTCGTTTACAGGAATTGCGGCTGGAAATATTATAGCTCTCTCGCTCTCCCTTTTCGAAACGCGCTATCACCTTATCACCCTGCCGGAAAAAAGCTATTTCATCACATACGTTCCACTCTTGATCGATCCGATGGATTATGTGCTGGTCTCTCTGGCCGTTATGGCTCTCACTCTGCTGTTTGCCTTTATTCCTGCTCGCATTGCCGCCTCGCTAAAACCCGGAACCGCACTGGGGACTTAAACATCAATGTTATTGCTGCTTGTATGAAACCTGGTTTTTGGATTGCTCAACGCTTCAGTTTTGCCCGCAAACGCTTCCGGATTATCAATATCATTTCGGCTATCAGTCTTGCTGGAATCATTATTGGTGTCAGCACACTCCTTGTGGTCATGAGTGTTTTGAACGGCTTTCAAGAGCTTGCTCGTGATCTTTTTCTCACCATAGACAGTCCTGTTCAGCTTGTTTCTCTTGATAGCAGAACAATCAAAGTATCCGATAGCCTCCTGCAGGCTGTAAGAGCACTGGACGGTGTTGAATTTGCAGAGCCATTCGCCGAAGGGGAGGCTCTTATGGCCAGCCAGGATAAAAGCGAACTGGTTGTTGTTAAAGGACTCAGTGAAGCGGCTCACCGTCGGCTGATGCGCCAGACCAATGCAACGCGCCCCTTGTTTACGCCAGGAACCATAGCCGTCGGAGAAATTTTAGCCTACCGGACAAGCCTTTACCCCTTCAAGTCAGTCAAGATTTTCAGTCCGGAACTGATCTCTTTAGGCTTGGAATCGTTATCTCAACCGTATCTGATACCGGCGCTCCGTATCCCTGAAACAACAATTTCATCACTCTTCTCCTTGCAAAAAGTCTTTGATGACCGATATGTGCTCACCTCAGACAGGTTTGCCCAAAATATTCTGCTGCTTGGCAAGGGAGAATATTCTGGTGTTGATATCAGGGGAAAGGAAGGTGAATCCAGCGAGTTCATCACAAATAACGTCAAAAAGTGGCTTGAACGAAGTCCCTTGAAAACAACCTGCAAGGTACTGACTCTCGAAGAAAAATACCGCAATATTTTTGCCATGATGCAACTTGAAAAATGGATAAGTTTCTGCGTTCTGATGCTTATCATTCTTGTCGCAGCCCTGAGTCTGACCGGTGCTCTTGCCATGACCGCCATCGACAAACAGCGCGAGCTCTTTTATCTTCGCTGTCTTGGCCTGGAAAAACCGCAATTTATGTCCATCTTCATTATTCAGGGTGGAATAACGGGAATTGCAGGCACTGCCACAGGCATACTTATCGCCGGGAGTCTCTGCAAGCTTCAGGAACTCTACGGTTTTGTAGAACTCCCTTCAAGAAGTGCCTTTATTATTCACTCCTATCCGATTGATATGCAGGTCGGTGATTTTATTGCCGTCAGCATTACAGCCATTCTCCTCTGTTTGCTGGTAAGCCTCTATCCTGCACGAAAGGCGGCATTGATTGCAACAAGCCGCTCTCTTGATTTCAAAACAAACTGATGGTCCAGCTTCGCTGAAACTGCTGTTCAGTCAAGAAGCTTTCTGAACACAACCATCTCCGACTCGCTAAACCCTTTTGAAGCGTAGAAGTGTTGTGCACTCTCATTATCCCGATCGGTGAGGAGCGTGATGCGCCCGAATCCCTCCCTGCGAGCAAAATCCACAGCATGGTTGATCAGCAGGGTGCCAAGCCCCTTGCCCCGCCATGCAGGCACCACAACCATATCCTCCAGCAAAGCGACTTTTTTACCAAGAAAAGTGCTCACCGTAAACAGCAGCATGACCATGCCCTGGATCACCCCGTCAACTTCAGCTACAAATATCTGCCCCAGCTCCGGATTCCGAATAATCATTGAAACTCCTCTCAACTGCCGTTCCGCATCAGGGGTAAACTCATGCTCCTGGCTGAAGAGGATTCCAAGAAGCCCGGCGCATCCTGGCACATCGCTCTCCCGTGCTGCTTTTACAAAAATGTGTTGTTGTCCCATTGAATTGTTCATGATTTGATCTGCAGAAACGATACAATAACTCAGAGGCTTAATTTGTGCAGTGTAAAGGATTTCTCGCACGAAATCAAACAATAGTAAAACTACAAAACCCGGCTCATTATTCGCGATACCTCTTTCGGGAACCCGCTTGCCACCAAGTCACCGCATCACAATACATCGCTTGTGGCGATATAACTCATACAATCCAGACTATTTTTGAGTTATATTAGCTGTTTATGCTTTGCGTGATGCTGCACATCTTCGAACCATCGGTAAAGTATAACGAATTTTACCCAATAAACACTTAGAAAACCCATCCATCTCATGGACGCATTCTGGCTTTCCCTTGTCATGATTTTTCTGGCTGAGCTTGGCGACAAAACACAGCTTGTGGCATTGACTCTTGCAACCTGTTACAACACTGGCGTGGTGTTATGGGGGATTTTTTGGGCAACCCTTGCCATTCATGTATTTTCGGCCGGTATTGGCTGGTTTATCGGCGACAAGCTGCCGACAGACTGGATAAAATTTGTAGCCGGCATTGCCTTTATTGCGTTCGGTTTCTGGACTCTGCGCGGTGACACTCTTGATGATGACGAGGAGAACTGTAAAACTGGCATTCACCCATTTTGGCTGGTTTTTTCAACGTTTTTTATGGCCGAGCTTGGCGACAAGACCATGCTCTCCACTATTACCCTTGCGTCAACCCATCCCTTTCTGCCTGTCTGGCTTGGTTCAACGGTCGGGATGGTTATTTCTGATGGCCTTGCCATTATTGTCGGAAAAATGCTCGGTGCGAAGCTTCCCGAAAACATTATTAAAATCGGGGCAGCCCTGATCTTTTTCCTTTTCGGAATTTTCAGTATGTACGAAGGTGGCTTGCATTTTGCACTTTACCTGTGGGGAATTGCGGCTGTGTTTATTGCTCTAACAGGTTATATCTTTCTCCGTAAACGAAAGTTATAAATGATATGCCCAGCGTGGGTTTTCTGTGCCTAAACCCCCGCTGAGCGTGCTGCATTATACCTTGTGGCAAAATAGACTCCGATACCGGCAATCATCATAAGAAAACAAAGCACCTGACCCATAGAAAAGTTCAGCAGCACAAAACCGAGCTGGGCATCAGGCTCTCGAAAATATTCGATAAAAAATCGCACAAAACCGTACCCAAAAAGATAGGTTGCCGAGAGAAATCCAGGGAAAATGGATCTTTTTCGAAGGAGCCAGAGAATGAGAAAAAGCACGATACCTTCAAAAAAGGCTTCATAGAGCTGCGAGGGATGACGGAGTTCGTATGTTGGTGCAAGAGGAAAGTACATGCCGATGGCAGCATTGGTCACCCGGCCATAAAGTTCACCGTTGATGAAATTGCCAAGACGTCCGAAAAAATAGCCCAGCGGAATAGATGGAATAAACAGGTCAAATGTCTCAAAAAAGCCTCTTTTCTGAGAGCGGGTAAAGAACAGCAGAGCAATAACGACTCCGATCACCCCGCCATGATAGGACATGCCGGAAATACCGGAGAAGTGACATCCGCCGGGAGAGGAGTTCCAGGGAGTGATGCTGCCGAGAGGATCCTGCAGAAATGAGCTCATTCCGTAAAAAAGGATATAACCAAGACGTCCACCCGCGACAACGCCAACCATCGACCATGTCAGAGCATCACCGACAAAGGGGCGCTCAAAAGAGAGTTTTTCATTGTTGAGGCGATATTGTGTCAATAGATAAACAACGGCAAATGCTATGACATACATCATACCATACCAGCGGAGAGCGAATGAACCAACCGAAAAAATCACAGGATTCATTTGTAAGGGCAAAAAGTGCCACCAAAGCAAAAAATCATTCATAAACGTCTTTTTTTTAATAGGACGATTGGATTATATAGAAATGTAGTTAAATTAATTTCTTGCACTTTTCTGTGTTTCTACCCATTAACATACAAATAACGATAGTATGGCTAAGATACTTGAAGGGCCAGCCATGAAACTATTCAACAAATGGGGCATTCCCGTGCCAAATTATGTTGTTATCATGGATCCCGACCGCCTTGCGCAACTTGGGGAAGCTAATAAATGGTTGAGAGAATCAAAACTCGTTGTTAAAGCTCATGAAGCAATCGGCGGGCGTTTCAAGCTCGGACTGGTTAAACTTGGGCTTAACCTTGATGAGGCTTTCGCCGCAGCAAAAGAGATGATTGGACGCGAGATCGGCACATCGGTCGTCCGTCAGGTTATTGTCGCTGAGATGCTTGACCATGACGAGGAGTACTATTTATCCATTGCTGGTACCAGGGACGGAAGTGAGCTTCTCCTTTCGAATAAAGGTGGAGTGGATATTGAAGAACACTGGGATACCGTAAAACGGTTATTTATTCCTCTTGATGAAACGCCGAGTATTGAGCGTATTAGCGAATCGGCTCTTGAGGCTGGTTTTACTGGTGAAATTGCTGAACGTGTCGCTAAAATTGCTTCGCGCCTTATTCTCTGCTTTGACAACGAAGATGCGCAGTCTATTGAGATAAACCCGCTTGTCATTCGCAAAAGTGATATGCGTTTTGCCGCTCTTGATGCTGTCATGAATGTTGACTGGGATGCACGTTTCCGCCATGCCGACTGGGATTTCAAACCGGTTTCCGAAATCGGAAGGCCATTTACCGAGGCAGAGCAGCAAATTATGGATATCGATGCCCGTATCAAGGGATCGGTCAAGTTGGTTGAGGTGCCGGGTGGCGACATCGCCCTGCTTACCGCAGGTGGTGGTGCTTCTGTCTTTTATTCAGATGCAGTGGTGGCAAGGGGCGGTTCGATTGCCAATTATGCAGAGTATTCTGGTGACCCCCCGGACTGGGCAGTCGAGGCTTTGACCGAGATTATCTGCAAATTGCCTAATATCAGGCATATCATTGTCGGAGGTGCTATCGCCAATTTCACGGATGTCAAGGCTACTTTTAGCGGTATTATCAATGGATTCCGGGCCAGTAAATCCAAGGGGTATCTTGAAAATGTGAAAATCTGGGTGAGACGAGGTGGTCCAAATGAAAACCAGGGACTAGCGGCCATGAAAAAGCTGCAGGAAGAGGGATTTGATATTCATGTTTATGATCGCAGTATGCCCATGACCGATATTGTCGATCTTGCCTTGAATTCGTAAGGTTGAGCGTTATCGCAGTTGAACCCCAAAGAGAAACTTTTAACATATTAAACCGTAAAGAATCGTGAGTATATTAGCAAGTAAGGATACACGAGCGGTCATCATTGGTGGTGTTGCCGGGTTGAATGCTGCAAAGCGGATGGCCCAGTTTGACTTTCTGGTCAATCGACCGCTGACAGTACAGGCATTTGTTTACCCTCCTGAAGAAGGCCAGCAGAAGGAGATTTACCGTGGTGGTGAGCTGAATAATGTTACCGTCTACGGGTCTCTCGAAAATGCCCTTGCAGAAAACCCGCAGATCAATACCGCACTTATCTATATCGGAGCATCCCGGGCATACCACTCAGCCAGGGAGGCGCTTGATGTAAAGGGAATCAAGCTGGTGACCATGATTACCGAAGGGGTTCCAGAAAAGGATGCCAAAGTGCTTCGTAAATATGCCCTTGAGCAAGGCAAAATATTCAATGGCCCCTCCTCAATCGGCATTATGACAGCAGGGGAGTGCCGGCTCGGCGTTATTGGCGGAGAATTCAAAAATCTGAAACTTTGTAATCTTTACCGCCCAGGCTCTTTTGGTGTCATCACCAAATCAGGAGGTCTCTCCAACGAAGCGATGTGGCTTTGTGCCCAGAACGGAGATGGTATTACCTCGGCAGTTGCCATCGGTGGAGATGCTTATCCCGGTACAGATTTTGTCACCTATCTCCAGATGTTTGAAAACGATCCCGAAACCAAGGCGGTTGTTATTATCGGTGAAGTTGGCGGAACCCTTGAGGAAGAAGCGGCGGAATGGTATGGCCGTGAAAAACGGCGGATCAAGCTGATTGCCTCAATCGGCGGAACCTGTCAGGATGTGCTGCCGCAAGGCATGAAATTTGGTCATGCCGGGGCGAAAGAGGGCAAAAAAGGCCTTGGTTCGGCGCGCTCTAAAATTAATGCACTTCGTGAAGCAGGAGCCCTCGTTCCTGAAACCTTCGGCGGTCTGAGCAAGGCAATCAAGCAGGTCTACCTGGAACTGCAGGCAAGTGGCGTTATCAAACCGGAACCGGAACTCGACGAAAAATTGTTGCCAGTACTTCCGCCAAGCGTTCAGGAAGTTATGAAACAGGGTGAAGTTATCGTTGAGCCCCTGATTCGTACCACCATTTCCGATGATCGCGGCGAAGAACCCCGTTATGTTGGCTATGCCGCATCTGAACTCTGTGAGAAAGGATATGGTATTGAAGATGTCGTTGGGCTGCTTTGGAACAAGAAGCTTCCCTCCAAAGAAGAGTCTGAGATCATCAAGCGTATTATCATGATTTCAGCAGATCATGGTCCGGCAGTTTCTGGCGCATTTGGCTCTATTATTGCCGCATGTGCAGGTATCGACTTGCCACAGGCGGTATCAGCAGGCATGACCATGATCGGGCCAAGATTTGGCGGCGCGGTGACCAATGCCGGCAAGTATTTTAAATACGGAGTCAAAGAGTACCCCAACGACATTCCGGGATTTCTTACCTGGATGAAGGAGAATGTTGGTCCGGTGCCTGGTATTGGGCACAGGGTGAAAAGCGTTAAAAATCCTGATAAACGGGTAAAGTACCTGGTAGAGTATGTTACAAACCAGACGACACTGCATACCCCTTGTCTCAACTATGCACTGGAGGTTGAAAAGATCACGACGGCCAAAAAGGACAACCTTATTCTGAACGTTGATGGCACAATCGGCTGTATTCTTGTGGATCTTGATTTCCCTGAATACTCACTGAATGGCTTCTTTGTTCTGGCAAGGACAATCGGCATGATTGGTCACTGGATAGACCAGAATAACCAGAATGCACGTCTCATCAGGCTTTACGACTATCTGATCAACTATGCGGTAAAGGAAGAACGCGAAGTGCCGGAAAAAAAGTAAGAAGGACAATCGGGTATTTCCGAAAAACATCGTTAAAAAAACAAAAGGCGGAAACTTCAATTTCCGCCTTTTGTCGTTTCCTCCCAATAAATAAGCGGGTACTGAAAAAACAGGAAATAAACTTATAACGTCATTTTTTTAAATAATTTAAAGCGATTCTGAGTATCAAAAACGACTAAAGAGAAATTAATTCATTTTAAGAATTACCGGTTTTGAGCATTATTAATTTGACAACTACCATTAATTACGTTAAACTTGGAACAGAAGTTGGTCAATGGTTGACTGATCGCTAATCAAGTAATTTGTGCCTTGGTTACTTGCCGGTATCTCTATCTATCAATGCACATGTACTCTGAGACTAAACAATGAATATTTACATCGGTAATCTTGCTTATACTGTTTCTGAAGATGATCTTCGCGATGCGTTCTCCGAATTTGGAGAGGTTGCAAGCGCAAGTATCATTAATGACAAGTTTTCAGGCCGCTCCAAAGGGTTTGGATTTGTTGAAATGCCAAAGGACAGTGAGGCTCGTGAAGCTATCGAATCAATGAATGGCAAAGATTTGAATGGCAGAACAGTAACAGTAAACGAAGCAAAACCCCGCGAAGAAAGAGCACCAAGAAGAGATCGCTACTAAGCTTTTCCTGCTTTATTTCCAAAACCCGGACAGAATGAGAGTTTTGCCCGGGTTTTTTGTGCTTTAGATGCTCAGCTTTACATAATATATATTATACAACAAACAAAGGGCGAACAATAATTTCATTTTGTCTCTCAACCGAGCCAGAGAGCTTTCCTGTGGTTGTCCCACCAGAAAACTCCTCTGATCCGACGAAAAGCTATTCGTCATCAGCTTTAAGGCTTTCGCTCACAGCCGGCTTGAACTCTCGCGAAATTTTGAAGGCCGGGACGCTTTTTGGTTCAATGGTCACCATTTCTCCTGTCCTCGGGTTTCTTGCCAGGCGCAGATTCTTGAGCTGAATAGTCAACCTTTTTCGACAATGTTACTTTCCAAGGGTTTTACACTGCTCAAAAAAATCACGCAAACGGTGTGTACCATAAAGCGGGGCAACAACGTCTACTCTGCTGAGCGTCGTCGCAAAGAGCGCAACATCGTGCACATCGCGATTGAAGAGGCCAACTGCCGCAACCAACCCGTCAGCAGCCCAAAGAGGCAGCGGGAAAACAATTGGCTTTGTTTGGGCAAGTTCAATCGCCAGATCAACCATTTCGAGATAGGTAAACACCTCAGGGCCACCGACTTCAACCTCTTTAGCGGTTCCATCAACCGCATCAACGCAAACTTTGGCAAGGTCAGCGCCATGAATGGGATTAGAGCGCTGGTAACCATCTCCAACCATCAGCATAAATCCCTTGCGAGCCCTGGCAACAAACTGGCCGATCTCTGAATAATAGCCGGTTGGGCGAATAATGGCGGACTCAATCTTTGCGGCTTTCAGCTCTCTGACAAACTTCTCATGAGCCTGAACGTTAGGGATATTCATCATCCGATGAGCATCAAAAACCGACACATAAACAAATTTTATTACCCCGGCCTTCAAAGCCACATCAAGAAGATTCATGTTCGCCTGATAATCCACCTCAAAGATGGTATGCACAAAATCAGGCTTGATCATGCCAAGCGATGAAAAGACGACATCGATGCCATCACATGCCGCAGCAATGGTTTCCGGCTTTGTTGCATCACCAACAACAATTTCATCAACCAGATTCTCAAGAACAGGTGCAAAATAGGGGCCCGGTTGCTTGATCTTCTCTGGATTACGCACCAGGGCGCGCACCCAATAACCACGATTTTTGAACTCCTGCACGGCATAGCGACCGAGATAACCGGTTGAACCGGCCACAAGTACTCTCTTCATTGTTTGGCTGATAAGGTTTAAAAGAAATTTTGCGACAGACTCCCCCTGAAATCAATACATTTCTGTGCCAATATATGTATTGTTCTCCAATGTTTTAAACTAAGGCTTTACCAAAAATCCGGGGTATTCCAACAAGTATCCTGAACACCATTTTTGCAAGAGGCTCGTACCGTAAACGAGTGTTGCGAGCTGTTACCAATCGTATTTTAGGCACCAGGATTGATGCCACCTTTTCAGGTTTTTCTGCTATGACCTTTAAAAACCTGACTGCCTCTTCTGTTGCATCTCGAAGCAGAAGCTCTGTCAGCACAAGCCCGGGACTCAGCTCATGGACACCAATACTCTTTACTCCTGCCGCTTTCAACTCACGGGAGAGAAAATGGGTCAATTCAGCGACTCCCCTTTTCGATGCCTTGTGTGGTACTGCCGAACGTGAGAAAGCTGCTCCCGTCAAAGAAAAGCCCATGTTAAAAATATGATAGCATGGTTTTTCGGAGGCGGGTTGACGTTGCATAATGGTGACTGCTTCGGCACAGAACAAGATAGATCCAGCAAGATTTGTCGTGCATGTTTCAACAATATCGCCCGCATCAAGCTCCCATAACGGTCGCTTCAACAGCCCCGCAGTACCGGCGTTATTAATCCAGCGATCCACTCTTCCAAGTTTGGCAACAGCAAAATCCGCCAGTAATCTCCCGGCACAAGGATCGCCAACATCGCAGCCAACGCCATAAATCGTTCCTTCTGGCTCAGCCAACCGAAGAGTGTGTAATGCCTCCTCCAACCGTTCTGAATTTCGGCCACAGATAACGACACGGTCACCTGCAGCAAGAAACTCCGAAGCAAGAGCATAACCCAATCCCTTGCTTCCGCCGGTGATAACAACACCGAGAGAGTACTCGCCATTCTTTTTTTCACAGGCTGATGTCACCCGGATTTTGTTCACTTCAGCCATTTTTTCAACCCTTTCTTTGCATCAATTCGAGGTATTTCCATGCTTTTGCCGAATCTACGGCACCCCCCTACAGGAATCAGACAACAATTGATACCATAATATCAATTGAATGTGTTGTTTGAAAATCATTTATACCGGCTGAAGTTCACTGATATTCTATAGCAAGGTTTTCCCTTTTGCAGTCAGTCGGTATTTCTGTGAACGGCTGTTGGGTTTTTCAGGAATAGTGTAGTCAAGCAACCCGGACTCTCTCAGGCGCGGGAGTGCTTTGCGCAGATTACCACTCAATTGCTTGTGCCCCAGAGCAGCAGCAATCTCTGCTGATGAAAGGGGTTTGGTTGCGCAGAGAGAAAGAATTCGCAGATCAACTTGTGCCTTTCCTTGTGCCTCAACTTGTATTCCGGTCAATGCGCCATCTTGTGCCTTGCTTTGGCCGCTATCTTGTGCCCAATGTGTTGTTTTTACTTGTGCCGCAACTTGTGCTTTTTTCGCAAATACGGAAACCGGAGTTGCCAGAGCAACAGTCAACCGTATCCGCATACCGACTTCCATAATCTGCGGTTCGTGCAGACCAAGCGCTTCCGCATCTTGATAAATGGAGTGTATGCCACTACCCCACCGTTCAACAAGATTCAGCTCACGGAAGACTCGGGCAATGACATGGTTACGAATTCTCGATGTGCCTTGCCTCATGGCCTCAATGGTCATGCCGGGAAGGAGAATGCCGGGATTTTCTATTTCAATCCGGTCATCAAAAAAAGCGATACGGATTGGAGCTCTGCGCAGGGAATAGTCAGCATGGAGCAGTGCATTGATAACTGCCTCTCTCAAAAGAGTGAGCGTTCTTGACGCTTCCGCTGAAGCGAATTTACCAAGAAAATCCATAGCGCTTTCAACCGCCAGAGGCAGGTGGTCATAGATATCGACAGAGTCGAACAGGACTGCCCTGTCGCCTCCAGTGAATCGAGAGCATTGTATCCATGCATCGGAAAAGTGGAGCGCCCGCTCTTTACCAAAGAGCAACACAGCGCCTCTCGTAGGGACCAGTCTTCGCTGGTAAGAGGTGAGGAGCTTGATGGTGACCAGCGCCTGTTCGTCCAGTTTCCAGTTCCCTGCAAAACATTTTTGGACTGCCGCGAGGTCAAGATCATCTTTGCTCAGTTCTGGCATGGGCATTTCATCATAGGATATACCCTCTGCAGAACGGCCAAGTTCCGCAATCAATGCTGTATCGGCAGGACAATTGGAGGAGCCAATGCGGACATAGACACCCTGCTCGTGGCCTTCGGCTTTCAGCCAGTGGGGTCGCAAAGCGCTCACAAATACCTCTATCACCAGCAGTGTTGTATCGTGGATGGTGACAAGCTCTATATTGGGAACCAGATGAGGGGTAATGGAATCTGCAATGAGGCTCCGAAGCCTCTCCTCTTCATCAAGAGGAGCTTTCACGCCGACAATCTGCCTGTCGTCGCCAATGCCAATGACCAGGTGCCCACCCGCCGTATTGGCAAAAGCCACCAGTGTTTTCATCACCAGTGTCGGCGAGGCACTATCCCTTTTAAATTCAAGTGTTTTCCCTTCAGATCGGGCAAGGATATTGTTCAATATATTTCTCACGGGATATCTCCCTTCAACATGCAGAATTGCACGGGTTTCACCTGGGCCTTCAATCAATGACTTATCTCCTCTCTTGCTTCCTTCAGTGCTTTGAGTTATGTTACCTTGTTGCTTTTACAGTACCAGTGTTCGTCCATGGTTTTTAACTGATAAAAACAACCATTAATGTACAAATAACTTGTGCTCTTGTAAGCGATTTTACTGGAGTGAACGACAAACATTACTTTTTAAACCAATGGAGGAGAGATGGGAGCAAAAGATATCATTCTTGATGCACTGAAAAAAGAGGGCGAGCCACTTAACGCGGGCAGAATTACCGAACTCACCGGGTTGGATCGCAAGGAGGTTGACAAGGCGATGAAAGCTCTGAAAGACGAGGAGCTGATTGTCTCTCCGAGGCGTTGTTACTGGGAGCCAACAAAGCCGCAATAATGTTAGCACATCTCTTGCGCTGAAAAGAAGAGGCCAGAAACGACTGCTTGGGGTTGTTGATCTGTTTTTTCTCGACAATTCCTGAGAATATCATTACCTTGATTCCGTGACTGTAACGAGAATTTATGGGGAGTAACATGAAATTCCATGTAACAATCAATCGAGATGAAGATGGTGTATGGATTGTAGAATGTCCGAGCATACCCGGGTGTGTCAGTCAGGGGAAAACCAGGGCTCAAGCTATTGAAGATATTTCTTTTGCGATACGCCAATGCCTTCGGGCAAGAGCTGAACATGGATTGCCATTGACTATTGAAATCCAACAAATAGAGGTGGCGGTATAATGGAACGGCAACTACCAATATTAACAGGGCCTGAAGTTGTTTTTGGATTTGAATTATTTGGTTGGCAGACGATGTGGCTGAATGGCAGCCATTTCGTTATGACCAAAAAGAACGAACTTGCTTTGTTATTGATACCAGACGAATCCGAAATCTCCAGAGGTATGTTAAGAACTCTTATTCGTGCGGCAGGATTGACCGCTGGTGAATTTATTGATACATTGAATGTCTGAATGTTTGGTTGGTTCTATTGCTCGTCAAGTGCCAGTTGTTGACGTTCAGGACTCACTCCAACCTGCACCAACGCTTTTTTTAATTACCGCCAAATGATCAGGAGCAACTTCGTGTTCCGGCGGTTTGGTATGCCTTGTCTTTGTTCCTGATAAGCGCGTTACTGAGCCCCGGTACGGCCAAAGTTGTACATTGGGTGGCACGAGCAATGTGCCGCTGTTACCCGACAGGAACTATGTCACAGAAAAGAAGGCGCTTATTGAGTTGTTCCTATGGAACATTAGCAAGCTTCCGCTCCCCATCTGCTGAAATAAACCATACATGGCCCGTTTCCCGATCAATCTTGTACGCACACGCGTTTCCTGCACCAACAATCTGGTATTTGTAGTCAGAGCATCCAGATAGTGAAGCGGAAATAGCGGCCATTACCAAAATATATTTGAGCATAATGATCACTGTTGATTAAAAGAGAGTTTACTGAAAATTTTGGTGAGAGACAAAGAGTGTGAAAAGCCTTTCGTGGGCAGAGTGAAAACGAGAGCTTGTTTTACCTGATTATGATAACAGCAAGGGGAGATATTTGCATCTCCCCCTTGCGTAAATCAGTTTTTTTTGCCACCATCAGTTGGTCGATTGTCGGCAGACGGATTGTTTGGATTGCGATTATCGTTGCTACGCTGATCACGATTTTTGTCGTCAAAACGAAGATCCCTGTTACGATTGTCACGGTTTCTGTCGTCAAAACGCTGATCACGGTTATTCCTGTTGCGGTCGAACCTGTCGTTATGCCGGCGATATTCGATATCTCGCGATGTTCTTATATCTTCCCAACGTCTGCTTTTTATCCTGGCGGGAAGTCTGTTATCGCGGACAATAGCCCACGGCCCACGGTAATTGGGAGAACGATACCATCTGCCGTTTTGATTAATATAGTAGATGTCTCTGTACAAGATAATATCATAAGGGCTCCCTACGGATACGGAGAACCCGAAATCTGAAAGGTTGATAAAGTCTGGTCGAGTTCTGAGAAAAAATGAGGGCTTTTCCCTCCCTCCAATTTGAATGCTCACTTCCGCTCGCGCATCGGCTGCGGGATTTCCGAGTAACATTCCTGCAATTCCAGCAGCCAGCCAAATGCTTCTTTTCATGTGTATTCTCCTGTAGTTAAAAGTTGTTCACAAATAAGACCTCTGAAGGTGTGACGATCTTTTTTTTTATTTCCAGCGCAGCGCATCTCTCAGACCAGAATTTCGTTCTGTTTTTCTTTTGACCGCAGAGCGAAATACCTCTTTATTTGTCCAGAGTTCAACAGTTTGTTTTGCTCTTGTCATACCGGTGTAGATTAGCTCCCGCGTCAGAAGTTCGCTGTCAACCGGCGGAAGAAGCATCAGTACGCGTTCAAACTCTGATCCCTGGCTTTTGTGAATGGTCATGGCATAAGCGGTTTCATGCGCGGGCAGTCGTTCAGGCGGAATGCTGCGGACTCCGCCTTCGGGATTCGGGAAAAAGGCCTTCAAGAGACCTCTGTTATCCGCATCAGGCAAGAGAATACCTGTGTCACCGTTAAAGAGACGCATGGTGTAGTCGTTGACCGTGACAAGAATGGGACGTCGAGGATAGAAGAGGCCCGACGGAGCAATCAATCCTTGTCGGGCAAGAAGCTTTTCGATGATGATGTTGAGGCCACTTACCCCGTATGGCCCGTCACGCAGAGCACAGAGCACCCGAAACCGGTCAAACCGATTCAGCGCCTCTTCGGGAGAGGTAGCTTCAAGATAGCCCTGATAGCCTTTGGCCACTTTTGTTGAAAGGGCATTCCACAACTCTTCATGGTTGGGTGATGATTGCCATAGAATAGTGCCCGCTTCATTGTCCGTCAAAAGTTCCAGCGCCTCCATCTCCAGACCGGCGTTCACCGCATGGCTGATTTCGGCAATGCCGCTTCCCGACTGAAAACGGTAGTTTTTTTCAAGCACAACTTGTGAAGAGGAGAGCGGTGATGCCTGGTTCCCCTCACCAGCGCTGCAAATATCCCCAAGGACCGCACCAGCCTCAACCGAAGCAAGCTGATCTTTATCCCCAAGCAGGAGAAGCCGGGATGTTGGCTTGAGCGCCGCCACAAGAGCACTCATCAGTGGGAGGGCGACCATTGATGCTTCATCAATAATGACGGTGTCAAAAGGAAGCGGGTTACGAGCTGAATGGCGAAACCGGGTTGAACCGGAGATGCTTCCAAGCAGACGCTGGATGGTGACGACATTGTCCGGAATCGCCGACTTTACCTCATCAGAACAATTCAGGGTTAGGCGGATATCGTTGACTGACTGTTTCAGCCTCGCAGCAGCCTTGCCTGTCGGGGTCGCCATGGCAATTCGCTGTTTTCTGCCTCCATCCTGCTCAAGCAATAGCGCAAGAATGCGGACAACCGTCGAGGTTTTCCCGGTTCCCGGGCCACCGGAGATAACACAGAACTGCCTCTGGAGGGCAACCATTGCGGCCTCTTTCTGGCGATGATCGGCACTTTCGGGAAAAAGTCTTTCAATCGATTCATGCAGTTTCACTTCATCAATATTCTCTGTAACCGCAGCGGCTTTCTGCAGAATAATCTCAGCAAGATCGTGCTCGTTTTTCCAGTAGCGATAGAGATAAAGGCGGCCTGAGGCATCAAGCGCCAAAGGGCGGTGATGCTTCCCCGGCGTAGTGACTACAGAGACACTTCTCACCAACTCCAGGAGCGCATCAAGCTGAGGCAGCAGCAGCTCTTTCCCGTTTACTCTGACTGTCTGACCTGCAATATCAGCAAGGTTCAGGCAGAGATTACCACGTCCGATAGCGCTGCTGGCAAGAGAAACCACAAGCCGGAAAAGTTCATTCGTCTCCCCGTCGACCTGCTTGCAGATAAAGTCGGCAAAATGGCGGTCAATGGCCCGCTCCTGAAACTCAATAGTCATAGGCTTATCCTCCCTCCTCAATCAAAAGATCGCTCAATGCATCAATCAGCCCTTCGGATGGAAGGTCACGGAAAAATCCTTTGCTCTCCCCCTGCTCCTGGCTCACTCCGCGCAGAAAAACGTAGATCACGCCGCCGAAATGTGTGGCGTATCGATAGTTTTTAACCCGCAAAGAAAGATAGCGGTTGAGCGCCACCGTGTAGAGCAGGTATTGTAGCGGATAAAGGTTACTCTGCATCGCCTGCGTCATGGCGGATTGACCGTAGTCATCAAGGGAGTTACCAAGATAGTTTGATTTCCAGTCGAGCAGATAGTAGCGGCCTCCCTCCTCAAAAACCATATCAATGAACCCCATGAGCATCCCCTTGACCGGCTTGAACTGGAGAGCCTCTGCAAGCAGGGCAAGGTCAATCCCGTCGGACAAAAAACCGTGCCGTGCAAGAAGCTCACCAAGCAGCGAAGAGTTGATAAAGCGGAGAGGAAAGAAAAATTCCAGCTCAGTGCTCCAGCTCCCCTTCTTGAGAGCACCAAGGGTAAAGGAAGTGTCAGGTGACGAGAGTGGCGTCCTGAGCACGTTGTGCACCATCGCCGTAATATGCGGTTCCCACTCCGGTTTATAGTTATACCGACCCAGACCCTGCAGTGCCAGCTCACAAATCGACTCATCAGAGGGCGCGGCAAAATCGAGCTTTTCAAAAATCCCGTGCATGAAGATGCCCGCCTGCGCACCCTTTGGAAAGGTAAAGATGCTCTGCACGCCAGGGGCTGCAATCGGCAACTCCCCTGCCTGACGGTGCTCATCGCGATCCGGAAGCTCGGCGCTCTGTTGCCTGGGGCCGGATTCGTGGTGGCTGAAAGAGGTGAAACTTGAGACACGCCAGCCATTATCAACCCTTCCGCTGAAGCTGCGCAGATGTGGCTGGTCAGACGCTTTTCTCCTACGAGGAAGGAGTGACTTCTCCGCTATATCCGACCGATTCATCCTGCTGAAGCCAATTGTCCCCCCTGAACTTTCGGCAAGTGCCTGCAACTGCCCTGACATCGTCTCTGCGGTCATAGCTTTCATCTCGGCAGCCAGAGCCGTCGCAGGATTTCTCCTTCCCCGCGTCTCATCGGAAGCATGAAGCAGATAGTTGATCGGAGAGCTCTCCGCACGGGTCTTGCCCGCAAAAAGATAGCAGCGGTACTTCGCTCTGGTCAGTGCCACATAGAGCAGCCGCAGACTCTCCGCCAGGGATTCCTTTCCGGCCAGAGAGCGATGGCGGTCAATATCGGAAGAGCCAAAATCCTTCACGAGCTGCCATTGCTCATTGTGGAACATCACCACCTCACCCTTGTGGTTTGCGCCGCCCCAGAGAAAAGGACAGAAGACCACCGGATACTCAAGCCCCTTGCTGACATGGATGGTGACAATCTTCACCGCCGCCTCATCCGTTTCAAGGCGAATCTGGTGCTCATCCTGCTCATCCTCAGCGCCGAGTCGTTCGCTAAACCAGGCAATCAGCCCCTCCATGCCGACTCCCCGCTCATGCTCTTCGCGATGGAGCAGCTCAAAACAGTGCAAAATATTGGTGAGCCGCCGCTCTCCATCAGCATAACCGAGCAGTCGCCCGCGAATCCCCTCCCTTGCCATCAACTCCCGGCTCATCACCATGCAGCCGCGCTGAAGCCAAAGTTCATGATAATGACGGAAGGCTCTGAGGCACTCCGTCCACAACTCCTCATTATCAAGCAAGGTTGCAATATCGTTGCCTGACCTGCCGAGGAGATCGGTCACCAGCGCAGCCCGCACCTTTGGGTCACTCGCCGGATCACCAAGAGCGGAGAGCAGGATGCGCACCTCCTCGGCCTCCCTCGTTGCAAAAATGCTTCTGTCGCTCCGCATCACGCCCGCAATACCTCGTGCACCCAGGGCGTTGAGCACAATGGCCGCCTGCCGATGGGTGCGCACAATCACCGCAATATCACCGGCGGTGAGAGGTTTGCCACCGACCAGAGTTTGGCCATCCTGCAGGAGACGCACAATTTCACCAGCCACCGCTTTGGAGGAAAAAGCACCAGCATCCTCAGCCGTCAACATACCGCTCTTTTCATCACCGGAGTCCATGAACCAGAGCTGCATCGGCTCACTTTCGCTCGCATTCAGCCCCCCGCTCCCGCTCGCTTCCCTGTTGCCAGCAGCAAGAGGATGATAGAGAATTTCATCATAAAGAAAAGGGTGCCTCGTATTGTCAAACAAGGTGTTGAAGGCATCGAGCAGCAGCGGAGATGAGCGCCAGTTCTCCGTCAGGGTAAAACGACGCTCTTCACTCACCTCACGGGCCGCCCGCATGTAGGCGAAAATATCGGCACCACGGAAGCTGTAGATCGCCTGTTTTGGGTCGCCGATAAGAAAAAGCGGCAAGTCAGAGCCTGCGTAGATACTCCTGAAAATTTCATACTGCACTGGATCGGTATCCTGAAACTCATCAATCAGCGCCGCCCGGTATTTGGTACGAAGCAGCCCCGCAAGTATCGCCCCGCCGCCATTCGAAAGGAGCGCTCGATAGAGATCTTCGAGCAGGTCGTCGAAAAAACGGACATTGCTGGCCCGTTTGCGTTGCGGCAGGCTATCCCGGTAAAAGCGAACCAGCTCAGCCTTGAGGGCAAGAAAGCGGCTCTGTACCGCATCGTACAACCTCTGGCAGCTACCGAAGAGAGGGTGAACCGGCGGAGTGTTTTTCAACTTCGTCCCTTCGCTGATTGCGCTTGCGGTAAACTTTTTGAAGTCACCAAAGAGATCGTAAGGGTTGCCTCCAGCCACAAAAGCATCCATTTCGGCAAAGAGCGGTTCGAGCAGGTCTGCCCGGTAAGTATCCTGCGATCGCTTCAGCCCCTTGTCTGTTGTTAAAAGCTCCGTGATGCTCTCGCGTTCATGCTTCCAGAGAGCACTCGTCTCCGCATAAGCATCGCCACACTCCTTGTCGAGCGTTAGTATCTCCTCATCGCTGAAGTCGGGGATAACCTCCACCCCAGTACCAGCATGAAGATTTTTCAGGAGCGAGATGAAAGTTTCAGGCGAGTGACGTTTCTGCAGGGTATATCCAAGCAGCGGGGCAGGCTCCCTGAAAAAGTGCATTCTCCAGAAATCCTCCACAATATCACGAAGCAGCTCCGTCTGATCGGTCACCAGTTCGGTATCGTAAAGCGAGCCACTTTCAAAAGCGTTATCCTGCAATGCCCGCAGGCAGAAACCGTGAATGGTGAAAATCGAGGCGGTATCGAAGGCGCCAAGAGCCCGCTCAAGGAGATCGCGCACCCTTTTCATACCACTTCGAAAGGCCTTTTCGTGCAGCTCTTCGAGAAATGCGTCTTTTGTCTCAGCACCCTCCATCACCTCAAGCGCCTCGCGGATACGAGTGCGGATTCTCGAACGAAGCTCCTGCGTTGCCGCCTCGGTGTAGGTCACCACAAGAATCTGCTCCGGCAACAGCTCTTGCTCCACCAGCAGACGCAGGTAAAGCGAGGCGATGGCGTAGGTCTTCCCCGTCCCGGCGCTTGCCTCGATGAGGTTGATGCCGGAGAGGGCGACAGTGGTATGGTTGAGTGTTCTCACATCATTCGGCCCAATTTTCAATCTCTCAGGGTTGAATTCCCCACCGCTTGCGGTGAAATATGTTAAGCTTTTTCTAAAACCAGATACCCCGCTGCTTGCGGCGGGGAGGCTTCAATGACTACAGACATTGGTATCGAGGAGGTAGCTCACGGGGCGATCTCCTCCCGTCGCTGTTCCTCAGGTTGCTCTCTCTTCATAATAAAACCCGGCTCGAGTTCCCGCAAAGCCGCATCAAGCATTGCCCACGATGAATTAATCGGCAACAGTAACACCCCATTCCCGAAATGTTTGATTCATAACATCTTTGCCTTTGAACCGGTACTCCTTTGGTAAACGGAATTCCTGACTCCGACCGGATGGAAAAATGCGTGCGGTATCCATAATCTTCCTTGTTCTTAAAACACAGATAATCATCAATGATAACCATCTACTATAGCGAAAGCAAGAGGGAAACCTCAATTGACCGAGAAAGCAAAAAAATTGGATGATTCTTTTTTCCCAGTGTTATCAGAGCTATCTTTCATGCAGTTAATCTACTTTTTTCCGATTCACTGTATGGACAGATCATTATTGGGAGGAATAGACCGGTGTTTCGCTTTACGGGATTTGTTGGCCAGCTGGAAATTATCGAGGCATGAACAGTCAGAAAAAAAAGCAGCCAATAAAAGCCTAAAATCTCGCATAAATTACATTGTAGAGGTAAAAAACAATACAACCATGAGCACACAACTACAAAACATTATTAACCAGATTGAGGCTGGCCAGTTCAAAGAGGCCTATAACGCACTGAAGATGATGAGAAAAGACCCGACACTTTCAGAAGAGATTGTGGAAGTTGTTGAAATTGCCAGTATTGAAATCGGAGTGACCGAAAAGCGTATGCAGTTGGAACCGAACGGTGGTTTTTATGCGAAAAGCGCTGTCTTGAGGCTACAGGATGCGTTAGGCGATCCAGATGCGGCTGAACGACTACGATTGCTGAAGGAACAGATGAACCTTGTTATAGATGCGCAAGTCAATAGCAGAAACTGACCTGTATCAGCCGCAACACCTTGAAGGGACACTTCCGAAATCTGGTTGATCGCGGTCATCTTTCAGTTGAGAGTCGGACAAGCTGAGATCAGCATTCTTAAACCCGGTGAATTCCAATGGCATAGCCTTGCCGGGATTCCTGAAGATTATTTTTCAAACATTCTTTCCGTGCATTTCTGTCGGTTGCAATCAGCGGAGCCACGCCTCACTATCATGCCCAGTAACACGATTTTCTGGTCAAAAAAATTTATTTTGTTTGTCCTGAAACTGACGAGACACTCGGCACTTCACATCTTGTTTTTTTTTCTCCGTTACCGGTGAAATGTATTCGCCCGTTTGCTTATAATTCGTTTTTTTGGTTCCTGTTAACATAACAGCTCTTCATGTTTAAAAAACTCTTTATGAACAAGGTATGGACGGTGTCAGCCCTCTTCGCCATCTCACTGGCCCTTTATGGTATAGACTTCAGCATGTTCGGCAACTTGAAGGAAATATCAGCCAGCTTTCTCGGCAATCTCGCCTTCCTGCCCATTTACATCATCGTTGTCACGATCCTCGTTGAAAGGGTGCTCAGGGAGAGGGAGCGGCAGTCGGTTATGAGAAAACTGAACATGGTCATCGGTGTCTTTTTCAGTGAATTCGGCAACCGCCTGCTGAAAGAGTTGTCGGAACATGTGGTCGGAAGTGAGGAGCTGAAAAACCGCATGCGTATGAGCGCATCATGGAAAAAACAGGATTTTGACGCGGCGCTCGACTATCTGCGCCAAAGCCACCAGAGGATCAGCATTGATAGTGAGGCACTCCCCTGCCTGAAGCAGTTCATGGTCGGAAAACGGAGCTTCCTCCTGAGCCTGCTGGAAAACCAGAATCTGCTTGAGCATGAAAATTTTACTGACCTTCTCTGGGCAGCGTTTCATACCATTGAAGAACTCGAGGCTCGGGAGTCGTTCGATAGTATTCCACCAAGCGACAAAGAACACATCAATGGCGACATCAAGCGGGTTTTCGGTCATCTCATCCGGGAATGGGTCCTCTACATGCAGCATCTCAAGGAGGCTTACCCCTATCTTTTCTCTCTGGCAGTTCGTCTCAACCCCATGATCGACTCGCCGGATCCGGTGGTGTATCAGGACTGAGTGCTGAGCATCGTTGATGACGCTCTGAACCGTGCGTCAATCAACCTCCTGGAGCGAATGACTCTCCACATTCGCCTTTATTTGTTTCGGCCAGTCCATTCAAACTGCCTGATTTCCTTCCTTTTTTGCATATTCCTCTAATGGCGACATGTCCAGTCAATTCGCAACTTATCTCTGCAAAATATTCATGCGTCTTTCGAGAATACATTCCGGCCCGGTGCTCGACTTCTTCACCCCGGACTTCACAACGCAGCTTGAGTTGCCGCTTGCCGGTATCGCAATCGCTGCTGGCTTCCCCTCACCGGCTGAAGAGTATCTGGATCTTGCCCTTGACCTGAACAAGGAGCTGGTCAAGCACCCGGCGGCCACCTTTTATGCCAGGGTAAAAGGCGACTCCATGGTTGAGGCGGGCATTCAGGATGGTGACTTGCTGGTTATCGACAAGGCCCTTGAACCGAAAGAGGGCTGTATTGCGGTCTGTTTTATTGACGGCGAGTTTACGGTGAAGCGTCTGACGGTGCGGGAAGAGGGTGTCTACCTCATGCCTGCCAATGCTGAATTCAAGCCGATCAAAATCACTGAAGAAAATGAGTTTCTTGTGTGGGGCATTGTGGCCTATGTGATTCATAAACCGGGATAACCACGGCAGGAGAACCTTTCCCATGTTTGCCCTTGTTGACTGCAATAACTTCTATGCCTCGTGTGAACGAGTGTTCAACCCAGCCCTGCGCTTGCGCCCGGTGGTTGTGCTGTCGAACAATGATGGCTGCATCATCGCCCGATCTGAAGAGGCCAAAGCGCTTGGTATCCAGATGGGCATGCCGGAATTCAAGTGCCGTCCTTTGCTGAAAAAGCATGAGGTGGCGGTCTTCTCTACGAACTTTGCCCTGTATGGCGACATGTCGACTCGGGTGATGATGACGCTGTCCGCCCTTGCTCCCGAGATTGAAGTCTATTCCATTGATGAGGCGTTTCTTGATATGTCGGGCTTTACGCGATTCGACCTGACAGAGTATGCCCGACTGATTCGCCGGACGGTGCGGCGGCATACCGGCATTCCGGTCTGCGTCGGCATGGCACCCACAAAAACGCTTGCAAAGATGGCCAACCGGCTGGCAAAAAAGAATCCGCGCTATCAGGGAGTCTGCGTGCTCAAGAGCCATACCGAAATACAGATGGCACTTGAGCGCACGAAGGTTGAGGATATCTGGGGTATCGGACGGCAGTGGAGCAAGCTGTTGCAGGCAAAGGGTATTGAGAGCGCCGCTGACCTGGCGGCTGCGCCTGCTGCATGGGTGCAGAAGCGCCTGCATATTGTCGGAGCAAGGATTCAGGCTGAGCTGCAAGGCAAATCCTGCCTGCCGATGGAGCTGGTGCGGCCTGCAAAGCAAAGCATCTGCACCTCGCGTTCATTTGGTCGCAATGTTACCTTGCAGGAGGAGCTGCAGCAGGCCGTGGCGACGTTTGCGGGCAAGTGCGCGGTGAAGCTCCGAAAAGAGAACTCTCTGGCTTCGCTGATAACCGTTTTTATCGCTACCAGCCCCTTCAATGATTTGTCTGAACGCTACTGGGGTACACGAACGGCTTCCCTGCCCTGTCCCACGAATGACTCTATTGCGATGCTGAAGGCAGCACAGACAATGCTTGACGGTCTCTTTCGTGCTGGAATGAACTACAAGAAGGCCGGGGTTATTGTGAGCGGGATCGTGCCGAAAACAACATACAGTACAACACTTTCACTCTTTGCGGAGGAAGATCCTGCTGAAAATGAACGGGACAGCAAGATCATGCAGGTGATGGATACAATCAACACGCGCTACGGCAGCGGTGCCGTGCGACTGGCGGCGGAGAACTCGGAGAGCTGGAAGCCGCATCAGGAGCGACTTTCGGCCAGATACACGACTCGGTGGAATGATATTATTGAGGTGAATTGACAATAGCGCTGGGCTCAGCGGATAATGAACTCAAATAATCGGGAGAAAATTTTATGGCCACTTGCATCAACAGTCATCTGAGTCGTTACGGCGGTCTGGCCGTGGGACATGAAGAGGAACAAAAACGATACTTTGAGCAGAAAAGGCTCTATGCGCTGCAAATTGAAACCACCGATGCCTGCCATCAGGGCTGCATCTACTGTTATGCCGGTTCCACACCCCGGGAGAACCACGGACTCACCTCGGATGAAATCCGTAGCGTGCTGGGCGATGCGGCTGCGCTGGAGATTCGGGCTATCGACTGGTTGGGAGGCGACCCGCTTGCCCGGCCTGACTGGTATGAGTTGATGCAGTATGCCCGGTCGCTGGGCATGATCAACAATGTCTGGACCAGTGGCCTGCCCTTGAGAAACAAGCATATTGCTGCTCAGGTCTATGAAATGAGCGACGGGGGCTTTGTGTCGGTTCACGTCGATTCCATCACGCCTGAAGTCTATGCCAAACTCCATCGTGGGGGGAATCATCACTACATCGATGCCATTATAGAGGGGGTTACGAATATGCTTGAGCTGGGCAAACCCGCTGAAGAGATGATCAATTGCATCACCTACACCGCTCGGCAAGGCCCGGAAGATGCCATCAAAACAATGCGTTGGTGGTTTGAAGAGAAAGGACTCCGCACCTGCCTGACCATGTTCAATCCAGCAGGAATGGGAGCCGAGTGGAAAGCTTTCGAACCTAATCTCGCAGAAGTGCAACAAGTCTATACTGAGCGCGACCGTATCAATTTCGGTGGCGACAACATCACCATCGGCGCTATGGACACCGATAAATACTACTGCGGCACTATGGCAACGGTAACATTCACTGGCGACGTGACCCCTTGCTCGGTCATCCGCGAAGGCGTAGGCAATATCCGCTCAACACCATTCCGGGAAATCATCGCCAACCATAGCAACACCCTTGTCCACGGAGATCTGCACGATGTCTGTAACCTGCCCGATCCCTGTAACACCTGCACCAACAACCCGCATTGCTGGGGATGCAGGGCCAGCGCCTGGCATTACAATGGCGATGCAGACGGGCTGGATATAAAATGCTGGTTGATTCGGGAAAAGCAGCAAAAAGAGTAAATTGTACCATCAACGACCCAGCAGCAGAGCTACAGGGCAGGAATTCATGTTTATAAATTCCTCCACGCCGTACAGCTTCGGGGAGTATATCCAATAGCGATTCAACAAGGAGATTTTCAAATGAGTGGAAAGAGACTTGATGTCACGATTGAAAACGTCAATGAAGTCTACGATGGCCCAGGCGGTATCCTTTGGGAGATGCTTATGGGTGAAGAAATTCATGTCGGCGGTGAACAAGAGACCAACATTCTGGCGCAAAAAGCCGGAGTCAATGCGGAGAGTCAACTGCTTGATGTGTGCAGTGCGCTGGGTGGTCCGGCTCGTCATTTAGCTCAAATCTGGGGCTGCCGCGTCACTGGCCTGGATGCAACCCGACGGATGCACGCAGAGGCCATCTCCCGTACAACGCAGGCCGGATTGGATGACAAGGTCGAATACAAACTGGGAAACGCTCTCGACATGCCTTTTCGGGCCAATTCATTCGATGTGGTCTGGGGACAGGATGCCTGGTGCTACATCACTGATAAAAAACGGCTTATCGAAGAGTGTGCCCGTGTCCTGAAACCGGGCGGCATCCTTGCATTTACCGACTGGCTGGAGACCGGCTCAATGGCCAACGATGAATGGCAAGCTCTCTATACGTTTATGGTTTTTCCCTCTATGGAGACACTGGATGGTTATGCAACCCTGGCCAAAACTGCCGGACTGACGGTGATCGAGAAGGAAGACCTCTCTCCCGATTTCGCCAGACATATTCAAATATACCTTGACAACGTGCAGAACGAGTTTCGTCAAGGGATTTTGGACAACTATGGCCAGAAAATGTATGACGAAGTAGTACGCGGCATTACCCTGTGGCGCGATGCCGCAGCGGCGGGCAAGGTGGGCAGAGGCCGGATTATTGCTCGCAAAGCACTGAGGTCTTGAGTATAATTGAGTAAATCCATCCATGTTTCAAAGATAGAAAAAAGACACCCGGGTTCTGCTGGTTTCTACCAATATGCTATACCTGCGGCAGCTAAGAATAAGCTCATCGTTGCTGATCTTTTCAGATAATGAAAAAACCATGGCGAGTCCTGTATCCCGGTCAGCATCAAAAGCCTTCTTCGGAACATAAATCGGAGAACGGGTTGACGCTGACCGGAAGAGGGTCATGCCTTGAATTCGCCAGTATCAATCCACTCGTTTTTCAGAAGCACCCACCAGTCGACAGCCAATCCTTTCAAAACATAGTCGTAAGGCAACCATGCATAACCGCCGTCGCCCCATCCGGTTCCCCAGGAGTTTCTGATAAGCAGGGCCCCTTCGGTTTCGACTGCCCCTGGATTGGTGTTCTTGATCTTGATGGTGTCATCATAACCGACAGCAGAAATGGCATGGCCACCGGCAATTTTTTCTCCAACGGTGGGATAGGGTATTTTGCCGGTTGTAGCCGCCTGTGATATCGAGTTATAGACGGTAAAACCAAACATTGCGGGAATACCTGCCGAGAGATTTGCTTTGATCTGTGCCAGCAGTACATCTTTCGTCGTCCCAACCGGATCAAGACGGAAATAACTTATCGCCTGGAAGCTCTGGGCAAAAGCGTAACAGAAGGCCGAAGGTTCTTTGTCAATATTAGCAACAACATAGGGGAAATACTCTTCCGGCGGCACACCAAAAAGGACGAGCGCCCCCATCGTTGAGCGAAGAAATGCCCCGGTATCACCAGTCCAGTGCAACAGGTTTCTCGTGGTCTTGTAGAGGAAAAGCCGGGATGCATCAGTATGCTTGCCAAATGCCCTCCTTTCAAAATACTCAACAATCCCGACACCAGCATGTGCCGTACAAGCGCCAATTGATTCCTGATTTTCAATGGGAGAGCACCATGGCCTTAAATCGACAGAGGGGGGCAACGTCAGTTTTGCCGGTTTTGCAACTCCCGATTTTGTAAGCATCGCCTTCACGGAGTCCACCTGCCCCAACTCCTTCCTGACCGATGAAATGTGATTATGATCTGGCGTGTAATCCATAAAATCAGGATAATCCGGCAACCATCCCATTGCTGATATCTCCAGAATTTGACCCATAACTTCCTCCAGTTTTAGTTAAAATAAACGTTCACTCGCTCTTGCCACAACCAACAGCGCTTGCTGGTCAACCGTTCTGGCAGGAACAATTCAAAGAGAGTGTTTGCATTTGTCAATCATATCCTGTTTGTGCAAGCGCCACAGGCCACACTTCACCGCTTCCATAGCATCTCAAAAGCCAGGAAGATACGGTCAATGTCCAGCGAGAATTCACCATGTCGTCAACCAGAAAAACCGGACCTTTCGGGAATTTTCGTTCTTTGACAGCGAGCGAGCCATCAATGTTTCTTGCTTGTTGCGAACTGTTTGCCATGGTTATCTGCTCGGGCCTCTCCTCTATCCGGGCAATCACCTTTTGGAATGGCAGATTCAGGGCATCTGCAAGGCGTTGCGAAAAATTCGGAACAAGGTCGGGGTAACGCAATGATGGAACACAAGTGACCCACCCGGGCACCGGATCCGGATTCCATTGACAAATCATCTCCGCACAAGCATTAACCAACACATCCGAAAAAAAGTTGTCCTGATGTTTGCCTTGTCTGACCAGTCCACCCCACCCGACATCACCACAAAAACAGAGCGCCTTGCCAGCTCTGGCCTGAAGAGGCGCAGGAATTTTTCCTTTTACCCGATAGCGGGGCAAACCACCAGCAGGCCACTGAAGTCGTGGTTCGATGGAGAGATTGGTACGACGCAAAAAAGTAACCGCATCCTGAACAGCTCTCTCACCAACAGTTAACGGCAAAGCTGGCAACAGAGGCAAACTCACCGTCTTTGGATCTCCATCGAGAGCCTGAACAAGAAAGCCCATGTGTTCAGCAAATGGCAAGTTAAGATATTCCTGCATTTGTTGTTGTTCATCACGACGCAATGCCGTAAGTCGAGCTGCACGCTCCCAAAAGCTTTCACCAAGTGTAGCCGCCGTCAATTGCCACTTGCTCCCCTGCTTGACCACTGGAGCTGGTGATTCAAGAGAGAGCAACGCAATGGTCTTTTCAATACGTCCATTGCTCAGATTTACCCTCCCCTGAAGTTCGGGAACAGAGAGTCCGGCAGGCTCCTTCTCAAGCGCATAAATGACCTGGTCAACCTCCTGCCGGGTGGGAAAGGCACTCTTGATGAACCACTCTGTAATATCCCTCTCTTCTCTGCCACTGAGCAGAATGCCATAAGCTGATTCCAGAGCACGTCCGGCACGTCCGACCTGCTGATAGTAGGCAACAACCGAGCCCGGCATCTGATAATGAATCACAAAAGCCAGATCAGGCTTGTCGTACCCCATACCAAGCGCGGAGGTTGCAACAAGCGCCTTGACCTTGTTATGAAGCAGCGCTCGCTCAAGTTCCGGTCGGCGATCACCAGTTTCTCCCGTATAGGCTTCAACCCTGAACCCGCGACTTTTCAGCCATGAGGCAACCTGATTTGCATCACGCACGGTCAGCGTGTAGATGATTCCACTGCCTTGAAGTACAGCAAGTTGTTCGGCCAGCCATGCGAGGCGCTCTGCCTGATCAGGTAATGAGATAGTTTGCAAGGTGAGTGATGGACGATTCAAATCACCACGCAACACCTCCAAATGCGGCCCAAGCACGTCAGCAAGATCCTCCATGACGCGATTGTTTGCGGTTGCCGTCGTTGCCAAAAGTCGCAGGTTCGGTGGCAGGGTTTTCACAATCCGCTCCAGCAATCGATAGTGTGGCCGAAAATCGTGACCCCAGTCAGAAATACAGTGCGCTTCATCAATGACCAGCATGGAGATCTGCCCGACAATACTGGCCAGAACATTGGATCGGAACCGTTCATTCGCCAGCCGTTCAGGAGAGATAATCAGAATGTCAATCGCATTGCGGCGGATGCCCATTTCAACTTCAGCCCAGTCATCCGGGTTATCTGAGTTGATTGTGGCAGCTCGCACTCCCATACGCTCTGCCGCCTCGATCTGGTTTCGCATCAAAGCAAGCAGCGGTGAAATCAACAGAGCCGGGCCATTGCCCCCTTCACGAAGTAACCTGGTGGCAATAAAATAGACAAAGCTCTTCCCCCACCCGGTCTTCTGAACAACCAGCAACCGCCCTCGACCCTCAACAAGGTAACGAATTGCAGTCTCCTGATTATCATGGAACACTGCATAGGGATAACCAGAACCAACCCGCAGAAGCTCCAATGCCTTTGCTGACGCATACATCATCTGCACTCCTTGTTAATCATCATGAAAAGAAGCGGTCAGAGGTATTATCCATCAAAACCGCAATCCCATGCAAGCAACAGCAAGGAATTGAGATAAAATACTAAAATAATTATTCGATACACAAAAAATACATTTCCTTTTCAGAGTCCAACTTTTGTGAGTTTATTTTTCCGCCCATCGCATAGCAGCGAGCGATGCCAGGCTGAGCATGAAAAAACCTGCCGTAAGAGGCAAGACGGTGCCGTTATAGCTCTGACCGATGGCGGTTCCTGCAATGAGTGAGATGAAGGTTGAGAACGAACCAACAACACCGGCTCCAATGCCAGCGATTTTTCCGAGAGACTTCATGGCCAGCGCATTGAGGTTGCCGAAGAGTATGCCAGTGCAAAAAAACGTGGCAAAAAGATATGCCATGAGCGTCCATAGCGGCGGATGACCGTGATTCCAAAGCGCGAGAAGAAAAAATCCGGCTGAGAGCACGCTGATGGAAATGAGCGCACGTCGTGAAAGTGACTGCAAGGTGTGGTGAAGCACCAACCGAGCATTGAAGAGTGTGGCACCGCCTATCGAGAGAGCAAGAAAGGCGAAATAGAGAGGAAACTCCGCTCCAAGCGCGTACTCTTCCTGGAAAATCTGCTGGGCGGAATTCAGGTAGCCGAGAAAAAATCCGAAGACAAGACCGGCGGTTACCGTATAGCCCATTGCGTTGCGGTTGCCGAAAATGATTATGACAGTACTGAAGATCCGTTTGAACGAAAACGGGACTCTTTTTTCCTTTGACAGAGTTTCGGGCTGGCGAAGGGCAAACCAGACAAGCGAGAGCAAAGCCAATATGAGAAATAAAGCGAAAATAGCACGCCATCCTGCAAGCAACAGCATACCCTGCCCAAGGGCCGGGGCGATAATGGGGACAATGATAAAAACCGTCATCACAAAGGAGATAACACGGGCCATGGCGCTCCCCTCGTAACGGTCGCGAACGATTGCCATCGAGACGATGCGGGGAGCTGCCGTTCCGAACCCCTGAAGGAATCTCCCTGCCAGCATGACGTTCAGGGTTGTGGAGAAGAGCGAGAGCAAACAGCCTGCTATGAAAAGCCAGTAACCCAGATAAATGGCCGGTTTGCGCCCGGTACTGTCCGACACCGGGCCGTAGAGCAGTTGACCGGAAGCCATTCCAAGAAAAAACAGGGAGATGATGAGCTGTGAGCTGTTGTTGTCGATAGCTCCAAGATCCCTGCCTATCTCCGAGAGGGCGGGCAGCATGGTATCGACGGAGAGGGCGACCAGTGACATCATCACCGCCGTCAGCGAAATGAACTCTGCGAATCCCAATGCTGGAATTGCACTTTTTTTATGGGAAAGGAGCATAGGGGGCATTGTCAGACAATCACTACCGAATAAAGAGATACACTATCGATCCAGCCAACACAGCGGCAACTCCGGCAAAAAGGAGAGATTGACGAATAAGACGGATTCGATGCAGCTCAATCCGTTGCACCAATGACGTATTCTGTTCGGCCAACGTTTTGAGCAATCCGGCGGATACCTGAATTTGCTCTTCCAGTCTATCCAATCGGGCTTTAAGCATATCACTCTCCGACAACTCTGTGTTGTATGAAGAATACACCATGCTCTCATCAACTGACTGACGCTTGTTCTTGCTTTTAATACTCTTCCAGAGCGTTCCCGCCCTCTCTGCAACTGAGGGCGCAAGGTCAATTACTTTATCCCACGGAATTTGAGATGCAACTTTCAGTATTGTTCTTGCTAACATATTTTTTTACAGGTGATGGATGGTGATGAGGATTATTTCTTCGCTTGACGCAAGCGCCCTATACGTACAATCTCGTCCGCCATCTGCTGGCTTTCCTGAGGCAGGTCGCGCAATTTACCTCCTGCGTCAGCAAGGGTGTAGAGCGCCTGAATGAAGGGCGTAAGAAACCCCGCAGCCTCGCTCTCTGCCATCAAGTCGGCAAGGCGCTCACCCAAGCCAAGCTCGTGGCATTCCCATACCTGTTCTTTTAAGCGGAAAAATGCAAGTTGGTCACCACTCTGCGCCGCTGTGGACAAAGAGTGCAAGGCATACATAGCTAATTGGCGGTTACCAAGGAAGAGATGCGATTGAAGGAGTATATCCTGATTGTCCTTCGTGGCCTTAATTGCTTCACGATAGAACGATTCTGCATCCGCATGGCATCCAAGCCGTGCAAGCAACCGGGCCAGATTTTCCAAAGGGTAATCAACATTATTGTCGAGAGCTATAGCCCGTCGAAAGGCTGCTTCCGCCTCTTCATTCCGTCCGAGATGAGCGGCCAACAAATCGCCTAAACCATTCCAAAGGGCAGGATTTTTCTCATCTAAATCTAAAGCCTTACGATACGTAGTTTCCGCTTCTTCATATCGGTCGATCGTTGAGAGTAGATTGCCCAAGTTATTCAAGAGTGCAGCATTTTTTTCGTCCAGAGCTAAAGCCTTACGATACGCAGTTTCCGCTTCCTCATATCGACCGATCGTTGAGAGTAGGTTGCCCAAACTATGCAAGAGTGAAGCATCTTTTTCGTCCAGTGCTATAGCTTGACGATAGGCTGCTTCGGCATCTTCATAGCGGCTGAAATGATTAGCCAACAAGTTGCCCAAACCGCTCCAAAGAATGGCATTTTTTTCATCCAGAGCTATCCCCTGACGATAGGCTAATTCGGCATCTTCATAACGCTCTAAATTGAAATGCAACAGGGTGCCCAAATGGGTCCATGTTGCAACGTCTTTCTCGTCCAGGGCGATGGCCTGACGATAAGCAACTTCCGCTTCTTCATATCGCTCTAAATTGAAATGCAGGAGGACACCCAAACGGGTCCATGATGCAGCGTCTTTCTCGTCCAGGGTGATGGCCTGACGATAAGCAGCTTCAGCTTCTTCATATCGCCCTAAATTGAAATGCAGGAGGACACCCAAACGGGTCCATGATGCAGCGTCTTTCTC
>JBMOIS010000012.1:0-60375 GCA_049317185.1 Chlorobium sp. | reverse complement strand
CTTTGGATCTCTATCCGAATGATTATGACAACTCCCCTGCTAACACAAGAATCCGTCGCTTCACAACATCAGAAACCCACATTCCCGCATCAGTCAAACGATTGACATACGGCTCAACCCTATTAACAAGTCCTTGCGCTTTCATTTCCAGTAGAACTTTAAGGGTACCCCAAACCTGCAAACCGGCGGCATGAGCTGTTCGAAGAGCAAGCATATCATCAAGCAAAACAATACGATGCGAATTTTCTAAAGCAAGCGACATAGCCGCCAGTTCTCCCGGACCGAGGTCTAATGAGAGCCATTCAGAGGGCTGTGCTTTTGGGTTTATGATCCTGATCCATGAAAAATCTGACAGGTTTGGAACATTATATCCACTTTTGTCGCCAACCATTAATTCAACCTTCACCGCTTCAGGAGTCCATATTTCTCCGAAAATTTCAGGAAGTCGATCAATCAGTCCGATACGATAAAGATAGAGTAAGGGAGAAGTATTACTAATGGTTTGAAGCATGGTCGCGCTCTAAATCATCTAATTCGGATGCCAGGGGAAAAACATTATAGCGGCTGAGACTGAGTAAAAATTCAACACGGCTCATCCCGGCAAGCTCTGAAGCACGACCAGACGACAACCGCCCCATCTCAAACAGCTTAACTGCCGCAAGAACCCTCAGTTCCCTCCCGAAAGCAAGTGCATCAGTCTTTTCTGCAAGCAGTATCTTTTCGGGAATATCAAGCGTAATGTGTTGAGCAGCCATGGTTCTCCTTTTTCTTTTCTTCAATTCAATTCAATTCAATTCAATGCTTGATCTGGTACATGCAAGCATTGTTGTAACAACACACGAAACCTATCAAAAATTCGCTACGCATCATAGTAACTCAGCCTTATCATGGAGATCAGAGTGCCGTGAAAGGGATTATGACAGCGATATCAATCAAACCGGATAATTTCTTTTTGCCGCCTCCTGTCACCAACAACCTGGAGCAAACCTCAATCGTTCAAGCTAACCCGTCAAATGGCATTTACCAAATTTTATGGAACGTCAATAAATTGCTCGACAAGCTCAAACAAGAGATCAAGATTGACGATATACGGTTGCTGTTTGAGAATGATTTGAGGATGTTGAGGCAGTTTGGGGCGTAGTGAAGGGGCTCTTTCGATTCTTGTCATTGACAGAAAATTGATAGCACATTATAAATCAATGGGTTAGTGATTTTTTCTCTTTAAGGGCAACAGCCGTGCAATCCTCCATGCCGCAAATATGATTATGATTAGTTCAATTAATACATTAATTTTCCTTTCGATGAACAGGGAGCTTGTACATCAAGCAACAGATTTTTACAGTTATAAAATAGTCGTTATACGTTAAGGGGCTTACAATGGATTCAAAAAAACTTTTGCAGCTTGTACACAATATTCGGGATCTCAAATATCCGGCAGATGTGTTGCTGAATGTTGATTCATTTCAGGGTGTGCTTGTAAAAGATTTGGCTATTGATGGCAAGGAAGCGATGGCTATGCTGGGCTATTTGCTTGGTAATGGCTATGTCAAAATACTACCTGATATAGGACTGGTCATAAATCCGAATAATCAGGATATGCAAAGTTTCGCTAAGGCTGGTATGTTAAAAGACTGATAATGGTTTCAAGAATCCTGAAGCTTGATAATCAAAGCTGACATCTGATGACAACGAACAAAAGCCCGTTTTTTGATACTGTATCCCTTGCGGAACACGAATACTCGTCAAAGACAGGAGATGCTGATTATAACAAGCCGATAAATGAGTTTTTTTCACGTCAGAAGAAAACATCAGATCAGAGGTTTCGGGATCAGGTCGTGTCATTCAGAAAAGTTCTTTTTTATTTTCTTCTTGTGTTGAGCTTCTGCTGGGCAATCTCGATAAACTCCGGATTGATTTCATACCCGACCGAGTTTTGTTCGAGATTCTTTGCGGCAAGTGAGGTTGTCCCGCTGCCCATGAAGGGATCGAGCACCGTATCGCCACGGAAGGCGAACATTTTGATGAGCCGGTGCGGAAGCTCTTCGGGGAACATGGCAAGGTGCCCCTCCTGTTTTGCTCCGGCAAAGTTCCAGTGGCCCGAGAAGTAGGTGTTCCACTCCTCGGTGGTCATGGCTGAGCGCTCTTTCTGCTCTTTGGTGGGCTTTGGAGCGTCGCCCTCTCGCATTCGTTCCAGACAAGGTTCAGGTTGTTGATGTAGCTCTCGTAACTCTCGTGAAAGCCGATCTGGTTCTCCGTCCCGTAGTCCTTGAGCTGCCAATAGGGTGGTGAGGTAACAACAAGGTGCACCGACCTGTCAGCGAGTAGGTTCATCTGTCGGCTGTCGCCGTGGATTATGGAGTGGTGGCTCTTCAAGGTGCGGTCTCATTCATTGCTTGTTATCGTGCTATACTATTTTTTCGATATCTTGCCTGTTGTTAAAGAGATAGACTAAATAAATCATACGATCCGCTATCTCATAAAATATGGTCGTCTGTTTGCTCAATACAGCTTTTCGTAAGCGTGGATTATATTCAGACACTGGAAACAGCTTCGGATTTGTCTCTATCAACTCAATTTGCTTCGCTAACTTTTTTTTGAAATTGTCTATCTCGCGCTGTGTCCATTGGCTGTCAAGATAATCCATAATGGATTGAAGATTTTTAATGGCTTCGTCTGTCCAAAAAACCTTGAAATCAGAGCCCATACTGAATCTTTATATCATTATGCGAGCGCACTCTACCCTCATCAACATCTTTCAGACCACGAGCTATTCCAGATTTTTGCTCATCTGTCAAGTCGTGCCACCAATCTTTTTGCGTTTCATTTGAATCTTTTACCACTTTCAGATAATCCAGGGTTTCGTCGTCTTCAAGGTTAGCTAACCATTGAATCAATTCAAGTTTGATTGCTTCGTGCCCCATCGTCTCTTTTTTTTATCAGATTTATAAAAAGTTTATCAGGACAAGTGCCTCGTGCATAACTGTTGAGTGTGCAATATAAGTGATTTTTGGCATCTATTCCTGCCAAGCCGTACACTGTTGGGTGTCCGGGTTTTGAGATAGTACAAAACGTTATAGCGTCCAATGCTCTCAAAAAAGTAAAGAATCAGACTAACTCAATCCTGAATTTTTTCCCAAGTACAGATGCCGCGCTGGAAAGGGTTGTCAGGGTAAGACTGGTATCAGTTGCATCAAGCAGACGGTTGAGTGCTGCCCGACTGGTCTGCATTTTGCTTGCCATTGAAGATTTCGTCAGGTGCTGTGCTTTCATTTCCTGAGCAATTTGCCAGGCAATAACACGCTTGACGGCCACCGCAGTTGCTTCGTCCAGAAGAGCCTCTTCTTCAAGAAATTCATCGAAACTGCTGCCAATATTTTTTTCATTCATCATGTATTCCTCATTCTGCTTTTTGCCAATTGCAGGTCAGACTTCGGAGTTGCCTGTGATTTGACTGCGGGTAACTTGCGTAACCAATCGCGCACTGGCTCTGTACCACCATCGGTTTTAAAGAACCTGACTTCAAGTGCTGGGTTATTCATTAAGAAATGTATCAAAATCAGTACACTGCGACAAATTAGTGGCCAAGATTGAGGCACCGGTATCCATCTCAGATTTACTCTTTTTGAGCTCTTTGTGGTTTATGTTAGATTCAACCAAAGGATTGGGCTTTTCCCGGTCGACAAAATGGCTTTGGACATTATCCGAGGCCATTTTGTTTTTATAGAAAAATCTTTTTTGCCTGCGCCATCCCTATTACTTTGCCCGTTCCGACGAAAAGCTTGAAAAATTAATTTAGACGGGTGCCTTCAAAACTGTAACAGGTTATGAGTAAAGCTACAACATATAAAAGCGATGCCCTTGCAGTGGTTCATGAAACAGCTTCAGACATGTTCGAGGCTGGCGTGATTGACAAACAGACAATGCGTCACTTCGACGAATCCTGCTTGACACCAATTCACCCATTCAGCGCCAAAGAGATCAAGGCATTGCGTGAACACGAAGAGGTGAAGCAGAGAGTTTTTGCTCACTATATGAACGTGACAAAGGAATCGGTCAGTCAATGGGAACGCGGACAAAAGAAACTTTAACTGGTAAAGTAATAATCTGAATTTGATATATCTCTTGATGCCTATCAAAATTATATTTAGATTGACAAAAGATTTTTATGAAGAGAGATTACCTATGCCTGTTACTGCAAAGATTTTTATATCAGGACGAAGTCAAGCCGTCCGAATACCGAAGGAGTTCCGGTTTGAGGGAAAGGAGGTCTTTATCCGTCGTGATGCAATTTCCGGTGATATCATTTTGTCACATCATCCCGATTCATGGTCAGGGCTGTTTGAGCTTGATACAACAACTGAAGTGCCTGCAGATTTTATGCATACTGACGATCGAACGCAACCAGAGCAATTGCGAGATCCGTTTGAAGGGTGGACAGAATAAACCTCTACATGCTGGATACGAATATTGCCAGTCATATTATCAAAGGTGACATTCCTCTTGTTCGTAAGAGGCTTGTTGCTGTACCAATACAACGCGTTGTGGTGTCATCGGTTACTCAGGCTGAATTACTCTATGGCATGGCAAAACGCGCTTATCCAAAGGGTCTTACAGCCCGAGTCCATGAGTTTTTGATTCGGGTAAAAATATTGGCTTGGGATAAAGAGGTTGCCGTCTTCTATGGTGATCTTCGAACCAAGTGCGAAACCGCAGGTGTGACGCTCTCACCACTTGACCTTATGATTGCGGCTCATGCTCAGGCGGTCAATGCCGTTCTTGTCACGGGAGATAAAGCGTTTACCAGAGTCCCTGACCGGTTAATTATAGAAAATTGGACACTGCCACCAGACTGATCATCATCTGGTACAATCCATTATGGTGTGATGGCTCTACGAGCTGCTCTCTATCGCAGGCACCAGAGCAATTCCCTTTTATTGAGGCTCAGCCCATTTTTCGCAGTCGCGCCAACTCATGATTGTGACACCGTTGCGCTCATAGGAATCGTCACCTCCATAGATCAGCCAGGGCTGAAGCGCCTCTTCTCCAGCAAATCGTGCGGCTTTGAGGCCTGCCCGGATAGAGTCACCGGTGATGGTCTGGCCTGATTTTATTTCCACTGGTTGCAGTTTTGTGCCACGTTCAAAAACAATATCCGCTTCAAGGCCGTTATTGTCACGCCAGAAGTAGAGATCTGGAGGCAACCCTCGGTTATAGCGGGATTTGAGAAACTCGCTGATAATGAATGATTCAAAAATTGCTCCTCTCATTGGATGTAGAGCAAGGTGTTCATGCGAACGGATACCAAGCAGCCAACAAGCGAGACCCTGATCCAAAAAATAGAGTTTTGGCGTTTTTACAAGTCGCTTTCCGAAGTTTCGAAAGTATGGCGGGAGCAGATGGACAATGTAGCTTGATTCCAGAACAGAGAGCCATGAGCGAGCTGTTTTATGGGAAATACCTGTTTCACCCGCCAGCGCATTAAGGTTCAGCAGTTGTCCGTTTCGACCTGCACAGAGACGCACAAAGCGCTGGAATACCGATAGATCATGAACTCGTAACACCTGCCGGATATCCCGCTCGATATAGGTGGCGATGTAACTTGCAAACCAGTCTGCAGGCGATATATCCCTCACATGAAGAGCAGGATAAGAACCCTTTATGATCAGCATGTCAAGCGATAGTGACGATTGTGATGCTGCCGGAAGTTCTGAAATGGACAAGGGAAGCAAAGCAGTCATGCCAACACGACCGGCAAGTGACTGGCTGACTCCGGCGAGCAGTCCGAATTGCTGTGAACCGGTCAGAATGAATTTTCCGGGAATCGGCTCTTCATCAACCATGCCCTGAAGGTATGAAAAGAGATCCGGCCATCGTTGAGCTTCATCGAAGATGGCTCCATCACGAAACCGGTGAAGGAACCCTTTTGCATCTTCAAGGGCAAAGGCACGTTCTGCAGGATCTTCAAGGGTTATGTATGGCTTATCGGCAAAAACGGCTTTTGCCAGCGTTGTTTTTCCTGACTGCCGAGGCCCGGTTATTGCGATAACAGGAAATGTTTTGGCCAACCGCTGAAGGGTTGCTGTTAGTTTGCGATAGATCATAGGATAGTATACAAATTACGAATTGAAAGCGCAAATTGTATAACTTCTCCCTGAATCACATCAGGGTACGGACTCAACTACGCCCGCCATTCGGTGTGAACGTCGGCAGGGAACCGGGCACGATCACTATGATGATATTGCTCTCAATATTCAATTCGAACTGAAATGTTCCAGCCAACCTTTTTTTGTCAGCACATCAACGGCAAGAATAATCTGACGTTTGGAGAACTGTCTCTTTTTCTCATTCCAGGCATAGACACCGGCAATAACATCATCAACGGTTTGAACTTGTTCATTCTTTACCACCCAATGCACTGTCGCCAACAGTTCGAGACCGAACGGTGATTCGAAGCCTTCAACAAGACGGCAAACCCTGTCAAAATGTTCTTGAGTGTTGGAGGTATCTTTCTCCTTGAGAAACAAGAGAGCATCATCAAGAGCGCCAGGCACCAACGTCAACTGCTTGTCGGGCTTATCCCCACCATCATCATAACCAGATATCAAATGCCCTTCGATAGCATGTAAAACGTGGCGAAGGTTTTCAGCATAAGGTCCATAAGGGCCCTTTGTAAAGTTGAGCCGTAACTCCTGACCTGCACACTGCATGAAATACATGAGTTTATGTACCTCCAACAATGAGATAAAGGGATCCAATAACCCTGCAAGATAACGATGCATCAAGCCAACCAGGGCTGCCCGACCTGATGTCATCCCTGGAACATCGCTTGAAAGATTCTGTTTTTTATCAGCGAATGCCTCATCAGACTCAAAGATGATAACCTTGACATCACTCAATTCCCGCAGGGCCGCTTCAATTCGTGGGCGTACATCATTCCATCTCAATCCTCCCAATCCACTCCCAAGCGCTGGAACGGCAATTGATCGGATATTTCTTGCCTTGATCTCATCAGCCAATGCGACAAGACCCGCATCAATATCCTCAATACGGCTTTTACCTTTCCAGTGGCGTTTGGTTGGAAAATTGATGATGTAGTGAGGATTGGTCAATGCGCCTGTCTCAAAAGCAAACATTTTTCCGGGCATGACCTCATTGCGTTTGCAGGCAGCAAGATAGGATTTGAAATTCTCAGGGAAAACGTTCTTGAACTGAAGAGCAATACCGCGCCCCATAATACCAACACAGTTGACCGTATTGACCAAGGCTTCGGCATCTGCTGCCAGTATGTTTCCTTTCCTGAATTCGATCATATATGCTCCCAACTTTTATCAATAATACCATTCAGGCTTCAATTCAACAATAAGATCAGGTCTGGTCACTGACAAGAGTTCAAGAACTTGAGTGCGAACCGTTTGGGAATGCACACCAATACGCGACACCAGCTCCCAGGGAAACTGCTGCTCGACAAGAAACTCTGCCTGCTTGCCTTCCTTGCACTGCGACCAGTTCGCAGCATTCACCGCAGCCCAATCAATGTCACTCAAATGAGCAAGGTCATACCTGCTTTCACAATACCAGGCACCGGCATTTGACAAGGTAAACGCCCAACGTTTCCCTTGCGCCTCACCCATGCAACACACTCTCTCAGATCAGCCTCCAAATGAACAATATTGCCTTGACCACCCCGGTTAGTCCAACCCTTCATGATTTCCTGTATGAATAAGGTAAAGCATGATAGAGCGTGGACAAAAATAGAACGGAACACATTCACCGACATGCAAATCGGGATATTTGTCAAGATATAACTCATTGAGGCGTCTCTGCTTGATCGTAGTCATACCGATAGATCATCATCTGGTAAAATCCTGCATGAAGAATTCGTGGAATACTCGGAGGTGCGGAAGCTTTTCGGGGAACATGGCAAGGTGCCCCTCCTGTTTTGCCCTGGCAACGTTCCAGTGGCCCGAGAAGTAGGTGTTCCACTCCCCGGTGGTCATGGCTGAGCTTTCTTTCTGCTCTTTGGTGGGCTTTGGAGCGTCGCCCTGTTTTTTGAAAATGAGAATGAACTCATAGTCAAGCTTGAGTGATCATAACCGGTTTTACCTGTGAATTTTATTTTTGGGGTATTATTATTACCTGCACTCCCCTGGAAATCAGGGTTCATCCGGCGTTACTCCCCAATTTCAGATCTGCGCTGAAAAGTTTTCTGTACTCGGCATTAACCTCCTGATTAGCCGTTTTCACGGTAATTTTTTTGGGAATTCTTTTATAGACATCCCGGAATTTTCTGATACAGAGTGTTGATGAAAAGTATATCTCGTCAATAAAGTCAAGGTCTACAGCTTCATACTGCTCTGGGGCATGGGGGTCATCGTCCTCAACCAGCTTGCAAGAAAAATGCACCCTGATATACTCGTCAGGAGCGTAGTACCCGGAATCCTCATCGACAATCAGCACCTTTTTCTTTTTGGAGTACCAGTTATTCTCGATAAACTGGTTGATATTCTCACCAAGAATCAGCAATGCCGGTGAAGAGACTGCCTTCTCACTTTTTCTCAATTCACCAAGCGTGCCGGTAATTATCTTCTGATTATAGCGTGTGGCATTCTGAACGATAGCTGCCGTGGTATCGCCATCCCTGCCTTTTTTGGCAACCGCATCAAGCACGTCATGAACGGCAGATGCCACCATGTAATAAACAATAGTATCTGCATCCGGCACCTGAATTTTGTTAATGGGATGACCGGTACAAAAGGCTACCGAAGAGGAGATTTTTCTCATGGTCAATGGTATTTCGGTGTAGGCACTGGCACCATGTGCCGCAGTAATACCGGGGATAATTTCATAGCTGATACCATGTTGCCGCAGTGCTTCGATCTCTTCGCCGCCACGGCCAAAAATAAAGGGATCTCCACCTTTCAGTCTGGCAACTCTTTTGCCTTGCAGGGCGTGACGAATGATCTCTTCATTGATTGCCTCCTGCTCATAATGATGACGGTCTTTTCTTTTGCCGGTATAAATTTTACGGGCATCAAACCGGTCAACAAGCTCACTGCTCACCAGATCATCATACAGAATCACATCAGCTTCGCGCAGCACCCTTTCCGCCTTAATAGTCAATAATTCCGGGTCACCAGGCCCGGCACCGATGATATAAACATATCCTTTGTTCTGCGGTACGGAACGCCTGGTAAAGAAATCACCATGCTGGAGCATCGCTTTTATCCTGTTTCGCCACTCAACTGTTTTTTTTACATTTTCGCCATTTGAGGAGACGGCAATGGTCATCTCATCCTTCTTGATAACTGCCGGTGAGATAAAATCTGACAACTCCCGGTTATCGACCACATTGACCATAATTCCATAAGCCGCAGCATCGTTTTTGATCCTGCGATTCACCTCAAGGTTGTTGGTGCAGGCATAGACAAGAAAGAAGCCCTCAAGATCTGAGGCTTCATACTCTTTTCGAATCTCCTCGAAGCCCATCTGATGCAATTCATCCTGAATTTCTGGCGATATAATTGAAATATTCCGGGTGTACTGCAGAACTGTCCTGATTTTGTGGAGTGCAATTTTACCGCCTCCGACAAAGAGAATTTTTTTGTTATCGATTCTGATATTTAATGGCAGAAAGCTCTTCATGATTCACCCTTATTATTGGCAATATCTCTCAAAACCTCTCGGCACTTGAGCATCTAAAAAAAACTGGCCCCCCGCATACCCGAAAAGCAGGGAGCCCTTTAGTAAAAGGTAACGCAGAAAACAGGCAAAACTTGTACTAAGAGTTCAATGCTCGTTTTCCATCTTGACGGCAACGACCACCTTGAGCAAGAGGGTAAGCAGAAGAATACCGATACCCCAGATGCCAAGGGTAACGCAAATTTCAGTTACTGTGGGGGTATACTCAACAATCTCCTGAAGCGGCGAAGGAACAAATCCTCCCAGAATCAGGCCGACCCCCTTGTCAATCCAGATGGAGAGCGCAAGAGCTGAACAGGCACCAACAAGCCATGGGGTTGATTTTCTTAATGCCGGAACAAGAAGAACGATGATGGAAGCCACTCCGGAAATCAGGGAAAACCACATCAAGGGGACAAACTGGCAGTTGCCGTCAAGACCAAAAAAGAGGTATTGCAGACTCTCTTTATGGGCAGGCACGTTGCTGTAAAACGCAGTAAAGAATTCCGTGCCGAGAAAAAAGATGTTGGCCACACCGGCATAAGCTGCCAATACGGTAAGTTTCGCTCTTGCCTCTTTGCCGGTATCGAACCCGGTTGTTCGTTTCAGGATAAGGGAGACAAGAATAAGCAGTGCCGTTCCTGCAGCAAATGCTGAGGCGAGAAAGCGCGGGGCGAGTACTGCCGTCAGCCAGAGGTGTCGACCCGGCATCCCGGCATAGAGAAATGCTGTAACGGTATGAACACTGAATGCCCAGGGAATAGAGAGATAGATCAGAGGCTTGACCCAGGCTTTTGGCGGCACTCCCTTCCTCTCGGCACCGAGCATCGCCCAACTGCTGACCAGGTTCATGGCAAGATAACCGGAGAGCACAAGCAGATCCCAGAAAACCATTGAGTGAGGACTGGGGTATAACATGATATTGAGGAGACGATCAGGCCTGCCCATATCTGCCAGGATAAAAAGCATACTCATGAGGGTGGCCGATACCGCCATGAACTCACCAACGATCACTGTTTTTGCAAACTCCTTCTGGTGATGCAGATAGTAAGGGAGAACCACCATAACAGCGGAGGCTGCTACACCGACAAGAAAAGTGAATTGAGCAATATAGAGGCCCCAGCTTATATCCCGCCCCATTCCTGTGACGGTCAGCCCGAACCACCTCTGCTGGTCGTAGGCAGAGAGGCCGACACCTATAACAGAGACAAGGAAGGCTATCCAGATCCAGTAACTGCGGTTTCCTTTCAGAGCTTTCTCAATCATGGGAAATCGTTAAATAATGTAAAAAACTGAAGGTTTGGTTCCCAACTCGGGCTTCCGCTGCATCGTCTTATTGGTTTCAAGGAGCTGACGAATATCGGAGCGGGGATCGTTCAGATCACCGAAGGTCAGCGCCTGCTCAGGGCACGCCTCTGTGCATGCTGGCTGCTGGCCTTTGACCAGACGGTCTGAACAGAAATTGCATTTTTCCACAACGCCCTGCTCCCTTGTGGGGTAGGTCGTGACCGGATCGTGGATGGCCGTGCGCGGATCCTGCCAGTTAAAGCTCCGTGAGCCATAGGGGCAAGCCGCCATACAGAAACGGCATCCGATACATCGGTGATAATCCATCGCCACAATACCGTCCCAACGTTTAAAGGTCGCCTCAGTCGGGCAGGCTTTTGTGCAAGGCGAATCGGCGCAATGGTTGCAGAGGACAAGATAAGAGCGATCCCGAATCTCCTTGCTGACAAATTGCTGACTTGCTGTCGGAAAAACCTTCTGGTACGGGTTTTGCCACATCCACTTGATTTCGTCTTTTTTGTTCCTGAAATCAGGGACGTTATGGGCGTGATGGCATGCTGCTGCACATTGCTGGCACCCCTCCTTGCATTTGCGCATATCAATCAGCATTCCCCATCGAATTTTTCCCGGAACAGGTTTTTCATCCCAGACAGGAAGAACCGTTTTTTCCAGCGAAAAGGCGGGAACAAGGCCGGATGCAGCACCGATCCCGACAAGAACCCCTAATGCGGTTTTCTTGATAAATTCTCTTCTTTGTTCATTCATCATGGTGTTTCCATCGGCGACAGATGACAATTCCAGCACTTTGGTTTTACATTGGCATAGCTATGGCAGTTGAAGCAGAACATTCTGTTGTTGGAGTGACAACCCAGACAGGTATTCAGGCTCTTCTCGAATTTACTGCCATTGTGAGCGATGTAGACTCGATTCCCGGTTCGCACCGATGAATTCCGCCACTCATACAACACTTGCATATGATTGGCACGCATGAACGATGCCGGTGCGATACATTTGGTACTGTCAACCGCCACCGACTTATGAACTGGTGGTTGAGAAGTTTCAGCCTCCCCTTTCCGGAAAACATTCAGCACAGCAAAAAGAACAATTGCTGTCACGGCAACAATCCAAAGCAGTTTTCTACTCATCATCATCACCTCCATCCTCGAAACCTGCCATTGGATGCTCCCTTAAGTCGGTTGTTCTCTTTTGCTCTCCTTGCATAACAAGCGCATTGCCTACGAGTTCATGCAGACCATACACCGAAACACCAGGATTCCAATATTTCATAAGGGGCGGAAGACTGGCGCGGTCGATGGCACAGATGGTTACAAGGGAATCAACCTTATGACGATCTTTAACCTGCTTGACCGCATTGGCTCTCGGAAATCCTCCTCTCATCCGGTTTTCCATGTTCTCCTCAGCATTCAGGCCACTTCCTGAGCCGCAGCAGAAGGTCTTCTCTCGAATGGTATCCTCCGCCATTTCATGAAAACTGTTGCAGACGCTCCGAAGAACAGAGCGCGGCTCCTCAAACATACCCATCCCTCTTGCAACGTTGCAGGAGTCGTGAAAGGTTGTCCGCAGATGATCGTTTCGTTTTGGATCCAGTTTCAGCTTTTTATGATGAATCAAGTCAGCCGTAAATTCTGCGATGTGTACCATTTTTGTCGCGGCGGCATTACTGAACCGGGTTCCTGTAATCGGCGAGACCGGCACTTCAAGAAAATCCGCAGGGCCGTTCATGGTGTTCATATACTGATGCACCACACGCCACATGTGACCGCACTCACCACCGAGTATCCATTTCACTCCAAGCCGTTTTGCTTCGTGATACATCTTGGCATTCAGCTTCTTCATCATATCGTTCGAGGTGAACATACCGAAATTACCGCCTTCAGAAGCGTAGGTGCTTATAGTGTAATCCAGACCAATATGCTTGAAGAGTAACAGGTAGCCCATCATCGTATAGACACCGGGATCACCGAACACATCGCCGGAAGGAGTAATGAAGAGCACTTCCGCACCTTTACGGTTGAAGGTAGGCTCCACGTTAACACCTGTCAGATCTTCAACATCCTCGGCAAGTGACATGATATTCTGCACAAAGGTGTGCGGTTCAATACCGAGGTGGTTCCCTGTGCGGTTGCAATTTGAAACAGGCGCAAGAATCCAGTTATTGTTCACGCCGACAAGGTTCAGCAGCTCCCTGACCATCATGGTTATCTCCGCCGTATCGATCCCGAAGGGACAGAAAACCGAGCAGCGGCGACATTCGGTACACTGGTGAAAATACAAATGCCACTCTTTGATCACCGATTCCGTCAGCTTTCTTGAGCCGGAAAACCCTTTAAGAATCTTCTCGACAAGTGGAAAATCGTTGCGATAGACCGACCGAAGCAGCTCAGCACGAACAACCGGCATATTTTTTGGATCACCGGTGCCAAGAAAAAAATGGCATTTGTCGGCACAGGCTCCGCAACGAACGCAGGCATCAAGAAAAAGCTTCAGCGAACGGTACTTCTTCAAACGACTTTGCAACCCCTCACTGATCGTTTTCTGCCAATCTGCAGGCAGTTGCCAATCTTCGTCGGTTGCCGCCCATTTCCGTGGATTGGCGAAACCAAGGTCTTGAAGCACCTCCTGTTTACCGGGAAAACACCAATTGCCGTCATGGAACTCTACGGGAATATCCCACCACTCCTGGAGAGAGTAGTTCCCCTTCAGAACACTGGGCTTTTCGTCGAACTCTTTTTTAAGCTCGGAGAGTTTAGGAACGTATTTCGACATAATTATTGCTTTTCAATCGGCAAATTAGCCTTTTTCATCTTCTCGCGGTAATCATCCTCATACTCGGAGTATGTTCTGAACTTGATATCGGAATTCCATGGGTTGATATGCCGTTTTTCACGACTGTTATTGGGCAGGTTACGTGTCGGACTTAAAAAAATCGCCCCGGCATGCATGAGCTTGCTGAAGGGGAAATAGATCGCAAGAACTGACACCAAAAAAAGGTGAACATAAAAGAGAGTACCTATCTCTCCCGGTGCATCAAAACCGAAATTAACCAACCTCAACATCTGGTCTTTAACCGGCATAATATCCAGCCTGACGATGTAGCGCATGAGAACCCCAACCACAACAATGGCCGCAATGAGAAAAAGCGGGAAGTAATCCGTCTGCAATGAAAGAAGACGCATTTTTGCATCCTTCAAACGGCGAAAAACAAGAAAGGTGACAGCCGCAAGAGCAACCGCATCGGTGATATAAAAGGTTGGGAGGGTGACATCAAGAAAACCATCCGCATGATCCAGAAAATCGGTGAATCCCGGAACCATGACAAAAAAGAATCGAGAGTGGCGAAGCACAATAATGAGCAGAGACCAATGAAACGCAAGCCCTCCAAGCCAGAGCCATTTGTGCGATCCATACGTCAGATTCGCATCATTATGAAGTTCCGCTTTGGTATTGCGGAAAAGAGAGCGGAAGAACAACACTTCAGACAAAACCCTGAGTGCTGCTTCCCAAACATGAGCGGGACTTTCCAGGCGGTCATACTTGATCCAGTCCAGCGTTTTTTCCTGTCCGCAGGTTGTTGGAATGTGAAAGGGAACAGGTCTCCTGATCCAGTCGATCAGACGAAAAAGAAAACCAGCCAGCAAAACAACAATCGCGGTATAGGGTATGATAACTCCGAAAAGATAGGATAACCCGGCATACTGCACGCCAACAAAGGGAATCAGGGCCAGAATCGCCACTATAACAAGCGGCATAAGCACTTTCTTCATGCCTCAGCCCTCCTCAACGCCATGTGCATCCGGCGACTGCCCTCTTCAACTTTAAGCTGATATATTTTTTCACGATGTCGCATGTAACTGTCGAATGCTTCAAGAGTGAGTGCGTCAAAACGCGAATTGAATGCCTCCTGCACCTCCTGCGTCAAAGTGCCTGCAACGGGGACTCTCTTCATGATGTCGCGCAGAATGAGTTTCGGTTCCAAAAAAATTGACAATGCTTTTGATGGCGGAATGTTCTGTACAGCCAGGATGCGTGTAACATCGTCAAGGGAGTCTTTATAATCGTTTTCGCTCTTTCCCAGGCAGGAAATAATCTTTTCGAGCGCTCCGGAAAGCACCATGCCAATCGGTGTACTGTAACCCATTTTTTCGGGAAACAAGGCCAGGGCGCAATCCAGCCACTGCTCAAAAAGAGCTTTCTTGTTGGCCTCCAGCAAATCTGTCCATCTTGTCTTCATAGAGTACTGCGTAACAATTTCAGAATAGATCCATCAGTCAGCACACTCAAAACCAACTGTTCACCTGATGTTCTTCGACAAGGCCGACAAATCCTTCGTAATCAACACATTCTACACCTTCAGTTGTAGTGCCAATCCCCCGCGCATCCAGATCGGGCTTCAGTGCAAAAACAGGATTGGTTTGAAGAACACGCTCAATTGCAGGCGAAAATTTGTTTCCGGCCTGAACCGCATAAACGCCGTCTTCAATAAAAAGAACGGGATCGCCCGGCAACAGAAACCTTATGCAGATCTCGAAGGTATTATTTTCAAAAGGAGACTTATTGATAGTATGTAACATGGTTCTGCAATCAATGGTGAATAATGACATCCTGTTCTTTCATCAGTCTACCTGTCTCTCCGGCATCAAGCACTTCGACATTCACGACAAGATCCTCTTCGGTCAAACCCCGTTCTTCAAGAGAGAGTCTGTCGACATAGAGTTTTTCCACATCATAGCCATCCAGCGCCATGAAGGTCTTTGAAAAACCCTTGATACCAATTCCGCTTGTATCCTGTCCTTTTTTAAGGGCATAGACCCCGTCGCCGATAAAGACGACTGAAAGATCCTGCTCGTAGGCGGCCATGATCAAAATCATCTCCAGCCCCTCATAAGTATAGATCGTTCCGTGCGGCGCATGGCGCAACACATGCATGATTTTCTTTATATTTTCGTTTTCCATAGTTACTTCAATCTCCAAAGGTTACCAGTCTGTCGTTACGGATCGCAATGTCGGTAAGGGTTCCAAGACCGGTGATAGCGCTTCCCTCTACCAGAACATCATCACTGATTCCCCGGCGTTTTGATGCTGCAATACAGGCAAGGATTTCAACGCCATGTTTTTTACTCAGTTCACTCCATCTCGCGGCGATATTGCGGTCATCCTGGGGTGGATCCATGAGCTTGGTGACATTGGTGACACCATCATTGTAGAGAAAAACCGCATCAACCGTATGCCCTTTTTTGATGGCGGCTTCAGCAAACTTGAAGGCCGTATCTGAAGCTTGATGGTTATACGGTCCTTCCTTGAGCAAAATTCCTATTTTCACTGCCGATCCGTTTGTTTAAATGTTATGAAAAAAGATGCAATGCCAAGCTCTCAGAACCCGGCTTGCTTCTCTTTAAATGCTTCATACAGAGGCAACCATGTTTTTGCATAATCGGCGAATGGCTTTTCGATAAACTGGCAAAAATAAAGCGCATTATCGGCGGCAAAAAAATTGCTGCTGTTCAGTGCGTCCAAAGCCTTCTGACCTGAATCGGCAGCATCATTTCCGGTAAGCTTCGCCTGGCTCCAGTAGTTCAGCGCCTCCTGCCGATAAACAAAATTTTTCGGCAGTGACTGAGCCTGCTTGAGCGACGACACCTCTACATTTCGGGGACCAAAAGTAACCGGCCAGCCTGTTTCAGCCCACTTTCTGGAGCATGCAATGGCCTCCTGAACCTGATTGATGACATCTTCTGACATGGGTCCGTTATCTCCTTGTTTTCATGGTTTCTTTTCCCGTCGCCTACAGACCTTCTCCCATCCCCATCTGGATATACCCTGAAGGGCAGACCAGTGAACAGAGGTGGCATCCGACACATTTGGAATAATTGGTATAGACCACTTCACCGGGCGGATTGTCCCTGAACCGGGTCACTGCTTCCTGGGGACAGAACGAGACACACTGTTTGCAGTCGAAACAGAGCCCGCAGCTCATACAACGCTCTGACTCCGCCTTTGCCTCACTCTCTGTCAGCGCCACAAGGAGTTCATCGTGGTTACCAACCACCTCTTCCAGCTCAATAGTCTCGCGCTTTGCCTGTTCAGAGTGGGTAAAATAGAGTACGTCCTGCTTGTTGACCTTTGTTATCTCCCGATAACCCTGCTCAGGAAGATGCTCCCCTTTAAGAAAAGCATCGATAGAATTTGCAGCCTTGCGCCCATGACCAACTGCCGTAGTAATAAGGTCAACTTTTATGGCATCTCCACCACCAAACAACTTTTCTTTGCCTTGCAGGCGAAAATATCGGTCAACCTTGAGCCAGGGGCTTCCGCCAGTAACGCTTTCAAAACCACTCATATCGGCACTCTGCCCAATGGCGGCAACGATCATGTCGGCCTCGATGTCAAACGCTTCCTCAGTGTTTTTATATCTGAAAAAGGGAATCGGCGAATTCCACCCCTCTTCTCCCTTCACTTTTTTCACCATGCGGGAACAGCGGAGTGCCTGAACGCCATTTTCTCCACTGATGACTTCCAGTGCCCCTGCCATATAATGCATGGTTGTTCCTTCCCTGGCCGCATCATCAAATTCGATCTGGAAGCAAGCCATCTCCTCTTTTGGAACTCCTGCCACCACTGATGCCTCGGAACCAAGCCGAAGCGCAAGACGCGCCACATCCATGGCGACGTTTCCATCGCCGATAACCAGCACTTTTTTCCCTATGGCAATATCGTCACCCTGGACTTCGTAGTTTCTCAGGAAATCAATGGCGTTGGTCACACCAGGTATACCTGCGGAACCCTTCACCGGAAGCGAACGACCGACCTGTGCGCCCGGAGCAATAAAAATCGCGTCGTACTCTTGATCCAATTGTTCAAGCGAAATATCCGTTCCGACACGGACTCCCATTTTGGTCTCAACCCCAAGGCTGATAATACGCTGAATTTCAGTGTCAAGAATTTTACGGTCGACCCGGTAGCCCATGATGCCATACAACACCATTCCACCCAATTTTTCATTAGCGTCGTAAATCGTAACGGCATGACCTTTTCGACGAAGCTGGTATGCAGCAGACAGCCCTGCCGGGCCCCCTCCGATAACAGCAACTCTTTTGCCGCTGTCAACACCTGCTCCGGGCAGTTGCAATCCTGCGTTAATACCGTAATTGCCAATCGCCTGCTCAACAGCATTGATGGCTACACTTTCGTCATGGTACTGGCGATTGCATGCGCTCTGGCATGGATGGGGACAGATCCTGCCCATAACGGCAGGAAATGGATTGGCATCGACAATCGTCTCCCACGCCGCTTTCCACGCATTGTCGGATTTGTCGATACCGTTCAACAACCGCTGATAGCCCCGAATATTCTCCCCGGCTGGACATTCCGCCGAACATGGCGGAAGCTGAGGGACATAGACCGGGCACTTGTGACTATGATCTCCAAAGGCAACAATTTTATCGGTTCCCGTCAGTTCACTGAACGGGGGGAACTCGTAAGATGTCGCAAAATCAAGGACTGGATTTGATTCTACCTTCATGAATTATCTCCTGTAAGTCTAAAAGCGGACATGAGCAGACTGATTGAATGTGGTTCTTGCATGACGGTAAGTGTCAATCATGTCATCATCAAAAGTAAGTCCTGTTTCTTCAAAAAAGCGTTTCCATCCAATACGGTTAATCCACTCTCCGACTCGTTCCCATGGACGTCCACCCTCTTTGTAGGCAGTCAGGATTTTACCGATAACATCGGTTACCTCAGGCCATCTTGGCGGATTGTTTGGCAGATTGTGTGCTACAATACTCATGGTTGATGGTTTTGAACGGGCGTTGCTGTTTTTCCCGCCAACCCAGACCGCAAATTTTGAATGCTCTGGATGGTTGATTTCCATTGCCGGGCAAGCGCCGAAACAGGCACCGCAGCAGATACATTTTTCCTCATCGACCATGAGTGATTTCTTGCCATTGATCACTGTCGGCCTGATAGCCGCAACAGGGCAACGGGCAACCGCTTTCGGCAATTCACAGATTGTTGCGAGATGATCGTGATTGATTCTTGGCGGACGAGTATGCTTGATAACCACAGCAATATCTGCCTGGCCGCCACAGTTAATGGCGCAGCAGGAGGTCGAGAGCCTCACCTTGTTCGGCATCTCCATACCCCTGAATTCCTGGTAAAGCGTGTCCATCATTGACTTGACAACGCCGGAAGCATCAGTCGCCGGAATATCACAATGAAGCCACCCTTGGGTATGTGACACGGAGGAAACACACATTCCCGTGCCACCGACAGGAAAGCCCATCGCTTCGAGCTCGCGGATCATCGGCTCTACATTTGCTTCGTTGGGAGTCAGAAACTCAACATTGTTGCGTACCGTAAAGCGAAGGTAGCCGTCACTGTACTTGTCGGCAACATCACAAAGCCGTCTCAGCATATCAACCGTATCCTGACGGGGCGTTCCTGCCCGAACGGTGTAGATGGCATCACCACTCAGTGCAACATGCTTCAGAACTCCCGGTTTTGGAATCTCGTGATATTTCCACTTTCCATAGTTCTTTCTTACAACCGGATGCAAGGCCTCTTCGTAGCTGTGAGGCCCCGACTCAACGGTTTTCCACTTTTTTTCAGGACTGCTCATATAGTTAATTCCTATAAATTTTGCCTTTCCCAACAAGGTGTGTTACCACCTCATCGAGAGAGTTGAATTCGATCAAGAGAATCTGCCGTTCAAAGAGGCTCAATACTTTGCCTTGAAATAAGGATTGTCACGAGGTCTTGTCACCATATTGATGTTTGCTTCAAGGCCGACTCCCTCAAGGAAGAGCTTCAAGCCGACACGTTCAATGGTTTCGCCAATACGTTCGTGATCAAGACCGTTGTCATCCCACCAGTCGATAATTCCTTCGACCAGTTCGATAAACTCATCCATATCCTCGTCACTCTCCATCTTCATGAAGGGCACAATCAGTGAGCCCATGTTGACACCGACTTTCAGGGTGTTCTTTCCACCCATCAGGAGGGAAATTCCCCGCTCGTTGCCAGGAGAAAGCGCCTTGGGCATCACGTTCAGACAGTGCATGCAGCGCACGCAATCCCTGCTGTCAATAACCATTTCACCATCTTTGAGCGATATGGCTTTTGTCGGACAAAGATTGATGACCTGGTTCACAACGGCATCAATACCATTTTTTTCAACCCAGGCTGTCACCTCTTCAGGTTCAATCTGGATTGCATCCTTCCATGTACCTATAACAGCAAGATCGGAACGCATGATGGCATTGGTGCAATCATTTGGGCATCCCGAAAACTTCAGCTTGATTTTGTAGTTCCATTCAGGACGATGAAGTGGCCCCACAAAATGCTTGAGCAGCTTGAGATGAGCCTTTAGATCATCGTAGCAGGCATTCTCGCAACGGCCAGGCCCGATACAGGAGACCGCAGTACGCATTCCAGCGCCAGCGCCACCGAGATCCCAGCCCGCCTGGTTGAGTTCATCAAAACACTCCTGAACCTTATCTTGCTCAATGCCCTGCAGCATGATGTCACCGGTCTGTCCATGGAGGGTAATGATACCGCTGCCATACTTTTCCCAGGTATCACAAAGTCCGCGAAGCATCTCTGTATTATAGTGAAGCCCCGGTGCCGGCTGAATTCGCATCGTGTGAAATTCAGTCGCTTCCGGAAACTTGTCTTTTATCATTGAATAGCGCGTGATAACACCGGCGCCATAACCGTCGACCGTTACCAGACCACCTTTCCAGTACCCCATTTTGGTATTGTAGGAGTACTCAAGCTGATCCATAACCCCACGCAACATGGGCTTTTCCGTTCTTTCGGCAAGTTCCTTGAAGCCGGAAATAAAACTTGGCCAAGGTCCTTTTTCCAGTTCGTCGAGCATAGGGGTAGGATTCAGGAACTTTCCGTTCCCGCCATTTTTGCCCTGTATTACTTCATCTGAAGCTGCCTTTTGAGCGCCTTCCATTATGACCTCCTTTGATTCACAGTAAATTGGGATCAGCAAACCTCTTTCAATCCATTAAACGCAACCCGTAGGTTTTGGCAGTCCCGCAATTTTACAGGCCTGTAAACCTGGCCCTTTTGGAAAAAGCCCGTACAGAAATTCGGATGCCGCTTTTTTATCCATGCCCTTCTCAGTTGCAATGGCCTTGGTCAGTACCTTTACGGCTGGAGCAATCTGATATTCATCATAATATCCTCTGAGAAAATTGATCATATCCCAATGCGCCGTGGTCATTTCGATCTCCTCTCCCTCTGCCAACACCTTCGCAATATCCTCTGTCCAGTCTTCAAGATTAACGAGATATCCATTCTCATCAGTTTCAGCACGGACACCATTGACTTCAATTGCCATAATTTGCTCCTTTAAATTACTATCAAAATTATATGAGGTAAATTCTTTAAACCTATAAAAAGCTGAACCTTACAAGGGCACTTGCCCAAAAATAACAAGAAAATTGAAACCCAGGTTCAAGCAGCAGCGACACCGAAAACCTGCCAAGTATACAATAAGGAGGTTATACAGTTATGCAATTAACAACTTGTTCGCGATTTTTCAAACTTTGAAACAAAATTTTTAACATTTTTGGGGCTGAATCAACTACCCCGCTGCAGAGCTACAAGGTATGAGTTCATGATTAAGAATTACTTCACGAAGCAGAACTTCGAGAAATATATCCTGTAGCGATTAAAATCCTAACCGGGATGAGGGTTATCTCAATCAAAACTTACCGGCTGATCATTGTCTCCAGTATTTTTCGCAGCTCGTTCATTTCAATCTTGTTGTTTTCTGCGATAGATTTTAATGGCGAATCGGGTTTTGCTTCAATGCCTTTCTGCCGAAGTGCAAGCTGCAGTGATGCCGATGAAACCCCACCTTCGTCGGCTATTTCCTGCAACGTTTTATTCCCGAAACCCTGCCCCTGTATGTTATGCCTTTCGGTTTTCTCTGGCGCAAGAACTTCATAGACTTGTTCCGCTGTCTTTCCATTCAGGGTTGCTATTTCAGCCAAGGTTTTATTCCGTGAAACGCCCTTTAAACCCGCCTTTTCCAGCTTTTTTATGAGCGCTTCAGGATCACCACCAAGCCCCGGTTGCTCAGCAAGTTGTTGGAGTGTCATGAGTTCCGCATGTGGAACTGGCGCTTGCTTTTCCTGCTGTTCCCAGGAGTTTGATATTGCATCGCCAAACTTGATGACTGCCGAGAATGGTTCGATGTCAAAGTATGTCCCTGTTCCAAATAAGGAGGAGAGAATTACTATAGTGAGCAGCTCCCTGGGGTTTTTAAGGCCTTCGCTTGTCTTTGATTGCAGGTAAGAGAGGAAAGCTTTCCAGTTGATAAAAAACAGGTGGAACACTGAGAGGATTAAAAAGGCAAACCCGAAGATAATATGCTGGTTCTGCCATCCCGTTTTTGTAAGACCGATCATTCGCCAGTCAGTCCAGTTGGCAACTCTTCCTGGAGGCGAGAGATAAAGGATCACCCCTGAAATCAGCATCATAACTAACGCTATAAAAAGCCCAAAGCTTATAAAAACCCTCCAACTGAATGATTTTTTCATGACTTGGTGATTGTTGGTTTCCATTGTTTAGTATCGTGGCATGATGAGCAGTTTGCCTTGGACTCGCGGTGCAGATTATCAGCCGGCTTGTCACGTTTATGGCATCTGATACACTGCGCTGAAGGACTCAGCCTGCTATGATCAACGCTTGCGTGCTGCTCAGTCGTTGTCGCTGCATTAGCTACAGGACTGAACAGCGCGGCTATAGTGATAAACAACAATCTGATCATGGCATCAACACGGCAATTAATATTGTAACCTACCGATTCATTCCCCGCCCCTGGCCCATGCCCATCCCCCGTCCCATACCCATATTCGGGTTGTACTGATCCCATACCCATTCTGCGACGGTTCTCAATTCCGCATCCGGCAGAACTTGTGCAGGCATAAGGCCGAATCTGGTAATGGCTTGAGGATCAATGGCGGTGTTCTTGTTCGGTGATTTCAGATATGCAACAAGGTGACTGACACCCTCTTTTTTTGTTTTGAATCTCTGATGGTATCGAGAAGCAAGAGGAGTAATCGGTGGTGCATTTTTTGGCGGTGGCATAACGGAGTGACAGACACTGCAATTTCTGGTGAAAATCTCTTGACCACTCAATGATTTGGCTGACATGATGGCTGGCGACAACCCTGACAAGAAACCTGACAGGATACACACGGACAGAACTCTTTTCATGATTATTCTCCTTTTAATATTTATCAGTCTGTTAATGAGCTTCAACAATATACACATATTCGACCTGATCAAGTTGGAGCAGTGCTCATCTCTGCACATTCTAATTTTCCACTCCCCATACCAGCATCCATCGCAATGAGCTTTTTACACCGGATGCATCAGAAAAGCAGTTCCACGCCAACAGTTGTTGAGGCTGCATTGTAATTGTTGTACGCATCATTGGAGTCGTTCCAAATCTTCTGGTATTCTCCGTACAACCTTAACTGCGTTCCCTTGCCGGACAGTAAAACCGTTTTTTCGATTCGAGCCCATATTCGCTGGTAATTATCACTTCTTTCAGGACTCGTCAAGAGCGGATTGCCGTAGACATCAAGCGCCGTTGCCGTGTAATCCTTTTGCGCGTATTCGTATCCCGCTCGAGCCATGAGAGCATAAGGTAGTGTCCGTGATACCATCACGCCAAACTCCCTGCTTTCATAGCTGTATCGGTCGTCAAAAAGCTCATTCCCTGAATAATGATCGCTCGACAACCCACTGACAAGCAAATTGCTATCCCCAAAATTGATACGGTACTTTACAGAGACCCTGATTCCCGTCCTGTCGTCAATCACCGGGGTGGATAGGCTGAGAGAATTGACCCATTGACCAACATTAATGGACTCTTTATTTGTGCCCGTTGTTACCGTCGTTCCTCTTCGATATCCCCCCTTCACGATTGTCGTTACCTCATCGCGGGATGAGAGGTACTGCTTGTATCCAAGTTCAGAGTTAAACGCAACAGTTGTGCCGCTCTCAAGAGGTATTTGCAACCCGCCATATAACTGGTGCTCCAGATTGTCAAGTTCTTCAAGTGTATCATAGCGCCTGTTGCTCAGACTGTAACCGGCAAAAAACGTCATAAGGTCACTTTTTGGAAATTTTGCATCGACAAACCCCACAAATTCATGAGAGTCATAGAGCCCATAATCATCACTGTCTATCCTTGTTTGTGCTCGTAATCCGCTGCGAACCCAACCTCTTTTTTCAAGATTGCGCTGAGCGGCAACAGTGATTTGAGGTGATAGATAGTTCCTGTCAGCATGATCAGCGAAATTGATATACTTGCTTTCGTATAATGCCAGCGCACTCCATTTCTCCCAATCCCACGCATACCCCACACGCAAATCAACCTCAGCAATCACATCTTTTTCTGGACTGCTGTTTCGAAAGACGTTATCTTCAATACTGCCAGAGAGTGAGGCTTTGGTCTGCCATTCTGCCGCAGCAACCATCGGCCATATTGAGAAAAACAACAATAGACCGGCAAGATGCTTCATAATGCTCATTATTTATGGTTGTTACCTTCGTGGACCACCCCGGGGCGAGCCTGAACCCTTGCCGAATCCCTTGCCAACAGGGCCATCCGTAAACAACCTGTTCTCTGACTGCTCACCAAAGCATGAGCCATCAAAGATTTTTCTGTTTGTGTTTGAGAACCCTGCCCGCCCCTGAACAGCATCATTGATGCCATCGCCATCTTCATCAATAAAATGCAGCTTCTTCAGTTCCGGGTGCCCGGATTCAGGTGCCGGGCTGATGCCGGATGTCGGGTTGCTGGATGCTGATTCTGCGGCCAGTACCGGTTTACAGAATCCGGAAACAAGGATGATGGTAAAAACGATTCGTTTTAAAATCATGGCTTTTCATTTCTCGATTACCTGGACAAGACAAAAGAGCGCCGGAGCGCTCCCTCATCAGACTAAACACGCTGCAATCGCAGGAGTCTCTCAGCGACCTCTTCTTGCGCTTCCATTAGTGCCAGTGCCAGTACAGACACCTGTTCCCGTTCCGGTGGTCAATGACGCTCCTGCTGTTGCCCCTCTACGGCTTCCGGTCCCGTCCTGTGCTCGAACGTAATCAGGATCCTGACCGTTTGGAATGCCATCTCCGTCAGCATCCGGTGCGTTATCGTTGATGCCGTCTCCATTCACATCGACAAACCCGATTCCGAACATGTTGGCAAGGGGGTTTCCTGCGGCAAATACCTGAGCTGATGGTGCAAAGCTGAAGATCATGCCTGCGACGGCAACTAAACGAATAAACTGTTTCATGGCTTTCTCCTTTAAAATAGCGATATGTTCTTGTTAATTAATCGAAAGGGCTTTTTCCCCCAGGGTTCTTACCCTTACAATTAATATTACAATTAGCGTGCCACTCATCGAATATATTTTTTAAATAATTGCATGATAACACTTTAGCTGAAAATCATATTTCCTTTTCGGTTACTGATCTCTCGATAATGCCGACCACCTGGTCGCCGTTTCGACCAAATGGTCGATGATGGAGATCCAGGCTCCCTACTTCATACCATACTTTTTCAGTTTGTAACGCAGGTGCCGTTCACTGATACCGAGCTGTTCTGCGGCTCTCGTCTGCACTTGACCAGCCTCTCTGAGTGCATCAAGGATCAATGACCGCTCAAAGGCCTCAACCTTTTCAGTAAAGGAGGCTGTCGCTGATTGCCATGAGCCTGAATGCTGTATACCCTCATTAACCCTGACGGGAAGATCGCTTTCCATAATCGTTTCGCCACGAGAAAGCACGACTGATTGTTGAATGATGTTTTCCAGCTCGCGGACATTTCCAGGGTAAGAGTATTTCATCAAGGTATCCATGGCCTCTCTTGAAATTCCGGCAATTCGTTTGTTGTTTTCTGATGCAAACCGACGGACAAAGAGTTCAGCAAGTGGAGGAATATCTTCGCGTCGCTCTCTCAGGGGTGGAATCCTTATTGAAACGACATTGAGCCGATAGAACAGATCCTGACGAAACGTACCCTCCCTGACCATGGCTTCGAGGTCACGGTTTGTTGCGGCGACAATGCGGGCATTTGCCTTGAGGGGAGTGCTGCTGCCGATACGCTCAAAGGTTTTCTCCTGTAATACCCGCAGTAACTTGACCTGGAGGGAAAGAGGAATTTCGCCCACTTCGTCAATGAAGAGTGTGCCGCCATCAGCCGTCTCAAATCGACCTTTCCGCTGTCGGTCGGCACCGGTATACGCACCCTTTTCATGACCAAACAGTTCACTTTCGAGCAGATTATCCGGTAGTGCAGCGCAATTGACTGCGACAAAGGGCTTGTCATGGCGGGAACCGGAAAAATGAACACTTTTTGCGATGAGTTCCTTGCCGGTGCCAGTCTCACCGGTAATCAGCACTGATGCATTGCTGTCGGCAACTCTGCCGGCAACATTCAGGACACGGCTCATCCCGGAAGATTCCGATATTATGCCTTCAACACTGAAACGCTCCGAAAGCTGCTGACGAAGCAGCCGATTTTCGCTGACGAGTTGTTTTCGCTCAACAATGTTGCGTATCAGCACCTGAAGCCGATACAGATCAATCGGCTTGGTAATGTAGTCGGCAGCGCCCAGTTTCATGGCATCTATTGCTGATTCTACCGTGCCATAAGCGGTCATGATAATCACCTGGACAGAAGGATTGATCTCCTTTATGGCTTCAAGAAGTTCGACACCGCTCATACGGGGCATCTTGAAATCGGAGAGAACGATATCGACCGCATTTTCCCTGACTGTTACGAGTGCGTTTTCAGGGTTTGGTGCCTTCAGAACCCGATAGCCCTGTTTTGTCAAAAAACCAGCAAGGCTTTCCAGTTGTACGGCCTCGTCTTCGACTACCAGAATAGTATAATCCATGGTCAAGTTCCTTTGTTTGTTGCTGACGATAACCTCTCACAACAGGGGAAGCACAATTCTGAAAACGCTGCCCGCTCCTTCACGGCTTTCGACTTCCAGAATTCCACCATGAGCCTGAATGATCTGGTTGGCTATGCTCAGGCCCATTCCGGTTCCATTATCCTTTGAGGTAAAATAGAGATTGAATATTTGAGACTGCATTTCCAGTGGAATTCCTTTACCGGTATCGGCAACTTCAATGAAAGCATGCCCGGAGCGCTTGCCCGCCGTGACGCTCACCGTTCCGTCTGGTTGGGTAGCTTCTGCCGCATTGCGGACAAGATTGAGCAAGACCTGCTGCATCTGCTCCCTGTCAATAGAAACCTTGCTTCCAGAACAAGCTTTCACGCTACATTGTAACCCTTTGGCCTCGGCTTCACCCTCCAGAACGAGCCGGTATTGTTCTATCAACTCGTCAAGGTCTGAAGGCATCAGCATGAGCTGCGGAGGTCGGGCAAATATCAGAAATCGCTCAATGATGGCATTAACTCTATGCACCTCAGAGACGATAGCACGAACAAGATGATGATACTCCTGCTCGTCTTCAGTTGGAGAAAACTCCATGTCGAGCCGCTGCCCCAAGACGCCGATGGCATTGAGAGGATTGCGGATTTCATGAGCCACCCCGGAGGCGAGTTCGCCCATTGCGGTAAGTTTTTCCTGGCGCTCGATGATTTTCTGCATTGACCGTTGCTCTGTCATATCCCTCAAGACGACAAAAGCTCCAGCCGGAAAGTCCTCCGTTCCACTGACAAGAGTGAAGTGACCGGCAAGTATGAACCGACGGTTTTTAATAAAGCATTCGAACTCCTTTGTGCATGAAGTCGTTGGGCGGGCAATAAGCTCCATGATCACTGTTCCACACTCAGGCAGAATCTCCCTGAGAGGATGTTCAATCACATCGGTGCCTGTTATACTGAAAAGCTTTTCTGCGGCTCTGTTGACCAGTGTGATGCTCCCTTCAGTGTTCACTGCTATTACCGCATCCGCCATATTTTCGAGGATGGAGGAGGAAAAGAGCTTTTCACGAAGGTAGGCATCCTTAACCATCAATTCATTCCGTCGTGTGATGATAAGGTTGAATACCGCCAGCCCTCCTATGCATGCAAGGGCGAGAAGCAACATGAGTCGAGTTTGAATTTTCTCTGATGCCTCCACAAAATGGTCAATTTTCAGCCCGATCCGAAGCAGGCCAACCTTGTTGCCTTGATAGATAAACGGCTTAATGACTTCAAAAACATCTCTGCCTCTGAATTTCGTAAACCTCGTGATTGACTTGTTCTGTTGCAGTGCCCTCGAAAGTGCCGGGTCGGATTGTATGGTTTCGGTTTCAGTCACATTGGGCGTTGCGGCAATGATGGCTGACGTATCCTGCCAGATGATATAATCGATTCCCGCAGCATCGTGGCCCGTGCGCTGGATGAGCCTTCCGGGTCCAATCTCCCGCTGCTTGGCAAGAAGCCTTGATGCGTCAACATTGCCGACAATGGCACCTCCTCGCCTTCTTGCGACAGCAACAACCAGCCGGGCTCCTTTTCCTGCAGCACTCTCCCTGATCCCGAGGTTGAGTACCTCTGTTTTTCCGGAAAGGATCGGCATGAGCTGACTGGATGTGTCGCAATTCCGAAGAAGAGGAGTATGATCTGGCGGTGAGTTCCATGCAATTCGCTTGCCGTCACGGTCAATAATGGTTATTCGATACATGCCGCTTTTCCCGGCAATCTCAGAAAGATCATTGGAGGTCAACGCTTTCTGAAAGTCCATGCGTTCGATAAGCCGCAACTGGTCCACCAGGCCCCCGGTGACAAGAGCATTGATCTCATTATAGCCGATAAGCGCTGTTTCGGTGCCTTCGGTCAAAAAATGAATCAGCAGTGAAGACTCCTCGTGCATCAGATTCTCAATCTCCTCCTTTCGAGATTGATTATGCAGAAAAGCTGTGGCGGAGAATGCAATAACCAACATGAAAAACATTCCGGCAAGATATTTCGGCGGAATTGGCAATGGATGCCATTGTGGTTTTTTCTTGCTTTTCATGAGGCCTGTATACTTATATCCCTTTTTTACCTCGACAGTATCAGAATTGATGCTCCGGTAAAATACCGGAAAAGATAGCAGCCTTGATTTCGCCCGATCTACGATCTATATATATCCTTATTTTGAAAAGTGTCAAGCCGGGATGTTGCTGACAACATCCCGAACCTGAAACGACTTAATATGTTAACCCTTAACGGGCAGCCTTGCCTGCTCCATGTGGTCCCGTACCATCAAGAACAGGTGTTCCTGTGCCCGTACCCAAAACCGCACCTCTCCCCGTACCGGATCCGTCCTGAGGACGAACATAAGTTGGATCCTGGCCGTTAGGAACCCCGTCACTGTTTGCATCCCTTGCACGGTCATTGATCCCGTTATTATCGGCATCAACAAAGCCCGTCTTGCTGCTGCTGTTGTTGCTGCCACCGCCATTTCCGCCCATACTACCCCCGCCGCCCCCCTGAGGTCCCCTTGCATAAACAGGATTTGATAGTGAAAGGCTAACGATTGAGCCAGCGATCATCGCTATTCCAATAAATTTTTTCATGATGGACATTCTCCCTTGCATTAGTTATTTGAGTCTGCAGACAGCAGTCATATTTTGAGGTATCTGCTCCGCTATCTATCATATGACAATTACCGTGCCACAAATGGGCTGATATCCATAACAAGTAAATAATAAGGCCTTTTAAGGATTATTTCTGATAATCCGACCGCTGAATTATTCCCTGTTTTTCGACCAGCCAGTCGTCTGCTCGACGATATGGTCGATTCTTTTTTCAGAGAACAAGGACGGCATGTGAACTACTTCATGGCCTGAATATATGGCCCGATGATGGCATCAAGGGATTCAAGCAGTAAAACGCTTGAAAGCACAAAAAAACCTGCAAGAGCCAAGGCAGCACGATCAATGGGTGAAGGTTAAAAAAATATGGATTATGGGCCTCTCTCATGATTTCTGTTTATGGGTATTGGTTAATCCTTGACGCATCGGACTGAAAACCCTGTATTTTTATTGGCCTTCCCTCTTCGCAATGCTCCATCAAAATAACCAAGCGATCGACTCCACGCACTTTTTGCAGTATATTCTGTCGCAGACCATAATCGGCTGTATTCGCCCGGTTGCATGAATTGTCCGTCACTATCCCTCCGTGCCCCGGCAGGTATAGCCTCAAAACCGCTTTGGCTTTCCCCTTCACTCTTCTGATCTTTCCAGAGTCTTGGCGCCTTCATTGCGCTACCGGCATTTTCCGATCCACCAAACACATCGCCAAGAGCACTCCATTCAGCGTCGGTAGCTACATGCCAGCCTTTCGGGGCAAGACCTCTCTGGTCGTTAACAGCATACCAGTTATAGAGCTTTCCGTAGGTTGCTCCGTTTTCCTGCTTATTGTCGTTATAGCACCAGGCGCCCGTTGTGAGGTTTGCCCACTCTTTGTGATCCCTTACTTCAGGAATTGAGTCGCCATTCCGATAGTGCGCAACACCAAGATTTTTTCCTGTCCAAATCATGGTACCAACCCTTAGCGCCGTGTAGCTGTTGCCATCACGATCAACAAGCTTTTCTGGCCGACCGCCGCACCCCGCTGCTGATAAAAGCATGAGGGCCAGTACTCCGGTTATCAGGATCTGATTTCCTCTATACATCATTCTTAAGTTACTGGTTGGATTTTTGTGGCGGTCACCAGAAATACTGGATATGGTGCAATGATGCCAGCCCTGTTTTTTTTGTTAAAAGTGTAGATAGTCTCAAACGACCTCACCTGTAACCCGACACTATTCAGAAAGGCGGCAAGCTCTTTGCGGTCAAATCCGTGATGCACCTTTTCATGCGGGTCGTCATGAAAGAAGCCATCTTCCAGATCAAGATCCGCAAGGGCGACAATACCTCCGGGAGAGAGAAAAGCGGAAATACTGTTTAAAAAAGCTGCAGTATCATCAATATGGTGAAGCGTCATGCTGCTGTAGATCAGCTCAAACCGTTTTTCCTTGAGTGCGGTTTCAGAGGATGCTGCAAGATTAATACAGCTCGTTTCAATATTCGTTATTCCAAACGTGCCGATTTTCTCCTGGAGTACCGCGAGCATCTCCTGGGAAGTATCAATTGCTGAAAGGGTTTGCACAAGCGGGGCAATTTCCATGCTGACCAGACCTGTACCACACCCAAACTCCATGGCCTGCATGGTTTTGTCGGGGTTTACAGCCGCTATGATTGCTTGCGCAACGCCAAGGGCAACGGCTCTTCGTTGCGGATTTTCATCCCATTGCGATGCCTCGCGGTTAAATTTTTCAGGACTGTTCCATATACCAGCCATAGTGAAAAAATGTAAAATGTTATTCAACAAAATAAGCAGCAATCAGGGTTGCAGCTCCGTCATACAGCCACCCTTGCGTTTCAGGGGGGCACCACACTGCGAACAGCGAGTCTCCCTGCAAGGCTCTCCCTTGATGTGCGGAAACTCAAAACCACATTCAGAACAGACACAGATATCCGGACGGTCAGTTGGAAGAGAGTCGCAAAGAGAGCGGATAACTCCTCCCTGGATACAGAGCTGCTTGCCATCAACAATGGCTTCGGCTACCTTCTTGTGGGCGGAATCAAGAATACGACCAAAGGTAGGGCGTGAGACATTCATCTGCAGGGCCGCAACAGCCTGGTATAAACCCTCCTTATCCGCAAGCCTGATGGCCTCCAGTTCATCAATCGTCAAGAGAACCGTTGCAAGCTCATTGTGAGGAACTCCATCCGGCCTGAAACAGGTGATCTTTGGTATATCCTGCACGCTGCGGCAAAGTGTGGGCCTGCCGACCCGATTATTTTTCATCGCGCTGTAACAACAAATTCTGGTGGATTAAGGATGTGTTTTTTAACGGTACAGAGATTGGCTGCACTGATAACAGCGTCCTTGTATTTTTCCGGGAAATCCGGAGGGAGTTCAATGGCAAGCTCTATTTTCTCGATGCCATGACCCGACTCGTTGAAGAAATGGGACTGAACGAGACGTATACCCTCTGTAGAGATTCCCCTGCGCAGACAGAATGTGGAGACAAAAATTCCTGCACAGGTGCCAATTGAGGCAAGAAAAAGGGTGAATGGCTCAGGTGCAGAACCTTCTCCACCAGACTGAACTGACTGATCAGTATGAATGGTAAAACCATTGATTTCCGCATCGACCTTCTTCCCCTCCCCTATCGTGATGATCATTTCGCTTTTCATACAATCAGTATCCTTCTAATGGTTTCTGTAAACATAAAGGCAATTATAAGCACATGCTAATAACAAAACAAATCAATTATCTCTCTTTTTTATTGCTCACCTTCGACGACCAGTGAACCCGAGCTGCGATAAACTCAATTTTAAGCATTTTTCAACACATTATTATTACACTTAAATGGAAGAAGAGCCCGCTGACAGATTAATTTTTCCGTTCGAGGTTAGAGAAATAACCTTCATTTTTATATTATGAGCATATGCTAACAAGCAATAATTAATTTTCCAAAAAGGTCATTAACTATGTGGAACTTCCTCTCCTGGCTTCAGAAAAACCTGATCTTGAGCATTCCTCTTGCCATGATTGCCGGTTTATTGTTCGGTATAGGAGCCGAACCGGCTTTTCTGAAATGGAGCATTCTTCCTCTTACATTTCTCATGGTCTATCCTATGATGGTCACCATGAATATGCGAGAGCTTTTCAAACCTGGCGGGAGTAAACTGCAGGGTATCACATTAGCCATCAACTTTTTGCTGATGCCCGCTATCGGCTATGGCATGGGCTTGCTTTTTTTTGACAATCAGCCCATGATTCGGCTCGCCTTACTGCTCACCTCATTGCTGCCGACCTCGGGCATGACCATCTCCTGGACTGGTTTTGCGAAGGGCAATGTTCCTGCGGCTGTCAAGATGACTGTGATCGGCTTAATCGCAGGCTCTCTACTGGCTCCGATCTATCTCAAGATGTTTCTGGGTGCAGTGGTTGAAATACCGCTATTGCAGGTATTCCTGCAAATAGGTTTAATTGTTTTTCTGCCGTTGCTGCTCGGCTCGCTTACCCGGCGCTGGTTGGTTACGACCTATGGCGAGAAGGAGTTCAATCAGCAACTCAAACTAAAGTTTCCTCCGTTTTCAACTTTGGGCGTACTGGGCATTGTTTTTGTATCCATAGCTCTCAAAGCAAAAACTATTTTTGCGCAACCAGAGTTGCTCCCGAATCTGCTCCTGCCGCTGATGTTTATTTATGCGATCAATTTTTTTATCAGCACTCTCATTGGCAAGGCACTGTTCAAACGAGGCGATGCTATTGCCCTTGTCTATGGCACGGTTATGCGGAATCTCTCTATTGCACTTGCTATCGCCTTGGGTGTGTTCGGCGAAAAAGGTGCCGATGCTGCGCTGTTGATTGCATTGGCCTATATCGTTCAAGTGCAGGCCGCAGCATGGTACGTAAAGTTTACCGATCGCCTGTTTGGAGACCCGCTTTCAGGGTCGGTCATCGCATCAGAATCAGCAAAATCTGCCTGAACGAGGTAAAAAGCGATAGCGCCTCAATGGCAACTTTTCTGCATGAAGAATAAGTTTGGTTTAATATGAACATATGCTTATAATTGACACTATACTCCCTTTTTAGTCATAACACAGCATCAAGCCGATCATTACAACCTTCACAAAAAACTTGACATGTCACTTTTCAGCAAAAACACAGCCCGAATTGCTTTGCTCCTTGCATTGTTTACACCGATGCAGACAAAGGCTGCGGAGCCGCTAACACCTGCTTCTCAACCTGCCTCGAGCATTGATAACACGAAAGGGCTTTTTATCATCCTCACTGACGCAGAACCAATGACTCAGATGATGGCCCTCGTTCTTGCAACACAAACGCTTGAACAGGGTAAATCCCTGCAGATTCTGCTGTGCGACAAGGCAGGGCAACTCGCATTAAAAAACAGCAAACAAACGATATTCAAGCCGATAAACAAATCGCCGCAGATGCTTCTTGCTGGTTTGATCGCCCGTGGTGTTCAGGTTGAAGTTTGTCCGCTTTTTCTGCCCAATATCAACATGAGTGAATCTCAATTGATCACCGGTGTCAGTATCGCAAAACCTCCAGTGATTGCTCAAAAAATGAGAGCTGAGGGTATCAAGCTTCTTTCGTTTTAGTCACAGAATATCAAGGTTTATCAGAAACGGTGAAAACGTTCACAAAACAACCAATGGAGAAGTCGCAATGAAAATAATTGTACCTTTACATGAACAAGCCGGTATGCACTCAAAAGTGAGTGAGCATTTCGGGAGCGCTCCCTTTTTTGCTGTTGCAGATACGGAAGCAAATTCAGTTGAATTTATACCCAACGCTTCGATGCATCATGACCATGGTCAGTGCACCCCTGCCGATTTTTTTTCACAACTCGGAATCAACGTCGTGCTGTGTAAAGGGATCGGGGCTGGAGCCATTGCAAAATTGCAGAGGATGGGCATTGATGTCTATATGGCGGAACAATCGCCGACTCTGGAGGAGGCTTTACTACGATTCAACAATAAAACCTTGACCAAGGCCACTACCCTGCATGCCTGTCAGGGTCATGGTTGCCATTAAACTGAAATTCTATTGTAACGCAAAAAAGGAGGACAAATTATGCGACAGACACTTTTACAGGAGAAATATCCGGTCTACTCCCTTGAACTTGATAAAAATGAAACAAAATGCAAGAACGTTGACGAAATTTTAACTCACTTCAGGGCATTGATTGAGAGTAATCCTGTTGTCAAATTTATTGGGATCTTTGACCACTATGCACATACAAGAGGGTTGCCAGACGGTTTTATTGCCCCGGAAATCAGGGATGCAAAAAATATTATTTTCTGCTTCGGAAAGGAAATCAAGAATCCAGGAGTAATGGCAGTAAGGCCTCGCTCAATCGGCGTTGTAGAACTCGAGCACACTTTTGCCATCACCTTTCTTGAAGCCCCAAATCCTGCGGCAAACGCAGCAATGGAAAGCTGGACAAAAGCGCTGAAAAGCGCATAGGGTTCTCTCTTTCTGCTAAAATCCTTAAGGAGGTAAATGGGCAAATAGTTTTCAGGAACATCGGTGTTCTGCTGTACACCGCCCTCTTGTAGCGCAAGCTCTTCGATACGCGACTCTTTGAGAATGACTGAGAGGGAGTTGTCTCCCTCAAGATGCCCGAGGCATCAAAACGGTTACGTGATTTTGGCTCATAGCAGGCATAGAGCGGCTCAAGACGACCAGTCTGCTGTCTATTCTGAATTAACCTTTTAACAGGAAGAATCAATGGAACAAAATATAGGGAAAACTGACAGGATAATCCGGGCTGTGATCGGTTTAACGATTATTCTTGCAGGCATCGTAATCCCCTCGTGGTGGGTCGCAATCGGACTTGTTCCGCTTCTGACTTCCCTTACAGGATTTTGTCCTCTTTATACACTGCTGAAGATTTCAACACGCACAACGCATGAACGGCAAGAAAAGCCTGCAAAAAGCCGTTCTTCAAAATCTTGATGGGCTGATATCTGTTCCACTTCGCTTAAAACATGCAGTAACCTGAAGCTTGAATGAAAAGGTTACTGCATGTATGCGTTCATGCAAAAGTATGAATCAACAAAACGACTTATTGCTACTGTTGGGAAGCATGATCGGGCTCAACACCAACAGCCTTAAGGATTTTACCACGTCAGGTTATGAGTGTCCACCAACAACTATTCTCATAATCTTGACATTTAACACAACAAAGCGAACAAGCTGCCATAACAGATTTTTCCTCCAGTAGAGGGTGCCTTTTGACGGTACCGGCGGATAAGCTTCGTCGTAATATGCCTTTACTTTATTGGTGCCCATAGTATTTCATGTTTGAGATCATTATAAAAGTGAACGTTATTCAGGAATCAACCACCAGAACGGATAACCTTTTGCTTTATGGAAAAAGAGGTAGTGCAGGATGACTTTCAGCCAGTGCCCTGCCAGACCTGCCTCCCCAAGAGAGTAGTTCATATCGCGGCCCCATTCAGGATATTTGTTCCAGTCAGGAACAATAGGAAAGAGGGTCATTGATGCGCCGAGCCCATCCAGTGAACCAAAGCCCGCTGACACAACGCATGCCGCCCCCATTTTGCTCATTGAGGCTTTATGGCGATGCTCTGTGGCCCCCTGAATTTGTTCTGAAATATTAAGTGCCACAATTTTACCCATGACACCTGCTGGCATACCGGTGCGTGGTGCTGTCGGAAATATCTGCCGACCGCTCGGACTTGCCATTGGCTTGGAAATCGGATGCGGAGGTGCAAAGGCTATCCCCGGAGCATAAATATTTTTGTAGAGAGGGTTCTGGTAAAGAGATGGCCAGTCATCAGCATGCCACTCATCAAAAGGTTTTGCTGCATAATTTGCATCGACCTTCATGAACTTGTTTGGCGCAAACATCTTTTCAGTAATCTCGATGCCGTTCTTATCCCAGGCTGTCAGTCCAACTCCTGAAAATGAGGGGATAAGCATGGCAAAATCAAACTCCTGCATCAGCTCTTCGCCCGCCAGTGTTTCATAATATGCCTTGCCAGGTTCAATCTTATGGACACCGGCTCGTCTTATCCAGTTGATACCATATTCGGCCATGAGAGATTCTGTGAACACTTTCGTCGGAGTGTAATAGCCGCCTCGGTTAATAAACGCGCCTGCCATACCAAAATCTCCCAACTCATACTCATTGGAGATCCAGGTAATCTGCGCCATCTTGCCAAGACCTCGTTTCGAAATCTCCCAGGCCACATTCAGAATGTATTCAAAGGCCGCACCCTGGCAGGTTGCCATTGGATGACCGGTACCGATCAAGATACGCTGCTTTTGACCGGCCTGCATTTTTTTGATATTGTCCTGAAGGTGTTCCCATGCATGGGCGGCATGTCCATAGGTGCAAACCGAAAAAGTATTTTTGTCAGGACCAAGGCCATCAGTCGCTTCGAAATTAAGCTTGGGGCCGGTTGCGTTGACAAGATAATCATAGTCAACGTTCTCAATCTCTCCGCTACGTAACGGGTCGGTATATTCAATGGTCACATACCCTTTCTGAATGTCACTATCCCCTTCCGGATGGATTGCAACCGCTTTGGCCTGTTTCAGGATAATGCCCCATCGGTCATAGACTTTTTTCAGTTCAAAGCGAACATCATCAATGGTCATCTGGCCCACACCGACCCAGATGTTTGAGGGAATCCATTGATAGTAACTGTTTGGAGTAACAACAACCACTTCATGATGTTTGCCCAGTTTCTTTTTAAGAAATGAGGCCGCGGTATGTCCTGCAACACCGGCTCCTAAAACGACAACCTTTGCCATAGATACTCCATGTTTTCAATGGTTCTGAATGATGCTCTAATCTTGTTCGATTGAGCCTGAGAATTAGTCAACTGTTGACGGTTCACCTGAATGCATGACCGGGAACGACACCGACCGCTTTAAGGATTTTGGCCAGCGGGCAGAAACCTGTAAATGCTTCCTGAAAAAGGTTTACTCCCATAAAACCAGTGACCCAGAGCCAGTTCTGGTTATGATATATGGAGAGCAAAACGCTGGAAAAAATGAAAACACCCGCTATTGCGAACACAAGCCTGTCGATATTCATATTGAAAAGTATTAAAAGATTATTCATCTGAACTCAAGCTTTTTGCCACGGAATGTTGATTAGCCCCTGATACAACGGACTAAAAAACTGGATATGCTGCGGTTGACCCAGCTCTGTTTGTTTTGTTGACGCACATTTTTAAGCCATTTTTTCAACATTCATCAGAAATGCCCTTGCAGGAAAATCTTTGTCAACAGCGATCGGGTTCTTTTCAAGCTCACGCATGATGGCATCGGCCTTGTCATCATCAAGAATGGCAAAACAGAGTGTTGAATAGGCACCCGGCATCGCATCAGTCGGCCACCAGAGTTGTTGTTTTACGCTCTGGTTTTCGCAGTTGCACCCCATAATATCAAAACTGCTGAACATATTCACCTGATGCTCTTTGAAGAGAGTCCGGACCTGAGAGCGGGTCTCTTCATGTCCCATTATGGCCAGAAATTTCATGATTTTTTTGTGATAGAAGGTTTGTCAGATTTCCTTTCCGCCATGTAATAGACCAGCGGAACGACAACGAGTGTCAGAATGGTTGAAAGCACACCGCCCCAAATCAGCGAGATGGCCAGACCCTGAAAAATCGGATCAAAAAGCATCACCACAGAACCAATAACAACTGCGCCTGATGTCAGAATAATCGGGCGTGTTCTTACTGCAGCAGACTCAATGACCGCCTGCTTGAGATCAGCTCCCTCCGCTCTGCGAATCTGGATGAAATCAATAAGAAGCACCGAATTGCGTACCATAATGCCCGCAAGCGCAATCATGCCGATCATGCTTGTCGCGGTAAAGAAAGCACCATGCAGCCAGTGACCAGGAATAATACCGACAAGGCTCAGCGGAATGGCAATCATCATGATCAGCGGTGTCTTGAAGGACTGGAACCAGCCGATAATCAGGAGGTAGATGATGACCAAAACGACGGCAAACGCCGTACCAAGATCCCTGAAGACCTCGAAGGTAATCTGCCACTCTCCATCCCACTTCATGGAGAGTTTGTCCTCTGAAGTTGGATTTGCCGTATAGAGCGGATTGACGGAGTATCCACCGGGAACCTTGAGCTTCTGGATCTTTTTATCCATAGCAAGCATGGCATAAACCGGGCTCTCGGTCGCACCGGCAACATCGGCGGTCACATAGACCACACGACGCAGATCCTTGTGGTAGATACTTTTCTCCTGTATTTTCTCTTCAACCGTCACCAACTCCGAAAGAGGAATCATCTGCCCGGCACGCAGACGCGTTGTCAGGGTTCCCATACCCTGCGACTGCACAAATATCCCCGAAAGATCCTGCAGAGATGTTCTGTCGGACTGTGGAAGTCTCACCTGGATAGCCACAGGATCAAGCTGCTTGTCGGTATGCAGAACCCCGACATCCATTCCTGCCAGCGACATGCGCAGCGTCTGGGCAATCTGTTCAGTGCTGACACCTCGGAATGCGGCACGCTCCTTGTTCACGACAAGGTTATAGACCTTCTGATCCTCTTCAACCAGGAAGTCCACATCAACCACTCCGGGTGTCTCTTCAAAGACCCTCTTCACCTGTTTTGCAAGCGCTATCTGCTGCTCCTGTGACGGGCCGTAAATTTCTGCCACAAGGGTAGAGAGCACAGGAGGTCCAGGAGGAATTTCAACAATCTTTGCGTTGCCGTTATAGTGAAGGGCAATCTTCTGAACACCGGCCCTGACCCGTTTAGCGATATCGTGACTCTGGGCCTTGCGCTCGCCCTTATTGACAAGATTGACCTGGATATCAGCCATATTGGCCTTCTGGCGCAGATAATAGTGCCGGACAAGACCATTGAAATTGATCGGCGCATTGGTGCCGACATAGTACTGGTAGCTCTCAACCTCTGGAACCGTTTTCAGGTAAGCTGCCGCCTCCCTGGCCACTCTTGCGGTCTGCTCAAGCGACGTACCGTCTGGCATATCGATAATTACCTGAAACTCGTTCTTGTTGTCGAACGGAAGCATCTTCATCTGTACAGCCTTCAGGGGCACCAGCGCAATGGCTCCGGCCAGCATCAAGCCTACCAAGCCGAAAGCAATCCAGCGTTTGAAAGGGCTGTCGATGAACGGCGAAAGAATGTTGTTGAAGAGCTTGTAATACCCTGTTTTGGTAATATCGTACTCTTCATGATGCCCCTCTTCGGTTTTCAGAAGACGGAAGGAGAGCCATGGGGTGGCGATCAGCGCTACAAGCAGCGAAAAGATCATGGCCAGCGAAGCACCAATTGGCATCGGGCTCATATAGGGGCCCATCAAACCTGAAACAAAGACCATCGGAAGCACTGCCGCAATAACCGTAAAGGTGGCCAGAATAGTTGGATTACCCACCTCATTGATGGCGGTAATGGCCGCCTGCAGCTTTGGCTGGCGCTTCATGGCAAAGTGACGATGAATGTTTTCGGCAATGATGATCGAGTCATCAACAACAATACCGGTAACAAATATCAGGGCAAAGAGAGTCACCCTGTTGAGCGAATAATCAAGCAGATAGTAGATAAGGAGTGTAAGGGCAAAGGTGATCGGAACCGATGCCAGAACAACAAGAGATCCTCGCCAGCCAAGGAAAAAACCGACAACAATCGTTACCGCCACAACCGCCATGAGCAGGTGCTCAAGGAGGGTAAAGACCTTTTCAGAAGCTGTTGCTCCGTAGTTGCGTGTTTCAGTCACGGTTATGCCGGAAGGAATAATCGTCTTCCTTAGCCCGTCGACCCTCGACATAACCTTGTCGGCAAGAACCGATGCGTCGCCGCCTTTCCGCTTCGCAACACTCAGTGTCACCGCAGGATTCTCTCCTGCCACAGAACCTTTCGGTGCAGCCGCTGCCCATCCGAAAAAGTTGTAGTTAATGACCTCTTCAGGGCCATCAACAATTGTTGCAACATCACGCAGATAGACCGGAGATGCGCCATAGATACCAACAACGATATTGGAGACCTCTTCGGCGCTTTCAAGAAATTTTCCTGTGCGGACAACGATCTCCTGGTTCATCTGTTTGAAATCACCGGAGGTCATCTGGCTGTTGCCCTGCTGAATCTGACGGGCAATCTGAAGCGGGCTGACATTGAACTGCTGAAGTTTCGCCTTGTTGAGTTCAATTTTTACCTGGCGCTTCAATCCGCCCTTTATCTCGACATCGCCAATGTTGTTGATTTTTTTCAGCTCTTCAGCCACCGCTACCGCACTCTGACGAAGCAGGTATGGATTCTGTGTCTTGCTCCAGAAGGTGAGGTTAAGCACTGGAACATCATCGATAGAGACCTTTTTCATCAGTGGGAACTGGATGCCGGGAGGCATCTTGTCCATATTTTTCATCAGGGTAGACCAGAGCTTGACCATACTGCGCTCTGCATCCTCACCCACTTTATAGCGAACCGTTACAAGGGCAAAGTCAGGCATTGAGGTGGAATAGACATAATCCACCCCCGGAATTTCGGTCAGGGTTCTCTCAATCGGCTTGGCCACACGGGCTTCCACCTCTGCCGGAGCAGCTCCCGGATAGGGTATATAAAGATCAACCATCGGCACGACAATCTGGGGCTCCTCTTCACGAGGAGTCATAAAGGTCGCCATGATACCCACAAGAAGAGAGGCCACCATAAGAAGCGGCGTTATCTTTGAATTGATAAACTGTTTTGCAAGTTTACCGGCTATACCTTCATTCATTTGCTTTAAACCTCCTCAGTCACATTCTGACTTTTTATTACGGTTAATCCTTCACCAGATGCAGGGTTATACTTTCCCGTCACAAGTTCTTCCTTAAATATTTGTTGTTTAGTCTCCCCTGTAGTAAGCCAGCTCGCTTTTTGCCATGCAATAGTCATATTTCGCCTTATTCAGCCTCATTTTTGCATAAGTATGAGCCTGCTCGCGCATCAAAAGCTCGAAGGTCATGGCCATACCGGTCTTGAACTGTGCCGCGATATAATCGAGACTTACCCTGGCCTCTTCCAGTGATTTCCGGGCAACATCTATTCTTGCCCTCGCGGTTTTCAGCGAACGCATCGACTTTTGAACTTCAGCAATACTGCCGCTTTTTGCTGCCTCATAATTGTACATTGCCTCATGCTCCTGAGCTTTTGCCTCCTGTATACGACCGGCTGTAGCCATACCGTCGTAAATATTCCACTGCATATTCATGCCGAGAGCCCAGCTTGAACCTCCACTGAAAATATTATTGCTGTGCAGGTTGGTCTGCAGAAAGGCATTCAAGCGCGGGCTTTTCGATGCGCGAATCATATCTGCCTGTAAAACGGCAACCTGATGCCAGGTTTTGAGTGCTTTGAGATCGGCACGATTCTCCTGGACTGCTTTATCACTTTCCGCTGGCAAGAGAGTGTCGATAACAAGATCGCCGGTTGGAACAAGGTTGACTCCGGTCTCAAGGTGCAGCATCACTTTCAGTGCATCCGATGCATTTTTTATTTCGTCAAGCAGCATCATTTTCTGCTCAAGCAGCTCCGAAAGCCTTACATCGGTTGAGAGCTTGTCTGACTTGGGCAGCAACCCGGCGCTGTAGCCCCTGGCAGCCTCACTGCTGTGCGCCTGCATGGTTTGGATAGACTGTTCGACGGCATCAATATTCTTTTGTGCAAGTATAAGGCCATAATAGACCCTGGCGACCTGCAGTTCGACAGACTCCGCTGTTCTGGTGGTCATAAGTTCCTGCGCTTTTTTTGCTGTAACAGCCAACTGCCTGCCAAAAGCAGCATCGGCATTGTACAACGGCTGCATAACCTGAATTGAGGTGTTGAAGTCGTTGATGACATCAGCATTATTGAGCTTTTCCGGCATAAAATCAGATTGCTGCACAATGTTCTGCTGCAGCTTGAGCACCAGCGCAGCGCCGGGATCATTGGTAGCCATGAATGTTTCCGAAAACGTAACTTTCGGAAGGTATGACTGACGGCTCTGAACAATCCTGGCCTCAGCCTGGTCAACCTTGCTGCGGGCGGCCTTGATGGTGTAATTGTTTTCACGAGCCATCGTAAGAGCCTCGGAGAGAGAGAGTTTTATTGTTGTGTTGCTGGCTGTTGCCGGTAGCGGTGAGCCAAGGGCAGCCGCAACACAGCAAGCGATCAATGCCTTATATGCCTTCATAGATAATTACTGTTTTGAAATAAGTTTTAAAATCTTTTCCACACTTTTTGAATCATCACGATTCAGGCACTGCTTGAGGTTGCGCTGAAGCACCAGAGAAAAAGTATTGTCAAGAGCCGCTTTTGCCGCCTGGAACTGGGTAATAATCTGGGAACACTCCTCTTCCCGCTCAATCATCCTTGTCAACCCCTCAACCTGGCCTGCCACCCTTTTGAGCCTCAGAATCACATCATGCATTGAATCCGCAGTTGTTTCCATGGTCGTACTCTATTAAAATTCAATATACGTATACCCCGTATTGGTATATTACAAAAAAAGTCATATCATATCCAAGCGAATTTTTATTCCGCAACGGAGGCGGCAAGGAGAACAGGTGCCACAATACAATTGGACACCCATTGAAATCCTCCCCGGAATACTCATTTGAAAATGAAGTCCGATGCAAAGGATGTTTGCCTGAGCATGATGAATTGAAATATGTTAACCACTTATAATAAAGTTTACTATGGACAATGCGCATGAAGTCAGCCCCAATAAAGCCCTCGCGCTGATTCAAAAAGGAGCATTACTTGTTGATGTTCGTGAGCCAGGCGAAGTTGCAAAAAAATCATTTGATGTGTCCAATATCATGCAGATACCTCTCCGCGAATTACAAAAACGATTCCATGAAATACCTCTTGACCGTAAGGTCATTATCGCATGTTATAGTGGAAGTCGCAGCTTGATGGCGACCCGTTTTCTGATGAAACAGGGATACACCCAAGCGGTCAATATGCAACAAGGAATTGCCCGTTGGGAAAGGGAAGGTCTACCGATTAAAAGTGAGCTGAAACAACAACCCGGATCATTGCTGGAGCGATTTTTTGGGAGAAAGTCTAAAATCAACCATTGAGTTTGAAGTTCTCTGCCAGTGCGACAAAGGTTTCTGCCCACCCCGGATGAGCGGCCACATGCAGGTGGGCAAAAGAGGCAAAAAGGTTCCGGTACAGTACCCCGTCACTCTTTCCGGTTATTCCGTTTCCTCGAATCACGTCAAACTGGCAGGAACACCCAGTGGTCGGAGAAATCGGCCTTGCATAATGAAACTCATGCGCCCTTATTCGGATGCCCCGTCGAAACCAGGGTGAGTCAGTTGTACTCTTGAGATCAACGTATCCGTGCCCTGCCGGATGATGCTCAAAACCGATATCAAAAGGCAGAATACCGGCAAGAGGATATGTTTTACCGCCATAAGTGGCATTGCGGCAAAGGTAAATCAGACCGCCGCATTCAGCATAGAGGGGCATCCCGGCCTCTACCCTTTCCTGCACCTCTTTCAGGAGTCCCCTGTTTGCACTCAATACATCAAAAAATGATTCAGGAAATCCTCCACCCAGATAGAGTGCATCAACATCAGGCATAGAGTTCTCCTGAAGAGCATTGATGAACAAAAGCTCTGCACCGTTGTTCCTCAAAGCGATAAGGTTGTCGGGATAGTAAAAACAGAAAGCCGCATCCATGAAGACACCGATCCTTGCTCTTCCTGCCATGGACGTTTCACAACTCTCAATCCTCTGCATCGGCATAAACGGTGCCTGATAAAAGAGAGAATGGATTGCGTCCATATCACAATAATGGGCTACCCGCTCAGCAGCGCCCCGAACGAACTGAACTGCATCTGCCGTTTCTGCGACGGTTGTCAACCCAAGATGCCGCTCAGGGATAACCAGCTCTTTGTCGTAGGGAATCGCTCCCAGCACTGGCACCTGGCAATAATGCTCAATTGCCTGCTTCTGTTTGTCGCCCTGACGTAAACTGCTTACCTGATTTAATATAACGCCCTTAATATCCACCTTGGGAGGCATAGCCTGCATGCCCATTACCTGCGCAGCAATCCCCCTGTTGGTTTTTCTGCTGTCAACCACCAGCAATACCGGTGCCTGAAGCATTTGAGCAAGTCCTGCAGTGCTGTCAGAGCCATCAAGAGAAAAACCATCATGCAGGCCATGATTGCCCTCAACCAGAGCAATGCTGTGGTTTTCTCTCTCGCTGTTTCGCTGAAAGGACTCAAGGCACGCCTCTTTACCCATAAGCCAGGGATCAAGATTGTAGCACTCGTTTCCACTGGCCAGCCGATGCCACAGCGGATCAATGTAGTCAGGCCCTTTCTTGAAACTCCTGATTGATACACCCCGGGCGGCAAGAGATGCGACTATTCCAAGACTGATCGTTGTCTTGCCCGCACTTTTGTGGGGTGCCGATATTATCAGACGAGGCAAATGTACCGAATCCATTGCATCTCCTTGCAGCCCTCAAAGAAAAAAGGCTGTTGTTAACCACCAATTTCAATATGCACAGAAAATCCGGCAAAGAGCATGAGAGCAATAGGCACTCATGCTCTCTTTCCTTGAGACGATTTACTTTTTCCTGATAAAAAAAGTATGGATATTTGAGGCCTCGGTATGAGCAACGAGTTCATGACCGGTACGCTTTGCCCATGATGCCATATCATTGACGGAACCTGGATCGGTCGCGGTCATTTTCAGTATCTCGCCGCTGTTCAGCGAATCAATCGCTTTTTTTGTCTTCAGAATCGGTAAAGGACAATTTAACCCTTCACAATTCAACTCCATATTGCTTGCAACTTCACTCATGACGATCTCCTGGTTATTTTTGTATGAATGCTATTTAATCTTTCAACACCAGTCAAGCCTTGGGAGCCTTCTGATCTGGACGCAATTTTACGATAAAATATTCATCAGCTTCAGCCGTGTCAACCATTACACCTGCACTGTTCCAGAGGGGTTCCTCATAATCGTTCCAACCCCTCAAGCCTGTCCGCAGAGAGATGGTATGCTCATAGCCCAGCAGTTGCATGGTATGCGCCGCGAGCACACTCCGGTGACCGGAACGGCATACTACAACAATTTGACGAGTTCTGGCTATCACCAATTCATACACGGTATCCTCGTAATCCCACTCACAGGCAGATTCCAGAATACCCCTTGGAACATTGATTGAGCCTTTTATATGCAGAGTATCAAATTCATAAGGTTCACGCACATCAACAATCAGAAGATCCGGATTCTCTTCCATACGTGCAACGAGATCCCAGGGCATAATCTCTTTGACATCAGATAAACACTTCTGAACAAGCTCTCTGTAACTCACCATGGCCGCGAATTTTTATATCAGATAAAGAGTGAAATATTGGCATCAGCAGCATATTCAAGAAAGGTTGCCGCTCCGCCGAATTCAACTCCATCAATGAATTCCTCTTTTTCAAAACCAAAAACATCCATGGTCATCTGGCAGGCAATGAAACGAACACCGAACTCCAGGCACATGCTGCGGAGTTGTTCAATAGTAGCCACTCCTTTCTTTTTGAAGGTCTCTTTCATCAACATGGTCGCCATGTTATCGAAACCGGGCACGTTGCCGGAAATAACATTGGGAATCGGCCAGTTAAAGGACTGAAATTCCTTGCTGCCAAACGGCATTTTCATCGGCATTGCCGGATTGCTGTGCGGAGAAACTTTGGCATCAAGTTCCTTTTTAAGCAGTGGCAACCCATAAAAAGTAAAAAAGATGACCGCCTCCATATCCATAGCAGCGGCAGTTGACGCTAAAATGAAAGGAGGGTAGCCCCAGTCAAGTGTACCCTGGGATGCAATAATTGCAAGTTTTTTAGTATCAGACATGGTTATTTTTCTCGATTATGCTTTACTGAAATATGTGACTCTGTTTTCGGTATCAGGCTTTACTTTGGCAGGAACCCGCTATATGCCTTTCTGATTATATAACTATTAAATAATATAATAACAACAAGGATGTTTGCTCTCTTTTTTTCTGCTTTTCTTGCAAAACAATGACGATACCAGAGGGCTCAGGTTAAACCTGCGGCAAATGCTGCAGGTTCTTGATGGTCAATGGCCACCAGAAATTATTCCTGTTGCAGCAAAAACAAGAACCAGTACCTGAAGTATCGTGATAATGGTATAAATTCGATCTTTTTCCTTAATTAAAAGCGGGATAATCACTGCTAAACAAATCATCGTTACCGATGAGAGATAGACTACTGATGCGTAGCTGAGAACATCACCCCGGCCTAATTGAGTGACCCAGTCCCATCCTGAAGGAACCGGAACAGCCTTGTGGAATTCCGACGCACGAAGATGCCACTGCATCGCTATCTCGGCAGGAGTAACTGCTGCAGGGAGTAACTGAAAGACATAGACCAGATAACCTGCCACAACAAAAATAATTCCGAGGGTCGAAGTCCACGAGAGTACTGTGGCATAAGTTAACTGAACCCTGCTTGCGTGAAGTTGTTCTTTCATGATATTGATAATAGTCAGATTCCGAATCCTTTTAAAAGCGCTCTCAATCCAGCCGCTGCCAACAGTGCGATAACAAGTCGCCTGACAACACGGGTATGTACCTTTGTCAGCAGTCGGGCACCAATTTTAGTGCCGAGCATCATGCCTGCAATAGATGGAACTGCGATAAGGGGGAGCACTGCTCCCTTGTGCAGATAGACCCATGCGGCAGCAGTATCATTGACAGAGAGAACGAAAATACTGGTAGCTACAGAAACTCTCAATGGAACTCCAAGCACAAGGTTGAATACCGGCACATTTGCCCACCCGGCACCAAGCCCGAACATGCCCGCCATGAATCCAATCACAATAAACAGAAGGAGGCCTACCGGCGTGCGATGGATCTGCCAACTGACATCTTTTTTAAGCTGCTCGTCATAATAGATCCCATAGATATGCAATATTTTGGAAAGGTTGTCTGGCTCGGATATTTCAGGATATGCTGAATTTTTGGAAAGAAGCATGATCACGGAAATACCGAGGATAGTCGCTCCAAGCGATAACTGCACAATATTTTCAGGCATCGCCAGCCCAACCATAGCGCCGCCAATGGAGCTGATGGAGGCAATCAATGCCATGGAAAGAGCCAGCTTGAGATTGGCCAGTCCCTTTTTAAGCAGTGGCGCACCTGCTGAAAGAGCCCCGGAAAGCGCCACGAGAAGTCCCGCTCCCCTGACAAAGTCAATGTGAAAAGGAAAAAAGCTGCTTACAATCGGCACAAACAACACACCGCCTCCAACCCCTCCTATAACAGCGACAATACCGAGAAAAAAACAGAACACGAAGAGCGCAATCTCCCAAACCCACCATGGTGTCTGTACGACTGGCTGAGATTGCGCAGCAAAAGCTGCTGTTGGAAAAAACAGCAGCAGCCAAACCAGCATGGTAAGCAAAAAAAAGGTGCCTGTCGCGGGAAATGCTTTTTGATTCATAGATGCACACTCATGTTTTTGAAATGTAGTAAGTCTTTTCATCAGGCCTGAATGGGCGACCCATCCAGAGAGGACGACGAAGACCATCTGGGCCAGGCGCTGGCCTTGTCATGGCAAGCCACTCCTTGTAGATCTGGAATGAACGCTCGGTATCAACAAACACGTCACCGTAACAATCCCCTTCATGCGCTTTTTCGATACGCACTTTCTGGTGCCAGCAGTGCATGCCGCTGATCGGATCAGGATGAACCGGGAAGGTAATGTTCTGGTGCACACCACCATCTGACCAGAATATCCGGGAAGAATCGGGATCGCTGCTCTCATAGGGCTCAATGCTTTCAGCAACACGCATTTTCCATTTTCCGCCGCCTTCACGCTTGATCTCCACCCTGTTGGTCGCCCAACGATTAGCAACAGGATCCTGTTCACGGCGCCATCGACCGATATGGTGCGAGCAGGCAACCACGCCCGGACGAATCCCTTCAGTTACCCATACCCTGTTGATAAAAAAGCCGATATCAGTGTTCACCCTGATAAGATCACCATCTTCAAAACCGAGACTCGTTGCATCTGACGCATTCATCCAGACAGGATTACGATGCGCAATCTCAGCCAGCCATTTGGCATTGCCGGAACGGGAGTGAATCAAAACAGGAAGACGGAACGTTGGAACAAGCGCAAACTCCCCCTTGCTCCGATTCATGATTTCCTGATGCACGTGACTTTTGATGTAGACAGGAAGGCGATACTCAGGCCACTTCCAGTCGATCATCGTTTGGGAGTACAACTCCTGTTTGCGGGATGGAGTCGGGAAACCGGTGCAATTTACTCCATTAACCTGAACACCGATTGACTTGCCATTTTTTGTGATAAGCCCGCTCTCCGGCTTTACGGATGAGCCTTGCAGATCTGCCTCCGACAAGGTTCTTTCATTGACCTTGTAGACGTTGGTTTCAACCTCGAAGGCTCCATACTTCTGCATGTATCCCAATGCTGTAAGGCCCTCTTTGGCCGCCTTTTCCGGCAACCCAGGGACACGCTCAAAGATATAGCGGTAATACTCCTCAATGTTGATCTTTTCACCGGGACGGTAAGGAGACATGCAATACTGCTTTATGCCGAGGCTTCCATCGGGATCAATCCGCCAGGTGAGTTCAATCCAGAACTCATCCTCTTCCCAAACCTCACCCGTGTTTGCCTGCCAGGTATATTCAACCGGATGTCCCATTTTTGCGTGAGCCACCCGAAGAACCGGCTGGCGGAAAGCGATCCACTTCCCTGCATGGGTTTCATAACTGATAAGATCATGCCGTTCTGCAGAGTGCCCCATAGGAAGAACGTAATCGGCAAAATAGGCGGTTTCACTCCAGGTAGGAGTCAGCGCCGCATGGAGACCGATTTTGGATTCATCTTCCAGCGCCTCGATCCATGAAAATCCGTCCGGATAGGTCCATACAGGATTAAACACCCTGGTAAAATAGACATCAAGTTTGCCGCGACCCTCTTTGAGAAAATGGGGCAGCAGAAAGCTCAGCTCAAAGTGAGCAAGAGGATACTCGTCAGGCAATTGGAGTGTGTTCCAGAACGTCTGTGGTTTCGGCTTGGCATGAACATCGGGATGGAACTTGTTCCATGCGCTTGGTGACGTTCCGCCCGGCGTGCCAACACTGCCCGTCAAGACATTCAGGAAATGGAGGGTACGTGACACTGCCCAGCCACCAAGATTACCGCTGCTTGCGCTGCGCCATACATGCGTGGCAAACTGCGTGCCAGCCTCACCTATTTTGCGGGCAACCTCAACAATCATTGCCGCCTTGACGCCACTCTCTTTTTCTGCATACTCCGGAGTGTAGGCGCTGTACTCTTTTTTCAGAGCCTCAATAAAATTTTCAAAAGTCACCGGAGTTCCCTGGTAATCCTGTTTCAGGTACTCCTGCCAGTTTACCCAGTTTTCAAGGTAGTCACGGTTGTAGAGCCCTTCATCAAGAATAACCTTTGCCATAGCAAGTAAAATCGCAGGCTCACTGCCTGGAAAACTCGGCATCCAGTAGTCCGACATGCTTGCCGTATTTGAAAGACGGGGATCGAGCACGGCAAGTTTAGCGCCTTTCGTTCTCGCCTCAACAATGCGCTGGGCATGAGGGTTGAAGTAGTGCCCCGACTCAAGATGGGCACTGACGAGAAGCATAAATTTGGCATTGGTATAGTCGGGCGACGGCCTGTCAAGCCCCTCCCATATAGCATAACCAAAACGTGCTCCCGAGGAACAGACATTGGTGTGGCTGTTATGGCCATCGACATTCCATGCCCTCAGCACCCATTCCATGAAGCCTTCGTGGCCGGGACGACCGACATGGTATGATATTTCGTTGTTGCGGCCCTCCTGTATGGCCTTGCGCATTCTTCCTGCAATGTCGTCAAGTACACTGTCCCAGCTTACCCTGTCCCACTTGCCGCCACCTCTTTTTCCTGAGCGTTTCATAGGATAAAGCACCCTGTCGGTATCCTCAATCTGGTTGAGGGTTGCGGGGCCTTTTGCACAGTTTCTTCCACGGCTTGCCGGATGGTAAGGATTACCGACCAGCTTGCGCATCGTCATAGTCTCCTTGTCAACATAAGCCAGAAGTCCGCAACCAGCCTCACAGTTAAAACAGGCTGTCGGAATCAGCATATACTCTTTCGACTTGCGTTCAGGCCAGCTTTTGGAATCGTATTCCACCCAGTTATCCCATTTTTCGGGAGGTGGGCAGTTTACCTGACTGCCATCTGCAACGGCTTTTTTCGCTGCCGGGCCATCTCCTGCCGTATGAAGGTCAGGAATGAGATGCAGTTTTTCTGCTATCGTTTCAATAACCGTTGGTTTATGGGTATAACTCATAGTTTCTCCAGCACTTGTTTAACTTAACGGAACGGTTTGCGGTGCATGAATCCAGACTTTTTCTGTGTAGAAAACACCACAAAGTCCAAAAATGGCGGCTACGGCAAGCATCACAGGAGATGAAACCGCAAGGCACAACAGAAGGGGAAAAAGATTCCCGAATATGAAACTGCCATACCAGAAGCTCTTTTTCAGTGAGCCGTGCATGATAACTTCCGCAGCACGTTCTGCAGACTTCGATGGATGTTTGCCAAAAAGCTCAAGAAGCATAACCAGAATATGGAGAACAAAGCCGCCCGCGAGAGCTGGCCTGAGCGTTTCGGAAAGCTCTGGAGCACTGGAGGTTAAAACACCAAGAACGAGCATTGCAGAACCACCGGCAAGCAGCGAGTTGAGGAACATGTGCAACAGAAGCATCGGGCTTTGCCAGAAGTCTCTTCCCTTTGCTGAGCCAAAAAGAAATGCGGTGTAAATAGCAGTCAAAAGGGCAAAAAGCGCTCCACACCACAGCGATATGGTTTCGAGAAGGGGCTGGTGCAAATATTTGGCGACTCCCCACAAGGCAAGAAAAGCACCAAACCCGGCAATCGTCAAACCGCCCTTTACCAGCCATGAACCGAACTGCGGACGAAGCATCACCGAAGAAAAACGCTCGGGACGATCAAGATCTTTGACAAGAAATCCTCCCGTAAGAGCAAGAAAAAGAAGCGATGTCGCCCATACAGCCCACTGCAAAGCATCTGACAAGGGATGCATCAGCAAGGACTGCAACACAAACATCAGCAGAAACAATCCTGAGGCAACAGCCTTCGACCAGACATAGGCGGGAACCTCCCAGCCCCAGACAACTCCCTTTGCAGGAATATCATACACTTTTCTGGCCTTTGGCTTTCCATCGACACCAACAGACGCGGGCAATTTTCGTGCTGGCTTCATGATCGGTTTCCCTGCAAAATGGCCAACACCACGAGACTGCTCACTCCAGAGATATCCGTTAACTTCCGAAACCTCCAGCGGATCAAGCGAAGCGCCATCTCCATTGATATAAAACAGCTTGGGTGAAGTGCCTTTTTCAGGCTTCCGAACCATCGTCTGCTCTTTTGCAACAAGAATGGCGACCTGACTCTGCGGATCGTCAAGATCACCGGCAACAATGGCCTGCTGTGGACAAATTGCCACACAGGCTGGTTTGAGCCCAACCTCTTTTCTGTGAGCACAATAATTACATTTTGCAGAGGTGTGCGTCTCGGGGTCCATATAGAGGGCACCGTAAGGACAAGCCTGGGAGCAGGCCTTGCAGCCAATACAGCGTCGCTGGTCAAAATCGACAATACCGTCATCCCGACGGTGCAGGGCCTCTACAGGACAAATATCAACACAGGGAGGTTCAGCGCAGTGGTTGCAGCGAAGAACGGTAAAATATCGCCTGCTGTCAGGAAAGGTACCCTTTTCAACATACTTCACCCAGGTACGGTTCACACCAAGTGGCACCTGGTTTTCGGATTTACATGCTACCGTACATGCGTGACATCCGATACATTTTCGGGCGTCAATAACAAAGCCGTAATTCATGGACTGGTTTGCTCTAAATATTATAATACTGCTGCCGTTTTTATCCTTTCGAGGCACCCGCTTATGCAACTTTCGGGCCGGATATAACGAATCCTTGACTTTTTTTCTGCCCGAAAAAGCGAGAGATAATCTACTATATAGTTACGTAGTTGCTCATTTTACAAAAAGAAAAGGACTCTTCAAAAAGAAATCACCATAAAAAATGACTGGGCCTGCAAACGGCCCGTTTGATACCGAGTTGTCTGCAGTGAAGGTTGTCCTGAATTTGCTCATCGCCCATGCCCAGTCAAGATATTTGAGATCGCCCCCAATCATCCAGCGTTCTGTCGGATAAAGGGCAAAACCTGCCGACCAGGTTTCAGGCCATGAGGAAGAGAAAAAGGAAGTCGTAAAAAAAACCGGCCAATTTAACTATATAGTCGCAAAGATATATAGCTAAATTAGCCAGCTTTTTCAATGGAAATTGAAGAGAAAAAGTAAAAATATTAACGCAAACCTTTTTCTGACAAAAGCGTTATACTATTCATCCCACTTCCTTTCCGGCCATAACAAGTGTTGGGGGGGCACCAAGGTGTCGTCCGGCAAGCAGAACATTCCAGTAGAGCCATTCAAAACCGAGTTTTCCTTGCCAGTTCATCTTTGTCTCCTTCAGAAGAGAGAATGGCCCAAATTTTGGCAGCGGGAACTTCCCGGGCAGCGGCTCTATCTTGTAGTTGAAGTCGATCAACGAGGATGTGCCTTTGGAATAGACAATAAAACAGGTTGAGTGGCCATCATAGATCTCCTCCGGCTTGACTCCGTGTATTTCAGCCATGATATTGAAAACAACCACATCAGCCTCATAATGAGCTACCGAACCAGCTTTTGAAGTCGGAACATTGGTAGCATCACCGATCACATAGACCCTTTCATGCTTCAATGCTTTGAGCGTGTTCTGGTGAGTGGGAACATACCCGATACCATCATCCATCCCTGAATTGCTGATCACTTTATCCCCAATGGTTGTTGGCACAATGACCAGCGTATCATAAGAGATTTTATCGCCTTGTACAGACTCGATATACTTCTCCCTGCCATTCACCGCATTCAGTTCGTAACCGGTGGTGATTTTAATGTTTTTACTCTTGGCTGACTCCGTGAAGACTGCTGATGCTTTTGGTTTCGTGAACGCACCCGACAAGGGCGTCACCAGTTCGATCTCTGTTTTGTTTCTGATACCTTTCTTCCTGCAGAACCAGTCAGCCATAAAGACAAACTCAATTGGGGCCACCGGGCACTTGAAAGGAAGTTCAGCAATATTAAGCACCAGTTTCCCCCCGTCAAACTCTTTCATTCTCTGGCGAAGCATTTCAGCCGCCGGAATAGTATAAAACGAAAACGCATTCTTGCCCCATGCATCCATGAGGCCATCATTCTCCTCAGGAGCAATGTTACATCCTGTGCTTATAATCAGAAAATCATAAGAAAAAGAGTGTTTTTTAGTCTTTACTTCCTTTTTGTCAGGATCAATACGAGTGATTTCATCAATCACAAAATTGACACCGGGAAGAATATACTTTTTCCTTGAGCGCACCAAAGTATTGGCTTTTTGGAGCCCAAAAGGGACAAACAGCATGCCTGGTTGATAGATATGCTGATCATCGCGATCAATCACCGTGATCTCCCAGTCTTGAGGCAAATGTCTCCTCAGGTTATTAGAAACAATCGTCCCGCCGGTGCCTGCACCCAATACAAGTATTTTTTTTGACATTACCCTGGACTCCTTTTTGGGAATAAGTTATAAACGATGAATTGAAAAGAAAAAAAGAACCCTCATGACAACGATAAAAGTGTCGTCACTGACCAGTATGAATCCGACAATTATTCACAGGAGCTACCTCCCGATCTTTCATCAAAATGCAGACTGACCTGACGGAAGACCAGGATACCTGCAATTAAGCACAACATATATGAAGATGCCAGGCACTGGAACGCACTCACAAAAACATTCCTGTATCTCTATATAATTTTACAATTGTTAAAATATATAGAAGATCAAGATAAAATACAAAGAATACTCCTCCACAGAACGTCGTGAGGCATTCTTCGCCCTGCATAACAAGAATCACATAATGATAGTATGAATCTTGCTGAGCAAGCCAATTATGTTGCAACAATGATCCAGCGCTTTGCCAAGAGATTCAAGATGCTTTTTTCCTCTTTTCAGCTCTTCTGTTGCAGAAACAATGTCAAGCTGGACTAATACCCATGAGTTGTTCCAAAATACCTGGGCCTGCCTGTTTTTTCCCTCAAAAATCTCTTTGAGCCTGTATTTCGGCCATACCGACTCATCAGGCAACTGGCCACCTTCAAAAGCCGGTAATTGCTCTAGCCATTGCACTTCCGGCCAGATCTCCTTCAATAGATCCATCATCCCATCGTCAAGAACATCTATCCTTGCTGCTTGATCAAGCACAACAGCAAACTGCTGAATCAATTCCTCCCTTGATTCAGGGCCTCTCTGCAGCAAGAAAAGATATGCCTCCAGACACTCTTTGATGGCTGGCCGATCGATTGCTTCATATCGCCCGTATGCCTGCAGAACTCTCTCCAGAGTGAGCTGCATGTCTCGATACTGTTCACGAAATGCCGTTCTCTCTTCCGGTTTCATTGACGAAGTTGTCAGAAGCTCTTCCAGAACAGAAGGAGAAAAGTTTCTGGCAAAAGCCGACAATTCTTGCAAGGGAACGCTGATTATCTGTTCCATGGTCATCTCCTATTTCGATGTGATGTTCATAAACAACTCCCTGAACTTGCGTCCACTGTTTTTTACAGAAATGATGGCTTTTTTGTCATCATCTTCAGTTGTTGATCCCAGCAGATCCTTCTGCCGGAGGTTTACCCAAAGTTCTTTATCGGATAAAGAGAGAGTTGATGCAGAGATAGTGTCCTGACAGATTTGTTGAACAAGAAGTGCCTCCCTTGCTTTTCGGATGTTTTTGGTCTGAGCTTCGATCTCGCGTGTGATGGTGATGAGCAGACCATCAAGAATTTGAAGGGCTCTGAGGATGACCTGCTTTCTGCTGTTCAGCTCTTTTCGGAGCGCTCTTTCGGTGATATGCGTCACAAGAACAGGGGCAACTGACTGCGACACCAAAAAGGATCCCCGACTTTCAGTTCTCATGGCATCATCAAGTTTTGCAATGAGTTCGCTGGTTTTGGAGCCTATATCAACCCGAGCAGTTGACGCTGCCAGCTCCTGCAAGGCAATGAAATAATTTTGGAGAGAGATCGCCACATCTTTTGTCTGGCGATTATTTTCAATGGCACCCAGGTCTGATTGATTGGCTTGCTTGAGCAAGTCACTCGACGCATTCTTCAACGCCTGGCCTTTGTATTTTAGTAGCAACCCGGAACGCTCTTGATGCAGGGTATAAGAGGATGATTCCACCCTGACGGCGCTGGCCCTGTCCACCAGAGCTGAAACCGCACCTGTATAGGCTGCGCCGTCACGGGCAAGCATAACGCACTGTTGCGAACTTGCGCAACCACTCAGAAAAACAAGAAGCAATAAACACCAGACTGCAGGGGCTCTCAATGATTGTTTCATAGCCATTGTGGTAAGTTGTTTTCTATAAACGTACAAAAAATACCCTGTGCTGTCACCTTTTTTTTTGACTGGCAATGAAATTCCTGGTTCCGCTCGACAAAACTCCTTGTACAAAAAAAAAAGCTCCTTGAATTAGATTCAGGGAGCTTGAGGTTACGAAATTAATTCGCAATCTTGTGTGTTTGTCTTTTTCAAAAAAAAACCTCAGACACCGGTGCCTTCGGCTTCTACTTCGAAATGAACCTTTACCGTAATATCCATAAAGATTTTTGCGTCGGCTTCGTATTTGCCGAGCAACTTGATCGGGGCTTCAATGGTTATCTTCCTGCGGTCAATGTCGATCCCCTGAGCTTTCAGGGCATCAGCGATATCGGCTGAAGTAACTGTTCCAAAGAGTTTGCCTGATTCACCAGCTTTGGCATATACTTTCAATGACAGTTGCTCAATTTTCTGAGCATGTTCGCGAGCACTCTTGCGTTGCAGCTCGACCTTTTTAGCTTGCTGTTTTTTCTCGGTTTCAAGAGCTTTAAGCGTTCCCTCGGTAGCTCTTATAGCCATACCCTGCGGAATCAGGAAATTGTTTGCATAACCGTTTTTTACGGCCACAACTTCACCTGCATCGCCAAGGGTAGCCACATCTTTTCTTAAAATGACTTTCACTGCTTAGCTTCCTTGTTCAATAGATTGCAAAATGGTTATTTATATTCGTCGACAACATAAGGAATAACTGCCAGAAAGCGTGCCCATTTTACTGAATGCGTAAGAAGGTTCTGTTCCTTGGCGGAAAGTCCGGTGATGCGACGGGGAATAATTTTTCCCTGATCGTTAATAAACCTCTTGAGTTTGCGTTCGTCCCTGTAATCGAAAAAAACTACCTGATTCTTCGATACTTTCTTTTTGGACGCAAGGGCATTGCTCAAAGATTTGTTACCCTGTGCTTTGTAACCCTGTGATTGTGTGAATTTTTGTTTCATAAGTTCATTACAAAATTTTGCTTACCCGGCCCTCTCAATCGGAAGAAAGGTATTTGTATTCGTAAATGTGACCAGGATCATCTTCATGATGGTTATCGTGACTATCGTCTTCAATAAAGCCCTCTTCATCCTCCTCGCCGTTCTTGTGCCTCTTGTTGAGGAACTGGATTCTTCTGGCCTTTATTTCAACCACGGTTCTGGATGATCCATCCTGCGCTTTCCATGTCCGGCTCTGTAATTCACCGTCAACAAGGACTGCTGAACTTTTCTTCAGGTTGTCACGGCAGCTTTCAGCAAGCTTGTTCCAGGCAACTATACCAACATAGCAGACATCTTCCTGCCATTGATGATTGCTGTCCCTGAATCGTCTGTTACATGCAATCGAAAAATTAACAACCGGCGTTCCGCCTGAATTAGTTTGCCTGAAAACAGGATCTTTGGTAAGATTTCCAGCAATCACAACACTGTTTATCTCTGGCATTTTTAATTCAGCCATAACATCTGCTCTGTTTATTTCTTCAAAAGGAATCACTTCTCAGCTTGCGTTCAAACTAACCCTGACAATTATTTGGCAACAGTATTGGCTGCAGCGGCTTCAGCAAGAGCATTGTCTTCTGGGCTGCCTATAACAACACTGTATTTCTCAACCCTTTTACGCATTTCAAGAAGGGCTCCGGTAAGGTGAATAATCAGGTAACGCAACAGTTCTTCCTCGTAGCGGAGCACTTTTTCAACCTCCGCAATAACTGTGGCAGCAGCAGTAAATTCGATGTGAGCGTAGTATCCAATGGTTTTCTTTTTAATTGGATACGCTGTTTTGCGCCTGCCGATTTCAAGAACACTGCTGATACTGCCGCCTTTTTCGGTGATAACCCTTTGCACCATCGCCATTGCTGCGGCAATCACTTCATCCTGAAGTCCTCCGTCAATGATGAGCGTGCATTCATAAAGTTTGTTTGTTTCCATAGCGCAAATTGATGATAACATTAGTACTCCTGAGTTGCTTGCAACACGGCGAGGGTCCGGCATTGCGCAGACCAGCCCCACGGCTTCAAGGTTTCCCTGTGAACACCATCTTGCAAATTTGAACCACAAAGGTAATCTATTTGCGCCAATATTCCAACCATGAGGAATAATACCGGGAATGAGGGTCTCTTGCAGCCTTTAAGACGATTGTTGTGTTTTTAATTGGCAACGGTAAAATAATCAAGAATATGCTCGGCAATAAGAGCGACAGAGAGATCGTTCATGCATCGAAAGTGACCTTTAGGACAATGATCCCTGCCAATATGGGAGCAGGGTCTGCAAGGTAGTCCTTCGACCTGAAACAGATCGTAAGGCACGTGATAGGGAAGAAACCCAAATGCTGAAGCTGAAGAACCGAAGAGCACAAAAAGCTGTTTACCGAACGCGGAGGCGACATGCATCAACCCGGTATCATTACACAGCACGGCATCAGATCGTTCAAGAATCGCTGCGGTTTCCATGAGCGTGCAACCTCCGGAAAGGTTGCGCACCATTGGGCGGAACGCTCCAGGCAAGGCATCCATGATTTCTGAGGCATGCGGAGCATCCTCTTTGCCGCCGAGGAGAATAATCTGTAGCGGCTTTTCTTTGAGCAAAAGGGTGAGCAGTGCGGCAAAACTGCCAGGCGGATAACGTTTCGTAAAATGTTTTGCTCCAAAACAGAGGGCAAGAGTTGTTTTGCTACCATAAAAAAAGGTTTCGGCAAAGGCTCTTTCGCTTGAAGAGGGATAAAGCTCACAACCAAGAGAATCACCTGAGAGTGCAAACTCTTTCAGTGCGTCATGATAGCGGCCAACCACGCTCCGACAAGGTCCATAGAAATTAATTTTGCATTGCACGAGAAGCCATTTTTTCCAGTTGGCTTTGCGGTAGTGTACAAGATGCTGCTTGTGAAGCGAACGGACAATGGCGTGTGAACGAAGATTATTCTGCAGGTCGACCACAAGATCGTAACCGCCGAAGGGGGGAGCTTCGAGGGTATATACCGCTGAGATGCGAGGATTTGCCTTGAGGAGGTGGGCAAATGGCGTTTTGGTGCAGTAATCGATCTTCGCATCCGGCCAGGCACTCTGCAGACTCCTGAGCAGCGGGGTGGTAAGGACAATGTCTCCGATGGAACTGAGCCTTACGACCAGTATTCTTTTGATGGGCAGCATTGACACTTACGACCAGAACTCCCACCAGGCTTTGTAACCGGCTGGATTTATATCTGCCATGAGAGGCTTAAGTTTGGCAACATGATCGTCAATCAAACGTTGCAACTCCTCTTTGCCGGGCAGCTCACCCTTGCGTTCTGCAATCATCTCTCCGGCAATACTGTAAGCTTTCAACGCCTCTTCCGATTGTCCGATACCATCGAATGCTTGTGCGCGATTGAGCACAGCAGCGATCCACTGCCTGCCCTCATCCTGATGCAGTTCACCCCTGCGGTTAAAGTAGCGCAGCCCAATCTCTGCGGAATGAAGGGCCTCCACATAACGGCCAAGCTTGACATAAGCGCCGGAGAGACCTGTATGGCATAAAGCATCAAACCCTTCATAGTCAAACGCCTCCTCTTTCGGTATACTCCTCGAAAGCTCAAGTGCCCGCTTGTAGCTTTCTGCCGCTTCTTCATAGAGTGCGTCGACCAATTGTTGCTCTCCTTGACTCAGTGCGAGATAGGAGTGCCCAACCTCTATCAATGGCTTCATTTCTTTATTTTTACATGGATGAAATCACCTTATTGGCCCGGATTCAACAGTGAGGCAAGAGCTTCTGGAATTTCAGGACGTCCGCGCTGGTTCAGGGCTGTTCCGATAATTTTGGCCTTCAAAACAGGTTTGTGATCTGGCAAGCGGAATATATCCTGATAAAAAGCAAATTTCAACGCTGATTCTCGACTGATGGTGAGGCCAACCAGAAAGGTATCGCCCGAAACAAGTGGATATTTGTAGTCAAGCTCGGCACGCACGACCACAAGATTGATTCCCTGGCGTGTGTATTCGCTGAAATCGATACCAGCCTGCCTCAGATAGAGATGCCTTGCATGTTCGAGGTAGTTCTGGTAAACACTGTTATTGACAATGCCCTGCATGTCGCACTCATAATCGCGAACACTCATCTCGGCGGTAAAGTGATAGGCGTGAGGTGACATTCCGGCTTATGATTACAGTGTTACAATGTACGACAGGGGTGTGCTGCCAATAAGAGACTGGTTGAAAATAACACAGCGATCGGTGAAAAACAATACAGGAATTATGTCATTCAGGCCTGGGTGTGCAGGGTGGCGGCAAAAAAAAAGCCCATCATTACTGAAGGGCTTTTTATAAAAACTCGGCG
>JBMOIS010000011.1:0-62445 GCA_049317185.1 Chlorobium sp. | reverse complement strand
TTTTGGGGCAAGTTAACAACTTAAACCACTGTCCAAAAATCGGGGTCCACTATACCCGTCACCATTGTAGGTAAACTGATGAATGTCAACGATATGTGGTAGCGTTTTGGCAATCGGCAACGTATCGCTATTGACCAAAAGATCAATATGCGGACTGCCATAGGCCCGAAAAAGCCCTTCGATCAGCGGCGAACTTAGAAAAACATCACCGTTTGATCGTTGTACAATAATAAGTATGCTACGCGGAGTGGGTTTGTTCATCTTTCATATCTTTTTAGAGACACTTACAGAATTGTCATAAACTTTTTTATTCTTGCAGCATACTCATTTGGAATAACAATATGATCTTTCATGAAAGGATCAGAATAATCGCCCACATTATCGACAGCAGATACGCCAGCATAAGTATCCTGAGATGTTTTTATTATTCGATAAAAAGAATACTGCATATCCGTCATCAATCCAATCATTTTTTTATTGCGCATGGATTTAAATGAGTCATCATTTTGCCGAGGCAATACCTCCATAATGATTACTGGTCTATCTTTATTAATCAAGGAAAACAAGCTTTTTATGACCTCCAATTCTGAACCTTCCACATCTATTTTTATCACAGAGACTTTTTTGTTAAAAACATCCGACATAATTGATTCATAACGAAAAACAGGAACAATTTTCAGGACATAATCCTCTGATGGTCTCAACTCTTTAATAATTGTCGATTCAGGATCTGTATCACTTGAACCATATAACGGCAGCAACTGATCAGAATCCGAAAGCCCAACAGGAACTATGATATTACGATTCCATTTATTCGCAGAAATAAGATGCTGTAAATAAAATAAACAAGATGGATTTGGTTCAAAACCCACATAGCTTATATTTTGATTTAAGGTCATAACTTTTATCATAGTTTGACCAAGATTTATTCCAACATCATAAAATGCGCCATCTGAATCATAATGAAATATTTCTACCAGCACTCCAGACATCCATTTTTCGCCACTTACTCCAACCTTTATACCATTAATAACCGGGATAAAAATATTTTTATTATTTAACTTCCTTTTTATTTGAAAATTAATTTTTGAGATAACATTATCTCCGATATTTCCAAACAGTTTAGCCATAATTCAACACATTAAATTCGAAGTAATAAAATTCACCGCAGCAGAACTACGGGGTATGAGTTCATTTATAAAAATTGCGATTATCAAGTATCACAAACAAATAAAATTTATATGCGCTCTGTTGATAGCTTATGCATCAATTTCTTTAAAGGAAAGAAAATTCGCCATTTTTTCTCACGAAACCATGACCTAATAAACAACGACAATAGACCTCTCCTGGCAGAATAGACCATCAGTCTTAAAAACCGGTAGTTTTTTGTTCATACTTTTCGCATCAATAAAGCTTCAGTGCGTTTGCTTTTTATCGGTACTTGCAAATCGCTGTTACCGATTCTCCGCAAATCTGCCAATCGCTGAGAGAGCACCGCCAAATATCCCTCTTGATCGCCAAGTTTGCTTCTGAGAAATTCATCAAATGATTGGTTACGACGACCCGATTTCGCTGTTATGCCAGATTCAGACCTGTACAAAATCAGCGGCTCATCCATAAACTCGAGGCCTCCGGTCAGGGCACTTCGAAACCCCAACACAAGATCCTCAATGCACTTGCTATATGTTATCGAACCAAATATTTCTTCAATATTTCTGGTAAACGCGCTGGTGGCACCAATAATCAGCGCACCGCTGACTGCCATGCCCCGAATATCAAGACCACCGGAAATCACCGGTGGGAACCTCATCCCTACCCTGTTTCCATCATTATCAATCAGAAAAACTGACGAGTGAATCAATGATGCCTTACCGCCGGAAGACAAATAACGCTCGGCCAACTTTTCTGTCCTTTCAGGAAGGGAAATATCGTCACCTGCAGCATAAATAATGAGTTCACCAGAAGAAAGTGAGGTTATCCTGTTGATATGCCCAATAAGTCCAAGATTCTCCCGGTTCCGGTTCATGACAACCTTATGCTGACCACCGTATTTTTTGCACATCTCCTCGATGATCCGGAATGTCCCATCCGTAGAGCAGTCGTCGGATATGACGATTTCCAGGGGCGAATAGGTCTGGCTGAAAGCTCCCTCAATTGCCTCACGCACATACCGCTCCTGATTATACGTGATCAATAAAAAGGTTGCCAGCATCCTGCTGTCTCTAACTCCAGTCGCCATCGGCAAAGCATTCGTTATGGTTCTCAAGAAAAGCAAGACACAACCTGATAATTCAATGCGTCTCCCACTCCCCATCCCTGCGTAACATATGAAGCGAATAACCTGATCGTAACCTTTCCTGATTTATCCACTTCCTGAACTCAAACGACAACAGAAAGTTGTCTCTCTTTCTTGCCCACCATCTTGAACCGATCCTGATGCGAAAATATTTTCTGTCTCCAAGAGATTTCCTGCCAGTCTGTTGTTTAATGGCTTTCTGGGTAATCGAACCGAAATGGTGAAACACCGAATCGCCGACAATTCCTACCGGTATATCTGCACGTCTGCAGCGAAACTGAAATTCGGCATCTTAATAGCCACCAAGACGCCTGTCGGTATCCGGAAAACCAATTTTTTCGAGCACACTCCGATGCACGGCAAAACAGACCCCATGCAACCGGTTCTTGCGAATCATACCAGACATTTTGCCCTTGTAATCCACCGAAAACGTACGGAAATCATAATCATTCTCCCCTTCTAGCAACGCCGGACTTACCACACCAAACTTTTCTCGCTCAGCGGCATCCAGAAGCGCACCAATAGCATCAGTACCACAAAGCACATCGTTGTTGAGCAAGACAATCCATTCAGCATCCGGGCTAAGCACCGCTCCTTGTGTCCAGGCGCAACCACAACCAAGATTCGTCCGATTGGGGTGCCGTTGCAGCTCAGGATGCTGCTCCAGCCAATGCGGTGTATCATCGCTGCTTGCGTTATCGATAATCAGGATATCTTCGGGCTTGACCTGCTGAGCCAGCAGGCTTTTCACACATTGCGCCGTGTACTGAAGCTGGTTAAAAACCGGAATGACGACAACGTAGCGCATATAGTCTTATTTGGCATGGTAATAAATAATATTAGACTCTTGAAGACTTATCCACCCGTTTGCCCGTCTCCACCATTTTTCCAGCGATTGTGCAGCCAGAACCACTCTTCAGGCCAACGTTTGATGTACTCCTCAAGCACACGGGTATAGCGTGAGGCGAGAATAGCGATATCCTCCTTGCAGAAGGTCAGATCCGAAGTATTGATTTCCTGCATTTCGGTCTTGTATTTTCCGTCGCCTGCGAACCTGCACATGGTAACGAACAGCGGCACCTGTGCCTTGAGTGCAAAAAAGGCCGCACCACTGAAAATCGTCGCCCTCCTGCCGAGAAACTCCCCAAAATAGGTCGCACTTGGGTCCGATTGATCAGCAAGGATAGCCAGAACGCCTCCATCTGCAAGCAGCCTCAGCCCCTTCCTTACTGACAGGTTACCATAAATGACGCTGTTTCCCCTCAGGGTACGCAACTCGTTCATCCTGCGATCAACAAGGTCGTTACTCAGACGCTTGACGATGATGGTTACCGGCTTGGCCAGGATGCCAAATGCCAAGGCCATAAGCTCCCAGTTACCGAAATGACCGGAGACTATGACCGCACCCCTCAGCCCGTTGTTTGTTCTGCGCATGAATTCATCCACATGCACATCCATATCGACAAGATTTGCGGCATCTTCACGGCTTCTGACAAGCGGAAAGCGCAATACCTCGATCAGGGTGACGGCCATATTCCTGTAAACACGCGTGGCGATGCTACGAATTTCAGCCGGAGACTTCTCAGGAAAGGAAATGCCGATGTTTCTGTAGACCAGTTCGCACCGAAGGCCAACGACATAGTGCACAAAATCTCCAAGCAGGAATGCTGCACGACGAGCCAAGCGCCGACTCATCACCCGCATAAGCACACCAAGCAACCTTACTGCCCCAAATATAACGACATCCAAAACCGATTTTATTCGCCGCCGGTTTTTTTCTCCAAGCCTTCCAATAAAGTGGCTCATAACAACCGAAGCCAGTAACAGTTGATACCATTCATACTACCGCAAATGATGTGCCGCCAGATGAGTGGCAACGGCAAGACAAACACGTTATAAATCAAAACTACCTGAGTTATCTACCAAACACCGGGACTTGCAAGGCAAAAGCCGTTCAAACACAGCACACCAAGAGCCGATAACTTGACAAAAGTACGAAACATACTATAGAAAAGGAAAGTCCATCACTCGAAGAAAAAGCAAAAACCGAACGGTCTTCGCTCTATTGTACCTCCGCGCACATAATATCATTATACGAGCAACAAATGGTGCTCACTATCCTGAATAAAGCCAAGTTTCCAATTATTGCATTATATTCATCAGTCAACCCAAATAAGAACTATTGAAAAGCGTACATGAAGTTACTGCTGAGAATTCTCCTCTACCTCGCTCCATCGAAAGGCAAAATCGTTTTGGTCGTCTTCGTAAGCATGATCACTTCTCTTTTTAGCGTCGTCTCTATCTACTCTATACTCCCTCTATTAAATGAGGTTTTTTCTACAGGTTCAACCGTTCAGACCAGTACTCGACCTGATCTCACAACAGATACGAAGGCGCAGGCTGTGACACCGCCAAATGCACTGACAACGCAAGCTGCACAGAAAACGCCTGAACAAAAAATAGTTACGAGCCCCGCAACCCTTAAAGACACTGAACGCCTGAAGACATGGGCACTTGAAAAATTCAAGGAGATGTTCAGCGCGCCCACTCGAGAACTTGCTCTATTGAAGATATGCCTGTTCCTTATCGCTACATTCGCCATAAAAAACCTGTTTATTTATCTCAACGGACAGATTATCTTCAGAATTCAGACCAAAACGGCCAAAAAGCTTCGGGACGACGTTTTCAGAAGCATTATCGAGATGCATCTTGACTATTTCAATAAAAACCGCGTTGGAAATCTGATGAATTACGTCAACAACGATGTGGAAAACGTCAACAACAGCATCAGTTCTACCTTTGTCAACTTTCTGCAGAACCCCTTTTCTGTCTTTGTCTACATGGGCGTCCTGCTCGCCCTCAACTGGAAACTGACACTCTTTTCTGCTCTGACCTCGCTGAGCATTCTCTTCGTCATCCGCTTGATCGGCAAAAACGTCAAAGGCCTTGCACTGAGCTTTCAGACAAGAATGGGCGATATGAACTCCGTGCTTCAGGAAAAATTCAACGGCATCAAAGTCATCAAATCAACCGCCTTCGAAGAGATAGAGCTGGACAGGTTCAAGGTGTTCACCAAAGACTTTCGGAAACTTGGCATCAGAATCGCGCAGCTCAGGAACCTGATCAGTCCCCTCAATGAGACGCTTCTCATCGGAGCAATCGCAATGGTACTCTGGTTCGGTGGCATCCAGGTGTTTCATGGCGCCATGACGGCCAATGAACTGCTGGTCTTTGCATTTACCCTCTACTCCACCATGGGCCCAATCAAATCGCTTGGTGAGGCCAATACTTCCATGCAAATGGGTCTAATCTCCGTCGAACGACTCTTTGAACTTCTCGACACTCAACCGGCCATTGTCAACGGAACGCTCGCTATCAACAGTTTTTCAAATAACATCAAGTTTGAAAATGTCTGCTTTAAATACAACAAAGAGCAACCTGATGCACCCAACATTCTCGATCATGTATCATTTGAGATTAAAAAAGGAGAAATGGTCGCCTTGATAGGCCAGTCGGGATCCGGCAAATCCACCGCTGTTGATCTATTAATGCGATTCTACGACGTCGATTCTGGCCGCATCACCATTGACGGTATAGACATTCGCGAATTTGATTACAAACAACTCAGGAAAATGATCGGGGTTGTAAGCCAGGAGGTTATCCTCTTTAATGACTCGATTGAACAAAATATCGCCTATGGCGTGCATGATGAGATCAACAGTGGCCGAATCGAACAAGCAGCAAAACTTGCAAACGCTCACGGATTCATCATGGAGAAACCACAACAATACGAAACAATGATTGGCGACCGGGGCATACAGCTTTCAGGTGGCCAGCGTCAACGTATCGCAATAGCCCGGGCCATGGTAAAAAATCCGGAGCTCCTTATTTTTGACGAAGCGACCAGCGCACTCGACAATGAGTCAGAAAAAGTGGTACAAGAAGCTATCGACAATGCCATGGAGGACAGGACCTCTCTTGTTGTAGCCCATAGACTTTCGACCATCAAGAACGCCGACAAAATCATTGTCATGGAAAGGGGGATGGTCGTTGAATCAGGAAACCATGACGAATTACTTTTACAGAACGGGATTTACAATATGCTGTATGATATCCAGTTCGCTGGCAAGCCAGCAGGTCAAGAAACCGTCTGACATCGGACTATACTTTTCTTCGGGACACCTTTGTTTGCTTATAGTACTGGCTATGGGGTTCCTGTATGGTATACTTCCACCGTTCATACTCAACCCTTTGGTTGAGTATGAACGGTGAGTTGACGCTTTATTATACGACTTTTAACACTTGATATTATACTATACCATTTTTTTCTTTTATTAATGTTTAGAAAATCCCTGATAGTTATTCCTTGAGTGGATTTTTTGAGAATACCCAGTTGCTTTTGTACTTCCGGTGCGATAAAAGTTGTTTTTCTTCGATTCTCGATAAAAACTCGAACTTGTTCGTATTCTATCTCTTGTTTTTCGCTCAATTTTCCGTTTGCCGGAATTGTGTTACTACCATCACTCTTGAAGTAATAATCGCCAATCACCGTCTTTATTTCAGTAAAATCGGAAGGATAGGCAGCACAAAGTCTAAGCAATAAATCATAATCTTCTTCCCAGACCATTGTTGTGTCAAAAGACAGAATACTTGGTGACACAATTGATCTGTCAATAAGCAAAGAGTGAATAGGACAGAAATTTGCGCGAAACAAGTCTTCAAGATTTTCTCCAAAAAAAAACTGATTTCTTAGCCCTGCTACGTGCATAAATTGCTCAAATACGCAGACATTAATCGTACGAACTGCTGCGAAGGCAATTGCCCTTTTGCTCGCCTTGAGACATTGTGTAAGTATAGAATAAGCTTCAGGATAAAGAACATCATCATAATCCAAGAACGCAACATATTGACCTGTAACTGCGGCTAATCCAAAATTCAAAAGTTCTGTACGCGCATCAATCGGGCAAGCATTTTCCCAATTTTTAACCGTAAGTATCGGCGAGTTGGGCAAACTCAATAATGGAGCCAACGTAGCTTGTATATCGTCAATCTGTCTTTCAGTAAAGCGTTGTACTGCAATGATGATGTGAAGAGGCCTGTATAGCTGTCCCACAAGAGAAAAAATGCATCGATCAAGCTCATTAAGACGGTTTATATCGTGAAAACGAACAATGCAGTCAACTTGATTTTTTATCATATGAGTTACCAACGTGGTTTTGCAAAACTGAATTGATGAGAAAAATCTGGTATGTGTCGCCACTCTTCAGGCACACGTGCAAAAATTCGTGACCTGATTGGTTTGCCCTGCTTTTTCAGTTCATGTCTCAACCACTTCTCAAATTCGGACGATCCCCATTTCCGGGCTAGTATGATACCGGATTCAAAAATCATGTGCAAGGTTGTTGGCGACATTTCCCGATTAGTGACAGCATGCAAAAAGAGCGCACGCGGACAAGTTTTCAGCACATAACCATGAGCGCGGGCGCGCCACGAAAGATCAACATCTTCACAGTACATAAAAAAATCTTCATCAAACCCTCCCAAATCATTGAACGCCTCCCTTGATATGGCGATACATGCACCCGATACCCATGGCGTCTCAAAGGTATCAGTGTCGTAAGGCTTGGGGTGTTCAACCGGAAATTGCAACGCTTCAACAAGTGCCTTGCCATGCGCCGCGCGAACCATCTGCACTAAAGCTCCCACTGCTTTGTGATGCAGCAAACCATCTGGATTAATGGCGATATATATATCACACCCCGCATCAAATGCTTCACGCATAAGAATATTGTGACCTCCCCCAAATCCACGATTATCCTGGTTTTCTATAGGAGTTATGAAGTCTGTTTCGGTGATCTTGTTTTTTGTGCTTGCTCCATTGTCAATGACAAAAAATGCTTTATAAGTATTCAGACCCGCAAATTTCATAGATATTTTCGCAGCAGCAATCGAACGGTTCAGCTCCTGTTCGGAATTGTTATAAGTAACAAGCCCTACTGCTACACGATTTTCTGGAGTAATTGTGATATGTGTACCCAATGCATGGTTTCTGATATGAGTAAAAAGTTGAGACGCTGGTGTACACACTGGAGTTGGTATAACACTACGGGGTTGCACACCGCGAGGATCCAGCAATCGGAAAAATACTTGTGTAACTTTATTTGATAAATCCTCTGTATTAGAGACGTGAATAATTTTTGGGGTCTCTTCATACAGTTCGGGGCGGGCAACCTTGATCCAGTTGAACCCTGCATATTCACAAGTATGAAAGAATATGCGTTCAACAGCATGGGCTAGTGTGGCATCGATCTGGCTCGATTCCACATCGAAATCTTCAATTTTTAATCCAATATCAAGCAATGGCTGTAGCGCCAAAGTTCGGGCCCAGAACATCGAACCAGAAGGAAAATCAAGAGGTTCTTTCTCGTCGAGTGTAAATCCCATCCGTTCAGCAAGCCGTTGTGCGATCAAAAAATAGCCACCCCAATTCACCCTATGGCGCACTAGTTCAAAATGCTGAACAGCAATCATCCCGATGTTTGGAAATTGCTCAAAAACAGAAAGAATACTGCTCACTACTTGTGGTGTTCCTAGCAAGCTCTCAAATAAGAAATGACGCCAACTTGATAGAACATCTACATGCGTTGACAGTTTTCCGTGAATATGGAGCACATAGTCATATCTGCGATAAACATCTCTGAACGACACCAGTTTTGGAGCTATGTCGCGACCCTGGTTTGGCACCACATGGACTTCGACAGAACCTTTTTTCCAGCCAGCAAACACGCACCTGATAGCAGCAGCCTTGAAATGGTCTGTTGTAGAAATATAGAGATCAATATCAATCGGTATGTTGTAGAGATACGATTGAATTTCGCACGCAAGCTCTTCATAATAAATATGAATAATAGCGGCTATCTTTTTTTCAGAAAAATATTTTTTTCCAGTAAACAGAAAAGGAACAGCTATACTGCAATCAATATCAATAGATCTTGCAACTTCTATGGGCCGTATATCGTTTGATTTCGTTATTCCTAATAACTTAAATAAAAGGTTAGGGATTTTTCTTGATCTCTGTTGTATTGAGAGTATAATTTTTCGTATTGGCATGGTCATCCAGCAACTGCAGGAGTTAACTTTTTTATTGAAGCTATGTTCCAGCTCGGTAATTTTTTTGTCTTTTACTGATAATTGTTCTATTGATTGCGATAAAGGATGTTCAACATTTACCATTTGGCCACGCCATTCAATGACGTATTTTATGCGATCCTGGCATGAAGGAGATTGAAATTCATTAAGGGAACCTCTATTTACTATTGAATGATATATCTTTAGCTTTTAGCTATGGTAACGGCTCTTTGAATATTTTAATGGAACGCCTTGAATTTAATACGCCATCAGGGGACATTACTGGTGAATATATAGCACCATTTCAAAACAAATTAGCAGATAGAACTTATTGAATTATTTCATATTTCTTTCTTTTTAATGATTTCCCTGCCAACTGAATTTGGCAGGTGAAAACACATTGCAGACTGAAATCATAAAGGATAATCGGATTTGATAGAGTAATGCCAAGAACCACCTCCAAAGAAACCACCACTCGGTATCACACATCAGAAAAATTTACTATTTGCCACACCACTTTATAAATTTATTGCATGTCCATTCATTTCCATAAGCATCCAATCAATAGTACAAACAATTCCGTTCTCCAAGGATGTCATGGGTTGCCAACCCAATTCAATCTTTGCTAATGTGTTATCAAGAATGCTAACTGGTAGATCAAACTGCCGAGCAGGATGAAAAACATATGGTACAACGTGTCCAAGAATACACTCAAGCATGTTGATAAGTTCGCTTAAACTTGTTCCATAACCAGTCGAGATATTGAATACAGAATGAGGTCCATCATAAACAAGTGCAAGGGCAAAGGCATCAGCAACATCTTTGATATAGATATAGTCACGGATAACACTTCCATCTCCCCATATTTTGATTGTTTTTTTTCTTAGTGCCCTATTGAGAAAAACTGCCACTGCGCCTTGGGCTGTTTCAACTCGTTGCCTTTCACCATAAGGGTTTGCAACACGTAAAATATTAACTTTAATACCATGTTGGTGCTGATACAGCAGCAGAAATTTCTCAATTGCAAGTTTAGTAATTCCATAAGAAACCTTTGGATCGGTAGGATGTCTTTCATCAATTGGCAAATATTTTGGATCACCATAAATTGTCCCTCCTGAGGAAATAAATATGATCTTTCTAATACTTTGAACGACCATAGCGTCCAGTAATTGTAATGTAGCAACCAGATTGCTTTGAACATCAAATATTGGATCTTCGTTTGAACTCTTTGGTAATGTCGTTGAAATTAGATGCAATACTACATCCATTCCCTTTATAGCCCCATGAATATCATGAAGACTCATTAAATCACCGGTTATCCATTCGACTCTTTCTTCGGAACGAAAAGACCTATAAGGATCAATACGAGGCCGTTCGAAAACTCGAATCTCGTGACCATCATGAAGCAATCGATCGATAATAGCAGATCCAATAAAGCCGCCTCCACCAAGAACAACTATTTTCATCTTGTTACTCCAGAAACATACGTCACTGCATAATTTATATTTTCAGCGGTAAGCTGAGAACCAAAGAGACGCTCCAATGCATGTAACATTGAACCATCATAGGGTAAGGGCTCAGGGGGATAATCATCCCAATGAAGATCCAGCTCGACAAAACGAGCAAGCCGAGATTTTCGGATCCAGAACATTGTCCCGACAGGAAAATTAAAGGCCTCTGAAAGTTCAAATAAACCTAATCGTAATGCCATTTTTTCCGCAATCTCACGGTTAGCTGTCCATCCTATTGCATTCGGATCGTCAGGAAACACGATACCAATACTTGGGTCATTGGTCATGGCAGATATAATGGTATCTGCCATTCTTCCACCTGAACGACCACCAATCAGGTTTTCCAATAAAAAATTGTTCCAGTCCAATATAACAGCACGATTAGTAACATCAAGGCTTTGCTTGGTATGCAAGTGGCCGACGAGATCATAACCCTCAATGAGCTCCCGTCCAAAGGCAGTCAAAAGGGGGCCAATGTCACGGCCGCGGTTTGGCACGATTCGGACATCAACAACATTACCTTTATAGTCCGCAAGGATATCAAGCACTAGTTTTCGTGAAAATTGATCTTTAACGCTTACAAACAGATCTGGACGAATCTCATTTAACTCCAATCGCTTAATAATTTCAGGTAACATATAAGGATAGTAAACATGCAGGTGCAGAGCCACTTTTGCATTGCCGATCTTAGAGCGCCTTGAGTCTTGTACTGAAGAAATTACATTATAACACCAAGGACCTTGCGGGCACCCATTTCGCAAATAATCCGCAAACGGGTCGGCATTTTCATTAGCTAGCCCATAGGATTCCAAATAAATACCTGGGTGAAAACCTGGGAATGGCTTACGTGGACCAATTCCTGTCTTCCAACTTCGAATATACCCGCTAATCGCTGGCACTTCTGAAGTGTTCTGAGCATTAGGAGGAAGCGCAAACATCTTCCGAAACATACAAGACTTAATAATTTCTTCTCCGTCAATGCGCTCCTGATCAATTTTATTTCGGGCAGAAACAGCTAAAGTTTCAAGACGCAATACATAGTCTTGCATTCTGAATGATAAAAGAGAAGCCGTCCGGCATTGATCGCCCACCTGTTTCATCAACGCAGCAGATCGAACAAAAGCCATTAATTTTTTTGATAGCTCAACAGTGTCAAGGTATGGTGCCACGCAATAATCCCCGACACCATTCTGGATTAAAAAATCAGCAATTCCAGTTGTCTTTTCAAAACAGATAACAGGTAACCCGTTACTCATGGCATCGATAGCAACATTTGGAAATGGGTCAAGACGCGACGAAAGCAAAAAAACATCCGCCAACTGATAAGCCAGTTCGATCTCACTCGTTTCCCCTGTAAAAACGAAATGCTTTTCAATGCCTGATCGTTCGATCTGATCGGCAAGGTATACTGAATAGCCCAAATCGTTCTCAATATCATATCCTTTGCCAACCCAGACAAAGCGGCACTTATCCCCTCCTGGCGCATGAACGACACGAGAAGCGCATTCGATGAAAAGATCAACCCCCTTGCGCAATTGTACAGTACCTGCACCCATTACTACAAAAGCGTCATCAGATTTACCACTTGGACGCATTTGTTGAATAAGACGAGAACGTTCAATATCAAGTTTTCTTGCGGTAATGTCTTTGCTTGGAACAACACACCGCCCTTGAGGAAAAACTTTCACAGAAGTTCTGTTCAGGCCAGGATACTCTGCCAGAGCATTTTCAAGCGTCAAATTTGTTGAAAAAACCGTTTCGGTCGACCAGAAATAAGCATCTCTAAAAGCATGGCGAGGCTTTGTATAAGAGGCGAATTCGTGAAGCAAACTGATCGATGGCACAAACAATGAAGCTAGAACTGGGAGTGCAACTCTGGACTCAATACTGTTTACTATGGCAAACTGCAGAATATAGCGCCTGCAAATCCCCGAAATAACATGATCAGCATCTTTATTATTGTCTATGCTAGGTTCAAATATAACCGCCGCTGCTGCAAGCTTAAATGTTTCGATGAGTTCTCCCTTGCCCAAAAGCAATACAATAACATTGTAGTGCTCAGCCAGCAATTGAACTAAGTTTAAACTTAAAATGGGTGCACCAGTTCTCGATGCATCATGACTAACAACCAAAATTGTTCGCTTTAAAGGATCAAACTTACTGTCTAAAAATAAAAATTGCTTTTTATGAACAAAGGCGCGAAGCTTTCTTAATCTTTTTCTAACTGAATTTGATAGTTTCCGAATAAATTTATTTTTTTTCTGCCCCGGCAAAGGTTCGGTATCTTTTGATGGCTGGAAAATATCTAAAATCGTACGTTCAAGTTGATCCTTGTAGACCGCATTTTTTTGAATAGTAAGCTCAAGTTCAATCAACCGAGAATCCATCTCTTTTAGTTGAGATGTAAGATTTTTGACGTTTAATCCCAAAGCTAAGCGGTCTGCTACTGTCACAAAAAAATTCTTTACAAAAGCCCTTTTCTCTTCTAAATGCCAATCTTGAATTAGTTGCTTGAAGGTTTCGTTTTGCTGTTTACCTGTAAACACAACCCCTAACCCATTGGAATGATCAAATGAAATGCATGGGTAAACTAGTGAGAGTTCATCAAAAAGCTTCCACACTCCAAATTCTTGTTCACGAACATTCGTGTCATGGAAAAGGACTATCCCTTTTTCCGACATTTTTGGCAACCAGCAATCAAAATCATGCTTTACCGCTTGATACGTATGAAGTCCGTCAATATGGAGAAGGTCAATCGTACCATCCGAAAAATAAGGACGTGCATCATCGAACTTCATTTTCATGAGGGTCGAAAATTTACTGTAATACTGTTGATTATGTGCTAAAACTTCAGCATAAATCTCTTCGCCATAATAACCTGCATGCTCATCCCCCTGCCAGGTATCAACAGCAAAGCATTTTGTTGGAAGCCGATATTCCTGAACACTTTGGCAGAAAGCGAAGTAGGAATTTCCTGAATGAGTTCCGAGTTCTACAACCACATCGGGCCTTGCGTTATCTGTCAGCCAGAAAGCAAAAGGGATATGACCGATCCAACCAAGGGGAAGCACGATATGACGTGGGTTGAGCAGTGCTGCTTGTGAGAAAATGTATTCCATAATTATTTGAGCATTAAGAAAGCTAAGCCCCACAAATTTATTCCACCCCTCAGTTTTCTGTACAACCTGCACTGGGAAAAAATCCGTTTATTTAGCAAATATTCCCGGATAGCACAACTCCTAATGAACTCTTAGCAACGGCACCACTCCGTGCCGATACGTTTATACATAAAGTGTTTTGCCTGGAAGACACGAATTCCGAGTTATTATAAGCCTAACTTATTAAATTTTATTAATCCATTACCCCGCAGCAGAGCTACGGGGTATGAGTTCATGTTTAGGAATTACTTCACGAAGCACAGCTTCGAGGAATATGTCCTATAGCGATTAAATACCGTAACAGAATAAATATAGCCTCCCTTAAGGGCACCTCTTAAAATTGACTTTTGAGCCAGTTTTAAAATTGCATTCCGGGGAGAGTGTACAAGACTTTTCTGGTGAATATGTGCAACCTTTTTCATACCAAATTTTCGGTTAGAACTTACCGAATTTTTTCATTTTTTTCTTCGCCTTTCAAATCGATTCATCAAGGGGAATCAGATTGATTTGCTCGATTTGATTGAGCACTCGGACAAAGGTGTCACGTTTTGTCTTGGGAATCCGTTAAAGAAACCGGTCCATCCCGAACATGGTTCGAGAACCAAGTAAGCATGCCTGTCTTCCCAACGCACAGCGTTGAAGAGAAGCCTCGGATAAAACTTGCGTCAATCTGACCTTTCTTGGCGTAAGTGCATTCCCGTTGATTCATCCAACATTTCCCCTATAACTTGAATCCAGCCGCAACTGCATCATTATAAAACATCTTTACAGTATCAAGAGAGTAAGTATCAAGATCGTAATCAACCAGTGACAACTTTTTCAAAATATCGTTGGTAACTGTTATAACGTGACAACCTATATCATTTGCATGGAAAATATTCAGCAGTTCACGAGGGCTTGCCCAAATCAATTCAGAGAGTGGCGCATTTTTAAGCTCTTCGACGGCAGCGGCCATCATCGGCACAGGATCACGACCAGTATCGGCAATCCGTCCGGCGAATACCGAAACATAACTCGGAACGTATGGATCAAGAGATGCAACTACATCTCGTACCTGAGTCAAGGTCATGAGTGCGGTCACATTTAGTTTAACTTTTTTTGCCGCCAATTTTTTAAGGAGATCATAACAGGTTTCCTGCCTCGTATTAGTCACAGGAATCTTGACGTAAACATTGTCGCCCCAACCAGCAATCTCCATTGCCTGACGTTCCATCTCCGCAAAATCATCTGAAAAAACTTCAAATGAAAGGGGCTTATCCTTGATATGGGTAAGTATATCCTTACAGAACGCCCGATAATCGGTGATACCAACCTTCTTCATCAAGGTCGGGTTGGTTGTTAATCCTTTGATGTATGGTTTTTCGTACATCTCAAGCATACCGGTTTTATCCGCTCCATCTGCAAATATCTTGACCTTTAACATTTCAATGTTTTTCATAAAGGGGATCTCCTAAAATAATGGTTGTAGCTTCTTTTAAAGAGTTTACACTAAAAGTGAAGAATTCCGGCTGTTGTTCATCGTAGCCATAATCAATAAAAATTGTTTTACAACCAGCACGCACTCCAGCTTCAGTATCCCGCCAGCGATCTCCAACCATATAACTCTCAGAGAGATCAATACCATACTGTGTCGCAGCTGCTAAAAGTGCACCTGGCAGTGGTTTGCGGCAATCGCAGCCATCATCGCCATCATGATAACAAGTACGGAATTCATCAATTGGCAAACAATTATCCAGATAATGATTGATCTCCTCAACAACAGCCATTGGTGTTGTGCCCCGGGCAACATCGGGCTGGTTTGTCACCACAATCAGCATGAAACCTGCATCATGCAACGCCCCCAATGCCTCTGCTACACCAGGAAAGATTTCAACCTCGGAAATATTAGCTGGCGGATACGGCTTGCCGTTACGCACCATGGCGCGGTTAATAACGCCATCCCGATCGAGAAATACAGCCCGTCTCATCTATTTAACCGCCGATTCCCACTTGGTCTGATGTACCTTCAGCTTGGGATGTGATACAAGCAGATGCCAGATCACTGCCTGGAAGGCCTCTGAATGAGGAGTGATATTCTCAGAGTTAACCGTCGGTACGATAACGCAGACATCGGCAACCTGCGCCGTATAACCGCCATCACGGCCAACGATTCCGGCAACCTTTGCTCCAACAGTTTTGGCATATTTGAGAGCTTCAACAAGATTTGGGCTGATATTTTTTTCAAGATTACCCCCTCCAACAGAAAATATCATGATCACATCTCTTTCAGAAAGCTTGCTTGTCTGCAGCCAACCAGCAAAAATAGTTGCCCAACCCTCATCATTAGTACGCGCAGTCAACTCCGAAACATTGTCTGTGGGCGCATAAGACTCAATCCCTACAATCTTTCGAAAATCGTTCACAGCATGGGAGCAATTACCTGCACTGCCGCCAACACCCAAAAAGAAAATCCGTCCACCCTCTGCTTTCACTGTAACCAACAAATCAGCCATCTGTTCAATGGCTGCTACATCCAAAGAACGGATAATTTCCAGAGATTCATTTAAATGCTGCTCAGCATAACTCATGTTTATTCTCCCTTTTGAAAATAATTAACGGTTTCCTCCAAACCCTTCAGGGAACCAATCTCATAAAAACGCTCAAATACCTCATACCCTGCCAAATCACCCTGAACTGAAAGATTGTGATAAATCTCCGCCAGATCGAATGGCTTATTGATCGGCGTATCTTGTAGAACTGCTGCCGATAAAATTCCCAATCCATAATCAATATGCGCCATTTCAGGTATCGGCGTCCGCTTGTTATACTCTACAATAGTACCTTCTCTAAATAAAACATTACTCTTATCCCACAAGTCCCCATTACGAAGCACGGTCATCAATGCTGGCTTACCACAAGAACAAAAGCTCTTTTCCACCGCCCTGAAATCAATCGGTAAATATGAATCACCATAAAAAACAAAAAACTGTTTTCCAAGGAATGGAAGTGCCTGCCTTAAAGCTCCACCAGTTCCCATCAACTTTGGACCATCCCATGAGTATGTAACCTTCAACCCAAAAGAGGAGCCATTACCAACCACATCCTTCACTTGTTCACCAAGATAACCAAGACACAATACGACTTCGGTAATACCCTGGAGGTAGAGATAATCAAGCTGACGTACAATAAAAGGTATTCCGTCCACCTCGACAAGCGACTTTGGAATTGTCTGAGTAATGGGATGCAAACGGGTTGCCAAACCACCCGCAAGGATTGCGACTGTAAGCATCAGGACGACATTACTACTTTACTCCCTTCAAAGTCGAAGCGAAAACGCACTTCTTCCAACCCAGCAGCAGCCATTGCAGAACGCAATTTATTCCTGTCCTGCGCCATAAACATCAAAAAGCCTCCTCCTCCTGCTCCCACAAGCTTACCTCCAATGGCCCCATTGTTCATACCTAATGCATACCACTTATCAATTTGAGGATTACTCATACCCCCTGAGCGACACTTCTTGTGCTCCCAATGTTCGTGCATCAACTCACCGAACAGAGTGGTATTTCCAGTTTCTAAAGATTCTTTGCTACGATAACCTAAATCCTTAACATAGTGCAGGTTATTAAGCATTTCCTCATCATTTTTTTGAGAACGTACCTGCTGGTCTTTTAAAATGCCACTGGCACTGCGAGAAAAGCCCGTAAAAAATAACAGCAGGTTATCCTCAAGATTATGTAAGGTATTTATGCTAATATCCAAGGGTACTGCAGTCACATTGTCATCTCGATGGAAGGTAAATATGGTAATGCCTCCAATGGCGGCTATGTACTGATCCTGTTTGCCAATGGGTTCCCCAAGGCGATCAATTTCAATATAGCAAGCCAATTCTGCTAACTCCTCCTGGTGGAGATGACGCTTTCTGTAGGTAAAAAGCGCCTTAAGTAATGCTGTAGTGAAGCTTCCAGAAGAGCCTAATCCAGTGCCAGCAGGGATATCAGCCAGCGTCGTAATTTCAATCTGTGGAGTACGAAATTTTTGCATATCGAGAGCTTCACGAATAATTTTATGCTGGATTTCACTAACTTTTGTTACACTTTCAAATGCGGAATATTTTAGAAAAATACCTTCTACAAAAGGCCTATTGATGGTCACATAAACATATTTGTCTATTGCGGCCGCAATCAGAAAACCTTCATACTGTCGGTAATAAGAGGGCAAGTCCGTACCGCCACCACCTAAAGAAATACGCAAAGGGCTACGCGCAATAATCATTCAGCACCTCTTTTTTTTAAATACCCAAAAACTCATTAAAAAATATCCAGTAATCATGGTCAACATAACCCCAATAAAAGTGCTGATATAAAAATTGACTCCATAAATTCCATAACAAATTGCAATGACACTTATTTGAAGTACGTAGTTCAATAAAGCAACGAAAATATAGCTCAATATTTGTTGCCAGAATTTTTTTCTTTCCGCATTAAAAGTTATTGTTTTATTCGCATAAAAATGAAAAATAATCGCAACTGAATAAGAAATTGCAACTGCTTTAGGATACGACAGACTTGCAAAGCCAAAGCACATCCACAATATTGAGTAATAAATAACAAAAGTCAAACCGCCAATGAGTAAAAAACGGAATATTCGCACGTAATCAATTGCAAAATATTTAATCAAGGGTATATGCATTTTCAAGTTGCCTAAAACATTACATAGGGCAACGGGCAACCGCAAAAACCTGCCACCCATAACGCGAATGAGCTATGTTAAATCTGAATAATAAATGAAAAATTCGCATCAAAAGTTTAGCGGAAAGCCCTAAAAAAAAGCCTTCAGTTTTGTTTTCAACATCCGAGATCAAGCGACTTCCTCTTAAAATTATCATCATTCTATATAAATTAAAAAAAGGAAATCCTAAGAGAACAACACTCTGAACATCGAACCCTGCATCAGTAAGAAGCTGTGTAATGGAAGTTTTGTCGTAATGCATGCGATGTCCAATATGCCGATCAAAATCAGACATTGGGCCTCCAGGTACCGTAAGTAATAGATAAGCACCGGGTTTCAGATAAGATTTAAGTTGCTGGCAAAATTTTTCCGGTTCATCTACATGTTCAATAACATCTGAACATACAGCAATATCTCCCTGTCCAATAAACCGGGACACATCGGCAGTAGGGAAAAATAAATTAACCTGAATAAACTCTGCTTCAGGAACCTTTGTACGAGAAATGCTGACCCCTGTACTACTCATTTCGAACCCGACATATTTTTTAGCCTTATGACTGGCGACAGCTTTGCACAAAAAGTCGCCTTGGCCACTACCAAAATCTATAACTATCTCAGGTTTTTCAGTCAATTTATTCATTTTTTCCAGAATGATATCATGACGCATTTTCTGGGCGGGATTTTCACTGGCAGATTTTGCATAAGCCTGCCAATGTTCCGACCAATCATCCTTACCACTTTGTCCCTGAACATCATGTTTTATTAAACTCATAGCGCCTCATTTCTAATAGATGCAAAAAGATTTAGATGAAATTTGTGATAATGCATTTTGATATTACTTGGCAAAAAACCGCTTTTTACAATGACTGGCCAAAGATCATGCTTGTCATAGTACATCTTGTGTTCGTTCATTTCCTCTTTAGGACTGAGACCAAGATTAAATGCAGAATATTCAAGAAAAACCTTGCCCAACCAAGTTGGGACGTTCACCAATAAGATTCCGCCCGGATTCAGTAATTCCCGACATGATTGAAGTATGTCAACCGGATTATGCAGATGTTCAAGCACTGAAATGATCATAATCAAGTCAAATTTTTTACCCTGCAAGTGCTCGATAGCCTTTTCCGCCGAGCATTCCATGGCGAAAAATTTAGGATGGTTTTTAACTGCGTCAGACAAATTGAAATCCACTCCAAAAAGTTTTGTCGCACGCTTTTCGATCGCAATTAAATTACGAGCAGAATAACCACAGCCTAATTCCAAAACTGTCAGGTTATCGCGTTTAGCAATCTGCTTGTAGATGGTACGACATGAAAGCCAAGTACCAAAACGGTCAACAATAGATAAGCGATGGGTGCCAAAAGAAGCTTGTCTGCCATTATCAAACCAAGATGTATTCATATACCGCTATGTCCAAGTCGTCGCTCTAGTTCAAGCAAAAGAGTAAATGAGAACGTTTGTACTCCAAGAATGATAAATAATAAACCGAAAATGGCAAAACGGGATAAACCACCAAGAACAAAACCATTTGCGATATAGTCTGTGAGGAAATGAAGATCAAGTGCAAAACCTATAGCACATAGCAAACCAGCAGTAACCATGCCCTTGTCATAGGTAAATTTTGTTAAAATTGACCTTTCGATTCCAGCGCGCAAACCATGGACATTTCTCGCTATGATTCCTACCTGAAATAGAGAGTAGCCCAGCACTGTGGCTGTCAATCCAAACAACAGCATATAGATGTTGAAGCCGATCGGTCCAATCGAAATTGAGCCCACCAAAGAAAGCAACGAAATGAGAAAACCAATAATGAAAAAGAAAGTACCTGGCTTGATCAAAAAAGAGTCGGGACTGTATACAAGCATCACTTTTAAATTAATCCAGCCAGCTATCCATGGTGACCAAAAACCGGCTCGTCGATGATGACTGAATCTTCCTTCCCGATCTTTATAAAAAGTAACGGGCACTTCAGCGATCTTTAAACCAATACGAGAAGCTTTAAGTACCATTTCTGAAGCATATTCCCAACCTTTTGATGTTAAGTTAATTTTAAGCAAGGCGTCTTTTGTGAGACCACGCATTCCACAATGAATGTCACCATAATTGCTATGGTAGATTTTGTTAAGAATCCATGAAGTCAACGGCGTTCCAAAATAACGATGCAACGCTGGCATTGCTCCCTTTTCTATGGAGCCGGAAAAACGCGAACCCATCACAAATTCATTTCCGGCCCGATAACTGTCAACAAAAACCTTAATTTCTCGAAAATCATAAGTTAAATCACAGTCGCCCATAATAATAAAACTACCTCGGATTGAAGGAATAACATCAATATAGGCTTGTCCAAGACCCTTCTTTGGCGTGCGGAGAACTCTCACACCTTTTTTCAGCGCAATATTTGGCGTATCGTCAGAAGAGCTGTCGACAATAATGATTTCGCCAGACACTCCAGCTCGCGATAATCCTTCCCAGCACCAGTCAACAAATTCGCTAATAGTGATTTCTTCGTTAAGTGCAGGGACAACAATACTGACTTCCGGTAATTGATCAAAATCCTCTTCACCTTCAGGAAGAAGTAACTCAATATGTTTTGGAGCAGCAGAAATTATATTTGTCATTATATTTTCTCTTGAATTTCATTAATCATGGCCATTATGGAGGCTTCTATCGCCTGAACTGAAGTACGTTGTGCACGCCAGCCAAGCGATTTTATTTTAGAAACATCAAACAAAACCTTCGGAACATCACCCTTCCAGCCGCGATCACCACCCGTATATTGATAATCAACGGTAGCAGGTTCAAGACCGGCCAAACGACAGGCAATATTCGCAATTTCTGTTACAGAAATGTAGTCGTCAGTCGCAACGTTGAAGACATCAAAACATTGACCTTTATTTTCTACAGATTGCCGGTGTACAAGCAACATTGCATCAATGACATCATCAACATAAATATACGCCTTGGATTGGGTACCATCTCCAAGAATACGCAGTTTGGTCGGCTCCAGTTTAAGCCTACGGATAAAGTCGTAACCAACACCATGAGTTTGTTTTGGACCTACTACATTAGCGAATCTGAATGCACGACCACGTATTGAGAACATATGGCAATAAGACGAAATAAGAGCCTCACAGGCCATCTTGCTTGCACCATAAGTCGATATAGGAAAACACGGGCCATAAGATTCATGGAAAGCTATATCAGACACCTCACCATAAATGCCACTCCCGGATGTATAGAGAATTTCTGGAACGCCATTGACACGCATGGCCTCAAGGATATTCTGTGTAAGATAGGTCCCTTCCCAAAAATCAATATCAGGCTGTTTTACAGCTTTGGCTATATCGGGATTAGCGGCGAAATGAATCACCAAATCGACTCCGGCCATTGCATGCGTTAATGTCCCCAAATGCTTGATATCTCCCTCAACAATTTTCAGTTTAGGATTCAATTGGACTTGATTTAAGTGCAGCAAGCTTCCTGATGAAAAATTATCATATACAACGACTGACTCCACCAGCACATCTTTAAGTAACCGTCGAACAATATGAGAACCAATAAAACCTGCACCTCCTGAAATAAATAGCTTCATATCGACTTTATTTATTTATAGATTCATTCATGTGTTTCACAAATATCATAAGTCATCACTGCATTTAAATTCTTACAGGAACTTTAACTGCATTATAAATCATCAGAAACAGCAATAACCAAAATCCGAAAAAACAGAGTAAAAGTGATTGGTTAAGCTTCTCTGGCCTATAGGTAAAACTGACATTATAAGACCCAGCTTTATCTATCAATAAGCCTTTAAAGGCCTCATTGACGCGAATATATTCAACTATATTTCCATTGAGTAACGCAATAAAGTCCTTTGGATAATATGTTTCATTAAGTACTATGATACCTGGGCCGTTTGCCTCAACCGAAAAACTAGTACTGTTATTGGTCAATTTATATTCTTTAGCTGGTATCACAACGTAAGATGAGTTTTTGTTTTGAATAGACTTCGTCATATAATGCCCTTGAATAGCTGCGAAGGGTTGTTGTAATCTATCTTCCAATGCGTCCAATAAATCAGAAGGTTTGCGCTCTTCTTTTATTGTATTGACAAAAAAAGCTCTTGGCCAGACGGATTCTCTTTCCCAGACATCAAGATCATCAGTGTAAACTAATTTCATTCCTTGAGGCATTTTGGTTCCAGGCATAGAAACTATATATCCAATATTCAACATATCAAGAGATGCTGCTCGACTTTGAATTTGCTTGCTTTTAATTAATCGTAACCACCCCCAACCTTGGTCCGGATAGTCAAGAATGGTTAATAATTTTTCATAATGGTCATTGCGCAATGGCTCAACAGAAACTATTCCTTCAAGACCTAATCTTGAATTATATCCTGGAAAAAGAACATCATTCTCACCAATAACTCTAACCGGTGCTTTAGCTACTTTTTTTATATATTCTAACGCTTTTGATTTATTCGAATAATCTCCTCGCATAGATGGTTGCATTATAAAATTATCTATAGAGTTTACTCCCAATGTTAAATGCATTCCATGCCGTATATGCAACATAACAAAACACGATACAAGCACTAATACAACTATCCTTCCATCTTTAGAAACTGATCCAATATTTTGATATAATTGTGCAAGAGCAATGAACGCTATAACATAAGTTATAATAATTAAAAAGTTTATATCTTTCCAGATTTTACCTTTAAAAGAAAATATTAAGCACAAAGCTACAGTAGTGATAAACAAAAATAATATAATATTTTTTTTTGCTTTTTCTGAACTTAATAAGTAATCGCGAATTCCATACCCAGAAATAATTAATGCAATAATCATCATTGGCATTGAAAAAACATCTCCAATATGCTGAATTTTATTAATAAATGGGATGGAAATCAAGATGGCTTTCGGTATAAATCCATAAGCAGTGGCCATTGCAAAAGCAAATAAAAACCAACTTCCATAAGTCATAGCAGTTTGGCGAAATTGCAAATTGAAAAAAGCACTCAACATACCAAAAAGAATAAATAAATTTACTGATGGCGCAGAAAGGTTATGATTAAATATTTGGAAAAAGAAATTTTCAAAAAAACAAACAATCATCCATGGATGAAAGGTCAACGCGCTTGGAGTATCGTAAACAGTATAAGATTTTCCTAATGCATCAAGAAAAAGTAACCAATGAGGTGCCGTAATCATTGCAAGAGAAAATCCAAGGACGCTTGCAAAAAGAAAAGTCCTGATTCGCCCATACTTTGGCAGAATATATATTATAAATGAAATGACGCCTAAAGTATGCATAAAGCAAGCTGTGATAACACCTTCTTTTGGTGGCCCAGCATTGAGTTGCATCCATGTAATAAGAGCAAGCAAAATGCCATTTAAAACGCAACTCAATTTGCGAGGACTTGGAAAAGAAAAAACTTGTCCTAAGCGATCCCATTGTAATACAACCCAAGGTGAGTAGGTTAAAACAAAAAATGCTGGATGGTTATATCGAAAGGCAAAAAAGCCAAGAAAACAACTTGAAATTGCAATTAATAATCCCGAAGATAGGTTATTTGTCAGCCGAAATACCAGCAAACCAATTCCAATAGCAAAGATTGCTTTGGACAAAATGAATTTTATATCCCAGCCGATTGCGCTTCCGTCCAATACTACCGGAATCCAGTGTAGCACATCTCCAATCATTGATTGACCTTGTGCAAACAAGGGCGCTCCAGCGCCAACAAATCGAGTCCAAAAAGGAAATTCTAAATTTCGAAATAGTGCATCATGTTGAACCACGCTATTCGGCGCTATGCTCCATTGCATAGCACCCAAATCAGAACCACGATAATCTTTGTTCATCACATCGTTCTGAAATCCTGGTATCCATGGTGGCCCACTATAGAGACCACTGATTCCTGCTGGAGAAATAAAGCTCATGTCAAAAAAAACAACTGGATAACAACTCGCGATCGCTGAAATAATTCCAATAAAGAGAATTGCTTTCTTTGGTTTTTTTACCAAGTAATTAACTATATGGGCAATAACCCTATCAATTTCTTTTACATAAAATTTTGTTATACCGACAAAAATAATAAAACTTAGAATGGCATATCCAGCATATATCCATCCACGTTTTGCAAGAAAATCTATCCAACCATTTTTCTGTTCAAATGAAGAGTTCTCTATTTCAGTTATTGGATCATTAGCATTTTCTATCGTATATATTGTTAAAGCATCGCTAATAACCTCCATTTTCAGAATTTGGCTTTTAGCTATAAATGACTCGACAGGAAAATTTTTGAGTTTTTTTCCTGATGCAGTTTCAATTTCGGCTTTTTTTATATTAATTATCGATGCCGCCCTTGCAGGATCAAAACGAATCGATTTTACAGTTGCTTTAGGCAAGCGAAACAAGTACTTATGTGGCACTCCAGATTGGACATTTAAAGTGACAGAATCATGCTCGTTGTATCCATGGCCTGTATCAAAAAATATTTGAGCTGCAGTAGAGTTGGAAGTGCTCATCTCAATAGCAAGATAATATTTTTTACTCTCAGAATAATTTTTATAGCCCATCAATCCGGCAATAAGAACCGAAAATAACGTCAAAGCAAATATGGTTAGTCGCGTCATTTGAACATCTTTTATAGTGTCGAGTCATTCGTAAAAAGTCGCATAGGCCTATTACTCGCATTTTCTATAAAGTATTTTATAGAAAAGAGATAAAAGGTTAATGCCAGTCCTGATAACCATAAATCAACGGTCTCTTTATGCATGACTCGACACTAGCACCTTAGAAAAAAAAATTCATGACCCAGTAATAACTCGAAAAGAGAAGCTAACCACTTACTCCCGAATTGAGTGTTTCCACCGGTCATGCAGCCAAAACCACTCTTCAGGGTACTGGTAAATATAGCGCTCCAGTACTCTTGTGTAGCGACGAACCAACTCTTCTGCATCAGCTTTGGTGGCACCAAGATCAGTCATCTCAATTTCTTCACTCTCGAACTTGTAACGGCCATCTCCGGTTCTTCGGCATATTCCGACAAAGAGCGGAACTTTTGCCTTAAGAGCAAGATAAGCGGGCCCAAGAAAAACAGAGGTACGACGGCCCAGAAATTCAGTAAAAAAAGATCCTCCAGGGTCAGACTGATCCCCAAGAATGGATAAAATCCCACCATTTTGAAGAGTTCTCAGCCCCTCACGAAGAGCCTGCCAGTTATAGATAATCCGGTTGCCATGCATGGTTCGCCATGCGTTCATCTTCCGGTCAATATCACAATTTTTCAGTCGTTTAACAATAATTGTAACTGGAGTAACCAATAACCCGCCACACAGAGCGAACAGCTCCCAATTGCCGAAATGTGCGGAGAGCAGCACCCCGCCTTTTTTCTGGTCAATGGTTTTTGAAAGAAAATCACGGGCATCAATATCCATCACCCGTGCAGCATCTTCGGCATTTTTGATCATGGGAAGACGAAGCATTTCGATAATATTCTCTGCCTGGTTACGGTATACCTGACGGGCAATAGAGCTGATTTCAGAGCCTTTTTTTTCAGGAAAGGTGAGTGCAAGATTCTGTATCACAAGCTTTCTTCTGATTTTAAGAGTATCATAACCAAAATCCCCCAATAAACTGGCTATTGCTCTTGATTTTTTGCGACTTATGCTCCTGACCAGCACAGCAAGCACCATGATGAGGTAATAGAAAATTTTCTGTACAACCTTCTTTTTTTTCCCCCTGATGCGCTTCATAATGGCCAATATTTTACCATGCGGACAATCGGAGAGTATACGCTAAATTGGGGAAACACATAAGGAATTTATCATTTTTTGATCACTATGACCGCTTCCAACAAACTTGTAACCCGATGCGAAGCTCTTGAAAAGGTTAGGGCATGGCAGGCTTCCGGTAAAAAAGTTGTCTTTTCCAACGGCTGTTTTGATATTCTTCACGCTGGACATGTTGAGTACTTGACGGCAGCAAAAAAGCTTGGCGATGTACTCCTCATTGGTTTGAACAGTGATGCTTCGGTCAGTCGACTCAAAGGCCCGAACCGCCCGGTCTGTTGCGAAACGGACCGCGCTGCGGTGCTCTCTGCTCTTCAAGTTGTCGATGCAGTCACCCTTTTTAACGAAGATACACCTGAAGAACTTATCAGCACTTTGTTACCCGACATTCTTGTCAAGGGATCAGACTGGGCTATCGAGCGTATCGCCGGAGCGAGCGCAGTTCTTGAGCATGGAGGTAACGTGCTGACCATTCCTTTGCTTGAAGGCCGTTCAACAAGTGGTATCATCGAAAAAATCATTCAGCTTTACTCTCAATCGTCGACCTGCGGTGGAACGGATTAAACACTACAGCCTCAAACTTCTCACAGCTTTTCTTGCATTCATGCTTGTGCTGTCGTTTGCCTTCCTGATTGTCCTGAACAGCGGGGTGCTTGACCGATTTGCCAAAGATCTGGCTATCAGCCTTTTTAACGAGAAGCTTTTCGGAAGACTTGAGCTGCAGGAGCTGCATCTGAAGTTTCCGAACAACGTCATCCTCATCAATCCCCGGATTTATGGGCCGGGAGAAAATACACCGGCTCTTGAAGCCCGTTCTCTTTCGCTGCAATTCAACTTTCTCACGCTCCTTCAGCCTGACATCAAAACCTTGTACGTGCGTCGCCTCACGGCCGATTCGCTCAGTGCAAGGGTTATTGAAGAGAAAAACGGCAAGCTTAATCTTGATCTTATTTTTTCCTCCCGCAACCCCGACTCGACAAAATCACGGTTGGAACATTTTTTCTGTAAAAAACTGCAAATTAACAATAGTAATCTCTCTTACTCCGGGAAAATCATCCGTGAAGAGAACGGAAACTTGCACGCAAAAGAGATTAATCTGGAACTTTCAGAATTCACGGTCAAGAAAAAATTTCTGAAGGGAACACTCGACCACCTGAAGTTCAACATTCCCCAGAGTCGCTTCTTTTTGCAGCAAGCTTCAGGAAAATTTCTTTTTTCTGAAACCCGTTCTGAGGTTCTTGCCCTGAAAGCGGCGAGCAGTCATAGCCATGTTGAGTTCTCGGCTACTTTTGACCACTTCAATATTTTCTCCCATCAGTTACAACATCAACTTTCCCTCAGCACCTCTTTCCTGAATCTTCAGGAACTGGCCATACAGAGCGACGACCTGAAACTCTTGCTTCCAGAAGTTGCTATTCCTTCTGGTCTCTACACTCTTAAAGGCAATGCCAGAGGGAAAAACGACAATATTAAAATCATTGATGCTCTTCTGACACACCTCAAAAGCAGAGTTGCGCTCAAAGGAGAGTTGCTGAACCTGCTGAACAAAAATGCTTTTGCTTATGAACTGAAATGCGACAGTTCCAGAATTGCCGAGCCCTTTATTGAGTCGCTCATGAAAGAGAGTTCGCAAAAGGAAATTGCCAGTAAAACCGGCGACATTACCTTTTTCGGCGCTGCCAAGGGTAACCTGAATACCGTAAAGGCAGATATTACGACTCTTTCGGCGGCCGGAAAAGCATCTGTGGTTGCCGAAGCATCAAGGAACGAATCCTCACAGCTCTCTTGTAAAGGCACATTTGCGCTCAATGGGTATAAGCCGCACATTTTTATGTCGCCAGTACCCGAAAAAAGCCTTGTCAATGCTTCTGGCCGTTTTGAGGGAAAAACGGACAACAAGGAGGTTCGCCAACTGACACTTGACATGAAGGTTACTGATTCCTTCTGGCAAAATCAGCCGGTGAAAGAGGGCTCCATCTCAATGAATTACAGTAACAGCCTGCTGAATACTTCACTGTTTCTGAAAAACGACCAGACAACTCTCACGCTTGACGGCGGAATCGACTGGAAAGATAAAGCTCCCCGCTACCATGCGTCCGGAAAAACAACAAAGTTCGATATTTCAAAACTCCTCGATTCAAAAAAGTTCCCCACTGATCTGAACGGCCTCTTCTCCATACAAGGATACGGATTTGATCCCGGCATGCTGAACATCGCTGCGGTTATGCAGTTTGCCCCCTCTGCAATCAACGGGTTCGAACTCAAAGAACATTCGAAAGCTTCCATCGAAATTGTTCAGAACACATCCTCCTCTCGGGCAAGCATCAACAGCGATTTTCTTGATATTCTTGCTGAAGGCGATTATTCGTTCGAAGAACTGATTAACCTTGGGAAGCTTGCCATTTCAGGTATTTCAAGGGAAATAAGTGGGCAAAATATCTGGCAGCCTACACTTACCGCTCCTGTTAATGCGGGCAATACACTCAAGAAGCCCTTTACGGTCAACTACCACATTGCGGTCAGAGATATCTCCCCACTATCGCTGTTTTTGCCGCTGCAGAACCTTAAACTGCAGGGCCGGGCTGATGGCCGTGCAGTATACCGTAACGGGCAATGTTCGATCAACTCTTCAATCAACCTTGCCAGTCTGCACTCGCATGACAACTTGTTTCTTGAAAATCTCTCAATGGAGGCAGGAGTGGTATGCGATGCCAACCAGGCTCCGCAAGCTTCCATTACCGGCAAAGCTTCCTCAATAACCATTGCTGGAAAAAAAGCTGGTCATGCTGTTTTTTCGACATACTATACACCTTCACACCTCGAAGCCACCCTCGACATTGCCATCCCTGATCCTGCACAGAGTATGATGGTGAAATTTACAGCATCAAAAAGCATGAGCGGTTATGATCTGCTGTTCAACCGCCTGTCCATAAAAGATGCTGCGGGAATATGGCAGGCAAAGGAGAACTCACGTATCACGCTGAGCAGAACATCGGCGAGATTCAACCATTTTACTCTGGAAAAAGGAACGCAACGGGCGGTGTTTGATGGCGAGCTGAGTAACTCGCAACCCGGCAATTTTGAGTGTGCCTTGTCAAATTTTGAACTCAACGAGTTGAAGCGGTTTGCGCTTGATTCTGCTCTTGAAAAGCTTGCAGGCACAATCAATGCATCGTTGACGGTCAGCGGAAACCCGGCTTCGAAAACAAGCTCGCTCACCCTGAACGGAGAGGGACTCCGTTATGATAAATTCATGATAGGGACTCTGCAAGGCAATGCCCTTCACCTTGGCAATCAGCTTCGTTTTAAAGTACACAGCAGTGCTCCAATACCGGAGAAAATTTCAGAAAAAGCCTCCCCATCGCTAAACACTATCGATGGAAGTGGCACTATTCCGCTGGTTCTCAACTATTATCCCCTGCAGTTTCATACTGCTGAACAACAACCGATAAGCGCATCATTCCAGTCGGATAATCTTTCTGCCCAGTTTCTTGAATACCTGCTCCCATTTTTTACATCGGCTGAAGGCATTATCCCGACATCGTTTAAAATTGAAGGGAAAACACCAAACCCGGACATTTATCTGACCACTCATCTGCGTAATACAAAAATAAAAATCGAACCAACGCAGGTATCCTACCAACTCAATGGTGAGGTCTATGTCACCCCGAAAGCCATTGAACTGCGGGATATAACCGTCAGTGACAACCTCGATGGGTACGGAAAGATTAATGGTCTGGTGATGCTTGAAAAGCTGGAACCTCGAGAACTGAGTCTTACCGGCAGATTTAACAAGCTTCTTTTGTTTAACAAAAAAGATAAACAGGATGAAACCTCGTTCGGGAGCATTACCGGTTCAACCAATAATATTCTTTTTCATGGTAGCCTCTCCGCACCGGTGGTTGAAGGCGAATTAAGCATTGATGCAACAGATTTCTCCCTCTACCGGTCAGGAGCCAATAAAAGCGCCAAGTATCTGGGCGTTAACAAATTTATTGAATTTGTCCCCCGTTACCCTGCCCCAAGTTCTGCGGGCGGCATCAAAAAAAATGGTGTGGCAGCAAAACCGACAGAGTTTTATTATTCGCTGATCGATATTTTGCAGATAAATAACCTGCGGCTCAGCAGTATTGAACCACTCAAGTATACTGTTATTTTTGACCGCATCAGAGGCGAACAACTTGAAACATCCATCAACAACCTCTCCTTGATTGTCAACAAAAACAATCAGCAATACCGACTGTTTGGATCGGTAAACATTATCGGCGGTAAATACAAATTGTCCAACACAAACTTTGACCTGCAGAATGGCGGAAAAATCACCTGGAACAATGTTGATATCCGGAGCGGCGTTATGGACAATCTGTACGGCAGTAAATATATCAACGCTTCAAACCAGCAAACGGGTGAACGCGATAATGTTAACCTGCTCCTGACCATAACCGGAACCCTGAACGACCCGCAGGTTGGCATGGGCTATTACCTGAATGAACAGACACAGCCTTATGCTTCGGTCAACATGATTGGAGGGCAATCAAGTCAGATTGACCCAAATGCAGAATTGAATGTCATCTCCATGCTGCTGTCCAGGCAATGGTATATCAAGCCAGGAAGCGGCGGTCTCAATGGAAATATTGCTGTTTCAAGCGTCGGCTTCTCTGCTGGATCCGGCATTCTTTCATCCCAAATTTCAAAGGTCATTCAGGATATTGGCGGACTTGAAAGCTTCAATATCAATGTAGGGATGGATAAACATGGGGGTCTGAGCGGACTTGATCTTTTCTTTGCACTCAGTGTCCCTGGTACCGATGGAAAAGTCCGTTTTATCGGAACAGGGGGCTCTGCCGACATCGGGGGCTCAACTACCTCCAATTATTACGGAACATCGCAGAAAATTGAATATCGGGTTACACCGAAAATCTACATCGAAGCCTCCCGTTCTTTCGGACAAGGCGTGAACTCAACATCCAGTTCAAACCTGCAAAAACCGGCAGAAACATGGGGAGCCAGTCTCTCTTACAAAGAACGTTTCCAAACCTGGGATCAGTTCTGGAAACATCTGATTCCATCATCCGATAAGTCCAATAAGTCCGACAAGTCCGACAAGTCCGATAAGAAAAGATAAATCCCTGCTTTTTTTGTAAATTACCGGCACATCCATTCTGTAACAAACTTTGTAATCACGTGTTGAGAGGAAAAAATATCATCGTTGGCATCTGTGGAGGCATAGCCGCCTATAAAACACCGTTGCTTGTAAGACTTTTAAAAAAAAGGGGGGCGAATGTCCGAATCGCTCTCACGGAAGGGGGGAGCCGTTTTGTCAGTGAACTTGCGCTTGCAACAGTTTCAGAAGAACCCGTATACCGATCTCTGTTTCCTCCAACACAGATCGAAGGGACTGACTTTACGGGTCACATATCTCTTGGTGAATGGGCTGATGCTCTCATCATTGCACCTGCCACAGCAAATACCCTGGCCAAACTCAGCACCGGTCTTTGCGATGATATGCTTACTGCCTGTTTTATAACCCTGCGACCCGGAAAACCAGTGCTGATATTTCCGGCAATGGACGGCCAGATGTTCCTGTCGCCTTCTGTCCAGAGAAATATAAAAACCCTTGCCGCCCAGGGGTGCCGTCTGATCAGCCCTGAAAGTGGCGAACTTGCTTCAGGACAGTGCGGTCTCGGCCGTATGCCAGAACCTGAGTCTCTTCTTGGCTATCTGGAAGAAGAGCTCTCCTCTACATTCCAACGCTCTCCACTTTATGATAAATCTGTGGTTGTTACCGCTGGCCCGACACGGGAAAAAATTGACGGTGTCCGTTTCATCTCCAACTACTCATCTGGCAAAATGGGATTTGCCATCGCACGCGCAGCAGCAAAGCGCGGTGCAAGGGTCACCCTTGTCAGCGGACCGGTTCATCTTGAGACACCATTCGGGGTAGAACGTCTTGATGTTGAAAGCGCCGCAGAGATGCATAGCACTGCTCAGTGCTTTTTTGAGGGTGCCAATATTTTTATTGGCGCTGCTGCGGTTTCTGATTACCGTCCTCTGGCACCTTACGAAGGAAAAATTAAAAAGAATGACGAAGAAATTGTATTGACCCTTGTAAAAAATCCTGATATTCTTGCTGACTTCAGTATGCAAAAAGCTTCGGGACAGCTTGCCATCGGCTTTGCGCTTGAAACTGAAACCGGGTTGGATAATGCCCGAAAAAAACTGCTTGAAAAAAAACTTGATCTTATTGCATTCAATTTTTTTGACCGCAAAACCTCCGGTTTTGAAGTCGATACAAATATTCTTACTCTGATAGAAAGCGACGGAGCAACAACAGAACTCCCCCAACTGACCAAGGATGAGGCCGCCGAAAAACTGCTTGATACCATAGAAAAACTGTGCCGGAAAACCGGCAATAACCATTGAAAAGGAAGCGATTATTTCATGCAAGGTATTTTATTTGGTGACAATGAACAAGGCCAATTAGCAGAAAATAATGCCGTTACGTCATCCACAGATCTGGCCCTCTTGTTTGATACCGCAAAAGAGTGCCGCAAATGCACACTTGCCGGAAGCAGGCAAAACTTTGTGTTTGGCGAGGGCAATCCTTTAGCACACCTTGTTGTTATCGGGGAAGCCCCCGGCGCTGAAGAAGATGCTTCCGGTCGGCCTTTTGTAGGAAGATCAGGACAACTTCTTGATAAAATTCTTCAGGCTGCCAGCTTTAGTCGCCAGGAGGTCTACATTTGCAATATTCTGAAATGCCGTCCACCCGGCAACAGGAACCCCCTCAGCGATGAAATCACAAGCTGCATGCCCTGGTTACTCAAGCAGCTCCAGATTATCAAGCCAAAGGTTATCCTCATGCTTGGTAAAGTCGCTGCCAACACCATTCTCGATAATACTCTTTCATTGGGAGCTATGAGAGGAAAACTGACAACATGGAAAGGATATGACTGTTTTATTACCTATCATCCCGCAGCCCTTCTGCGTAACCCTCATTGGAAAAAGGGATGCTGGGAAGATATTCAGGTAATGATGCGCCATTACGCCACAATTCGTGGCAAAGAAACGCAGCTTTAAAAATAAGTAACTCGATGATTAAAAAAGCGCCTCCTGCCATTGATTTCAGCAAGGATATTGACTTCACTCAGGAAAGTCGGATCCCGCCCTATTCAACTGAAATTGAACAGGAGGTGCTTGCCTGCATTCTGCTTGAAGATGACCCCATCGAACAGGTGATACAAATCTTTGGCGATAATGGCGAAGAGGTCTTTTATGAAAGGCGACATCAGATTATTTTCAAGGCAATGATGCAGCTTTACCATAAACGCCAGGCAATCGATATTATCACCGTCAGCGAAGAGCTGCTAAAAATGAATGAGCTTGAACCTGTCGGCGGAAGGCACTACCTGGCCGAGCTTTCGGGGAAAGTTATCAGCGCCGCCAATATTGAATACTATGCGCGTCTGGCCAAGGAAAAATATCTCTATCGGCGGATGATCTCAATATCGGCTAAAATTTCCGGTGTCGCTTACAGTTCATCGATGGATATTTTTGATCTTGTTGAACATGCTTCCCAGCAGTTCTTCAATATTTCCCAGGCCGGTATTAAAAAGAAAGCCTCATTAATAAAAGAACTTGTTAAAAATGGCATACGAATGCTTGAGAGCCTGAGGGCTTCACAATCATCCGTCACCGGCGTAGGATCAGGATTCTCCGAACTGGATCAGCTTACTGCCGGATTTCAGCCATCCGACATGATTATCATTGCAGCAAGGCCTTCAGCAGGAAAAACAGCATTAGCGCTTGCGGTTGCCCGTAATGCCGCCGTAGACTTTGATACCCCGGTCCTTTTTTTCAGCCTGGAAATGGCGGAGGTACAACTGGCCATAAGGCTGATGTGCGCCGAAGCTTATGTTGAATCACAGCTTGTCAGAACTGGTCGTATCACGCCTGAAATGATGGGAAGGATTATCAACAGTATGGACAAGCTTAATGAAGCAAAGCTGTTCATTGACGATACGCCAGGAATCTCCATTATGGAACTTGCCGCCAAAACTCGCAGGATGAAACAAGAGCACAATATCGGCATGATTGTGGTAGATTACCTGCAGTTGGTAACACCTGTCAGGGATGGCAGAACAAACAGGGAACAGGAGATCGCGCAGATATCCCGTTCACTGAAGGCGCTGGCCAAGGAGCTGAATATTCCGGTAATCGCCCTTGCACAGCTTAACCGCTCTGTCGAACAGCGCTCAGGTGACAGAAGACCCCAGCTCAGCGACCTCAGGGAGTCCGGTTCAATAGAACAGGATGCTGATGTGGTCATGTTTCTGTCAAGACCGGAGATGTACGGAAAAACAACCTTTGAAGATGGTTCATCAACAAAAGATATTGTAGAAATTGTGATCGGCAAACAGAGAAACGGCCCGATCGGCGATATCCGGCTCTTGTTCCTCAAAAATTATGGCCGCTTTCAGTCAACGGCTAACAGTTATATTACTGCCGGGGAGGGAAACGGAGCTTCACAGGATCAGTATCAGCCCTCTTTGCCTGAGCATGAAAAATCGAATTCCAGCGCATTCATCACTCAAGACGACGCACCTTTTTAAGTATTTATTATGCAAGATAATAAACGGATAACCAGTGCCGGAAGCAGGACAGAAAAACCGGTAGTACCTCTCAAGGCTAAAGAAGCAAGCTATGCAGGAATCGGCGGTTCAAGAGGCATTACCATCGGAGAGTGCTATGCGTTCATCAAAGAGGAGAGTAAACATGAAATCAGGGAGCTGAACGACAAAAACATTAATGAAGAGATTGAACGATTTTTTACTGCCCTGAACCGATCCGAACATGAGCTAAAAAAAATTGAGCAACTCACCATCAGGAAACTTGGAAAGAGCTACTCCAATCTGTTTCAGGCACAAATCATGATGCTGCGTGATCCAATATTGCTTGATACCATTTGCAATCGTATACGATCGGAACGTAAAGGCGCACATCTCGTTATAGCTGAAGAATTTGATCACTATCTTCAAAATTTCAAGAATTCCGATAGCCCGATTTTCCAGGATCGGGCTGATGATTTTCACGATATCAAAAACCGGATTATCAGAAACCTGAATATCAGAAAACTGCACTCATGGATACCCGAAGGGGTCATTGTTGCATCCGACAGTCTCTCTCCTGCCGACATTATCCTGTTGAGCCGCAGCAACGTCAAAGGTTTTGTCACTGACTCAGGCGGAAAAACCTCCCATATATCCTTGATTTGCAAGTCACTCAAGATTCCAATTGTTGTCGGCCTTGGCAATATCTCTGAAAAGGTCTCGACTGGCACGCCGATGATCATTGACGGCAATACAGGAACCGTCATTATACATCCTGAAGAAAAAACCGTCGAGCGATACCAGCAAATAAAAGAGGAGGCACAAAAGAATGAGGAAAATACCTCATTAACGGCGGAACTACCGGCGACAACAAAATGCGGTGTCAGAATCACCTTTTATGCCAATATCGATTTCAAGGAAGAGGTGGAGACCATAAAAACTGCCGGGGCAGAAGGAGTGGGGCTCTTCAGAAGCGAAAACCTCTTCACCGAAGGCACAACCGTACCGAGCGAAACCGAACAATACGCCTGTTACAGGGAAATGGCTGAAGCAATTGCGCCGATGCCTCTGGATATCCGCCTGTTTGATATCGGTGGCGACAAGCTGATCTATTCCCCGGTCAAGGAGCCAAATCCCAACTTGGGATGGAGGGGTATCAGGATACTGATGGATCTGCCAAAAATACTTGACGCACAGGTCAGGGCCGTCATCAGGGCCAATCGGCTTGGGAATGTAAATATCCTGATTCCCATGATCATGTCACTCGAAGAGATTCGGTATGTCCGTGCATCTGTCGAGAAACACTACTCGGATCTTGCTCCAGAGAGCGATGAGCAAGTTGAAAAGCCAAGGATCGGGGCAATGATAGAGATTCCTGCAGCAGTAGAACTGATTGATGAAATTACAAGATGCGCTAATTTTATCAGTATCGGAACCAATGATCTCACTCAGTACTCACTGGCTGTTGACCGAAACAATGTCATTGTACAGGATCTCTTTGAAAAATTCCACCCGGCAATTATCCGGCAACTCCACCGGATTATAACAACTGCCAATAAAAATCACTGCAAAGTGACGATTTGCGGCGATATGGGCTCCGATCCTCTCGCCCTGCCCTTCCTGTTAGGATGCGGGCTCAGAAAATTCAGCGTTGTCATCTCGGATATCCCGAACCTGAAATCACTGGTATCCCGCTACTCGCTTGCCGAAACAGAAGAGCTTGCCCGGGAGTGCCTTTCGCTTGATACGCCTGCGGCCATAAAAGCCTGCCTGGAAGCATTCCAGGCAGATCATTGATACCTCTCTGTCAGGGACGAGAGTCCACGACTTTGCGCAATGAATGGAGATATTCTCCAATCATTTGTTGCTGTTTTGCCTGGAACAGTTGCGGAGCAACAGCTATTTTTTCAGCCTTCACATCAAGCCCGGCAGGAAGGGTTTTCCCGGTGACCAGCACAACAGCGTAGCCATCGGTTGTTTTAACAGGATTGGAAAGCTTTCCTGGCGCAAGACCCGAGATCGCTTCAACAAGAGCACGATCAACACCATAACCAGGAATATACCCGTCACCCCACCTTATGCTGTCGGCGGTAACAATATGCATGCCCGCATTCGCAGCCGCTATCTTTTCAAGCGTCAAGCCAGCTCCCTTTACCATAGCTGCAAGTTTTTTCTCCACAGAGGCACCTTTCTTTTCCCGTACCAGTTTCGCTGTAATGCTCGTTTTCAGTTCTTGATCGAGCGTACGGTATCCGGTATCATTCTTGCTGGTCAGACGCATAACATAAAACCCTTTTTCTGTTTCAAGAACGTCCGAAAGGTCTCCTTCTCCTGCCTTGAATGCATAAGCCGTCACCTTCTCATTATAGCCGATCTGTGGAATCAACATACGTTTGATGAATTCACCCGTCTTTTCGATAGGCAGCTTTTCACTTGCGGCACTTTTGTCAAAACCTTTCTCTTTGGCATTTTGCTGAAACGCCATGGCACGACGACGCTCACTGTCTACTGTTTCCGTGGATGAACGGATATTCCTTACAATCTCCGAACAGACAACGGCACGTTGATCAAAGCCCGTCACCTTGATAATATGCAGGCCAAACTGTGTCTGCACCGGCCTGAGAATGGAGCCTGGTGGTGCGCTGAAAACTGCGGCAGAAAATGCAGGGAGCATACGCTCTTTGCTGAACCAGCCAATGTCGCCCCCATTGACGGCGCTGCCGGGATCGGTGGAATATTTTTTTGCAAGCGCTTCAAAGGGAACACCCTCCTGAAGCTGTTTATAAATAAGCATCGATAGTTCCCGAACCTTCTGCACGTCATCCATGTTTGCAGGATTGAAGCGCAAGAGAATATGCGATGCTCTGGCAACTGGCTGAGGAGACGAAACCACCTTTTTAATCTTGATCAAGCGGTATTCACCCCGATCGGCTACCGGGCCAACAATCGTTCCCGGTTTGAGATTCGACGGGCTGAAAACAAGTGCGCCCGCCGCCGGTGAAAAATCCGCACGGCTATAGGTGACGTTGATACCTGTCGGACGGTCACTCTGCATTTTAACATAGTCGATCTCATTGACTGCGCCGGAAAAATCGGCACGAATCGTTTCAAGTTCGGTTCGAACGGCAAGAGTGTCTTTTGATGACGGCTTCAGTGGAAAAAAAACAAAGTCAGCTTTCCTTGAAGGATACTCCTGCTTGAACAGTTCTTTATGAGCATCATAATATTGTTTAATCTCCGGCTCTGTTACCTTAAAGTTACTGTCAGCACCAGCAAAACTTAAAGGAACCGGAATAAAAGAGGCCGCAAAGAGTGAAAACTTCCTGTTAACGATATCGCCAAGTTCCCTGTCGGTAACATGATCAAGGGTTTGAAGAGCCCTGACCAGCTTATTTTCCCTGAGTTCCAGGCGAACATACTTTTCAATCTGAACCCATAACTCCTTACTGCGCGGATCACGGCGGGTACTCTCCAGTTTTTTGCGATCAAGTACCCCCGTTGCTGGATCAGTAAAATATTGACGAACCACCATGGGTGGAGTTGGGCTATTAAGCGCCTCGACTACCTCCTGGTCCTGAAGGGTAATACCGAATTTCTGAAACTGCTGCTCCAGCAAAGTCTGGTCAACGACAGCGCTCCATGCCTTTTCCTGCAACCCAAGTTCAATTTCTGATGTAAGTTCGACTCCTGGATTGCTCCTTCGAAAATTTTCAGTCACGGCCTTATAGGCATCATCATACTGACTGGAAGCAACAGGCTTTCCATTCACTGTTCCTGCCTGATTTTCTTTTTTACCTGTTTTGCCGGTAAAATTCATTCCCCATTCGAAAACAATCAGCGCAAGAAATGCAGCCAAAAGAGTGTAGAGTATAATATGTGTCTTATCCCGCAAGCTGGACATTACAGCCATGGCTTATTCCTTCAATTTAAATGATGTTGTAAAATAAATTTCGCCCCGACCTTCCCTGCAGAATACATCCCGTCATTATCTGCTCTTGCACGGAACTGGCTAATATTGCATCAAAAACAACAAAAAACAATTTCCGGGGCACAGTTTACCATTTTTGGCACTAAATCCCGCACTGCCTGTCTCTTCCCCCTGCTTCATATCCTCTATAGAACACCAAAACCTTTCCTCGCTTCATTACAATCAAGCTAACGACCGAGAATCGCTGCAACAAACTCTGAACGATCAAACAACTGAAGATCGTCGATTTTTTCACCGACACCGATATACTTGACCGGCAACTTGAGCTCGCGTGAAATGGAGAGCACAATTCCGCCCTTTGCCGTCCCATCGAGCTTGGTAACGACCAGCCCGGTAACCTGCACAAACTTTGTAAATTCCCTGGCCTGCTGGACTGCATTCTGCCCGGTTGTGCCGTCAAGAACAAGCAATACCTCATGAGGAGCTTCTGGAATCCTCTTTTTAGCCACCCGCATGATCTTGGCAAGCTCCTCCATCAAGTGGCTTTTGTTATGCAGGCGCCCGGCGGTATCGACAAGCACCACATCGGCATTTCTGGATACCGCAGCACTGACAGCATCATACACAACCGACGCAGGATCGGAACCCTGGGCCTGTCCGATCATTGGAACACCTGCCCTGTCGGCCCATATCTGAAGCTGCTCATAAGCCGCAGCCCTGAACGTATCTGCCGCCGCGATGATGACTTTCTTGCCTGCTTTATCATAATTGCGGGCTAACTTGGCTACGCTGGTGGTTTTGCCGGCACCGTTCACGCCGACGATCAAAATAACGTAGGGTTTCGCCGGAAGAGGCGCATCAAAATCGAGTGGATGCTCCTCGCCGGTTTCCTCAAGCATCTGCTGAATCTCATCCATCAGCATCTTGTTCAGCTCCTCTTCAGAACGATAGGTCTCTTTTTTTGCCCGTTCGGTGATCGCTTCAACAATATCGAGCGTTGTCTCCACGCCGACATCGGCAGCAACAAGAATCGTTTCAAGTTCCTCAAGAAACTCTTCGTCTATCTCTGTTTTTCCTTTTGTAATGACGGAAAGCTTCTCCCGAAACGTATCTCGGGTTTTTTCGAGCCCTTCCTTCAGCTTTGATAGTTTGAACTTGTCAAAAAAACCCATAAAAAAAGGATATTGCCTTCTGTTATTGATATTATAATCCCTATGGAGTGGAGTGACAATGAAGCACTCCATACCGTTATCATCCTGAACTTTAATTTACGTAAAATAATGCCAAATAAAGCTATCTCGGAAATCGGGGAATTTGGTCTGATTGATAAAATCGCCGCTCTTGTTGAACCTGCCCTCCTTGCTGTACCGGAACTGCTGACCGGAATTGGTGACGATTGCGCTGTCTTTCAACCTTCACCAGAACTTCTGCAGGTATCGACAACCGACATGCTTGCCGAGCTGGTGCATTTCGACCTGCTGACAACACCCTTGAAACACCTTGGAAGCAAGGCAATCAGCGTCAATATCTCCGACATCTGCGCCATGAATGCCATTCCCCGCTACGCACTGATCGCTCTTGCAGTGCCACCATCATTTCCGATTACCATGATTGAAGAACTTTATACGGGCATGAGCCTTGCCGCAGAGCAATATGGGATAGCCATTGCAGGCGGTGATACCTCTTCATCACGCTCCGGTCTGGTTATTTCAGTCACGATGATCGGCGAAGCTTCACCTGAACAACTCACATACAGAAGCGGTGCCAAACCGGGAGAACTGCTCTGTGTAACCGGGTCGCTTGGCGGCGCTGCGGCTGGCCTGAAACTGCTCACACGCGAAAAAGAGATCATGCTGAACCATATCGAAAACAACGAGCCCTATACCACAAATGTTATGGCAGAGCTGAGGGAATACCGTGAAGCCATACAACAGCAATTGCTTCCTCTCGCCCGAATTGATATTGTAAAGTTTTTCCATTCCAGGAATATCCGCCCCTCTTCGATGATCGACATTTCTGACGGCCTCAGCTCTGATCTCCAGCATATCTGCCACCAGTCAAAAACAGGCGCACTGATTCGGGAAAGCAGTATTCCTGTCTCTTTGAGCACGCGAAGAGTTGCCGATGAAATGCAGGATGATGCTTTGACCTGGGCTCTGACGGGCGGCGAAGATTACCAGTTGCTCTTTACCATTTCAAAGGAGGAGTACCAGAGCATTACGGATAACAAGGAGATATCAGTCATCGGAGATATTACTGACCTGGAGTCGGGAGTAAATCTCGTAGATATCTATGGCATGAACATTGATCTTGCCGCAATAAGGGGATTCGATCATTTCAGCTCGTAACCCCAATTCCTCTGATAAAAAAAGAGGGTTGCACAAGAACCATTTATTTTTTTGGGAAACACAGCGAAGATAGTAAATTGCTCGTCCTGTGAAGCACGACCGCAAGCCGAAGTGGCGGAATTGGTAGACGCCCGGGACTTAAAATCCCGTGTTCAGCAATGGACGTACGGGTTCGATTCCCGTCTTCGGCACTATTTAACACTATTTAAAGAAATGGCCCTCTTATTGAGGCTTTCTCACCCTTGCAGTACTCCTTCACCCTAAATTCACATCAATCATGAGTTCGGAATTTACGAAGATCCTGCTGACCGAAGCGGAGATGCCACGGCAGTGGTACAATATCCAGGCTGATTTACCTTCACCACTACCGCCACCATTGGGGCCTGATGGCAACCCGATAGGACCAGATGCACTTGCCAAGGTATTTCCGATGAACCTTATTGAGCAGGAGATGAGTACCGAGCGGTGGATTGAAATTCCACAGGAGGTGCAGGCTATTCTGAAACTCTGGCGACCATCTCCACTCTACCGGGCCCACCGACTTGAAGCTGCCCTGAAGACTCCGGCAAAAATCTTCTATAAAAATGAGGGTGTATCGCCAGCAGGAAGCCACAAACCGAATTCCGCTGTGCCCCAGGCATGGTACAACAAGCAGTTTGGCATTAAGCATCTTGTCACTGAAACCGGTGCTGGCCAGTGGGGAAGCGCCCTTGCGATGAGCTGCAAACTTGTCGGCATCGACTGTAAAGTCTTTATGGTGCGCATCAGCTTTGACCAGAAGCCATTCCGCAAAATCTTGATGAACACCTGGGGGGCAGAGTGCATTGCCAGCCCAAGCACACAAACCGGGACGGGACGAAGGATTCTGGAAGAGACACCCGACACTCCGGGCAGCCTTGCCATTGCCATCAGCGAAGCGATCGAGCAGGCGGTACAGCGCGATGATACTCGTTACGCCCTTGGCAGTGTCCTGAACCATGTGATGCTGCACCAGACCATTATCGGCCTTGAAGCCCGTAAACAGCTTGAGAAGGTAAGCCTTTATCCTGATATCGTTATTGGCTGCGCAGGAGGAGGGTCGAACTTTGCCGGCATCAGCTTCCCCTTTATCTGCGACAAAATCCATGGCCGTGAGGTTCAGATTATTGCAACAGAGCCCGAAGCCTGCCCGACCCTTACCAGAGGCCCTTATGTCTATGACAACGGGGATGTGGCAAAAATGACACCTCTGCTGCCAATGTACAGCCTTGGCCACGGCTTTATTCCACCAGCCATTCATGCGGGAGGCTTGCGCTATCATGGTATGGCACCGCTGGTAAGCCACGTCAAGCAACTTGGACTGATTGAGGCCACAGCCATTGGCCAGACGGAATGCTATGAAGCCGCGCTGTTGTTTGCCCATACCGAAGGATTTATCCCCGCGCCTGAAACCTCTCATGCCATTGCACAGACCATCCGTGAGGCAAAAAAGGCAACCGAGGAGGGTAAGGAGAAGGTCATTCTTATGAACTGGTCAGGCCATGGATTGATGGATCTTCAGGGTTACGATGCCTTCTTGGCTGGCAAAATCAGTGACTATCGACTACCGGAAGAGTTCCTGCAACGCTCACTCGAAGCCATCAAAGATCATCCGGTGCCACCACAGGCATAAAAGCAAAATCCCCGTTACTCTCAAATGCTTTGCAACAATGCACAGAGTAACGGGGTAAACGCAAAGCAGGAGGTCTTAACCATGGAAAAAGAAAAAACTCCAGCAACAGCCAAGTCCAGCTTGGCAATCTTCGTAATATTCTATCATTGATATCAGCTCATCTTCGGCGAGTTCATGAAAGCTGAAATTCATTTACCAAACTGTTTCTTTCTTTTGGCACCAAAATCACTTTTAGATGCCAATTATTTATTATAAAGTAAATTAAACTCTTTTGGACTAATAACTTTTAATTCAGAGAAGTGATAATCCTTACTATTTCTTGTCACAATGTAGTCGCATTGATTTTTCAATGCACAATAATTCTGAACTCCATCTTCGAAGTCCAAAAACTTTGAATCAAGTGCATTTTTGATTGTTTCATGATCAATAGAAATTATATGGACAATATCAAGCAGCTCCCTTATAAATATTCTTGCACGTTCTGATGTACTTATTTTTCTAAGAACGTAATAAATATTGGTAATACTATTCGATGACATTACTCCAAGTGCTAATCCATTCTCAATTAATGAGAGCACAATCTTACTATCATGAACGAATGGTTCCCTTCCTGTTGCAACATCAAGAATCACATCAGAATCAATGAAGACTTTACTAATCATTGTAACTTTTCCATGAGTGCAGCGCTTAATATTTCTTTATACGATTCTCCAGAGTAATTCTCTTTGAACATTCCCGTGATTCGATTAGTAATTTCGGCATCCAACTGAGAAGTTGGAATGTCCGTTCTATCGATGTCGGAAACATTCTTCAAATACTCTTCAACAATTTTAGATACACTTCTTTGTTTCCGCTGAGCATAAATTTTTGCTCTTGAAATGACTTCATCATCAATAGTAAGAGTAAGCTTTGCTAACATAGTAGACCTCACATGTTCATGTTACTTTAAATCACACGCATTGTCAATATTGCAGTCTATTCTGTTTTTTAATACGGCTGAACTTCTTTTGCCATGAAACACTGCCAGAACAAAAATTGCATCATTTTTGAACAGATAGATGATTTTATAAGGGAATTTTTTAATGATGCGCTTCCTTGCTTCTTTATATTTTACTGTGGTGAGTTCAGGATTCCTTTGGATAAATTTAAGACCGGTATCAATCTGAAGCAAGAAGTCATGTCCCAACCCCTGCCTCTTTTCTTCATACCAAAGGAATGATTCTCTTAAATCATTTTCAGCCTCAGGTCTGATTATGATTTGATGCTTCATTGCTTAGATACTATTCTCTTATAAACATCTTCCCACGGAGCACCTAATGCGGGGTTTCTGTGATATGCTTCCAAACGTTCATCAATTATTTTTTTTTCTTCGTCCGATAACTGGACAGCTTCAGGTTCGTTAGATATCGTATCCCATATATCTTCTACCAACTGAATTCTCTCCGGGACTGATAACTCAAGGGTGTCCGTAGCGGTTATATGTTTCATGGCAATTACCTCCTGTCAACATGGATAAAAAACGTAATAAGTAAGGCGTTTAAATGAATTATTTTCACTACTGTCCGGTTATAACCCACAGTAAAAGCAAATTGCCAATAACGAAAAATACCATTAACTCATTCAATATAAACAGCTAAGCTATTAATCGGCATTTTATTTCAACTTGTTATACGGATCAGCATAAAAACGTCTCTGCTTTTCCTTGGGGAAACACCACCCTTCTTCAAGCAGTGCTCCCAAGCAAGGAAATAAAGAAATGACTTACTCGCTGTGTACCTGCCCTTCGCCTTCAGGAACGGGAACTACACCATCAACAAAACGGAGTTCATTCTCGGCCTCATCAAAAGCAATCCTGATGATGCTACCCTCCGAAAAACGGCCCTTCAGCATCTCTTCGGCAAGAGGATCCTCCACATATTTCTGCAGTGCTCTTTTCAGTGGACGGGCTCCATATTTTTGGTCGTAACCCTTGTCAACAAGAAACTCCTTGGCTTTTTCATCAATTTGCACTTCAATGCCCATATCATGGAGCCTCTTGAAAAGCTTCCCTGCAGTAATATCGATAATCTTGAAGATATGCTGTTTTTCAAGCGCATGGAAGACAACAATATCATCAATTCTGTTGAGAAACTCGGGATTGAAGACTCGCTTGAGAGCATCCTCAATGGTTGACTTCATCGCCTTGTAATTACCGGTTGCATCATCAACCGGAGTAAAGCCCATGCCCGATCCAGCGCCGAAATTCTTGATATCCTTGGCACCAATGTTCGAGGTCATGATGATGATGGTGTTACGGAAGTCAACCTTTCTCCCCATGCCATCGGTCAGAATCCCTTCGTCAAGCACCTGAAGCAGAATATTGAAGACATCAGGGTGCGCCTTCTCGATCTCGTCGATAAGCACCACCGAATAGGGCTTGCGACGCACCTTTTCGGTCAACTGACCGCCCTCTTCATAACCAACATATCCCGGAGGGGCTCCGACAAGACGGCTGACCGAAAACTTCTCCATGTACTCACTCATATCGGCCCTGATGAGAGCATCCTCGCTGTCAAAAATATAGCGGGTGAGCGCCTTGGCAAGCTCGGTTTTGCCAACACCGGTCGGCCCGAGAAAAATGAAAGAGCCGATAGGGCGCGAAGGATCTTTCAGCCCGGCACGGGTTCGCTGTATCGCCTTGGTAATCTTTTTGATAGCCTCGTCCTGACCTATAACCTCTTTGGTAAGATCGGCCTCCATGGTGAGCAGCTTTTTAGACTCTGACTGTGCGACCCTTGCCACTGGAATACCGGTCATCATGGCAATCACGGAGGTAATATCGGCCTCTGTAACATCGTAGACACTTTCGGCTGACCTGTCCTCCCACTCCTGCTTGGCAAGATCAAGCGCATCAATCAGGCTTTTCTCCTTGTCGCGGAGCCTTGCCGCCTCTTCAAAATTCTGCATCTTCACCACCTGGTTCTTCTCTGTCTTGACCTCCTCAATGGATTTTTCAAGTTCAAGAATCTCCTGTGGCACATGAATATTGCTCAAATGAACACGTGCACCAGCTTCATCCATCACGTCAATCGCCTTGTCGGGCAAAAAGCGGTCGGTGATATAACGCTCGGAAAGCCTTACAGCCTTGTCAATAGAATTTTCCGAATAGTTGACATGATGATGAACCTCATACTTCGACTTGATGTTGTTGAGAATCTGGATCGTCTCGTCAACCGAAGTTGGCTCTACCATGATTTTCTGGAACCTCCGGTCGAGAGCGCCATCTTTTTCAATGAACTGGCGGTACTCGTCCAGCGTCGTTGCTCCTATACACTGCAGTTCACCACGGGCAAGCGCCGGCTTGAAAATATTGCTGGCATCAAGTGAACCCGAAGCCCCGCCAGCACCGACAATGGTATGCAGCTCATCAATGAACAAAATCACATCACGTGAACGCTCAAGCTCATTCATCAGCGCTTTCATCCTCTCCTCAAACTGACCCCTGTATTTTGTACCGGCCACAAGCGCCGCAAGATCAAGAGCAACAACCCGTTTATCATAGAGCACCCTCGACACCTTGCGCTGCACTATCTTGAGGGCGAGACCTTCGGCAATTGCGGTCTTGCCGACACCGGGCTCTCCGATCAGCACAGGATTATTCTTTTTACGGCGACTCAACACCTGGGCTACGCGCTCAATCTCCTTTTCTCGCCCGATAATCGGATCAAGTTTATCGTCAAGGGCAAGACGAGTGAGATCACGACCAAAATTGTCGAGCACGGGAGTTTTTGTTTTCTCACCCTTTCTCGGATCCTGCTTTTTATGCTGCCGTTCAGGGCCTCCAGACGAATAGGCTCCCTCCATCGGCGGCTCATCAGACTCGATCCTGCCGCTGGAAATACTCATAAGTTCATCCCTCACAAGATCATAAGTCACGCCAAACTGTTCGAGAATCTCTGAGGCAATATTGTCATCCCCTTTTACGATCGACAAGAGCAGGTGCTCCGTTCCTATAACATTCGACTTGCAGATCTTTGCTTCGAGGTAGGTGATTTTTAGCACCTTTTCAGCCTGCTTGGTGAGAGGAACATTTCCCATCTGGGTTTCAGCGACCCTTGGGTGCATACTTGCCTCAATTTTCCGCTTAAGACCAAACAAATCTATCTTAAGATTTTTTAATATCCTGGCCCCAATACCTTCGCCCTCCCTGATTATGCCTAAAAGGAGATGCTCCGTGCCAATATAGTCATGACCCAACCGAAGAGCCTCCTCTCGGCTGAGGCGGATAACATCCTGCACTCTATCTGAAAAATTTCCTTCCATTCTTTTATGTATCTATAAAATTGTTGCGAGTACCCAGTTTATGCAGACTGCAAAAATGAGTGTAAATAATATTTGCATAAAGATAGCTATGTTAAATCCAATTCCATAAAAACAGAGAACTCTTTCTGCCGATTAAAGGTTCTTCACTCTCATGACCCAGCTATGAATGTTCAACACATCCTTCTTGATGACAACAATCCTGAACACCAAGAACTCTCTATTTACCGTACTGGAAGAATAAACAGGGTACGGCTTCAGGACAAATCCTATAAAACATACTCCTCCATAGAAATTGATGCCCACGACTATGCCGCGTTCTTCCATTACGGCTTGCCTGAAGTATTAAACCGGCTTCCATTCATGTCGGAAAGCGGGAATGGACTCGACAGTTGGGATGAAGCGTTTCTGCATCACAGCAGTCTTGGATCAATGAACCAGATTATTGATGAACAAATGGCATTAATGCAGAATGAACGTCATGAAATAATTCTGCTTGGCTGGCAGGATCAGCCGGTTGGTGTAGCGTACTTCCGTGACCTTGACCCTGCAAGGTTTATGGTATTTCTTGGGAAGCTAAGCGAATTTGTTGAAGAGTCAGCAGAGACCGGATGTGATTTGGAGTTTATGTTGTGAGCAACGGCCCGGCAGGGGCTTCGCCCTACTCGGAGGCCGGAACTGAATACTTCTGTCTCTCTCCCCCAAATTTTCGCAGGGCAAGTTTCTCACCCAACCGGATCGGGATGCAGAAAACTGTAGCCAAGAGCACTCACCAGCTTGTCGCTGTTCACCACTTTAAACGGAGCCGGGGTCTCAGATGGCGCCAGAGGGAGTTGGGGAACTCCTGCCGCTTTGGCTGCTCTGCCGTAATAGTCACGCCGCAAAATATGATTGGGACTACAGGCGTTGAACACTTCTCCCCACTGCTGCAAACGAATAATCTCCGAGATGATCATGATGCAATCGTCACGATGAATGAGGTTCATCGGCTGATCGGGATTGGACACCGCAGTCAACGCGGGGAGATACTTTTCAGGATTTCGGTCATAACCGACCAAGCCGCCAAAACGCAGCACCGTGGACTGAAATCCGGCCTCCTGCATTAGCATCTCTTCGACAAGGAGCAACGCCTGCCCGGACGGTGACTCAGGGTCAACGGCATCCTCTTCAGTAACTTCCCGATTGAGCGACGGATAGACAGAGGTGGAGCTGACCATCAGCACGGAGCGCACCGGCGACTGACCAAGCGCGTCAATCAGTGAGGAGAACTGCTCAATATGGTACTCAACAATGTCTTCACGCCGTGTCGGGGGGATATTGACAATAAGAATATCGCTCTGGAGAAAAGCCACGACATCATCACCCGTTACCTCAGGGTCAAGGCGTATCAGGTAAGGCTCCACCCCCGCATCCTGCAACAGCTCAAGCTTATCCTCCGTCATGGTCGATCCCTTGACTGCATAGCCCTCTTTGACGAGAGCCTGTGCAAGCGGCAACCCGAGCCAGCCGCACCCGAGTATTGTAATGGTCTCTTTCTGCATGATTCCTGTTTTAGTGTTGCTGTTTCAATGACCTAATGTACATGATCAGCGACTGCATTTCAATTGAATTTTCATTGAGTTTCAAGCTTTTTCAATAGACAGGCAAGAAGCATTGAGCTGTACTCCGCCATTTTACAATCCTGCGCCTGCGGGATGGTCTCCTGCACCCCTGATTCAGAAGGTTGCACCAACACTCAGGCACTTTCACCCGTACCAGCTTGCTCAATCAATTGGTCAAGGCAAGTGCTGCAAACGCATGTTTCATAACGACCGGCGAGATAGTCGTGCACTTCGGATGGAACCGTTCTGGTAGCACACCAGCACGTTGATGAGAGAGCACAAGTAAACGACTGGCCGCATATTGGGCAAGTTACCGTTTTACCGCTGCCAGGAGTATGTTCGATGGATGTTGTCATGTTTGCAGATTTATGAATTTTTATAAATCACACACCCTGTTTCTCCGTGAGGTACTTCCAGTACTTCATCGGCATGCTGGATTTCTGGAGGCGGGCGTTTTTGCGGTCGGGTATGGCGATGGTTTTAAAGAAGGTCTGCCACATTGCCTGAACCTTCTTTTCGTCGTCCGAGAGGGCAGGAGTGGTAAACTGCTCTATGGCACCGAACTGAAGGATACCGTTGCTCCAACGGGCGGCGGTGCGGCGTTTGACATCGTAGAGAAACCAGTGCTGCGCCTTGAGCCTGGTACGGAAATGGTATGCGAGAGGGTGGATAATGTTGTAATCAGGCTCCATTTTGGCAAGATAGGCACCATCCCGGAGTTTTTCGAACCGCAAAAGCCCCTTCATGCGGTGCAGCTCCCTTCCTGCTTTTTTGGCAATGGAGACAATTTCTTGTACCGCCGGATGGGTAAGGTAGCCGTTGACCTTGTCGCCATGCTTGAAGGCAAGCGAAAGGTAGTGGAGAAGGCTGGTTTCCATCCCCTCCTTTTCGGCAAGCATAAAGGAGTAGAGGGTGTTTGCTGCATCAGGTGCCTGCCTGCGAAGGCGGAAAAAAAGTGATTCCGCTTGGGTTGCATTGGTGCCGATAAAGAAGCCCTCTTCAAAGAGAGTGTTCTCGCGCTCCGCAAGAGTAACCTGTTGCGGGTCAGGCTCCTCTTCAAGGATCCTGGCAATGGCTGACAGAAGTCCGTCGGCTGTGCCGTCGTAGAGGTATCGGTTCATAAGCATTATACGTAGAGACCGGGAAAAACAAGCTGTCGGGGAGGTGGTGCCCCGATCCCTTCACCAAGAAGCAGTTGCTGGCGAATAAGAGCAGGTGTCCGATCCTGTTTGTCAAAACTCCGGCCTGAACTGGTAATAAAATATTTTGCCCGTTTCATCACCACCCCGATTTTTTTCATGCCTTCGGGAGTGATGGCTGAAAAACGACGGGCAGCAATAATTCGTTTGGCAGAGGTGACACCAATACCCGGCACACGCAACAGCGTGAGGTAGTCTGCACGGTTGATCTCTACTGGAAAAAATTCAGGATGGCGCAAGGCCCATGCGGTCTTGGGGTCAAAGGTTTCATCAAGATTCGGGAGATCATCCGAAAGAATCTCTTCAGCCGAAAAGCCGTAGAAGCGCAGGAGCCAGTCGGCCTGGTAGAGACGGTGTTCACGCAGCAATGGAGGTGCCGCCAGTACGGGAAGACGATTATCGGCGCTGACTGGCACGTACGCAGAGTAGTAAACGCGCTTGAGATTCATTTTTTTGTAGAGCCCTTGAGAGAGACGTAAAATCTGAAAATCGTTTTCAGGACTGGCTCCGATAATCATCTGGGTACTTTGGCCTGCAGGAGCAAACCGGGGAGCCCTGCAGTCAGCTTTGCGCTCAACAAGACTTGATGCTATCTCGCGACCGATAAGCGCCATAGGCTCAAGAATGGACTCTTTATGCTTCTGGGGGGCAAGGCGCTGGAGCGAAACCTGTGAAGGCAGCTCAATATTGACGCTGATACGATCGGCATACAGCCCCGCTTTACGCACCAGTTCACTGCTGCAACCTGGAATGATTTTAAGATGAATGTAGCCGCCAAAATGCTCTTCGGTACGCAGCGTTTCAACAACCCTGACCATCCTCTCCATGGTAACATCAGGACTCTGCATGACGGCTGAACTTAAAAAAAGACCTTCAATATAGTTCCGTCGATAGAAATCAAGAGTAAGATCGACCACCTCACGGGCGGTAAAAGATGCCCGCTCAACAGCATTGGTTGATCGGTTCACGCAGTAGGCACAGTCGTAACGACAATCGTTGGAGAGCAGGATTTTCAGAAGTGAGATGCACCGGCCATCGTCCGACCAGGAGTGACAGATGCCACTCTGCGAGGTGTTGCCGGTTCCGCATGAAGAAGCTTCACGCTTGCTTCCGCTTGATGCACACGAAGCATCGTAACGAGCGGCACCAGAAAGTATCTGTAATTTCGCCAAGGTGTCCATGAGCAAAATATACGGCACAGAAAGGGAAAAAGAGAGGCAAGAGAGTCGGCGTAGCGGGATTCGAACCCACGACCCCTTCCACCCCAAGGAAGTGCGCTACCAGGCTGCGCTATACGCCGATGTATCTGAAGAGGTAGTAATTATAAGAAAATCTATGGATTAATATAATTTTTTTTCAAGGTTGCGACGTTTTTCTCTCTTCCCGAAAGAGCGTTCCTGGCTTCATTTCTTTTTGATGCTATAAGTTATCAACATTTGTTCCATCAATCCACGACAAATCACAAATTCCTGTGATCAATACAGAAAGTGCTGCCCTATAATGAGAAAAGCAAATAACTCATAGAAATAAAACAAATTAAAATGAATGTGGTTTTATCAAACAAGACCTTTTCCAGGGCGAAAAGAGAACACATCAACCTATGAATCAACACGTTATCAACAATCCATAAACATTACGGAGTCTCCCGATTTCGACCAAACCGGTGCTTTACATACCCTATAAAGGGAGGCATAAGAGAAACCGCGATGATAGCAAGAAATATCAGCTTCCTGTTCTGCTGCACAAAGGGAAGCTGACCTATCAAGTAACCTCCATAAGAAAATAATCCCACCCAAAGCAGTGCGCCAGTAATACAAAAGAGAATAAACCTGCTGTAGGGCATGGCTCCTATTCCGGCAACAAAGGGAGTAAAGGTTCTGATAACAGGAATAAATCGGGCGATGATGATGGTCTTGCCTCCATGTTTTTCAAAAAAACTATTGGTTCTGACCAGATGTTCAGGATTAAAAAAGCGGGATTTCTGATAGTTAAACACTTTTGGCCCAAGTTTTTGGCCAACCAGATAGTTGAGGTTATCACCAAGCAGTGCCGCAGAAAAAAAGAGAACAAAGAGCAGATGAGGATTGAGCGACGAGTCAGGCATGGAGGCCAGCGAACCGGCAGCGAACAGCAGAGAGTCTCCAGGCAGAAACGGTGTAACAACAAGTCCTGTTTCACAAAAAACTATGAGAAAAAGAATGCCATAAAGCCAGAGGCCATACTCTGCCGCAAGAAACTGAAGATGTGTATCGATATGGATAATAAAGTCGGCGAGGAAAGAGATCAGATCGGTAAAGGAATAGTCCATGACGCTTTTTTCTTAAAATATAAACCTTTTTTTGTTTTTGACAGAACCAATGTAGCGATTGCGTCTCAGAGTCGCAAAACCCTGCAACACCTTGTGTGGGGGGAAAACTGAAGAAAAGTTATTATTGTTTATATTAGCGTTCGTGTTATTAACAAGAAACAAGGCAACGTTCATGAGTTATTTAGTGTCAACCCGCTGCAAGCTCTATTATGAAGACACAGCAGAGTCTGATCCTTCAGCAAGGGACAAACAAGCCGTACTGTTTGTGAATGGGTGGGCGATCTCCTCCCGATACTGGAAACCACTGGTCAGCCTGCTTTCTGCAAGCTATCGGTGCATTACTTATGATCAGAGCGGGACTGGAAAAACGATCATCAAGGGCTATAAACCAACGTTCACCATTCAGGGCTTTACCGATGAAGCCGCTGAACTCATTGATCATCTCGGACTCCAGGGGTCAAGAAAACTGCATATTGTAGGCCATTCAATGGGTGGCATGGTGGCCACCGAACTCTCTCTTCGATACCGTAACGCTCTTTTATCGGCGACTATCATTGCCTGCGGCATTTTTGAAGAGACCCCTTACACCTCTCTGGGACTCTTTTTTCTTGGCGGACTGATTGATGTTTCTCTGAATTTCCGGAATATTTTTCAGACTGAACCCTTAAAAAGCATCTTTATCAAACGTGCAGCTTCAAAAGAGATCAGCCAGGAGTATCATGACATCCTTATTGAGGACTTCACTCAATCCGATAAAGACGCAACAATTGCCGTCGGGAAGTTTTCAATCGATCGTGATTCGCTGAGGGCTTATACCCGTCACGTCCTTTATATTGCGTCCCCCTTGTTATGCAGTGTGGGGATGGCCGATCACACTATTCCACCAGAAGGAACCATCTCGCTTTATAAAAGACGCAAAGCAGAGTCGGAGGCACCAACACACCTTGCAAAGTTCATGGATGTTGGTCATCTCCCAATGCTGGAAGAGACTGCCGAATTTGCAAGCGAGCTTACAAAGCATTTTGCATTTGCAGAACAATTTTACAAGTCTAAACCCTGATCTCTACTGTGCGTCATAAAATATTTACCAAAAGCCTGTTATTTCTTTTTGCATCACTCATCGCCATAACACTGACGACCGCTTCGGCCCACGCAGTGAAGTCTTTCATGGGTCTTCCAAGCCTTGAGGAGCTTGAAAATCCGAACCCGGAACTCGCCTCTTTAGTTTATTCGGAAGACGGCGTGCTTCTGCACAAATTTTTTCTGAAAAACCGAACATTTATTCCACTCAAATCTATTCCCCGGTCAACTCGTTATGCATTGATTGCTACTGAAGATGTAGCCTTTTACAGCCACTGGGGTGTCGATCTGCGGCGGCTGGCCATCGCCATGGGTCAAAATATATTCAGGGGTCCAAGCCGTTGGCAAGGGGCCAGTACCATTACCCAGCAGCTTGCCAAAAACCTTTACCTGAGTCAGGAACGCACGGTCACCCGAAAAGTCAAGGAGTTCATTACAGCAATTGAGCTGGAAAAAACTTACACAAAAGATGAAATTCTGGCGCTCTATCTCAACACTGTTTATTTCGGCTCAGGAGCTTATGGCATAGAAGCCGCAGCCTATACCTATTTCGGCAAACCGGCATACCTTCTTACCCTGCCGGAAAGTGCAACACTTATCGCAACACTGAAAAACCCTACGGCCTATAATCCGGCTAAAAATCCGACAGGTGCAATCGGAAGAAGAAACCTTATCCTTTCACTGATGGAAAAGGTACAATTCATAACCCCAAAACAGGCCGCAGCAGCCAAAAAAAGTCCGTTAGTGCTGAAATATACACCAGTCAGCCATCAAGGTCTTGCCCCTTATTTTACTGAATATGTTCGACAGACAGTCAAACCATCGACAATGCTTGGTAATCTCGATCTTTACCGTGACGGTCTGACCATCCAGACAACACTCAACAGCCGGATGCAGAACTATGCCCAGCAGGCAGCGGCCGAACACCTTGCCGAACTGCAAACTGCCTTCGACCGGTCATGGAGGTGGCCTGAATCTCTGAAAAACCAGATCATTATGGAGAGCGACCGGTTCACCGAGCTTAAAGATAATGGACTCTCGGAACAGCAGGCCATGGCAAAACTCAAGGCTGACCAAGTATGGCTGAATGAACTTTTGAAGGAAAAAACCCGAATACAAGTGGCGTTGGTTGCCATTGATCCGACCAACGGCCATGTCAAGGCATGGGTTGGAGGCAACAGATTCTCTCCTGATGAGTATAAATATCAGTTTGATCATGTATGGCAGGCAAAACGGCAACCTGGCTCAACCTTTAAACCATTCGTCTATACAGCGGCAATCGACAAGGGACTACCCGCAAATTTTCTGGTGCTTGACCAGCCTCTGGAACTCAATAGCGGTAATGGTATCTGGTCGCCAAGAAACTCCGATGGCTCATCCGGAGGGATGACAACACTCCGCACGGCATTGAGTAGATCATTGAACCAGGTAACCGTAAGACTTGCCTACGAGCATCTGAAAACCTCAGAAATAATCAGTTATGCAAGGAGGATGGGCATCACCTCACCAATGCCGTCGAACCTCTCTATTGCCCTCGGAACGTCGGAAGTAAGCCCGCTTGAACTTGCTGGTGCCTTTTCAACTTTTGCCAATAACGGCATCTGGAACGAGCCAGTCTCAATCCTCAAGGTTGAAGACAAACATAACCGCACCATATCGGAATACACTCCAAACCATCGTTTTGCCATTGACTCAACAACTAACTTTGTCATGGTCTCGATGCTCAAGGATGTGATCAATAAAGGAACTGGAGCCTCTGTCCGTGGCCGCTACGGCTTTACGGCTGAAGCCGCAGGAAAAACCGGGACGACTCAAAGCATGAAAGATGCATGGTTTGCGGGATTTACCCCTCAACTTGTTGCTGTTGTCTGGACCGGGTTTGATGATGAACGTATCAAATTCACCTCCATGGAGTATGGTCAGGGTGCTCGAGCGGCGCTTCCGGTATGGGCTGGCTTTATGAAACGCTGCTACAGCGACCCGTCACTGAAACTTGAAAACAGGTATTTTCATATTCCTGAGACCGTCATTGCTGTCCCAATCTCCGGGCAGACCAATACACCATCCGATCTCCTCGGCAGTGATGTCTATATCGAATATTATACTCCAAAAGGCTTTCAATACTATCAGTCGCATCCAGTGCAGCCCACAGATAGTGCTGGCCTCGCTTCAGTAAAAGACAGCAGCAGTGCAATGGGCGGAGCTGGAGATACCAAACCACCAGCACCTGCGCCAGTACAAGTACAAGTACCAGCGCCAGCTCCGGCAAAAGTATTTGTACCAGCGCCAAAACCCAAGCCGAAACCGGTGCAAACCCTTTAAGCTTCTGATCAGTTAACCTTACAACACTCTTGTTATGCAATCGGTAGTCGTCCTTGATTTTGGTTCGCAATATACCCAGTTGATCGCCCGTCGTATCCGTGAACTGGGTATCTATTCCGAGATTCTTCCCTATAACACTCCGGCTGAAAAAATCCGGGAACATCAACCGAAAGCGATCATTCTTTCAGGCGGACCGAACAGCGTTTATGATCAGGATGCCTTTATGCCCGATGTCACCATTTTTTCGCTCGGCATTCCCGTGCTCGGCATCTGCTATGGTTTGCAGGCAATCACCAACCACTTTGGAGGAGAAGTGGCCTCTGCGTCAAAGCATGAGTTCGGACGCTCAAAAATTTTGGTTGACCGCCACGGTGAAAGTGAGAGTATGCTTTTTCACAATATTCCCGACTCCGATGTCTGGATGAGCCACGGCGACAAGGTTGTACGCCTTCCTGAAGGGTTCAGGGCAACGGCCAGCAGCGACAATTCTGAAATATGCGCAATTGAAAGCTGCGGCAGCAAAGGCGCTCTGAAAGTGTATGGGCTGCAGTTTCACCCAGAAGTACAGCATACCCTCTACGGCAAACAACTCTTCTCAAACTTTTTGCTCGACATTGCCGGCATCACGCCCGACTGGTCATCAAAAAGCTTTATCGACCACCAGATTGAAGAGATTCAGAACAAGGCAGGCAAAGAGACCGTCATCTGCGGCATCAGTGGCGGAGTTGACTCAACCGTTGCGGCTGTTCTGGTGGGCAAGGCGATAGGCAAACAACTGCACTGCGTTTTTGTCGATAACGGCCTGCTGCGAAAGAATGAGGCTGGAAAAGTGATGAGCTTTCTCTCGACACTCGGTCTGAGAGTCTCACTGGTCGATGCTTCCGATCTCTTCCTGAAACGGCTTAAAAATGTTGCCTCACCCGAAAAGAAGCGCAAAATCATCGGAAAGACCTTTATACAGGTTTTTGAAGAGCAGATGGCTCATGAGAAATTCCTGGTACAGGGCACTCTCTACCCTGATGTGATTGAGAGCGTCAGCGTCAAAGGCCCATCGGCAACCATAAAGTCGCACCATAATGTTGGCGGGCTACCAAAAAGGATGAAGCTCAAGCTGATTGAGCCGCTTCGTGAACTCTTCAAGGATGAAGTTCGCGCTGTAGGCCGCGAGCTCGGTATCGCCGAAGATATTCTGATGCGCCACCCCTTCCCCGGCCCGGGCCTTGCCGTGCGAGTGCTTGGATCAGTCAACAAAGAGAGGCTTGATGTGTTGCGGGAAGCTGATGAAATCTATATCGATGAGCTGAAATCCAGCGGCCTGTACAGCCATGTCTGGCAGGCATTTGCAGTGCTTCTTCCTGTCCAGTCAGTTGGTGTCATGGGCGACAAACGCACCTACGAAAACGTTCTGGCACTGCGAGCGGTCGAATCAACCGACGGCATGACTGCCGACTGGGCACCCTTGCCACACAACTTTCTTGCGCGAGTCTCGAACCGAATTATCAACGAAGTTCGCGGGATTAACCGGGTCGCTTACGATATTTCATCGAAGCCACCAGCAACGATTGAGTGGGAGTGATATACCTCAATAACACGCGAAATAAAAGGTAATCCCTCAAACAAGTCGCCATCTTCATGTCCTGTCCGATGGCGACCCTACTCCCTGTAAATAATACCTTAACGTCGCATCAACTATTGTTTTTGGTCATCTTTTTGATAGAGTGGAGACCTTGGGCCATATAACAATCCATTGAATTTTGGAGACAAGAGTCTCGAACTTGTAATTCGAGAAATATCATGGCCCTGATCAACAACACTGCTGACAATTTGTTTTGCAATTGCTTTAACAAGAAGGCCAGCTAATCCAAGATTATTATTGCTGTCAGTTTCAGCGCTGGATGCTGTGGCAAATCCGCTCCATAAAAGCACGCCGGTTTTTACATCAATTAATTTGGCATTTGCCTTAACAACAACATCACTGCTTAATACTTTGTATACAGGGCCATAATTTTCAATGGTAATGTAAAGAACCGCATCAGCGCCAAATATTTCCTTTAATTTATTCAGAGGGGCCTGGTGCATTTCTGGTGGATTTTGTAGTCCATTTTCCTTGAAAGCCTGATCAACTAAAGAAACTGGAAATACATAATAACCACCTTCAGCAAGAGGTTGAGTTGCTGTGGATAAAAATCCATAGGTCGCCTTCGTATCAGGGGAATTATTGACCGGCGGCAAAACTAAAATTGATGCCGGGTTTGATTTGCGATAATTTGTGTAATCAAGCTGTGCAACAGGGGTAGCGCACGCACCTAACAATGATATAAGCGACAAAGAAAAGGTAATCTTCAACAATTTCATAAAGCTCCACCATTTTTAGTTTTAGCAATGAGTCTATCCATGAATGGCTTTGATTCCGGGAATAATTCTTCCTCAGTGGTAAAAGCTTGCCTGGCTTGATCCAACTTTCCCGTCTGGAAATATAAACGGCCGATTTGAGCATGAAATCCTGGAGGCAGCGCTTTATTGCTTGATTTGGCAATTTGAGCATCAGCTTCAAGTTTTAAAATTTGCTCTTCTGGTGATATCTTACCAGGATTTGCATAACCTTGATAAATCAATTGCTCGTAATTTCCCCAACTATATAAAGTTGGCTTACTAGCCGCGCAGCCTTGCATCAATAGAATTACCAATAATACCGGAAATACTTTTTTCATCTGATTTTATTTTTTGGGTTTCCATGAACCTTGATCAACTCCATCAACTAATCTGTTCACTGCCTCTTTTATAGCAAGGTCAAGAACTTTGCCATTAAGAGTCGAATCATATTCTGCAGTGCCTCCGAAACCAATAACTTCTCTATTGGAAAGAGCACATTCACCCGCGCCCTGGGCTGAAAAAACTATTTCTGATGTAAGGGTGTCAACCACATTCAGAGTGACTTTTGCATAAGCAACTTGTGATTTTCCTCGTCCGAGAATCCCAAAAAGCTGCTGATCACCAGTCTCTTTTCTGCCAAACTCTGTAACATCACCAGTAATCAAAAATGCCGCACTTTTAATCGACTGAGTCTTTCCTCCTAAATTTGCTTCAAACTTTGCCTCACTCATGTTGTCTCTCTCCATGACATTGAAGTGATTCGTTTGTTGTAAATGTGAGAGAAGAATAGTCTTGGCCTGACTTCCAAGCCGGTCAACCCCATCAGAAAAAAGCCCGCGCATGAAACTTGATTTGTTTTCAAATTTGCCAACGACAAGAGCTGATTTGATTCCTGAATAGGGCATAGATGCACTATTGACTTTGTCAACGACCAAGGCCTGATGGGTCTCAGTAGCACAACCTGATACAAAAAACACCGCCATTACTGAAAAAAGCAGCATGAATTTTGTGCGCGATCCTTTGTGAGAAAAATGAGTCATATTTGAAAATCCTCGTTTAGAAATTAACAAGCCATTTACACTCCCCGGTTACAACCCGGAGCTCATACTCCGAACTCTTCGGGAGGCTCTGAACAGCGTTACCAGTACCTGATTATTTTGTGTATCAAACAAAAGCACTGAAATACCCAGCCACATCCCGATGTATTTGTGCCATGAGTTTAACATTTTTTTTTGACTTTCAAACTATTCCCCTATATCTTTCATTCGAGATCGCCCGGCGATACTGAAAAATTCGCTTTAACGCACCCATCCTTAAAAAGCATAGTATTTGAAGCCTCCGGGGAAATCCTCTCCCGATGAGAGCATCAACCGGTTGGTCAGGGATACGTTATTTCACTTGCAACAATGACACTACCCATTAAGCACTCAACAACAAGTCATTCCGTTATCTCAAGTTATTTCCGCATAACTTCCTGGGTGTCAGGCTTTGTTTATATTACGGAGTCAATTTCTGTGGAGAGCTTACTCATTCGGTTGACGCTCGTATTTTATAACCCGACACGACTGTTTATGAATATCAATTCTCTCATCATGATGAAAAAGATAGCTGTTATACTGGTTGCCCATGGAGAAGCTGAAACAGACAGTTTTATTGAGAATTTCTTCATGATCCGCCGCACTCTCGAACATGCTGGTGAGGTGATGAAGCTGCCCCGCCCGTTACAGCTCATGGCATCGCTGGTTGGTGGGGTGAAAAACAAAGTGACATTTCGTGCACAACAATACCGTTCTCCTCAGAACAGGATCACCAGACAACAGGCTTCGCTACTCCAGAACAAGCTCAACTGGCTGATGACACCTCACCAAATCAACATTGAAGTCTATTCGGCTTTCCACGCAACACCACCATTCGTCAAGGACATCGTCGACCAAACGAGCGGTCACGACCTTCAGCTCCTGGTCTCCATGTCGCCCATTGATAATCAGCTCACTTCAGGAAACCTGCTGCAACTCTCCACCCGATGTTCGCCTGTCAACAGTCAGCGACGGCCTGTCGTGGTACACGGTTTCTGGCAAAATGCGGAACTCCGAAAAGTCTACCTCGACCACCTGTTCCACCACGGAAAAAGTGCCAACGGATCAGCTTTAGTGCTGACATTTCATGGCACTCTTGTCAAGGATACGAAAGGAGGAATACCGATGTTTCATACTGGCTTGAAAGAGATGCAAGAGATGGGCAGTACTCTTAGTCATGCTATACTTATGGATCCTCGCAACGGATATGATGCTATCGAAATAGCATACCTCAACCATGACGTAGGAGGAACCTGGACAAAGCCATCTCTTGCCGAGGCCTTAAAAGCACTATCATCAAGGGGAATCGGAGATGTCGATATTTTCAGTTGTGGATATTTTTCTGATGGAACTGAGACGATTCTGCACGCACAGAAAGAAGCCGCTGCAAGTTCTGTGAAAACGATAAGGTTTCTGCCTTGTATCAATGATTCAGAGGCTTTCGCCGACTTTCTTGCAGAAAAGGTTGCCGCGATTGTAGCTGCTGAATCGCTATAAGTTTTTCCGTCAGCAAGGCGCACAGGAGATTGACAGCAAGCTTGCCAGGAATTCTATCGCTCCAGCAAGGTTCGCCTGACGCAAACTCAGCGGCGAAGGGTTAGCATGGTCCACTATAACTGGCGAATTTATCAGGTTAATATAGAACATTTAACCATTGTATTTCGTGTTATTTCAGCATCTTGTATGGATCGGCATAAAGCGTTGCTTCAAGCCATCAACAGGGCTTGTTACACCATGGCCACCGTTGTTCAAAACATGGGTATAAATCATCGTGGTGCTAACATCTTTATGACCCATTAATTCCTATAGTGCGAATATCATACCCGGCTTCAAGTAAATATGTTGCAAAAGAGTGCCGGAATGCAATGGCAAGTGGCCCATTTTGTCAATTTTGCATGAAAAGCCGCACTTTTAACAGCCTTTTAAATCAGTGACTCATCAATATGCTGCCATCCCTCTTCGCCGGTTTTCGTGTTAACCCATCGGTGTTCCTGCGGAAATGCCCACTGCCATCGCCATTCTGCGGGTACGTTGGGATATTTCGGGTCTAAAGCACATGCCCCCAACTATCACAAAGGTCTTTATCGTGAATTCTCTTGACGTTTTTCAAATGATCACAGAGGGGCTGTTTCAGTGATTCGGGCAACATAGTTATCCGATCTTTTGCCCCATTGCCATCAAGAACCATTATCTTTGCCTGACTGCTACGGTTCAAAAAATGGGTCGTTTTCAACTGCATCCAAACACTCTTCAAGCGATAAGTCTTGATAAATTTCTACCCACTCGCCAGTGTAGCGCATGAACGCCATATTGAACTTATTGTCACTGATATATTTGAGTCGGGCAAACCTGGCTTCAAAAAAAGGTACAAGAGCGTTGGGGCCAGGAACATTATATGTTGCACAAAAGTAAAAATAGTGTCGATACCACTTTGTATAAATATCGGCAATGTAATTGCGCTGAAATTCATCCGGAGCGGGCGGAGGTTGAATATGCGTTGGTTTCAAAACCTTTTCCACAAACTCGTCCGCCTTTTGCTTGACAATTACTTTTGTATTCGCTGACACTTTTGGAACTGGTGGTTTAGGTGGACAATACACCCACATTCTCCGATTTTTAGCCATAATAATGCCTACCTTATGTTCTGAAATAATTTATTCGATTGTCTTTTCACCATCAAAAAAAGTATCATTATCCTGGATTCGATCCATATATTCCCACATTTCGTTCTGGTGAAGAAATATTGGGTCTGCGTTATTCATAATAAAATCATCAATATCCATTCCATCTATTAAAAGGGGGCGTTTAACCCGCTTTTGCTTACCATGCATAAATACGAACATATATTCTTGTCGCCTTTTTTTCTTTGCTTTTTTTTTAGCCGGTGTTAACTTTTTCTTTATTTTAGGCATATTATGTGTGGATAACTTTATTGTGCGATAACGCTGATTTTTCCCGGCATATTTATGATGACTTTCAAGATACCCTCTTCTTTGTTTAAGAGATTTGCCTTAAAATACTTCCAGATAACATTTGCTGTTTCGACTTTATA
>JBMOIS010000010.1:0-68216 GCA_049317185.1 Chlorobium sp. | reverse complement strand
GATAGAGTGTCTGATAGGCCGCAATCTTGTCCGGCCCCATGTCACTTTTCCAGAATCGCTTTCTTGAACGACGGATATACCAGTTTGAAAGGTCATCAATGGTAAAATCATTGATCAGCCTGACGGCACCGGTAAGGTCATACTGTTCCATTCGCAGGTAAACTCCATCAATCAGGGTATTCAGGCAGGAGAGCACCCAGCGATCAAGCTCCGAACGCTCCTGCACCGCAATTTCAGGCTCGGCAAAGGTAAAGCCATCCACATTGGCATAGAGCACAAAAAAATTATAGCTGTTGATGAATGCCCTGAAGAACTTCCGCTGCTCCTCCTCAATTTCATCAGTATTGAAAGATTTTGGTCTCCAGGGAGGGCTGCTCACCATCAGGTACCAGCGAAGCGCATCGGCACCGTAACGCTCCATGGTTGTAAAAGGATCAACCATGTTGCCCTTTGACTTCGACATTTTCTGACCGCTTTTATCAAGAATATGGCCGTTGACAATAAGGTTTTTATAGGCGGGCTTGTCAAAAAGAAGCGTGGCAATGGCGTGCAGTGTATAGAACCACCCTCTGGTCTGATCAACCCCTTCAGCAATGAAATCGGCCGGAAAAGAGGCATCGAACACATCGCGATTTTCAAATGGATAGTGCAACTGGGCAAACGGCATGGAACCGCTGTCGAACCAGACATCAACCAGCTCGGGTGTACGGTTGAAGCGTCGCCCATCCCTGATAAAATAGATGCTGTCCACAAAAGGCTTGTGCAGATCAAGCTCCACCATGCCTCGGTCGAGTGCCTCGCCAAGGATGAGCCTCTCGCCATCAATATCAATGAATCCTTCACGTAACTCAGCAACGGAACCGACCGCAAACATTTTTCCCGAAGAGGCATCATCACCAATTACAAAATCCTCCGAAACCCAAAGCGGCAGCGGTGAACCCCAGAACCGCTCGCGTGAGAGCGCCCAGTCCTTGTTCTCTTCCAGCCAGTTGCCGAAACGTCCGGCGCCAATCTCGGGAGGACACCAGTTAATGGTTTTGTTGAGTTCCACCATACGGGCGGCTATGGAGGTTGTCCTGATATACCATGACTCCCGTGCATAATAGATGACCGGCACATCATAACGCCATGAATAGGGATAGGTATGAGTAATGATCTCCTTGCGGTACAATTTTCCCGCGTCCTTGAGCTGGCGGATAACGAGTGGATCGGTATCCTTGAAAAACATGCCATCATAATCACTCACTTCCGCCGTAAAGCAGCCATTGCGGGCAACCGGCTGGAGCATCGGCAAATCATACTTTTTGGCAATCTCGTAGTCATCAGCGCCGAATGCCGGAGCAATATGAACTATGCCGGTCCCATCTTCAGTAGAGACAAACGTCCCGGAGGTAACGTACCAGCACTTTTTTTCAGGGTGCATATAGTTGAACAGCGGCTCATAGTCGAGCCCTTCAAGATCACACCCTTTCAGTTCAGCAATAATCTTCCAGAGCGCCTCCCCCTCCTCGTTCTTTTCCAGCAGCACCTGCATCCGTGACCTGGCAAGGATCATCACCTCTCCGCTCTCGACATGAGAAACCTTGACGTAGTCAATATCCGAACCAACACAAAGAGCCACATTGGAAATGAGCGTCCACGGTGTCGTTGTCCATACGAGCAAAGACTCTTCAGAGCCCCTGACTTTGAATTTCACATAAATGCTCGGATCTTTCACCTCTTTATACCCCAGGGCAAGCTCATGTGAACTCAGCACTGTTTCAGATTTTGGATCCTGAGGAACGATTTTATAGTCCTTGTAGATCAGTCCCTTGTCAAAAATTGTTTTCAGTGCCCACCAGACCGATTCGATATAGTCATTGGTGCAGGTGATGTAGGGGTGGTCCATATCGACCCAGTATCCCATCCGCTCGGTCAGCTTTCCCCACCCTTCGCGATTGTCGTCAATATGGTGATAGACCAGCGCCCGTGCCTCGGCATTGAACTCGCCATCCCCGTATGCAACAACCTGGGCCTTGTTCTTCAGTCCAAGCTTTTTTTCCACAGAAATCTCGACCGGCAATCCATGGGTATCCCAACCAGCCTTCCGGGGCACGCGGTAGCCCTGCATCGTCTTGTAGCGACAGACAACATCCTTTATGGTACGGCTGAAGACATGGTGAACGCCTGGCTTGCCGTTGACTGTCGGAGGGCCCTCATAAAATGAGTAGATCCTCTCTGCGGGTCTTTCTTCAAGGCTTTTGTGAAAAATCCCCTGCTCATTCCAGTAGGCCAACACTTCTGCCTCGACGGCACTGTAAGCCACACTTGAGGGATACTCTACAAATTTATTATCCATAATGCTTCAGAATCATTCAATCAGAAACAAGCAAAAAAGCCTGTGATTATAAAAAAAATCAAGCAATAAAAAGCAATTATAAAACAGCAAAGGCAAGCCCTTCAATAACCGAAAAGCTTGCCTGAAAACATTTATGAACAAAGCCTGAACGCCGATATACCTCCCGGCGCTTACTTCTTGCCTCCAAGCGTAGAGTTGACACCTTCAAGAATCTGTTTTGCAACCACAGCAAGAGAATCAAGGGTCTGGGCCAGAATCTTGCTTACTGGCTCAATCGTACTGTCAATAAGAGTGCCTACACCAACAAGGATAGTAGAAAAATCCCCTTTCACAAAATCACCTTGTTTCTGCTGATTTTGACCGGACATCTTTGTTTCTTCTGCCATATTACACTGCTATTTAGGTTTGCCGCTACAATACTTTCGAAATGTAATATATTTAATCAAGCTATCAAAGCAAAGCAGAAGAAGCTGTTCCCGAGTATGAAACTTTTCTTTCTACTGCCGACCATATCGATCATCGACACGAACGATATCGTCCTCTCCAAGATAACTGCCAGACTGTACCTCAATCAGTTCAAGCGGAGTCGAGCCGGTATTTTCGAGACGATGAAATGCTCCGACAGGAATATAGGTTGACTGATCCTCACTGAGAATAATATTTTTGTCCTCAACAGTAACCAGTGCCGTTCCCTTCACAACAATCCAGTGTTCGGCACGATGATGATGTTTTTGCAGCGAGAGGGCTGCTCCAGGGTTGACCGTAATGCGCTTTACCTTGAAACGCGCTGAAGCATCAACGGTTTCATAAGTGCCCCACGGTCTGCAAACCCGCCGGTGTGTCTGCGCTTCATCGCGCTCATTCTTTTTAAGCTGTTCAACAAGCACCTTGACATCCTGTACACACTCCCGTGAAGCCACAAGCACCGCATCGGATGTTTCAACAATAATATGCCCTTCAAGGCCTACGGCTGTAACAAGACGACTGGTGGCATGGATATAGCAGTTTTTCACATCATGCACCAAAACATCGCCCTTCTTGATGTTGCCGGTATCATCACGTTTCTGAACATCCCAGAGCGCAGACCATGAACCCACATCATTCCAGCCGGCATTGAGAGGAACAAGAGCGGCTCTCGTGGTTTTTTCCATCACGGCATAGTCAATCGAATCTGACGGAGACGCACAGAATGCCTCCGCATCAAGACGCAAAAAATCAAGATCTTTAACCGACTTCTCCAAAGCCTCACGGCAAGCGGCAAGCATGACAGGATTATGCGCTTCAAGCTCAAGCAGATAGGTCTCGGCCTTGAAAAGAAAAATCCCGCTGTTCCAGAAATAGTCACCGGACGCAAGGTAGCGTTCTGCTGTTTCCCTGTCAGGTTTCTCAACAAACTCAAGGACGGGATAGACTTTTTTTTCACTTTCCGTGTTCGAGGATGCCCTGATATATCCATAGCCCGTTTCAGGGGAGTCCGCTACAATACCGAACGTCACCAGTTCACCCGCTTCGGCTGCCGATTTCCCCGCAGCAACCGCAGCACCAAAGGCAGCGGTATCAGGAATAACATGATCGGCAGGCAAAACCAGCATGACAGCACCTGGATACTTTTTCGTGATCAGCAGGGCCGCTATGGCGGCAGCAGGTGCCGTATTGCGTCCAGATGGTTCAAGAATAATCTCTCCGATATCAGCGCCTGTTTCATGCAGTTGCTCAGCCACCATAAACCGGTGACTCTCATTGCAGACACAATATACTGGCCCTCGCTCCTCGATTGAGGCAAGGCGAAACACGGTATCCTGAAGCATGGTATTTTCGCCTGTCAGCGAAAGCAACTGCTTGGGATACAATGACCGTGAAAGAGGCCAGAGTCTGGTTCCCGAACCACCGCTGAGGATAACTGGAACAATCATGAAGAAACAAATTATGTATTAACGGGTAATATACTTTTCGTACATCTTCCATGTTGAAGAAACAAGGGTATCGACATCACTGTATTTCGGCACCCACCCAAGCAACTCCTTCGCCTTGCCGGAAGATGCCACAAGTTCCGCCGGATCGCCTGCCCTTCTGCCAACAACTTCAGCAGAAATTTCCCGACCGGTAATTGCCCGTGCCCTTTCAACCATTTCAAACACACTCACCCCTTTCTCGCTACCGAGATTCACCGTCAAACTCTTGTCATGCTTCAGAATGTATTCAAAAACGGTGACATGTGCTTCAGCAAGATCGCTTACATGAACATAGTCGCGAATGCCGCTTCCATCCCGTGTCGGGTAATCATCTCCAAAAATAGAAATTTTCGATCGAATACCCACAGCAGCCTCCATCACAAGAGGCAGCAGATTTTCAGGGTTCAACTCCAGCCCCTTTACCCGCCCCTGCACATCATACCCGGCAGCATTGAAATATCGGATTGCCGCATAACGCATCCCTTTCAGCCGGTCATACCACTCCAAAAGACACTCGATTTCAAGCTTGGTAAAACCGTAAAAATTTTCAGGGTTGAGAGGATGATGTTCGTCAATGGGCTGATAGTGGGGACTTCCGTAAACAGCGGCGGATGATGAAAAAATAATCGGGGATATCGCCGCAGCAGCAGCGTGATCAAGAACATTAATCGTACCAGAAATATTGGCATGAGCGTATACCGCAGGATGCAACATCGACTGCCCGGCCGCCTTTAATCCGGCAAGGTGAACGCACCCATCATAGCCTCCAGCCATAACAGCACGCAATTGCTCAGGACGCATGATATCGCCATGGACAAAGTGAGCCTCTTCAAAAAGATTTTCCCTGAAGCCAGTCTGCAAATTGTCGAACACCGTCACCTCGTATCCTTTATCAAGAAAAGCTCTTGTAACATGGCTGCCAATATAGCCTGCACCCCCGATAACCAGAATTCTCATAAAAACGATCCTCTCTTTAAATAATTATTGTCACCGGCCACCATACATTTTTTCGTAATAATGCTGGTAGCTGCCCGAGGTGACATTGTTGAGCCACTCACCATTTGAGAGATACCACTCCACCGTCAGCTCAAGCCCTTTTTCAAATGTTATAGAAGGAACCCAGCCAAGTTCGCGTTGTAATTTTGACGAATCGATAGCATAACGAAGGTCGTGACCGGCCCTGTCAGTCACATAAGTAATCAATTTTTCAGATTCTCCGGCATCCCGTCTGAGCTTTGTGTCCATGATACGGCAAAGCAGTCTGACAAGATCGATATTACTCCATTCATTATGGCCACCAATATTGTAGGTCTCACCTGTTTTGCCCTGGTGATAGATCACATCAATAGCCTGGGCATGGTCAACAACCCAGAGCCAGTCGCGGATATTTTCTCCTTTGCCGTAGACCGGAAGCGGTTTTTGGTGGAGGATATTGTTGATAAATAGAGGGATGAGCTTTTCGGGAAACTGGAATGAACCGTAGTTGTTTGAACAGTTGCTGATCACCACGGGGAAGCCGAAGGTGTCGTGCCAGGCCCTGACAAAATGGTCGGAGGAGGCTTTTGAGGCTGAGTAGGGGCTATGGGGATCGTAAGGTGTCTCTTCGGTAAACATCCCCTCCTTGCCGAGTGAACCGTAAACCTCATCGGTTGAGATATGGTAGAACCTCTTGCTCTCATAATCTCCCTGCCAGGAGGCCTTGGCTGCATTGAGCAGATTGACCGTGCCAAGCACATTGGTCACCACAAATTCCGTCGGATTGGCAATTGAGCGATCAACGTGCGACTCTGCTGCCAGATGAATCACTCCGTCAAACTGGTGCTCTTCAAAAAGGCGCATCAGAAAATCGCCGTCGGTGATATCCCCCTTGACAAACCTGTAGTTCGGCAGATGCTCAATATCTTTCAGATTGGCCAGGTTTCCGGCATACGTCAAACAGTCGAGGTTGGTAATTGTATACGAGGGATATCTCGTCAAAAAATGACGGACAACATGCGACCCGATAAAGCCCGCTCCCCCTGTAATCAGAATATGCATTGATGAGCTAATGATTTGTTGAAAACTTCCCCGTGCAGCCAAGTCGTCGCCTCTACGGGGTCTGTACTCCACACCATTCCCGATAAAAAAACATTTACGTGTTATGGCTCACGCCCCCTCCATCAGCCAAACGCTGAATCATGGCTGCCAGTGAATCGCGCCAGTAGGGGATTTCAATCGCCCACTCCTTTTTAATTGCCGACTTGTTCAAAACGCTGTACTGTGGCCGTGGTGCAATCTGGGGATACCGGGCGCTTTCTATCGGCAGAACCTTGCAGGGAACTCCTGCCAAATCCATAACCGCTTTTGCAAAATCGTACCAGGAAGCAACCCCTTCGTTTGAGTAATGGAAGGTAACTCCATAATGGAAATCCCTGTCATGCCGCTCAATAATCGACATAATCGTTGCTGCCAGATCTGCCCCCCAGGTAGGCGTTCCAATCTGGTCAACCACAACATTCAGCTCGGGCCGTTCTGCACCGAGGCGCAACATGGTTTTGACAAAATTAACACCGTAAATCGAGTAAAGCCAGGATGTCCTGATAATAATGTGCGACGGTGCAATCTGACGGATACACTCTTCACCCTCCCACTTTGAGTGACCGTACACTCCAAGTGGCGCAACCGGATCACTCTCCCGGTAAGGGGTACTGGAGGAACCATCAAAAACATAGTCAGTAGAAAGATGCAGCAGCAGGGCATTGCGTTCTTTGGCGCACACAGCAAGGACTTCCGATCCATCCCGGTTCACCCTGAATGCCATCCCAGCATCTGTTTCAGCCTTGTCCACAGCCGTATATGCCGCGCAATTGACAATCACCTCTATGTCATGGTCACGACAAAGTGACACAACCTGGTCGGGACGTGTAATATCAAGCTCAGGAAGATCATAGAAAAAAAACCGATGGTTGTCACAGAGAGCCGACAGCTCCTGCAATTCAGAACCAAGCTGACCCCGGCTGCCTGTAACAAGAATATTCAATTATGAAGCCCCCGGATAAAGTTTTTCCTGTCTGAAATCGTCGTACTGAAACAGATCAACCGAACCAAACTGCGGTTGTATGGCATCTTTGCCTGAAACACGGATCGCCACTTCCGGAAGCCGCCAGTCGATACAAAGGGCTGGATCATTCCAAAGAATACCGGCATCGTGAGATGGAGCGTAATAGCTGTCGCACTTGTAGGCAAAAACGGCTTCAGGAGAGAGCACAAGAAAGCCGTGCGCAAACCCTTTCGGCACCCACAGCATATTTTTCCGTTCGGCATCAAGCACACAGGCTACATGATGGCCATACCACGGCGAACCAAGACGCAGATCAACAGCAACATCAAGCACAGACCCATAAACCACCCGAACAAGCTTGGACTGGGTAAACGGGGGTTTTTGAAAATGAAGGCCACGAAGCACCCCGTAGCCTGACTTCGACTCATTATCCTGTACAAACGCAACCTTCCCGATGTGCTGGTCAAAAAGATCCTGGCGAAATGATTCAAAAAAATAGCCGCGATCGTCACCGAACACTTGCGGCTCAAAAATCAGGACATCAGGTATGGTTGAAACAATTACACGCATAAATACCGGGAAAATATATTGAAATCACCAATCACAACAAGAGCCTCTGCCAAGAAAAACTGCCTGTTTTTTTAACATAACTGCACGTTACCGTTGAACCAACAACTGCTTCAGATACTGTCCGTAGTTACTTTTCATCAATGGTTCAGACAACTGCAACAGCTTTTCGTCTGTAATCCAGCCATTTCGCCAAGCGATCTCTTCAGGGCAGGCAATTTTCAATCCCTGCCTTTTTTCCACAGTCTGAATAAAACTCCCTGCCTCCTGAAATGACTCATGCGTTCCGGTATCAAGCCAGGCAAATCCGCGCCCCAGCATGGAACACTTGAGCTGACCCTTTATCAGATAGGCCTCATTAACCGCCGTGATTTCAAGCTCTCCCCGTGAGGATGGACGCACCTGTTTTGCGATCTCTACCACACTGTTGGGATAAAAATAGAGCCCGACCACAGCATAATTTGATTTCGGATTCTGAGGCTTCTCTTCAAGAGAGAGCACATTTCCCTCAGCATCAAGTTCTGCAACACCATAACGCCCCGGATCACTGACATAATAGCCAAATATCGTTGCCTTACGCTCTTTTTCTACCAACCCTGCAGCCGCCTCAAGCATTGCACTGAATGCGTAACCAAAAAAGATATTATCGCCAAGAATAAGAGCAACGTCATCACTGCCAATAAATGCCTCACCAAGGATGAACGCCTGGGCAAGCCCGTCGGGAGAGGGCTGCACTATATAAGAGAGGGAAATACCCCAGTCACGGCCATCCCCAAGCAGTTTCATAAACATCGGCTGATCCTCAGATGTGGTGATAACAAGAATATCCCGTATCCCCGAAAGCATCAGCGTCGTCAGGGGATAGTAGATCATGGGCTTGTCATAAACCGGAAGGAGCTGTTTCGATATTCCCCTTGTGACCGGATAGAGTCTGGTACCAGAGCCTCCTGCCAGAATAATTCCTTTCATAACTTATTTTTTTTGTTACAATCCGCCCGGTCAACATCACAAATCTATAAATTACTACAGCAGCCCGGCCATATCCTGACTCAAGCGCATACACTTGCGGGCAGCCTCAATAGCCAATCCACCCTGCTCTTCGCCAAAAAGCTCCCAGGGAAGCCTGTAAGATAACTCGTCTCCGTATTTTGCAAGCATTTTTTCGTGCGAATCAAACGTTTCAAGCTCCGGAAGAATCTGTTCAATGAGCGCCGCAACATCGTATGCTACGGTTCCCTCTGAAATCAGTTGTGACAAATGCTTGCCCGGCTTATGGGTCAAGGGAGAGACACCAAAGAGCATCAGCACGGCAAGGCCTGTATGTTCTATCACGAGAATAGAATCTGAAACACACGCTCGCCAGCGCCTGAGAGAATAATCCTGCTCCGCCTCATTCAGAAACCCTCGAGCAAGTTCAAGACGGTACTCAACATTCTTGTCTGTTCCCATAACAACCTCCTTTAGTGGATACCTGCATACCACAGGCTTTACATCGTCATTGTAATAAAAAAAATCTGAATCACCTTCCGTTCCTCTTGCAATGCGCCAATTTTACCATCCAGAGACAACCCGGTCAAAAATCCCTTCAACAATTTGGCCAATGGCAAATCGAATTGCCTCCTGCTGCGAAACAGAGTTCCCCGCAGGATAGTCGGCAAATCCGACAAACGATTGTGTAAACAGCGCCTTTTTTTTGACACGATCTTCCATCGTAACCTGAACAACCATGGTAATCCTGTTTGTCATAGCCCGCTCGGTTGTACTGGAAAGCTGGCCTGGCACATCAGAAAAGGAGATGATCGATCCTTCAAGCAGGGCATCAGCACGAGCAATGGATGGCGTCAAGCGAAGCGGGCTTTGCGATTCTATTCTATCACAAAGACCTCTGGCAAGTTCCATCCGGAATTGAGCAATCCCGGCCCCTGAACGGTCGTCAAACACCGGAATTGCAATAGTTTTCAGGTGCGCTGGCAATGATCCTCCTGTAAAGCTGTAACAGCCCTGAAGAATGGCAAAAAAAAAGAAAAAAAGTATGGCTGTCGTTGCACCCGCTTTTCTCATGACGATACCCGAATTAATAGGTTCGACGGTCAATCCTGTTCGTTATTTTACGGAAGGGATAGGTCAGAAGCAACCCCTTTTTTCTTCTTCCACTCAAGGCTGAAAGATAAACGCCTGTTTTGGAATCACTCCAGCTTGATGCAAGTTTCACGGCGAGCTTTGCTGCAACGGACGGAGGCTGGGCAAAAATATCAAGAATCGTGTTGAACGTGGCTAACTGCCGTGACAGTTCGACCGTAGGGTTCCCGGTGCTGACCATGCCGGTACGAACCAGCCCTGGATGCAGCAGCATGACAGAGATTCCTGTCTGTCGATACTCTTCGGCAACGGCGTAGGTAAAACGCGCTATGGCTGCCTTGGTGGAACCGTAGGCACTGATCCATGGAGTATTTGAGCCTCTGTCACTCCCGGATCCTGCCATGTTGATAACCTTTCCTTTTCTGCTTTCTCTGAGAAAATAGCTGATTGCAGCACGGCACCCGTTATAGGTTCCTTTGAGATTGGTGTCAATGACCTTTCCCCATTCATCTGGATCGCTCTCGGTAATGCTCCCGAAGGAATCGGAAATCCCTGCATTGTTAATAAAACAGTCAACCTTGCCGAATCTGCCTGTTGCCTCCAGGATAAGTTGTTCCATATCAGCCATTGAGACTACATTGCAGACACAGCCATGTGCTGTACCCAAAGGAAATTCCGATACAACCGACTGAACATTGGCATGAGAGGAGGAGGTAATGACCACCTTTGCGCCTTCACGTACAAATTCACGGGCTATAGCTTTACCTATCCCTCTGGTAGAGCCGGTAATAACGGCAACCTTGTGGTCGAGCTTCCCCATGAGAACCTGCTATTTTCCGTTGGCCCCGTCAACCATCACCTGAAGTTCCGGCCGACCGACTGCATACGTTTCAAGCTCAATACCCTGCTCTATCGCCTCCCATGCCTGACGGATGCTCGTCGCACCAGCTTTTGGACCCATGGGATGACCAAAAATACCACGACCAGGCACAAAGCCAAAATCAACACTGCCGACTTTACGGTACACCCCTTCGAGTGTCAAGGCAGAATCGCTGCCACCCGGAACAGGAAGTGAACGGCGGAGATGACCGAACTCTTGCAGACACTCTTTGATATTCTCTTTGACCTCCTCTTCCGGTGTCATCATCCTGTTGCCAAATCCAGGCATGATAATTGAATCAAGACCGGCAAGGCGTTGCAGTTTGGTCATGACCCTTGAGTGAACACCATATTTTTCCATCCGGCTGAACGCTGCAATAAAAGGAAAATGACCGATAAGAGGGACTTTCGTATGCTTTGCCAGCATTCTGACAGCGCTGAGTCCCACCGGGAGGGCATTGATCAGCAGGGCATTGGCTCCGTTGCGGACAGCAATATCATGCAGCTCAATCAGCCGGTCAACCTCATCGGTCACATTGGCAAGGTAAATCTTCGGCTCACCGGTCTCCTGTTCCGCGCTCCGTCTTGCCTCTCCCAGTGCATGAGATCGCTCAATAAGAGTTGACCAGTCCACATCGGCCAGCATTTCGTCATCTTTGGCGATATCCAGTCCACCGAGCCAGCTCTGACGGGCAATTTCAGCGAAGTCAACAGGACTGAGCCCTATATTGGGTTTAACCACTCCAAAAAAGATTGGCCTGTTATAGGCTTGAAGAATATCGCGTATGCCATCAATACCAAATTTTGGCCCATCAAAAGCAAGAAGGTAAGACTCCGGAAAACCGATATCAAGCAACTTGACCACTGGTACTCCTGGAGTAAAAAAGACTCCTTCTCCACAGACTGCGGAGAGCAGATTCGGGATTTTTGTCCCGAAATTCCGATGAGGATGTGCAATAGTGACACGGCATGCGTGGACAGTACCGGCTGCGGCATGAGTGACAGGATAGCTGAGCGCGGGAAGCTCCCCCTCAACCGTCAGGCTGATAACCTTCGCCCCATATTTGGGACGGAAGTCTTCGTCATGGCCAACACGTTTCCACTGTGCCGTAGATTGTTCGCTGCAGAAATGAGCAAGGGCTATCTCTATATCCCCCACGCATTCCAGGTAGTAGTCGAGCGTCAGGTAGTCAGCCATAGGAAGCTGCTCTCTTGAAGCAAAAAAACCTTTAATATCCTCTCTGTTCATAGAAAAACATCATACGCCCCTGTCCCGGCATGCAGCAAGTTGCTCAAGGGTATCCATTAAAAAAATCGAACTTTGACAGAAGTACGTTATCCTTCAGCCTTTATGGTATTGAAATAGTCGTAGGCATCCTTTGGACTCATCTGCTCATGCACCACCTTGTTAACCGCTTTCATCATGGCAAGCGGGGAATCACTCTGAAAAATATTACGGCCCATATCAACACCTGATGCGCCTTCATCAATAGCGTTGCGTGACATCGTGAGTGCTTCAAGCTCAGGAAGTTTCTTGCCGCCAGCCATAACAATCGGTACAGGGCATGAAGCTGTAATCGTATCAAACTCTTCCGGCACATAATAGGTCTTGACAATCTGCGCACCGAGTTCGGCAGCCATACGGCAGGCAAGCCGGAAATACTTGGCATCGCGCACCATATCCTTGCCAACGGCAGTCACTGCCATGGTTGGAATTCCATAACGCAGGCCCATATCGACCAGACGTGTCATATTATGTATTGAGCGGGTCTCGTATTCACCACCAATGAATATCTGCAGGGTGATTGCCGCAACATTCATACGAATGGCATCTTCAATATCGACGGCAAGCTCTTCATCAGAAAGCTCCTTGAGAATGCTCGGGCCTCCGCTGCAACGCATGACGACCGCTCTGGTAAGGCTTGGTGGAACAGTGGTGCGCAAAATACCACGTGTCAACATGATCGCATCAGCATAGGGCATCAGCGGCACAATATTGACATCAGGACGCTCAAGACCGGTGGTAGGTCCCTGAAAGTAACCATGATCAATAGCAAGCATCACGGTCTTGCCTGTATCGGGTCGAAATATTCTTGAGAGGCGATTCTTCATTCCCCAGTCAAGAGAGTGTGCTCCCTTGAGAAAGAATCCGTAGTTGTTGACAGGGGTGTCAAGATAATACTCTTTGGCCTGTTTGTCTTTATCGTATTCTGCCATGATGGTCGATCTCCTCTTTTCGGTTATGATGGTTACTCTCTACTCTCTCTGTCGTTCAGCGGAGCGCAGCAGCAATGTTGCCGCCATCCACTGTGGTAATTGATCCGGTCGTCCTGGTTTCAAGCGCAAGGTGCACAAAAGCTTCTGCGACATCTTCTGCGGTCACTTCAAGCTGCAGCAGATTGCCGGCCATATACTCCCGCTCACTCAGACCCCGGGCGGTTGAGCGGGCCTTGATCATCTCTTCAGTAAGCAGACCGCTGCGAATACGATCCGCATTGATCCCGTTTGCACGAATACCGTCACGGCCATGATCCAGCGCATACTGACGCACAAGAAACATGGTCGCCGCTTTTGGCAAACCATAAGGTCCAAAATCCGGGCCTGGATTGACCGCCTGTTTTGAAACGTTGAACAACAGTACTCCACCCGTGCCCTGCAGTTTCATCACCCTGACGGCCTCCTGGGCAATGGAGTGGTGTTGAAAAAAGTTAAGTTCAAAACTTTTACGGAGCAGATCGTCTGCGACTTCGCCAATGCGTCCCTGAATGGCGGCACCAACATTGGACACAATAATGTCCACTCCACCAAAACGGCGGCAGGCTGCATCGAATGCTGCGTGAACCTCTGCCCTGGAGGTAACATCACAGGTGAGAGTAAGGACGTTGCCTCCAAGCTCTTGTGCCGCCCTGTCGAGTGATTCACTGGTCAGGTCAAGAAGAACCAGTTCGGCCCCTTTCTGGCGGAAGGCTTTGGCTGTCGCAAGTCCTATGCCACTTGCGGCCCCGGTAACCAAAACAACCTTGCCAGCAAAAACATCGTGATGAACCTTGTTCATTTTGGCCTGTTCCATGTCCCAGTACTCTATCTCAAAAGCTTCACGGTCACTGATGGTTTCAAAAGTACCGAGTGATTCGGCATCAAGAATGGCGGACGCAGTGCACGTCGCTATGTCTGCATTGACGGCGGCAGATGCTGCGGTTTTTCCAAGTCCAAAAAGACCAAGACCTGGCACCAGTACTACTCTTGGCAGGGGGTCGAGCATCGTTACCTTCATGTCGGAAACCTGCTGCTGAATGGTAAAGTACTCGGTATATTCTTGACAGTATTGTTGGACAGCCTCATGTACTGCTGCCTTGAATCCAGGAATGTCACTTGCATCAGGGGCAGAGACAACCAGCGGCTTGTTTTTCGTACGGATAATAAAGTCCGGTGTCATGGCACCCTTTTGACTCATGCGCACCAGATCAGCACTATTAACATATTCAAGAATATCAGCGGAAGTACGGAAATCGAGAATGAACTGATGATACTCACGAGTCCCCGGTGCCATCTCCTCAACACAAGCGCCCCTGATGACGGGGGCCGTCACGTCGACAGAAGCAATAGTCGCTGGCAACGATGCCGATGGGAAGTTTTTTCTGCCCGACACAGCAATCCGCTCTTCAAGCATACTGACAGCTTCAATCATTCGACTATAGGCTTCACGGGCAGTTGAACCGAAAGTAACCAGACCGTGCTTCTGAAGCACCAGCCCTTTTATCTCCGGGTTTGCCTCATAAACACTGGCTGCCGACCGGGCAAGTCCAAGTCCTGGCTTGATATAGGGAACTGAGCCAAAGCTTTCACCAAGAGTTTCGCTGCAGAGCCTGACTCCGTCGGGCTGATTGCTTAGCGTCAGCAGGGCGAATGAATGAGTATGAAGAATAAACCGGTGCGGAAGAAAAGCGTGAAGGAGTGTTTCAATCGAAGGTGTCAGCCTCTTCTCTGTCAGGTGATCATTCAGGGTAAACATGTTCAACAACAACAGATATTTAAACTCTTTGGTTGAAAAACGCCGAAGTGCCTCTTCGCTGATACTGTCGTTATGGCTGAATAACTCAACAAGTTTACGCAGCGGGCCCAATCTGAGCGGTGTATAGTCGAGACCGGTGACCCTGCTCAAATCAACACCACTCGCCTTTATCAGGAGCACTTCAGCTCGATTGCCAACCATATCAACCAATTCACACTTGACGGAGGTATTACCCCCGCCATGCATCACCAGTGAACTTTCACGGCCAAGAAGGCGGGATGCATAGACCAATTCAGCCAGTTCAGACTGCATCTCGGGTAAGCTGCACTGCTCTTTGACGAAGCATTGATGCTCAGCATCGTTCCAAAGGTTCTGCATAGGTAATTATATTCTTCTGACGCCGGAAACCAGCGTGTATTGTTAATATTAGGACATGCAAGAAGGGCCTGGCTCAGGCGTTCGCTTTTTTCTTCTTTTCATGCCAACCTTCAATAAGAAATCCGGCGCTGTAGATAATGAGAAAACCAGGAATCACTATACCAAGAAACGTAACCTTGTCACCGATAGTCAGCAACTGGCCGGACGACCAAATCATCCAGACAAGCAGATACCACGCTGGCCCAACAAACAGAAACGCTGTATTCCAAAGTCTTTTAAAACTGTATTTCATAACTGACCCTCAATCCTGAGGTTGCGTTCATTGAGTTTTTCAAGAATAATTCTGACCAGATACTGCAGCGCATTAATCACATAAGTAAAATAAGCCAGATAAGCATCCCAAATCAACACCTCCTGTGGAGCTTTGAACAAGGCCAAAAAAAAGTAAAGCAGATGAAATGAAGCCGCGACAGTGCTTCCAACATCTTCCCAGAAAAACTCTTTAGAATAAACCCATTGATCAAAAACCTCTTTTTCAAAAAACATCCCTGTAATGAAAAGAAGAGCAAAAAACAGTGTCTTGAACAGAATGGCCAGACTGACCCAGTAAAAACTGGTGACAAAAAGATCATTGGCGTAGAGCACCGTAATGGTCAACCCTGCAATAAAAAAGAGAAACTGTATCGGCGCAAGTATAATCTGAATATCGGTCCAGACTGATGCGTTTCGTTTGGCAAGCTGTTCTGGGGTATAACGCGGCATCTTCTATTAAGCTTGGCTGAAAATATACTAACATCCCGGTATAAAGCCGGCACGTTCATTTAAAAGGATGGAATATAGTAAAAATGAAGAGAGAGAAAAAGCTTCGAGGATAGAGAGCTGTCGGCAGAGTTGAAATTACTGGCAATAGTGATACATTGCAAACTCTATATTTGATCAGATATCTTCTGAGCGTTACCTTATGACGTATAAAATCTGGAAATGATTTTTGGTTCTGAAAGTTTTTCTTTTTTAATGAGCACTCTATCCTGCTGATGATGCTTGAAAACAATTCCTCCCACGCCATGGCATTTGCCCTCAAACTCCTTGGCCTGCGCAATCACAGCCGCAAGGAACTTGAAAGAAAACTTCTTAAAAAAGGATACACCACGGAGAGTATCGAACCGGTACTGGAGAAGCTGACAAAACAGGGAACTCTGGACGACAAAATGTTCAGTATGGAGTTGATCAGAAGCAAATCGAGGCAGAGACCCGCCGGAAAAATCAGAATGCGGGCAGAACTCCGAAAAAGGGGTATTCCAGATGAGATCATCGAACAGCTCATCAAAGAGTATCACAGTGAAGAGCTTTGCATGCAGGCAGCCGAAAAGAAAATCGGCTCACTACATGGCGCGAGCAACACTGAGAAGAAAAAAAAGCTCGAAATTTTCCTGCATAACCGTGGTTTTGAATGGCAGGAGATTCAATTGGTGCTCAGTCGTTTTTTTCAGTCTGGCCCGGATGATGAAGAGCCCTGTCAGGAGGGATCTGCATGAACCAGTGATCCGATTTTTTCACCTCGCAACAATCTGGTTAAATTACCTTTTTGGTTCATGTTCATGACAACAATGGGCAACGCATTTTCACAGCAAAGGGTGATAGCTGTCATATCCATAACCCGAAGGTTTTTCCGAATCACATCAAAATATGTTATATCCGGAAAAAATTGTGCATTTGAATTTTTTTCGGGATCAGAATCGTAGACTCCATCAACCCTGGTGCCTTTGACAATAATATCAGCCTCAATCTCTATTGCCCTCAACGAGGCGGCAGTGTCTGTCGTAAAATAGGGATTTCCTGTACCTGCCCCAAAAATAACAACTCGGCCTTTTTCAAGATGTCGGACAGCCCTGCGCCGGATAAACGGCTCAGCCATCTGCTCCATTTTTATTGCCGTCTGAAGACGGGTAAAGACCCCCTTGCGCTCAAGGGCATCCTGAAAAGCCAATGAATTAATCACCGTTGCCAGCATGCCCATATAGTCTGCCTGAACACGATCCATTTTTGCTGCGGCCTCAGACATCCCGCGAAAGATATTTCCGCCACCGATAACAATGGCAATTTGAGCGCCCATATCGCGAGCCTCCCTGATCTCCTCAGCATAACGGTCCAGCATATCGGGATTAATGCCGTATCCATCCTCTCCGGCAAGTGCTTCACCACTCAATTTCAGCAGAATGCGCTTGTATTGGAGCATATCCTTACCCTCCGGAAAAAAAAGTTAATAAAAACAGTTTCTGCAAATTTATTCAAAAAAAAAGCCTCGAACGACGAGGCTTTTTTTTTTATTCTCCCAACTGGTAGCGAACAAATCCAATCACATCGACCGTTGCCTGATGCTTTTTTCGGAATTCGCTGAGCACTTCAGATACTTTTATTTTATCATCCTTAATGAAGGATTGCTCACTGAGCACAACATCCTGGTAATACTTTTCAAGTCTTCCAGTAACAATCTTGTCAACAAACGCCTCTTTCTTGCCCTGTTCGAGAGCCTGCTGGCGATAGATTTCGGACTCTTTGGCAATGTAATCAGCAGGAACAAAGGAGCGGTCAACAACAATCGGAGAGGCGGCAGCAATCTGCATGGCAAGATCTTTGGCCAGCTCCCGCACACTGTCAGGTTTGTCGGTATCAATCTGAATGATGGTACCAAGTTTAGCCCCTGGATGGATATAGCCCTCAACAAGGCCGTCCGGAGCATTGTAAAAAGCAAGTCGCTTGAGGTTGATCTTTTCACCAAGCTTGCCGGTCATGGTTTTCATGGCATCGTCTACGGTTTCGCCACCGTATGCCTCGCCAAGCGTTAACGGTAAAAGAGCTTCGGGTGATGTGCTGGAGTTTGCAAGAGCAAGGTCACCTAGCGCTGCTGTGAACGCGGTAAAGTCTTCACCTCGCGCAACAAAATCAGTTTCACAGTTCAGTTCAAGCATAACGCCACTTTTGTGATCCTGTGTCAACTTGATACTGACCATCCCCTCACGGGCATCCCTGTCCGCACGTTTCGCTGCCAGTGCGGCACCTTTCTTGCGCAGATAATCGATAGCCTGCTGTACATCCCCTCCCGTTTCATCAAGGGCTTTTTTGCAGTCCATCATCCCTGCACCTGTTATATCACGAAGATTTTTTACATCTTTTGCTGAAGTCTGGCTCATGTAACTTTTACTATTTTACTCTTATTGATTATAAACGCTGATTATTCGCTGATTTCTTCCTTTTCACCATCGACATCCACGTCAACGACTACTTCATCCATCTCGGCCAGCACCTCATTTTCAACCTTAAGCTCACGTGCCTTGATAATGATATCAGCAACTGCCTTGACCATAAGCTGAATGGAGCGGATAGCATCGTCATTTGCCGGAATCACATAATCAACCAGTTCAGGATCGCAGTTGGTATCGACCATGGCAATAATGGGAATACCGAGTGTACGAGCTTCCTTGATGGCGATATGCTCTTTCTTGATATCAACAATAAAAAGTGCGGCAGGAAGTCTTGTCATCGTAGCAATACCGCCGAGGATCCTCATGAGCTTTTCCTTTTCACGTCCAAGCATGAGTCGCTCTTTCTTGGTAATCATATCATAAGTGCCATCAGTGGCCATCCTGTCGATGGAGTTCATGCGTCTGATGCTCTGACGGATAGTCTGGAAGTTGGTCAGCATACCACCCAGCCAACGCTCACAAACATAAGGCATATCTGCACGTTCTGCCTGCTCGGCAATAATATGTTTGGCCTGTTTTTTTGTGCCGACAAACATGATCTCCCTGCCAGTCTGGGCAATGGCATCAAGTGCCTTGAGAGCCTCATCAGCAAGAACAACAGTTTTTTGCAAATCAATAATGTGAACACCGTTTTTCTCCATGAAAATGTACGGTCTCATTTTCGGACACCAGCGACGTGCAAGGTGACCGAAGTGGACTCCTGCGTGGAGCATCTCTTCAAGCTGGAAATGTGACATAGCTACTTTCTTGTAATTTAGTTGTTCCTCTATCAAACCCATACTTTCCGGTATCCAGCGCAGGACGCTGGACACTTCCGAAAAGCTTCATCTGAATGGTTTTCAGAATGGCATGATATGCGAAGTTGTGTTCTGAAATTGTATAATAAAACGATAGAGCACGAGATTAACGTTTTGAGAACTGGAAACGTTTGCGGGCTTTTTTCCGTCCAAATTTTTTCCGCTCAACCATACGGGGATCTCTGGTAAGAAGTTTCTCTGTTTTTAGTATGGCGCGAGCCGCTTCATCAAACTCGGTAAGAGCACGGGCAATAGCAAGGCTTACAGCCCCGGACTGGCCGCTGACACCACCACCCTGAACGTTAACCTTGATATCAAACTCTTCCGTTTTTTCGGTAATTACGAGAGGCCTGAGCGCTTGCTGGCGTTTGAATTCATCTTTGAAATACTCTTCGACCGGCAGCTTGTTAATAATAACCCGGCCTTTTCCCGGAGTCATAAAAGCTCGAGCCACCGAGGTTTTACGGCGACCTACTGTGTCAATAACCTCTTTCATTCCCTATGAGTTAATATTTAGTTTACTTTCATTTCAACAGGAGACTGCGAAGCATGCGGATGCTCAGCGCCTGCATAAACCTTGAGTTTTCTGAAAAGCTGACGGCCAAGATTGTTGTGCGGCAACATGCCCCAGACAGCATTTTCTACAATCCTTTCCGGCTTTTTCTTTAGAAGATCCTTGACATGATCAACCTTGACACCACCAGGATAATGGGAGTGCGAAAAATAGCTCTTCTGCTCTTCCTTTTTACCACTGAGCGCAACTTTTTCAGCATTGGTTACCACAATAAAATCACCAGTATCGATATGTGGCGTGAACTGCGGCTTGTGCTTGCCCCTCAGCACTTTTGCAATTTCAGAGGCCATCCTGCCCAACACCTGACCTTCGGCATCAACAACATACCACTTGCGGTCAACATCTGCAGGTTTTGCCGAATATGTTTTAAAACTTAACGTCTTGCTCATGCTCTTACTATAGATTAACTGGACTTTTCCGAAAAATAAAGTTCAGCAATGTAAATTATTCCAGTTAATTCTACAAATTATACATTATATCTCAACAGGAATTCTGGAAAGAGCCTGTATCAACTTTTTTATCAAGACCGCAACCTGTTCTTATGAAGCCTTTAATTGCTCTGGTGGGCCGACCAAACGTCGGAAAATCTACCCTTTTCAACCGAATCTTGCGCCAGCGAAGCGCCATTGTCGACCCAACACCCGGGGTTACCAGAGACCGGCACATCGCCGAGGGCGAATGGCAGGGCAAACAGTTTCTCCTGATGGATACTGGAGGCTACAACGCCGATGGCGACATCATCAGCATGGCAATGCTTGAGCAGACACTGATGGCCATCCGCGATGCCGACATTATCATCTTTTTGACCGATGTGCGTGCAGGCCTCTCTTACGATGATCTTGAACTCGGAAGACTCTTGCAGCGCACTTTCCATCACAAGCAGCTCTTCTTTGCGGTCAACAAAGTTGAATCACCACAACTGACTCTTGATGCTGAATCGTTTATCAGCACCGGATTTACGAAACCCTACTTCCTCTCTGCAAGAGATGGCAGCGGTGTGGCCGATATGCTTGATGACATTCTTGAGTCACTGCCTGAAACGGAGAAGGAGCCAGTTACAGAGGACGCTGCTATCCAGCTTGCTGTACTTGGACGGCCAAATGTCGGAAAATCAAGTTTTGTCAATGCCCTGCTTGGCTCCAACCGTCTCATAGTGTCGAACATACCAGGAACTACCCGCGACGCTATCGACAGCCGATTTATCCGCAAACAGCAGGAGTTCACCCTGATTGATACCGCCGGACTGCGAAAACGGACAAAAATTGATGCCGGTATCGAATACTACAGCTCATTGAGAAGTGAAAAGGCCATTGAACGATGCGATGTTGCGCTGGTGATGCTTGATGCAGCGCCTGGCATAGAAAAGCAGGATATGAGAATTATCAATATGGCCGTTGAGCGCAAAAAGGGGGCGCTGCTGTTGATCAACAAATGGGATCTGATTGAAAAGGATTCTAAAACCAGCAAAATATACGAGGAGAATTTGAGGATGAGCATGGGCAACCTCGCTTATGTTCCTGTCGTTTTTATTTCCGCCTTGACCAAAAAGAACCTTTACCGGGCAATCGACATGGCACAGGAGATCAGTCGCAACCGCGCCCGCAAAATCAGCACCAGTGTGCTCAATAAATTTCTTGAAGAGGCGCTTTCACAAACGCACGCCTCTACAAAATCGGGCAAAGAGCTGAAGATCAAGTACGTCACACAAATCAATGCCGCATGGCCGGTCTTCGCTTTTTTCTGTAATGATCCACTGCTGGTACAGAGCAATTTCAGGAAGTTTCTGGAAAAAAAGCTGCGCGAACACTTCACTCTGGATGGAGTTCCCATATCAATGCGTTTCCTTCAAAAGTAGAGGCTTTCATTGAATACAATTACAATCCAATATTTTTTCTGCAACAATTAAACATTATCTCTCAATGTCTACTCTCCATGATGAATCAACCAATTCATCCTGTAACCATAATCAAGGCAATGGCGCTGCACACTCATCGTGCAGCCATCATCACGAGCATGGTGAATCATGTACCCATCATGAGCGACCACTGCAACAGGTAAAAAATATCATTGCCGTCGCCTCAGGAAAAGGCGGAGTGGGAAAATCGACCTTTGCCGTCAATCTTGCCATCAGCCTTGCCGAAACAGGCGCAAAAGTTGGCTTGATTGATGCCGATCTTTACGGACCGAGTATTCCAACCATGTTTGGACTTCTTGATGCCAAGCCGGAAGTCGTGGAAAAATATCTTGTCCCTCTGGAAAAGTTCGGCGTTAAACTGATGTCCATCGGGTTTCTGATTGACATTGATACCGCCGTAATCTGGAGAGGCCCCATGGCATCCAGTGCCATCAAACAGTTTATCAGTGATGTCGATTGGCAAGAACTCGATTACCTGATTTTTGACCTTCCACCTGGTACCGGCGATATTCAGCTCACCATCGCCCAAACCATTCCTTTGACCGGTGCTGTTATTGTCACCACTCCACAGGATGTTGCCATTGCCGATGTTTCAAAAGCGCTCGGCATGTTCCGCAAAGTCAATGTCCCCATTCTTGGACTGGTCGAAAACATGAGCTATTACGAACTTCCTGATGGCACCAAAGACTATATTTTCGGGAACCAGGGCGGGGAGATCTTTGCAAGAACCCAGGGTGTCGCATTCCTCGGCTCAATCCCGATCGACAGGGCTATCCGCGAAGGCGGTGATAACGGAGTCCCCTGTATGCTGAGCAAGCCCGATTCAGCAACCTCAAAAGCTATCAAACAGGCCGCAACAGAGGTTGCCCGACAGGTTTCAATAACGAATGCAAGGCAAGCAGCGGAACTATCATAACTTTCATATTGTTATTTTGCGCAGGAGGTCTGATATTAAGTTCTGTCACTCAGGAATCAATCATTATTTTCAACCATTGTAAACCAATTATACCATGAGCACCAGCAAGGATTATCTGCCGAACAGCGATGCGCTCTACGACAGGGTTATTGCCGCCCTTGAAACCGTACGTCCTTACCTTCAAGTTGACGGAGGAGACTGTCAGCTTGTCGGCATTTCCAAAGATATGGTCGTTGATGTAAAACTGCTTGGCGCATGCGGTTCATGCCCCATGAGTACCCTCACCCTGCGGGCAGGCGTTGAACAGGCTATCAAAAAAGCAATTCCGGAAATTGTTCGCGTTGAGTCAGTATAACTCGCTCATCCGTCAAGATTTCTCAATAACAGTTCCAGGGAGTCTTCATTATTAATGAGGACTTCCCTTGCTCTGCTGCCATCTGCCTCACCCACAATCCCGCTGAACTGGAGCTGATCCATAACCCTTCCTGCACGGCTGAATCCCAGCCGCAGGCGCCGTTGCAGCAGCGAAACACTGGCTTGCTGATGCGTCACCACAAGTCTTGCTGCCTCCTCGAACATACTGTCACGCCCCTCTTTTTCCTGGGAGCTTGACACCTGCATACCGTTGTTTTTCTGTGCATCCGGAGCGGGAAGCACGTAGATATTCTTCAGGGCATGCTGGGAACCAATAAAGGAGGTAATCTCTTCAACTTCACCCGAAGAGACATAAGGCCCCTGAATACGCATCGACTTGGGCTGATTGGATGGCTGATAGAGCATGTCGCCGTTACCGAGAAGCTGTTCGGCACCTGAACCATCAAGAATGGTTCGTGAATCAACCCTGCTTGCAACCTGAAATGCGATACGGGCAGGAAAGTTCGCCTTGATTATGCCGGTAATGACATCGACCGAAGGACGCTGGGTCGCCACAATCAGGTGAATACCAACGGCTCGGGCAAGCTGGGCAATCCTGATGATCGGCTCTTCAACCTCTCTTCCTGCTGTAATCATGAGATCGGCAAGTTCGTCGATAACCACAACAAGGTATGGCATCGCCTCCTCGGGAATCCTGCGGTTATGATCTCCAATATTACGAACTCCTGCTTTTTCAAGTGTTTCATAACGAAGCTCCATCTCCTTGACGACGCAGCGCAGCGCATAGACCGCTTTCTGGGGATCGGTGATAATTTGCTCTTCAATACCGGGAAAACGCATGAGAAAATGGTTTTTCAGATGCTGATACTGAAAAAGCTCAACCCTTTTTGGATCAATCATCACAAATTTCACCTTGTCGGGGCTGCACGCATAGAGGAGGCTTGCGATGATGACGTTGATGCATACCGACTTTCCAGCGCCAGTAGCTCCGGCTATCAACAAATGAGGCATCGTGGCCAGATCAGCAATATAGACTTCGTTCGCTATGGTTTTGCCGAGTACAATCGGCAGAATCATGGTGCTGTTCTTGAATTTTTCAACTTGCAGTACCGATCGCAACCAGACGGTTTTCGGCTTGCTGTTGGGAATTTCCACCCCCACCGCATTCTTTCCGGGAATAGGCGCAATAATGCGGATTCCCCTGGCAGAGAGCGCCATGGCAAGATCATTTTCAAGAGATTTAACCCTGCTCACCTTCACATCCGGTTCAAGCTCCATTTCAAACAAGGTCACCCGCGGTCCGACCGTCGTGGAAATTCTCTTGACCTCAATTTTGTAGATCTTGAGTTTTTCAAGCAGTTTACGTTTACTTTCAGAAAGATGTTGTTCATCAATCTGGTCGTCATCATCTGGCACCTTTTCCAGAAGGTCAATTGAAGGAAAACGGTAAGCCTCCCTGTCCTTGGTTTGCACTTTAAGCTTTCGCTCATCAAGATCAGCCTCTTTCTCACGAACACCCGTATGAATAATCATTTCAGGTTCTCCGGGAACATTCGGCATCTGCGCCAAACCAGTGAAATCGGCAGGTGAGAGCTCCGGCACAGCAACGTCTGATGGTAAAAACTGCTCTTCCAGTGAGGAGGCGGATGAAACCTGTTTGTCGAATTTCAATGAATGCGGCTTTTGCACCCGCTCTTTACGCTCAACCTTCCGTTTTTTTTCCTTTTTCAACGCTCGCTGTTCGGCTTTTTTTTTTCGTGACTCTTCACGTTTTGCCCTGAAATCACCAAACTGCCTGCCGATACTCTTCTGGATAACCATTGTTGAATGCGTGAGGCTTGCGAGCATTCCCCGTCCCATATAAAAGGTCAGAACAACAACGATAACGCCAAGAAGAATCCACGCACCGGAAAAACCGATAACGGTAGCCAACAAGGCGGCAAGCATTCTTCCGATTGCTCCTGCCATAACATCACTGAATGATGCAGAGGTAAGACCAAACATGGCTGCAACATCAATGGTAATAAAAAGACTGTACAGAAAAAAAAGAAGGGCCGGTTTAAGACTTTTTCCCCTTATGAGCGAAATACCCCATAAAAAAAATGAGGTCATCGGAAAAATTATGGGATAGCCAAGAACAGAGCGGATAAAAAAGGTCGAAAGCCTTGCGCCCAGAAGTCCGAATGGATTGTGAATGCTTTCTGCAGCATCCCGTGCAGCATTACTGAAAATATCGTACCAGGCAAGAGCGCCATAACTTGCTTCATCATCAGGATTGAAACACAGAATGGAGCTGATCAGAAAAAGAGATGCCAGCATAAGCATCATGCCAATCAACTCTTTTTTCAACGCCTTAATGTCAAGCGCCTTTCCCTGGGTGCCTTTGCTCTCTTTTTTCATCTTCACCGTACAGTCACTCGTTAATTCCTTGTTGCTCTCAGCCCAAAGAGGTTGTAACAAACGGCAGAGTAGTTATCACTCCAGTATGAAAACCTCCTCGAACCTCAACCAGAATCGGGGTGCCTGGTCCGATATATTCACGTACGATATTACAGGTGCCAACTGGTTGCTGCAATGTTGGCGAAAGAGTACCGCTGCATACCCATCCAATTTCCTGACGATCAGTATTATACACCCTGAAATGCTGGCGCGGAAGGATCCTGCCATCAAGAATAAAACCGGCAACCCCTCTTTCCATATCAAGCTCAACCTGCTGGCATGCTTCCCGTCCGATAAAATGGCCTTTATTCAGCTTTACCACCCATTTCAATCGTGCTTCAAGCGGATTGGTATCCTGATCAATTTCATGACCATAAAGCGAGTATCCCATTTCAAGCCTAAGGGTGTCGCGTGCGCCCAGCCCAATTGGCTGTATGCCGTACTCCCGGCCAGCTTCATACAGGGCTTCCCAAAGCGGCAGTGCAACCTCATTGGGTAAACAAAGTTCAACACCCTTTTCACCGGTATAGCCGGTTCGGGCAATGATAACTTCTGACCCCTGAAAAAGAGACTTGCAAAACTGGAATGAGCCAAGAGAATTAACATCAAGTGCGGGAAAAACCCGGGCAAAAATAGTCATGGCAAAAGGACCCTGCAGGGCAATCAGTGAAAGACGATCCGTGTGATCCTCAAGCTCAACCCCTTCAAAAGCCACGATATGCTGCTGCAACCATTCAAAATCTTTCTGCGCATTGCTTGCATTGACAATAAGAAAAAATGTTTCACTGTCCATGCGATAAATAATCAGATCGTCAACAATACCCCCATTGGGATAAAGCATGAGATTGTACTGCGCCTGGCCATCTTTCGCCTTGTCAAGGTCGTTGGTCGTCATAAACTGGAGAAAATCCTTGGCAAGGCGACCCCTGACATAAAAGTTGCCCATGTGCGATACATCAAAAAGCCCTGCGGCATTCCGCACCGCATGATGCTCGGCGATAATTCCCGTGTACTGAACTGGCATGAGGTAGCCACCAAAGTCAATAATTTTAGCTCCGGCCTTTTCATGCCAGGAGTATAATGCAGTTTTTTTCATGACGACCCTTTTCTTCTGAGGTTATGAAGACAAGTTACAACGGACTGTAAAAAAACATTTAAACCGGAAAATCAAAATGATTTTTTTCACTGGGTCAGACAACCTTGACTGGAATTATGAGCATTATTCTGGTGAAGCTTAATGCCATCAGGGCAGGACTGGAGAATCATTTCCAGGCGCATGGTATCAGGTGAAATATCTTGCCCTTCAGGCCACGAAATAACCCCATATTCAAGAAAGGCTTGATTGAAATATTCAGGCTTTTTCAATGACGCAAAATAGTTCGATCGCATGTAAGGGCGCATATCAAACACTCCGGTTTCACCATTATTGAGTTCAATAAATAAATGCCCATCATGTAATGGAGCAAAAGCAACAACATTGCAAAGCATAAAATGATCTCACTTTAAAGGCTCAATTTTAAATACTTCATGACCATCAATCGAAAGTTGCCAGTCGGCATTGAGCTCATCTCGATGGATTTCAATCCAGGCTTGCACGAGCCTGTTTGACGAGAAGGTAAAGTCCCTGCTAAAATATCCGCCGTTTCAATATCAAAAGCAGCGGCAAACTCCCCATATTTGGCATGAATATGAGGATGATTGTGCTCCTTGTTATCATAAAACAAGAGCTGTATAATGATCCCATAAAACATTGAAATAACTGGCATAGCTCAAAAAATTTTACTCACTTTCCCCTGCCAATAATAACCTCGTTCGCCAGTTCATTGAAATTACCAGCTTTCACCGGAAAATGGCTGGCAAGGATGTCGGCACATTGATCAACCGCCGCCGCAATGGCATTGCCATGCTCTTTTCCGCGAATACCATGGACAATAGTGTTGACAATCCCCTGCCAGATCTCCTGGGTAACTTTTTCGTTAATGCCCTGGTCGGCAACCACACGGACTTTGCGCTCAAAAAGAGATATGTAAATGAGAAGCCCGGTATGGTCAACGGTGCGATTGATATTCCTTTGATAAAACGATTGAATGGCAGCCTCCTCGACCTCCTCTTGCATGTCGGAAAAGGTAACAAAAAGTCGTTTAAGGAAAGCGATTCGCTTGATCAGTTCGTGCAAGAGCATGAACGAGAAACCGAATACGGCAGGAAAGAACCAGATACTCTCCTTGCCGAGCAATCTCTCCGTCTCGATCAATCTCTCTGTCTCAATATAGAAAGTAGCAGCAATGGCGATGAGCATCGCCAGAAGCAAACCACCAAGCATGGATGCAAGAGGGTAATGGTAACTGGAGGGAACCACCATCACAACGATTTCCCCCGAGGTACGTTTTTCAGCCTCCGCGATACGCCCCTCAATTTGAAGCCGTTCCGCCGCTGTAAGAAATTTTTCTGCTGAATTACTCATTTTTATTTCATATTTATCAGGCATTTACCAATTCCCTGAAGCTCCGCCACCACCAAAACCACCGCCTCCGCCACCAAAGCCACCACCTCCACCACCTCCGCCAAAGCTGCTGCCACCATAAAATCCGCCTCCAAAGCCGCCATTAGCCATCACGCCACCGCCCCGGTGCCCCCTGAAAATCTGACTTATAAAATAGATCACCAGCACAATAATGGTAAGGAGCGGAAATGAGGGCTTGCCGCTCTTTCGTTTGGCCTGGGGCACTCCCTTGTACTCTCCATGGACTGCCGCAACAAGTGATGAAACCCCTGTGGTAAACCCCGCATCAAACTGGCCTGCCTTGAAGGCCGGAACAATTTCGTCGTTGATAATGCGTCCTGCCAAAAGATCGGTCAGTTTGCCTTCCAGCCCGTAGCCAACCTCAATGCGCACTTTATGGTCGTCTCTTGAAACAATGAGCAGCACACCGTTGTCGGAGCCTTTATGGCCAATTTTCCATGCTTCGGCCACCCGTATCGAAAAATCTTCAACCGGGTCGCCCTGAAGCGAGGGAACGGTAAGAATAACAATCTGTGTTGATTCAGCAACTTCAAGCTTCTGAAGTTTTGCTTCAATATCCGCCTTTACCGGAGCGGATATCATGGAAGCATAATCGTTGATCCTTCCTGAAAGTGCCGGGACAGGGATTGCCATGAGCCTGCTGATCGGTACAAACGGCAGCAGCGCCACCAACAAAAAGAGCCAAAACCTCAACCCGGATTTAGTCAATAATTTCATAGCAATTTATTCTGTCAGAATTTAACCGACGGCACAGTTTTGGCTGCTTCATCGGCCTTGAAATACTCTTTGGCTTTCAGTTTCAGCAGAAAACTGTTGGTCATGGAGTTTGGAAATTGCCTGATGGAAAAGTTAAACGTCTCAACAGCAACATTATAGCGCTGCCGAGCCACGCTGATACGATTTTCAGTTCCTTCAAGCTGATTCTGAAGATCGCGGAAGTTCTGGTTGGCCCGGAGTTCCGGATAGCGCTCAACGGCCACCATCAGGCGCGAAAGGCTTGAAGAGAGACCACCTTGGGCGTTTCCGAATTTTGCCATAGCCGCCGGATCGCTGAGCATGGCGGGAGTAAGCTGAATTGAGGTGGCTTTTGCCCTTGCTTCCACCACTGCCGTCAGTGTCTCCTTTTCAAAGTTAGCAGCACCCTTGACGGTTGCCACAAGATTGGGAACAAGATCGGCCCGTCGCTGCAACTGTGACCCAAGATCGCCCCATGAACGGTTTACCGCCTCCTCATTCTGCTGAATACTGTTGTATCCGCATCCGTAGAGTGTGCTGAAAAAAAGCAAAAAAGCCAGAAATCTTGCCATTGAATATTTCATAATTGTCTCCTACTGTTAAATTGCATTTTCAATTAAAAAAATAGATACATCTTTTTCCAGGATCTTCCCCCTTCAGCTTATCAACCGTTCAACGGTAAAAATACCCTGTACTTTTTTCAGCTTGTCCATGAGAGTGCTCAGCTTCTCGGCATTGCGAACATAGACCATCATGGTGCCTACAAACATGCCGTCACGGGCGTTCAACGAAATGCTGCGGATATTAGTATCAAATTTGGAGATAACTGTCGTGAGCTGGTTCATGATACCCAGACGATCTTCACCAACAATTTTTATACCCGCCAGAAAATCGGTCTCAACTTTACGGTTCCATGAGACCGAGACAACCCTCTCACTTTTCAGCAGATTCTCATTACTGACATTAATGCAGTTCTTTCGGTGAATCTTTACGACACCATCGGCTGAAACAAAACCGAGCACGTCATCACCGGGAACAGGCTGACAGCACTTCGCATAAGAATAGGCAATATTACTCATACCGGCAATAATTACCTCATCCTTTTTTACAGGCATTCCCTGCTGCTGTTGTTCCTGTTCCTGCCGGGCTATCTGAAGGTACTCTTCAACCTCACGAGCTTCATCACTGATGCTTTTGGCTGCATGTCCCTCCTTTTTGGAACTTGTAACCCGCTCAATGACCTCTTCTCCGTCGATCTGCTGACTTGCAAGAGCACTGAAAAAATCTGCCGGAGTTTTCAGGCCATACTTTTTAACCTGCTGAATAATTTCGCTATCCGAAAAAAGCTTTTTGGTGCCAGTAAGCATTTTTTCCCATATTCCTCGCCCTTTCTCAATCTGCAGACGACGATCCTCATTGATGGCCGACCGTATTTTAAGCTTGGCACGCTGTGTTACCACTATTTTAAGCCAGTCAGCTTTCGGCTTCTGATTTTTGGAGGTAATAATCTCTACCCGGTCACCGGACTTGAGCTGTGCGTTCAGACGAACAATCTTGCCGTTAACCTTCGCCCCGATACAGCCGTTGCCGACCTCAGTATGAATGGCATAAGCAAAATCTATCGGCGTGGCACCTGCCGGCATTGTTTTCATATCTCCTTTTGGAGTAAAAACGTAGATCTCGTCATGGTAGAGGTTGAGCTTGAACCCCTCCATAAATGCAGCGGCAGAATCAGCATCCTTGATCAACTCTCTGGCCCAGCGAAGAAAAGAATCAATGTTTACATCATCCCTTGAAATTTTTTCCTTGTATCTCCAATGGGCAGCTACGCCAAGTTCAGCAAACTCATGCATGCGCTTGGTACGAATCTGCAGTTCAACCATGTGGCCCTTTGGCCCGATAATTGCGGAATGAAGTGACTGATATCCATTATGCTTGGGTATTGAGATATAGTCCTTGAAATACTGTGGAACCGGGGGATATTTCTGTGTGATAAATCCGTACACTGAAAAGCATTCGGCAATGCACTCCGTATCAAGAATCACCCTGATACCGTAAAGATCGTGAATATCCTCAAAGCTCTTGTTCTTGTTACGCATCTTGTTGTATATCGAAAAAAGATGCTTGGCTCGTCCCTGTATCTCAACCTTGAACTCCTGTTGTTCAAGATCTGCTTTGATCGGCACAATCATTTTGCTGAGGTAATTGACCCGATCTCCCTTGCCCATAAGAATTTTTTGCTGCAGAAAATCGTGCATTTCCGGATCGATAAACTTGAGCGCAAGATTTTCGAACTCAACCTTCATTTTTCCAAGGCCAAACCGGTGCGCAAGAGGAGCATAGATATCCCGGGTCTCAAGAGCAATTTTCAGACGGCGGTGCTCCGGGAGTGACTCAAGCGTCCTCATGTTGTGCAGACGGTCGCAGAACTTGATGAGAATAACCCTGATATCCTTGACCATAGAGAGCAGCATCTTGCGAAAGCCTTCCGCCTGGGTATTCTCACGGTTAATCATGATGCCGGAGATCTTGGTGAGCCCTTCAACAATATCTGCTACCTCAACCCCCAGTTCGGCGACAATGTCTTCGTAAGTATAGCCACTATCCTCAATAACATCATGCAGCAGTGCCGCCGCCACGGAAACGCCATCGAGGGGAAGTTCATTGAGCAGAATGGTGGCAACTTCGACCGGATGGAAGAAAAAAGGCTCTCCTGAAGCCCTCTTTTCTCCCTCATGAGCCCGATAGCACATAAAAAAAGCCCGCTGAATCAGCGATTCATCAAAATTTTTGAGATTCTTGTGGGAGAGCTGGAGAATCTCATTGAGTTTATTGTAATGGTCCTTTCCTATCTGTGCTAACATTGAAAACAAAATGGAGTGAATGGCATAGTAAATAAAAGGAAGTATTATACCCCTGTCACGCTATAATGTAGTTTTCCGCAACGAAACAAACAGCAGAAAAAATCATTCCCCTGTTTGCTGTCGTTTCAACACCTGCTCCAGCTTGCTGATCTCATCACGCAGACAGGCGGCTTTCTCATACTCCATCTGAACGGCAGCCTCCTGCATTTCAAGCCGAAGTTCTGCCGCCATGGCATAACCAGCCTCGGGGGTCAAGGTGTCAACAAGACCGGCAAGCACCCTTTCCGGTTTGGGCTCGAGACCGAAACGCCTTCTGCGATAACGCTCCTCCGCATCAGCAACCCCTGTGGTATCAAGAATCTGCTCAACTGACTTTATGATTGAACGCGGCGTAATGCCATGCTCTTCGTTGTATTGCTGCTGAATGGTGCGACGTCTTGTGGTTTCGTCAAGCACTTCACGGATGGATCGGGTAATCACATCAGCATAGAGCACCACAAATCCGTCAAGATTGCGGGCGGCCCTGCCGGCAATCTGCATCAATGAACGGGTGTTGCGCAAAAAGCCCTCCTTGTCGGCATCAAGAATGGCAACAAGAGATACTTCCGGAAGATCAAGACCTTCGCGCAGAAGGTTGACACCGACAAGCACATCAATATCTCCAGTCCTGAGTTCCCTGAGAATCTGCATCCGCTCCAGACTTTTGATCTCCGAATGCAGATATCGCGAACGGATACCCGTCTTTCTGAAAAAGTCATGCAGGTCTTCAGACATTCTTTTGGTCAGGGTCATCACCAGCACCTTATGGCCTTTTGCCGTATGGATGCGGATTTCTGCCAGAAGGTTGTCGATCTGCCCTTTTACCGGACGCACTTCCACCGGCGGGTCAAGCAGACCGGTAGGACGAACAAGCTGCTCGACCACCACTCCACCGGAACGAAGCAGTTCATGTTCACTCGGGGTAGCGCTGACACAGATAACCTGTGGCACCATGGACTCAAACTCCTCGAAGCGGAGCGGCCGGTTATCGAGCGCCGAAGGGAGCCTGAAGCCATGTTCGACCAGAATGGTTTTGCGTGACCGATCGCCACCGTACATCCCGCGTATCTGTGGCAGTGTCACATGCGACTCATCAATCACCACCAGATACTCCTCCGGGAAATAGTCGAGGAGGCAGATGGGGCGCTCCCCGGCAGGGCGTCCTGAAAGATGGCGAGAGTAATTCTCAATGCCGGAGCAGTAGCCAAGCTCTTTCATCATCTCAAGATCGTAGCGGGTGCGCTCTTCTATCCTGCGTGCTTCGAGAAAGCGGTTTTCTGACCGGTAATAGTTCAACCTCTCCGCAAGTTCGTTTTCAATTGCGAGCATCGCCACCTTGAGCTTCTCCTCATCGGCAACAAACTGCCGGGCCGGGTAGATAAAGGCGTAATCATCAACACCGAGCACCTCCCCGCTGTGAATATCAAAAGTATGGATGCTTTCAATTTCGGAGCCAAAAAACTCGATTCTGAGGGCAAGCTCTTCATGTGCAGGAACAAGATCGATAATGTCACCCCTTACCCGAAACTTGCCGGAGGTGGGCTGCACATCATCACGAATGTAGTGGAGGGCAATCAGCTCTTTCAAAAAGAGATCCCGATCCTTTTCCATTCCGGAGCGCAGTTCAATAATCTGCGCTTTCCAGTCTTCAGGTGAACCCAGTCCGTAAATACAACTGACTGAACTCACCACAATAACATCCTTCCTGCCGCTCAGCAAGGCGCTGGTGGCCTTCAGCCGAAGCCGTTCAATCTCATCGTTGATACGCAGATCCTTGGCAATATATTTGTCGAGTGCAGGGAGATACGCTTCGGGCTGATAAAAATCGTAATAGCTGATAAAATACTCGACCGCATTGTCAGGAAAAAACTGCTTGAGCTCACCGTAGAGCTGCGCTGCAAGAGTCTTGTTATGGCTCATCACCAGCACCGGCTTGTTGACCTGGGTAATGACGTTGGAGATGGTAAAGGTTTTGCCGGAACCGGTCACTCCAAGCAACGTCTGGTAAGGATTGCCAGACAGTACACCTTCACGGAGCGCATCAATGGCCTTCGGCTGGTCACCTGCCGGACTGTAAGGGCTCACAAGCCTGTATGTTCCGCCAATACACTCTTGCATAAACAACGTTCCTCTTTTTGAAATTATTTCTGTACACCCCTTTTCTGCACCTTATGGCTCTGTAAATAGAACTATTAATGCGCTTTGTTAGTTCTTGCCCAAGAATATAGTTAACATTGGGAACGGAAGGCTGTACCCTGTTGGCAAATGCTTTATGAATAAACATCCGTTCATGTTAAAAAAGCTCTTGCCCTGGTTGCAATTATGTGCTTTTAATCCCATTATTATCTTTTTTTGATGCCAGATACTTTTCAATCCGTATTACCCAAGAACCGCCGTATTCCTGTGCTTGTCATCGGGATACTTTTTTTGCATTTAATCTCCTGTACGCCCATTATGAACAAGCACGAAACCAGCCCTTACCCATACTCGACAGTTCCCGGCGATTCCCTCCACACAAGAATTTATACGCTCAAAAACGGGCTGACCGTCTACATGAGCCCCTATCATGACGAACCAAGAATCTACACCTCGGTGGCAGTACGGGCTGGCAGCAAGAATGACCCGGCAGAGACCACCGGTCTTGCGCACTATCTTGAGCACATGCTCTTCAAGGGAACCGATTCCCTTGGCTCGCTTGACTACGAAAAGGAGCACGTCGAACTTGAAAAGATTACAGAACTTTACGAACAGTACCGTTCAACTGCCAATATTGAGAAGAGGACGGCAATCTACAAAAAAATCGACTCACTCTCCAACGCGGCCGCAGGCTATACCGTACCCAATGAATATGACAAATTGCTCAGCTCAATAGGCGCACAAGGCACCAATGCCTACACCTGGGTCGAACAGACCGTCTATGTCAATGATATTCCGTCAAACAAATTTGACCAGTGGCTGACCATCGAAGCTGAACGGTTCCGCAATCCGGTTATGCGGCTCTTTCATACCGAACTTGAAACCGTCTATGAAGAGAAAAACATGACCATGGACAGTGACAGCCGCAAGATATGGGAAAATCTTTTTGCCGGACTTTTTAAAAAACACACTTACGGTACCCAAACCACCATCGGCAAGGCCGAGCACCTGAAAAACCCCTCAATCAAAAATGTTGTCGATTACTACCGCACCCATTATGTGCCGAACAATATGGCTCTCTGTATTGCCGGTGATTTTGATCCTGAGAAAACGATCAAACTGATTGACGAAAAGTTTTCAGTGCTGGAACCAAAAGCGATCCCTCCGTTTACGCCTGCTGTTGAAGAGGATATCACGAAACCCTCGGTCATCAAGGTCAAGGGTCCTGAATCTGAAGAGCTGGTCATTGGATTCCGGTTTAATGGAGTCAACAGCTCTGATGCCGATTACCTGACACTGGTCGACAAGGTTTTGTTCAACCAGACAGCCGGTCTGATTGACCTTAACCTGAACCAGCAACAGAAAGTCCTTGATGCCGGTTCGATGCTGATTATGATGAAAGACTACTCCACCCATATTTTGAGTGGAAAACCCAGAGAAGGCCAAAGTCTGGACGAAGTCAAGGATAATCTGCTCAAACAGATTGAACTTCTCAAAGAGGGGAAGTTTCCTGACTGGCTCCTGGAGGCGGCAATCAATGACCTGAAAATCGAGCAACTGAAACTCTACGAAACCAACCATGGAAGGGTTGAGGCCTATGTTGACGCATTCGTATGGGGAATGCCCTGGTCAGAGCATGTCAGCCAGATCGAGCGCCTCCGGAAAATCACAAAAGAGGAGGTTATAGCGTTTGCCCGGAAGTATTACCATTCAAATTATGTGGCCGTCTACAAAGAGCACGGCACACCAATAAGTGAAACTAAAATCCAGAAGCCACCGATCACCCCTCTCAAGGTAAATCGGGATACCTCGTCACCTTTTGCGGAACAACTCCTGGCCAGGAAATCAGAAAAAACCAAACCCGTTTTTCTTGATTATAAAAAGGATATCGGTTTTGCTGATGTCAATCCCTCCGTCAAGCTGCATTATGTGCAAAACAGCGAAAACGAGCTCTACTCGCTCTATTACGTCTTTGATATCGGAAAAAATAACAGCAAAAAAATCGATCTTGCGCTCGACTACCTCTCCTATCTCGGCACTTCCGACCTCACCCCCAAAGAGTTCAGCCAGGAACTTTATAAAATCGGTTCAAGCTTTTCGGCATTTACCGCTGATAATTACGTCTACCTGAAACTTTCAGGACTTCAAAAAAATTCCGCAGCCGCAATTCGACTGCTTGAAAAACTTCTCGTCGATACCCGACCTGATGAGGAGGCTCTTGAAAATCTTAAAGCCGGCGTGATGAAAGAGCGGGCAGATGACAAGCTCTCCAAGAAAAAGATACTCTTTGAAGCTATGACGAGTTACGGCAAGTACGGATCTGTCTCGCCTTTCACCAATGTGCTGAACAACAGTGAGCTTGATAAAGTCACCTCCAAAGAGCTGCTTGAAGAGATACGAACGCTTTTGCAGTACAACCATCGGGTACTCTATTACGGTCCTGCCTCTATGCATGAGATGCTTGGTGAACTTCGCACGGTTCGGCACTATCCGGAATCGTTTACAACTCCGCCAACAAACGACCCCTTCAAGGATCTGGAACAAGCCGATAATCTTGTCTATTTCGTTGATTACGATATGACACAGGCCGAGGTTATTCTGTTGACGAGAGACGAACTCTACAATCCATCCATCCTCCCCATTGCAACCCTCTTTAACGAATATTACGGAGGGGGCATGTCATCGGTGGTCTTCCAGGAACTGCGGGAAGCAAAAGCCCTGGCATACTCTGTATTTTCGGTATACAAGACACCGAAACAAAAGAAAGAGCACAACTATATTGTCAGTTACATCGGCACCCAGGCTGACAAGCTGCCCGAAGCGCTTGAAGGTATCAGCCTCCTGATGAAAGAACTGCCAAAGTCACCGAAACTGTTTGCTTCGGCACAAAACGGCATTCAACAGAAAATTTCAACCGAACGGCTGACAAAAACCGAGATTCTTTTCAATTACGAAGAGGCTGTCCGGCTCGGACACGACAAAGATATCAGAAAGGAAATTTATCATGATACGGCGCAGATGAGCCTCAGCGATATCGAAAAATTCCACAGCAAGCATTTCGGCAACAAAAGGCATGTGATGCTGGTGCTGGGCAAAAAAGAAAATCTTGATATGGAAACCCTGCGGAAATACGGAACCGTTAAAGAGCTGAAGGTTAATGATATTTTTGGCTATTAAGCTTATGCAAGGTGGCCTGCCTGCCTGAATATTCCTATGAAAATTCTTGACCAGTACATATTCAGGCAGTTTGCCAAAGCATTTATTTTTAGCTCCATCGTCTTTGTTTGCCTGTTCATGCTCATCAACATGGTTGAAAAACTTGATGAGTTCATGGACAACAAGCTTGGCCTGTGGGATATCGGCCATTATTACCTTCTCTCGATACCCTCCACTTTTCTGGTAACATCGCCAGTCAGTGCCCTGCTTTCATCAATACTTGTCTCGGGAAGACTCTCTTTTTCGGGAGAACTTCCGGCTATACGATCGGCTGGTGTCGGTATGCGCCAACTGCTGAACCCTTTTTTTATCGGCGGCATTCTCATTCTCCTGATCAATCTTGCCAATGCATGGTGGATAGCACCTGCGGCATTTACCAAAACCCACTCCTTTGAACAGCATTATTTCGGCAAAAAAAAATCCCGGCAAAATGAGAACAGCAATATTCATCTTCTTGAACCAGGCTCCCGTATTGTCTCCATAGGCAGTATAGATCCTGACCGGTCAAACCTCAGCACTGTTTCCATAGAAGAGTTTCTCGGCTCGCGTCTCAAATCACGAATGGATGCTGATGCCATGCACTATGACCCGGCACACAAAGAGTGGATCTTGCAGAATGTTTCAAGCCGTATTTTTACCGGAGAGCAGGAGATTTTTAGTGTCGTACCGTTGAAACCGGTAAAACTGGCGCTTTCACCGCGCACTCTGGCAGAACTCAATCTGCAACCGGACGAAATGAATATCAGCCGCCACTACAGATATCTTTCAGAAAAAAGAAATGCCGGTTTTTCAGGGCTTGAGCGCTCAATGGTAAAGTTTCATAACAAAATTGCGATGCCATTTGCTTCGCTCATCATCATTCTCATCGGCGTTCCACTCTCCGCCAAAAAAAAGCGCGGAGGTCTTGCTTCTGAAATTGCCATCACATTGTTTGCAGGGTTCCTCTATCTCGGACTGCAGAAAACCATTGCAATTGCAGGGTATCAGGGACTTGTGCACCCTGCCCTCGCAGCATGGCTGCCGAATCTGCTCTTTCTGGGCATAGGCTATGTGATTTATAAAACAGCTATCGACTGAGCTTGACCGCTCTGAACCATGGTACCCCGGTAAAAATATCAGAATGAAGCTGACAGGGCAATCCTGAAACGCAGGAGGGAGTGCTGACAAAAAATGTTTGCCTGCACTCCCCTCTTCAAATAGTCATCGTTAGCAAAAGATAATAAAAAAAGCCTTCAGCTACCGATATACTCTTTTAAAATCTTGCTGTATGCCGACTGACGCAATCTCCGTATCGCTTTTTCCTTGATCTGCCGGACACGCTCCCGAGTCAAACGGAATTTCTCTCCGATCTCTTCGAGCGTCAGCGGATTATCCATGCCAATCCCGAAATATGACTTGATCACATCGGCTTCCCGTGGCGCAAGGACGGAAAGCGAGCGTTCAACCTCAAGGGTAAGTGAATCGCGGTTGAGACCGTAGTCAGGCAGATGTCCATCATTCTGCAAAACATCAAGCAGACGGTTATCGTCGCCCTGGGCAAATGGCGCATCAACCGAAACATGCCGCCCTGCAATTTTCAGGGTGTCGGCAACGTCCTGCGAATCCATTTCAAGCAAAGTGGCAAGCTCCCTGGTATTGGGATCGCGTTCAAATTCCTGCTCAAGCTGGCTGTAAGCCTTGCTGATTTTGTTGAGAGTGCCTACCCGGTTCAGGGGAAGCCTGACAATTCTCGATTGCTCGGCCAATGCCTGGAGAATGGACTGCCTGATCCACCAAACCGCATAAGAGATAAACTTGAATCCACGGGTTTCATCGAAGCGCTTTGCCGCCTTGATAAGACCGAGATTCCCTTCATTAATCAAGTCACCGAGAGTGAGGCCCTGGTTCTGGTACTGCTTGGCCACCGAAACAACAAATCGCAGATTGCCTTTGATCAGTTTGTCAAGCGCACGTTTTGCTCTCTTGTATTCAGTCGTATCGACCGGCATATCAAAACCCTCCTTGATCGCCTTGGTCAGCCGAACCTCATCCTCGGCAGTCAAAAGATCATATTTCCCTATCTCCTGCAGGTAACGATCAAGAGAAAGGCTTTCGCGATTGGTTATTTGTTTGCTTATTTTGAGTTGCCTCATATAGAACTCTCCTTGAGAACTTCAGCAAGTTAAACTACTCCCACCGATTTGTCTTTTATAAACCAGAAAAGTCGGAGAATACCGCTTTTTGCTCATTAAACCTAACAGAAAGATTTCATTCTCTTCCACCACCGCAAATGCAAACAAAAAGTCGGGTCATCCTCAATCGCTCAGAACAGCAAGATTTCTCCCGAGTTTTTCAAGATTATCCTCAGCCTCCCTGAGCTTTTCACCCTCTTTTGCAACCACATCCCGAGGAGCATTATCCACAAAGCTACGGTTTGAAAGCTTCCTTCGAACAGACATCACGTAGGAAGAAACATTGTCTATCTCTTTCTGAAGACGAACCCGCTCCTTTTCAAATGATATCAACCCCTCAAGCAGCACAAATAGTTCATTCCCCTCAACAACCGATCCGGCCGCATGACGCGGGTGCTCTCTGTCTACCATAAGTTTCGGGATACAATGACCGAGTGTGGCCACAAGGGGAAGATTTGCCTCAAACACCAGGCGATCTCCATCATTGGCTGGCCGGAGAAGAATCTCTGCCTGGCTGCTGTGAGGGACACCAAACAATGAACGCAAACTCCTCACCTCCGTGATCAGCTTCTGTATCAAAGAAAATCCGCTCACATCCAGAGCTGAGAGTTCGGTATCGGCAAGGGGCATAGGCGACAGGGAAATAGTCTCATCCGGAGAACGCTGCAGAACATGATGCCATATCTCGTCAGTAATGAACGGCATCACCGGATGCAACGCTTTCAGGATACCCTCAAGAACATAAACAGCGAGGCAAACAGCCTCCCGGGCCTCTTCTTTTGTCAGCGCTCCTGAAAGTTTCACCTTCAGCGCTTCCAGATACCAGTCGCAGTAATCTCTCCAGAAAAAATCATGGAGCAGCCTGACAATATCATTGACCCTGAACAGACTGAAGGCGTTATGATAACGCTCAAGCATCACGTTGAACCCGGCAAGAAGCCACTGCTCTCCAAGATTAAAACTCCCGGAACGCGGATTAAAGTCACGATAAACAGCGGCAAACTCTTCAGTGTCACTGAAATACTTCTCGCGCTGCATAAAGACAAGTCGTGAAGCATTCCATATTTTCGTTGCAAAATTCCGACCCAGCTCGCACTTCTCCTCCCCGAACAGGACATCCTGACCAAGAGGCGCTATATAGATGATGGTAAAACGCAGGGCATCGGTACCGTAAGTGTCCATCACCTTGATCGGATCGGGCGAATTACCGAGAGATTTTGACAGCTTGCGTCCCTTCATGTCTCGGATAATGCTGGTAAAATAGACATCACGGAAGGGTACCTCTCCCTTGAAATAGAGCCCGGCCATAATCATTCTGGCTACCCAGAAAAAAATGATGTCCGGCCCGGTTACCAGAGTATTGGTTGGATAAAAAGCTTTGAGATTGTCGTTGACACTCTGTTTGTCCACCCAGCCAAGCGTTGTCATCGGCCATAACCATGAAGAGAACCAGGTATCCAGCACATCATCATCCTGTACAAGCTTGTCGGTACTGGCAAGATGACAGGCTTCCTGATATGTTCCTGCAACCCACACCCTGCCTTCAGTGTCGTACCATGCGGGAATGCGATGTCCCCACCAGAGCTGGCGCGAGATACACCAGTCCTGGATGTTCTCCATCCAGTGGCGATAGGTATTAATCCAGTGCTGGGGATGAAAGCGGATTTCACCTTCATTGACAACCTGCAGCGCCTTCTCCGCAAGAGGCTTCATCCTGACAAACCACTGCTCGGAAAGATAAGGCTCAACAACCACATCTGCTCGCTCGGAATAGCCAACATTATGCTCGTACTCTTCTACACGCACAAGATTTCCAAGCTCGTCGAGATCCCTGAGAATTTTTTCACGGGCATCAAACCGATCCATGCCGCCGTAACCAAACTCATCGGTCATTCTGCCATCTTTACCGACAACAGAAAGAATCGGAAGATTATGACGCTGTGCCACGGCATAGTCGTTGGCATCATGTGCCGGTGTGATTTTCAGAGCGCCGGTACCAAACTCAATATCAACATAGTCATCAGCAATAACGGGGATATGCCTTCCTGCTACCGGCACAACCGCAAGCTCCCCTATCAGGTGGCGGTAACGGGAATCCCCAGGGTTAACGGCAATGGCAACATCGGCCAGAATGGTTTCAGGCCGCACTGTTGCAATGGTAATATATTCGCCGGGATGGCTGACAAGAGCATACTGCACATAAACCAGCTTGTCCTTGCGGGGCTTCATGATCACCTCCTCATCGGAGAGCGCGGTCTGTGACACCGGGCACCAGTTGATAATGCGGGTCCCCCGGTAGATCAAACCGTCACGATAGAGTGTAATAAAGGCATTGATAACTGCTTTGGAGGCGCTTTCATCCATAGTAAAAAGATTACGCCGCCAGTCACAGGAGATGCCGAGACGGCGAAGCTGCCTGAGAATAAGGCCGCCATACTCCTCCCTCCACTGCCAGACATGATCAAGAAACTCCTTGCGTCCGAGATCGTGTCGGGTTATGCCCTCTTTTTTCAGCTTTCGCTCCACCACCGTCTGTGTCGCAATACCGGCATGATCGGTGCCAGGAAGCCACAAGGCCTCTTTGCCGGTCATACGGTTGTAGCGAATAAAAATATCCTGCAGCGTATGGTTCAGCACATGACCCAGCGTAAGACTGCCGGTAACATTAGGCGGAGGCATAAGCACGGTATAGGGCTTTTTTCCCTCTTCAAGCACACGGGAACTTTCGGCATGAAAGCACCCGATCGCTTCCCAGTGCGAACTTCTCCACCTATCTTCGACATCGTGATGGTTATAGCTTTTGTCCAGATTAAAGAGTTCTGTCTGATCGCTCATAATAACATCGTTCAGGTTAGTCCTTCTTTTCAGGTATGGGACGTTTTTCAAAAATGGCATCAATAATACCATAATCAAGTGCCTCCTGTGCGTTCATCCAGCGATCCCTTTCAGAATCCTCCCGTACCTGGTGCACATCCTTGCCTGTATGTTTGGCAAGCAGTTCATCAAGCAACCTGCGGATCTTCTCTATTTCACGGGCCTGGATAATAATGTCCGTCTCCTGTCCATGCGCACCACCGGAGGGCTGATGAATCATGATCCTTGAATGGGGAAGTGAGGCTCTCTTTCCTTTTGCTCCGCTGGCAAGCAGAAATGCGCCCATGCTTGCAGCCATACCGACACAAACTGTTGAGACTTCCGGACGGATATACTGCATGGTGTCATATATTCCGAGACCGGCAGAAACACTGCCACCCGGAGAGTTGACATAGATATAAATGTCGCGTTCCGGATCTTCAGATTCGAGAAAAATAAGCTGGGCCATAATAAGACCAGCCACATGCTCGTCAATCCCGCTTCCAAGGAAGATAATGCGTTCACGCAAAAGCCTTGAAAAAATATCGAAAGCACGCTCGCCACGTCCTGAAGTTTCTATAACCATGGGAACAAGAGTGTTGGTAATCCCCTGTTCTATAGCGCCTGAGTACATTTTTCTGGCATGGTGCTCAAAACCAAAATTAATATTTGCCATAGCCTATCCTGTTGTTTAAAATTGGTAAGTCGTTGAAAAACCTGAGCTGCACCAAATGTGCCCTGCCGAAGAAGCTCAACAGAAACTCCTTATACTGAATGTCAAAATACTCAGTGACAACAATAAATCAAGACTTCCCGTTTCAATTAGCAAAAAAAGAGAGTTATCCCGTCTTTGCATGAAAACAGGAAAAATGAAGCCATTTCTCTATATTTCAGCCCGAACAAACATTAAAACGTTGAGGAATATGCAGGTCCGCCTTATTTCAGTCACCACCCCACTTATAGAGGTTGAGAATAAGACACTCTCCCCTGAGGGACTTATTGCCTACTGCGCAAGAGTATCGAGCCCTCATCAGGAGACCCCGGATTATGAAAAGCTGCTCGCTTACTGTATTACTCACAAGCACTGGAGCGTCTTTGAAATGGTGGATATGACGGTGGAAATTGTGACCTCAAGAGCCATTTCACCACAAATTCTCCGCCACAAAAGTTTCCAGTTTCAGGAATTCTCACAGCGGTACGCCAAAGCACAGGAGATTGAGCGATACCAGCCAAGGCGGCAGGACAGCAAAAACCGGCAAAACTCTCTGGACGATCTGGATAAAAAGACAATACAGTGGTTTAATGATGCGCAGGATCGCATTGCCCAAAAGGCACTTGAAGAATACAACCTGGCGCTTGAAAAGGGCATTGCCAAGGAGTGCGCAAGAGTGCTCTTGCCGCTGGGAACTCAAACGAAACTCTATATGAAGGGCTCTGCAAGAAGCTGGATACACTATCTGGAGGTACGAACCGACAAAAGCACGCAACAGGAGCACCGGGAAATTGCCCTTGAGATAAAAAAGATTTTCATGGCACAATTCCCGGTTACGGCAGCAGCACTTCACTGGAACTAAACTTTGAGCATACCGAGCAGAGTAACCAGCTCGCTTTTCAGATCCCTCCGGGAGATAATGCGATCAAGAAAGCCATGTTCAAGCAGAAACTCAGCTCGCTGAAACCCTTCGGGCAGATCTCTTTTGATGGTATCCCTGATCACCCTGGGACCAGCAAACCCTATGAGAGCTTTCGGCTCGCTGATATTGATATCGCCAAGCATGGCAAAAGAGGCGGTTATACCTCCCATTGTCGGATCGGAAAGAAGAGAGATATAGGGCAATTTCCTCTCACTGAGCCTGGTAAGCCGGGCGGCAGTTTTAGCCATCTGCATCAAGCTGAATGCACCTTCCATCATCCGGGCTCCGCCTGACTGGGAAATAACAAGGAGAGGAGCATTGAGTTCAAGCGACTTGTCCACAGCACGAGCTATTTTTTCACCAACAACCGAACCCATTGAACCACCGATAAAACCAAAATCCATGGCTGAAACGACAAGGGGGCTACTTCCGCACTCTCCATGAGCATTCCGGCAGGCCTCAGTTTTTCCCTTCTTTTCAATAGTATCATGAACCCTGTCAGGATATTTTTTTGTATCGGTAAAACTGAGAGGATCGGCAGAACGGAGGTTATCATCAAACTCAATGTACTTGTCGCCATCAAAAAGAATCGAGAAATACTTATAAGGAGATATCCTGAAATGGTGGCTGCATTCCGAACAGGTGTAAAAATAATCTTCAAGCTGTTTTTTGTGAAGCATCGCTCCGCACTCTTCACATTTCCACCACAACCCTTCCGGCATATCTCGCTTGTCGGTTGGAAGTATTGAGGGTTTTACCCGATTAAACCATGCCATGTTTACAATGAAGAGTAAAGGTTATACATTAAACCTCAAGATATGAAGTTCACAGGAGATCTCAAAAACGGTCAGAATAAACCCTTCTATAACGATTTGATAAACGAGGAGCATTACCTTTGTTGAACGTCAGAACAATTGCCTGTATCATCGCACTTATCATTGCCACTACCCTCGCGGAAATGACGACGCTACCTGATGCTGTGGCCTCACCGACGACACTGGTCTATCCCGACACGCTAAAACTTCCTCAACACCGCTATACCCTGTTCAACTTCATGAGGCCTGCCAGAAAAACTGTAGCTCTTGCACTTTCAGGAGGCGGCGCAAACGGTCTGTCACAAATTGGCATCCTCAAGGCTCTTGATGAGGCAGGCATTCCCGTCGATGGTATTGCCGGCACAAGCATGGGTGCCGTTATTGGCGGTCTCTACTCTTGCGGATACAGCCCAAAGGAACTTGAAGGGATCGTCCATACCCTTCCCTGGCAATCAATTCTTTCTTTCCATGATAATTATACCCGTTCAAACATTTTTCTTGAACAGCAGCGAATCCGTGACCGGGCATCTCTGGCCATCCGTATTGAGAAGCTAAAACTTGTTATTCCTAAATCGCTTAACTCAGCTCAGGAGATGACAGGCACTCTCGACCTCCTGGCATTGAACGCTCTCTATCATGCTTCAGGCAATTTCTCAACGTTTCCGATCAATTTCAGGGCAGTTTCTACCGATCTTGTTTCAGGAAAGCGTATCACCCTTACCAGCGGCTCACTGTCAGAAGCAATGCGGGCAAGCAGTACTATTCCAATTCTTTATGAACCGATCATCCGTGACGGTTACCAGTTGGTTGATGGCGGACTCGTTGCCAATCTTCCGGTCGATGAACTTGATGCGTTCAATGCCGACTATAAAATTGCGGTCGATACGCACGGCAGCATGTATGCAACCGGCGGCGAACTTGATCTCCCCTGGAAAGCTGCCGATCAGGCGATGACCATCCTCACAAAATTGCAATACCCGGCGCAACTTGCAAAAGCAGATATTGTCATAACTCCCGAACTCGGCGACCATAAAGCCACCGATTTTTCGAATATTAAAGCTCTTGTCGATGCCGGCTATGCCAAAGGAAAAGTTGTTGCAGAGACCATAAAACTCAGGATAGAAAACAAGAGTTCACGAAGTATTGCTATCGGAACGTATACCAAAACATTCCTGTTCCCACAAGATAATCCGGAATATAACCCTGTTGCCTCCGCCATTATCCACAATGCAACAGACCTGGACAAAACCTTTCAGAAGTTGCTGGCAACAGATCTCTTTACCAGAGTCTCGGCCGAACTTGATCACCTCCATAAAAAAGTAATTTTTCACCTTGATCCACTTCCAGAAATTATAAATGTTACCGTTACGGGTGGACCTCCCGCAGCACTTTCACCAGATGAGATTGAAGAGTGTTTCAGCCCGATAACAAGAGTGCTTTACACCAATGCAGCAGGAACAAAAGCCCTTGAAGCACTCATAACAGAATACCGCAGAAAAGGATACTGCTTTGTCAACATCAAAAGCTGCTCCCTCGACGATGGCACCCTGAACGTCAATGTTTCTTCTGGAAAGCCGGAGAGTATCGAGATCCGCAGGGACAAAAATATCACAGGTATCACTCCTGTAATGAGAGAAATAAAAATTGATACTACTCAAGCACTCCGCATCCAGAAGGCCGAAGAGTCTGTCAATAATCTTTACGAAACGGGGGGCTTCAATCGAGTCTCCATCTTCGCAAAGCCGGCCGAAGGCTCTGTGCCCGACAGCAATCCCCTGATCAACTTTTCTCTTGAAGAAAAACCACCCTCAGTGCTCCGGCTCGGTTTGCGCTATGATGAAACAAACAATGCCCAGTTCCTTGTCGATGTCAGAAACGAAAATCTCGGAGGCACAACCAACTCAATTGGCGGCTGGCTGAAGGCAGGAAGAAAAAACTATCTTGTCAACCTTGAATTTAATGTGCCAAGGATAGGTGAGTCACACTTGACGATGTCTTCACGCCTTTTTTATGACGAGCATGTTTTTGAACATCGCGATGTTTCAGAAGCTCTGAAAAATTATGGAATCCAGAAGTACGGTTTCAGCCATGCTTTCGGCGCAAGAATCCGAAAAAACGGTCAGTTAATTGCGGAGATTACCCTGCAAAACGCACAATCCTGGGCTGAAGAGCATAACAGTGCAGCATTGAACACCGCAAATAACACGACACTCTCCATCGGCACACAATTTACCCTTGATTCGAGAAACAACTCATTGACCCCAACTTCGGGAACCTATACAAACGTTAAATACTCACTGACTCCATCATTTTTTAACAATCATGATATTTTCTGGCTGGTATCAGGAAACCATGAAGAAAATATCCAGCTTACAAAAAAAACCACCTTGCAACTTTCGGGACTTTTTGGTCTGAGCAGCAGCAACTTACCATTGTCAGAGAAATTTTTTCTCGGAGGACCGGGAACAACTTACAGCCAGCGTTTTACAGGGTTGAAAGAAAACGATCTTCCATGCGACAATATGGCGGCGGCCGGAATACATTTTGGCTACAAACCATCATTTGACATTCTCTTTCCAACATCGCTGCTCCTGCATTACAATGTCGGCAATGTATGGGAAAATATGGACGATATCTCTTCTGCGCACCTTATTCACGGTATCGGAGCAAGCATGATTTGGGACACTCCTCTCGGTCCGACAAGGCTTACCGTTTCAAAAGCGTTCCCATTTCTTGCAGAAGCTCACAATACAGCATACACCTCCCTGAAATTTTCAGAGACCATCTTTTATTTCAGTATTGGTCATAACTTTTGAACAGAACTTTTTTATACTTTTACACAGCATTCAAATCCAAAGCGCCACGAGACATCAGACACGTAACATTCTTATCATAAACAAACGGACACAGCATGGACACACTGAAAAAACCTCATATACTTGTCTGTAATGATGATGGCATTGAAGGAGAAGGAATCCATGCGCTTGCGGCTGCGATGAAAAAAATCGGACGAGTAACCGTCGTTGCGCCTGCTGAACCACACAGCGCCATGAGCCATGCCATGACACTGGGATCTCCATTAAGAATCAAAAAGTTTTTGAAAAACGGTCGTTTTTTTGGATACACCGTTTCAGGCACACCTGTCGACTGCATCAAGGTTGGTTTAAGCCATATCCTGACATCAAAGCCTGATCTTATTGTATCAGGCATCAATTATGGAAGCAATACCGCAACAAACACCGTATATTCGGGAACGGTCGCGGCTGCTCTCGAGGGAGCTATCCAGGGAATTACCTCTCTGGCATTTTCGCTTGCAACTTATGAACATGCTGATTTTACCTACGCAGGAAAATTTGCCCGCAAACTGGCAAAAAAAGTGCTGCTTGAAGGGCTACCGCAAGACACCATTCTTTCCGTCAATATTCCGAATGTGCCAGAATCGCTGATTGCCGGGATCATGATCACCCAGCAGGGGCGTTCGCGTTGGGAAGAAAATGCCATTGAACGAAACGACATGTTTGGCAACCCCTACTACTGGCTGAATGGAACCCTGCGTCTGCTGGATGATTCCCTGCACAAAGATGAATTTGCTGTCAGGCACAATTATGTGGCCATTACACCGCTTTCTTGCGATCTGACCAATAACAGGTATATCAGCACCCTTGAACAATGGAACCTCCAAAAATAAAAACGTGAACACCTTTCTCCTTGACTACAAAAATATCCTGACACCAAAAAAGGGATTTTCAAAGCTTTTCCGTGACTATACATCTGAAGACCCTGAACGCTCCACACTGATTACAGAATGTTTTCATCTTGATTACCAAAAAGAGGCCGATTACTACCGGCAGCTTGGATTGCTTGCTTCGAGAACGTTTGACCGGGAAACTCTTGTTCGGCTTCTCGTGCGGCAAAACAGCCGCTGGGGAGGCACTGCACGTCAGCTCAGTGAGATAGAAAAGCTCCGTTCACCACGATGTATGGCCATAGTAACCGGGCAGCAATTGGGACTCTTTACCGGGCCGCTCTATACAATCTACAAAGCGCTCAGCGCCATTATTTTTGCCGAACGTCAAAAAGCGCTCTTTCCCGAATACGACTTTGTCCCAATTTTCTGGCTAGAAGGAGAAGACCACGACTATGACGAATCGGCCCACACGGCAATTTTTTCGGAAAATCAGGTTGTCCACTTCAAACAGGAGCCATACAGGCGCATGCCGGATCAGATGGTAGCCAACACCTGCTTCGGTGAAGAGATCAGCCGTACCGTTGAGGAGTTTCTCAGACTCTTGCCTGATTCCTCCCACAAACAGAGTGTTTCGGATATCCTTACAGAGTATTATTATCCAGGAAGCACCTTCGAGATAAGCTTCGCCAGCACCATGATGCGGATCTTCAGAGAACAGCCACTGATTCTTCTTTCGAGTCAGGATCCTGAGTTCAAGCGGCTTTCGTCCACCATCTTATTTCGAGAACTCTCATCCTCGCCGGCATCTTCCTATAATGTCGTTGCACAAAGTACCCGTCTGGAAAATCTCGGCTACACGGCACAGACAAAACCAAGAGCTGTCAATCTGTTTTATATCAACCATCATGGACAACGACAAAAGATAGAGCAACCGTCAGAAAACTCTTTCTCGATTGTCCCCGACAAACAGCTCTATTCAAAGCACCAGATGCTTGAACTGTGTCAGGATCATCCAGAACAGTTCAGCCCCAATGTCGTTCTCAGGCCAATTGTTCAGGATTACGTCCTGCCAACCTTTGCCTGTATCGCCGGCCCGGGTGAAATAAGCTATCTGGCGCAGTACCGAAATAATTATGAACACTTTGGTATCACTATGCCGTTTATTATTCCCAGGGGAAGTTTTACCCTGGTTGAACCGAAAATAAGCCGAATCATGGACAGGCTGCTCCACGTCATCGGAAAACCAGGATTTTCACGCAAGCAGATTTACCATGCACTCTTCAGCGACCTCCAACAGTTGAAAAAAAATGCCGTCGGCCTCGCTGAAAACCCTCAACTTGACGCACTGTTCGAAAAAACAAAGGGCGAAATCCAGAGGGCTTTTGCCTCTCTCGGGCCAGTGCTTGCCAAGATTGACCCCACCCTTGAACCACTTCTGGCCGCATCATCCCTCCAGTCAGCAAAAATTGTTGAAAGTATAGAACAAAAAACATGGAAGGCCAGCAGGCGCAAACACGAAGAGTTGCTTGAGCAGATTCTGAAAGCAGAAACCGCACTGTTTCCGGAAGGAATACCGCAAGAGAGGTTAATCAATGTCTTTTATTATCTCAACAAATACGGAATGGAACTGATCACTACCCTGAAGAATTTGCTTAACGGTCATTCAACTGAAGCCCATATCATTGTGGAGCTGTAGACAAGCAGAGATCCTTTTGTTCGTCATCCTCCTTTTGCAGCAGGTGACAGCAGTTGCAAACAATGCGATGAAGGTCAGCGGACGAAGCCTCTTCACAAATTTTTGTAACCGCAGCAGCAATCTCCTGTCGGTAACTTTTGCTTTTCAGAGATTGCGTTCCTCGCTTTTTATGGATATACTGAGAGATTGCGGCGGGAGTGACACCAAGTTTCTTTGCCGCCTGCGATTGAGTCATTCCGGATTTTACAAGCTCGATGGCAAGATCTGCCCTGATTTGAGGGAGATAATACCAAACAGCTTTTTCACAGGGAAATATCACGATAACACTTTTTTGACATTAACAGAAAGAAATACAACAATCTCATCCAGGGTTTTCCGGTAATCATGACTTTTTCATTCAAATCAACTGCAAGCTGGTCTCTTGTCGTCCTGATACTCATGCAGTTTGTGCCACTGAAACGAATCAACCCACCAGTAGTTTCAGAGATCCAACTCCCACATGTCATAAAAAGCTCACTGAAAAAAGCCTGTTATGACTGCCACTCGAATGAAACCCGATGGGATAGCTTTGGCTACGTTGCTCCAGCATCATGGCTGGCCTCAACAAGGGTGGCTTCAGGCCGGACGGCTCTTAATTTTTCCACAGGGAACAGTCAAAAAACGGCAGAAAAAACACTTCCGACAAAAGAGATTATGAGGGTAGTTACGAACGGATCTGCTCATCAACCGCTCTATTACCTCTGGAAACCGGAAACTCATCTTACCATCAAGGAAACAGAAGCACTTCTTCAATGGCTGAACCAATGCAATGCAAAAACAAGAGTTCCTTCTTAAAAATTCAGCGAATAACCATCAGGATAAAAATTTTTGATGATTGCAATTATCTCTTCAGGGCTATCTTCAAGGTAAATAAATTCAAGATCGGCAGTGCTGATATAGCCCTTCTCCTTCAGCATGCTCTCCTGAACCCATCGGTAAAATCCCTCCCAGTAACTTTTGCCCACCAATATAACCGGAAACCGTTCGCTCTTCCCTGTGCATATAAGCGTAATGGCTTCAGATATTTCATCAAGCGTGCCAAAACCGCCCGGCAAAGCGATGAATGCCTGTGCATATTTTATGAACATAACCTTGCGCACAAAAAAATACTGAAAACTCACCAATTTGTCATGATCAATATACTTGTTTGGCTGCTGCTGGTTTGGAAGTTTGATATTGAATCCAATAGATGCACCTCCCGCGCTTTGGGCTCCCTTGTTTGCCGCCTCCATAACACCCGGCCCACCACCTGTTATCACTGAAAATCCCTCAGCAGCAAAGAGGAATCCAAGCTTTTCAGCAAGAAGGTACTCCGGGCTTCCTGCAAGCACCCTTGTAGAACCGAAAACAGTGACGGCTGGACCTGCCTCAGACATCATTTCAAAACCGCTGACAAATTCCGCCATAATTTTGAACACTCGCCATCCGTCAGCCATAAAATCACTTTCGCGATGGGCCCCGGAATGCTGCGGAACACCATCCCCTCTTCTCTCATCTTTTGCCCCTGAAGGAGTGCGATAAATATCCATAACAACCGCTGAATCAATTACTACAGTTCAAGAAAATTCCTGATAATTTTTTTCCCCTCGGCAGTCATAATGGATTCGGGGTGAAACTGGACTCCATAGAGCATTAACTGCTCAGAATCCATACCCATTATCACTCCGTCCTCAGTCCATGCCCTAAGAACAAGCGTCTCTGGAAGTGTCGCCCGTTCAACAATGAGAGAGTGATACCTTGTCGCCAAAAAAGGATTATCAACGCCCCTGAAAATCCCGCAGTTGTCATGATAAACCAGTGAGGTCTTGCCATGCATAATGCTGAGTGCCCTCACCACGTTTCCTCCAAGGGCGGCACCGATCGACTGATGTCCAAGACACACACCGAGTACTGGAATTCGACCTTTGACCGCATGAATCAACGGCACAGAAACGCCTGCATCGCAAGGAGTGCCAGGTCCAGGAGAAATAACAATTTTTGAGGGAGCAAGCGCTACAATCTCATCGACCGAAAGCTCGTCATTACGGTATACCTCAACGGCTTCCCCTGCCTCGCCAATATACTGCACCAGGTTATAGGTAAAAGAATCATAGTTATCAATAACAATAATCATTTAGTCATACTTAAGAAGTTATACAAAGAGACGATCCGAGCACTCGGCTCCTGCAACAAAGCGGAACATCGACTCATAGGCGAGGCTCATGGTAACCTTGCGGCGCGCCATTACCTTCCGTGCTGTATCAACCGCTTTTTCAATATTATAGCTCTCAAAACCTCCACTCCCGCCCCACGAAAATGAGGGAACCTCTTTGGGAGGAAATCCGCCGCCAAAAATATTTGCCCCTGTCCCTGCCACAGTTCCGGTATTGAACATTGAATTGATTGAGCTCTTGCTGTGGTCGCCCATTAAAAGCCCGAGAAACTGTAATCCCGTCACCTTTAACTGGCCATTGATGAGCAAGTTTACCGGACTATAATTATTCTTGAGGTCGCTCGTATTCGTTCCAGCACCAAGATTACACCAGGATGAGATATAGGAATGGCCAAGAAAACCGTCATGCTGCTTGTTGGCAAACGGTTCAAGAAGAGAATCCTCAACTTCACCGCCAACTTTGGATGCCATCCCAATGGCAACATTGCTGTACAATTTTGCGCCAATTTTTGCTCTCGACCAGGGAGCAAGAAATATATTCTGCATCAGCACTGCCTGCGGTTCAACAATCGCTCCAGCCCCGACAGCGACAAATCCTTCATCAGCATCAAGAACCGCTCCAGCCCGAACAACAGCACCGGGAGCAACATAGATATTCGAACGATTGACAATGGAAACTGAAGGATGCACCTCTCCCTCAAAACGCCCAAGTTCAAGCGTTTCAGCATCCCGCAACATCTCATCAGCATGAAAAGCCGTCACATCCCAAAGATTATCGATAACCCTGAACCCTGTTACCGCTTCTGTAACAAGCTCTCCTGCAAGAATGGATGGATCAAAAAGGTCTGGCATCAAACCTGCCTGGCTAGTAAAAAGAGAGCTGTCCACTCTTGCAAACAGCAGATTATCACCCTGCATATACGCCGTCCCCAAATCAAATGCACCTTCAATGATCACTCTGGCTGCTGCTTCATCACAAACTATACGTCCATTGATGAGCAGCACCTCTTTTTCTTCGATACGGTTTACGGTGTATTCCGGATGCTGTTCAGCATAAAAAGAGGCAAGATAGCGACGCAGATGCCAGGTCAGCGTCACACGCCCTCTCGTCCAATGCTCAAGCTTTTCCTGAAGAGAACGAAACCCGGTATAAAGTCCGTAAACAGGTTTAAGATTGACAAGAGGTATCAACTCCCGAACCCTGGTATCTTCAAACACAATAACCTGCATAGTCCAAATACCCTCTCTATTTCCTGTTGTTTCCTGCTGTCATATTACCCATCAGAGCACAAAGCTATGACTGAATATATAAAAAGCCGGGAATATGACATTCCATCTACAGCACCAGATTTATCTTCACTGTTATTATGAACAAAATACGGTTTTCAGCATAACAAAAGAGCGCACTCCCGGTTTTCCTGCCATTTTTTAGAAGTACCCTTTGTTAATTACCTTTCAGCCCGTTAATTTATTGCTTTAAATGCCGGGTCGACAACAATCAGTATCATTTATAGCAGACACTCCAGGCAATGGAAACACAACAACAGCCAAGAGCTACAATAACCCAAAAAAGCCACTGGAAAAGTCATCACCCTTCCGCAGAGTATACCAAATGGATGAGTGTGATTGACGGCAATATCGTCCACACCGGGATTGATGTACAAAAAAAATCAGATATTATCCTGGATTTTATGGACATTGAACTCTTGCAGGTTGTGCTCACTGAATCTGATCTTCTGAGCAGGCAGTTTCACATCCTGTTTGATCTTGCCCACATCTCCGACATTACCTTTAACTACAAAAAGGCGATCACCAATCTCTTTTTTAACTGGAGTCCAATCCTTGGAGTTGTAGGCTTTTACAATATTCCGGAATCCATGCGCATAATCGTGGATACTTTTGCCGCTGTTGCTCCTCAAAATATTTGCGTCATACTCGGCAAAACCTATGAAAAAAGCATTGAACATATCAGGGCGTTTAAAGCCGGAAATCTTGCCATCAGAGAATCCGAGGCAGATAACAACAACCTGCAGGCATTAAACAAAAAGTTTCTGGAAGCCATAGCAAGAATTTCCTGGCTTAATATGCTTGACCAGAGTATAAGCATACCTCCCGATGGTCACCCGTATTATCCTTTTTTCAAGGCAATCGACTCCTTACGCTCAGACCTTGTAGAAAAAGAGAGGGAACAAGAGAACGAAGTTCAACTGCTTAAACAAGACTTTGGACATCGAATAACCCAACTGATAATAAAAATGAATGCACAAGCGGAGGTAAGCAACAAGTCCGCTCGCGAAAGAGAAAAAGAGATCGCCGATCTTACAAAAAGAGTCCAGACCCAGGAGATGGAACTGGCAAGAGTGTCGAGAGTAATTGCTGACAAACAAAAGGGAGTGCGGAAAATTCTTGACAAAATAGACTCAATTGACCTTGAGCCTGGCGTTAAAAGTGAACTGGCCAATTCGTGCCTGAGCCTTCTTGAGAAGGAAGTGATCGAAAAACATCTGAACAGAGAGACCACTGATTCTGATTCATTTTTTTTATCCCGACTGCAGAAAAAATTTCCTAACCTTAACCAGCGCGAATTGAGTATCAGTCTTCTGGTCAAGTTGAACTATGACACCTCAGAGATTGCCCGGTCCATCGGTTTATCAACCAGAGGGATGGAAAGCATACGCTACAGAATTCATAAAAAGTTGGGTCTTGAGAAACACCAGTCAATCAAGAGCTTTCTCTCAGAGCTCAACATAACATAACCCCCCTTATAACACAGAAAGTCCCTGCGAAACGACCGAAATCGTAATCCTGCCACAAATGCCGTCATACACCTCCCCGTCCAGATGCATAACATCAGGATGCTCAAGCATCACCTCCACAGCCTTCGCCTTGCAGTAGATAATCTGTGGGTCACTGATATGGCTACCGCAGAGATATTTGAACGCATAGCGAAAAAATTCATGTTTTGGCACCGCCTTGAGAATACAGACATCAAGCAATCCGTCTGACAACTCGGCAAGTGGAGCTATCCTGAATTTCCCCCCCTCAATTTTTCCATTTAATACTGAAAACGCAAAAACAGGCTCGTGAAGCTCCAGAAAAGAGTCCTCCAGAGTAATTTTGATACCCATAGTCAAAGGCTTATGGCCAAAAAGCACACTAAAAAAAGCGTAAACGTAACCAAGCTCCCCTTTTAACCAACTTGCCAGTTTAACGCTCTTTGCAATGCGTCCGGTAAAGCCGATGCCAAGAGAATTGATAAAATACCGATGATCAATACCATAAATAACACTTCCTATATCAATTATTTTGCTTTTAGCCTCAAAAAAACGAGTGATGCCAGAGTATCCCTTGTTTTGGGGATGCAAAGTTTTAATAAAATCATTTGCCGAACCAATGGGGAGAATCCCGATCGTTACGCCTTCTCCTGCAACAGCATTGACCACTTCATGAAGCGTTCCATCTCCTCCACACACAATCATACAGGTGCCCTCCTTTTTCTCAGAACGAGCGATATCTCCTGCATGACCAGCATAAGCTGTTGTGAACAGCGCTGAGTCTGTACGGCCTGATACCTGTGCTTTAAGCCATTCTGCCTTGCGCGAAGCACGACCTTTGTCGGCTGCAGGATTAAAAATAAAAATGTAACGCAAAAAATTATTCATCATGCTGAAAATTGAAAAGAAAAAACACACCACTATAAACAAAGTAACTATACAGCAATTAAGGCGCCTAAGTAGTTCTGCAATGAATTTGCAGCATGAATAAATGCAAAATCACAAGGGAAAATATCCCGCCAAAGTATAAAAAAAAGAAAAAGAGTGTTTATCCGTAGAAATACAAATATTCTTTTGCGTTTGTGTAAAAAAAAACAAATATTACTCCTGTGAACACGTCAGCAATAAAATATGGGCAATCGAACACAAATACAGTTCAAATAGCTATGAAAGTACTATGAACTTGCTTATATTATCTGCTATTGAGGTTTGGGTTGTGTTTTTTTGTTGTTATGGTCAATAATCAGAAAATAGCTCGTTGTCCTGGTCATAAGAAAGTGTTCTGAACCAATTAAAAAATGGAGGTCGCAAAGTAGGCAAGTGACGGGGGATAATATATCCCCGGAAAAATCAGGAAAACAAGAGACGTTACAGGAAGAACCTTGGGGAAGTACCGGAATTCTTGGGTGCTGTTGCAAGAATGTACCGATTTCACGAGTTTTAACAGCGCAAAGATGATATTATAAATCGAATAACCCGAATGATTACCACAATGCACTCACAAACAGAACAGAACAAAAAAACCACTCCCGAGTACGAGAAAGAGATCGGGGAGCTTAGGGCAAGAATTGCGAATCAGGATTTGGAGCTGACTAGAGTTTCGACGGCAATCGCTGAAAAAACAAATTCGTTACGGAATCTCCTTGACCAGATACACGCTCTTGAAATTGATAGCACCCTGAAAAGAATGATGACCGATTCGTGTTTAAGCCTGATTGAGACCGAAACCATTGAAAAACGTCTCAATATAGAATTGACTGAGTCCGATTCATTTTTTTTATCGAAACTACAGAAGAAGCACGCCAATCTTAACCAGCGTGAGCTGAGAATAAGCCTGCTGGTCAAGTTGAATTATGACACAAAAGAGATTGGCCGTTCTGTAGGCATATCGACAAGAGGAATGGAGAGCATCCGTTACAGAATGCATAAAAAGCTTGGCCTTGGAAAACATCAGTCAATCAAAACCTACCTTGCAGAGTTTGCGGTTGCCTCCTGATTAGTATCGCACCTGGAACTCTATCAAAAAGCCTCTCCTTCAGACGAAGCAGAGGCTTTTTCTTTTAGTCTCTCATTACTCCACGCAGCAAGCAAGGGAGAGTCAGTCGTGTACTATCGAATGTTTGCCCCATCGTTACGGGAGCAGCATACTCTGTACCTGCAATAAGATGTGTCCCAATATCTACACACATCTGAACAGCTCGTGAAATAGTAAGAGAAAGAATATTCTGAGCATCGTAATTATTCGCTATGGCAGCCGCGTTTTCAGCGCATTTCTCTTTAACCCTGCGGACAGAACGACGCAAAGATTCCAGCTTCTGCTCAATTAACACCCAATCCATGCTTCCCTCCGCTCTTTAAAAATTCTTCTCTGATACGGCACAAAATCCTCCTGGTTATAGAGATGTTTAAGCACTTGCTCAGCATAGAGTGTATCGTTGCCCATGATTCTGCGACCGCCAGCAATAATCTGGCCAAGCAAAGGCTCACCAACAGTTGATAAATCAAACAAATTTACAGGATGTCCCGTCAATTCAGCCAGTTCAGAAATCAGCGCCATGATCTTATGAACATCAAGTGGACAATCAGCAGCAACCGCTATATCAAGGTCGCTATCATAACGGGCTGTCCCTTTCGCTACAGAGCCAAACAGCAATGCCAGCCGAATTTCCGGGTGGCGCTCAAGCACCTGGCGAAGCTGGGTATCAAGAGTATGATCAACAGGCTTGTTCATAGGATAATTCCTTCCGGCTGCATGAAAGAGTTATCGTTCAGAGCAAAGCTCAGCAAAGGATGCCGCCATTTTTTCCCAGTCACCGCTGACACGGTCAACTCCACCGCTATTTCTGTTGTTTGTTCCACGAATACCGGGATGCGACTGCAACCATACCTCAGAACCATAAAGAGAAAACGGTGCATTAATTCCCTCTTCAACTGTCTCAACCTCTTTCTCGTCAGCAGCAACTCTCACGGCATTGAACGTCTTCTTCCCACAACAAATCACCAGTTTTGGTTGAACAATAGCTATTTGTGGCAAAGCAAATTCTTCAGCAGCCCGTCGCAAATCCTTGTCTGAAATTTCAGCACTTACCTCTCCAGATTTGATGTAGGGAAAAAGGTTAGTGGCATAGGTCTGATCGAGAGCAATCGAAAAATACTTGTGGAGTAGCTCTTCAAGATGCTCATTAGGATATTGCCCAGGTGTGCGCCCATATAGTAATTCAAATTTTTGTTTTTCAAGATCAACCACCGATCGACTCATTTCATCATCAGAACCCCAATCCTGCAATAGCACAAAAATCTCAGCATTGACATTATCAGCGCCTTTGGTGTAAGGCGAGACGTGATCACATTCGTAAATCCCTTCATGGTATTTCCCAAGACGAAATGATCCTTCAGGTGGCGGAGTCTGTTTGCGTGTGACCGCTAATTCGCGTAATGCCTGACGTTTATCCATAAAAATCTCTTTTTTTTATACCTATTGTTGAGAAAACCATATTCGCCGTCACCGGGAAAAACTCTTGATATTGACAAACTCACAGATACCATAGCGGGAGAGTTCTCGGCCATAGCCTGACTCTTTTACACCGCCAAATGGCAGGCGTGGATCTGATTTTACCGAACTATTGATAAAACAGTTCCCCGTCTCAAGCTGATTTCCGACAGCAAGAGCCCTGTCAATATTCCGGGAGAAAACCGCAGACCCCAGGCCATAGGGGGTATCATTTGCTATGCGTATTGCATCATCATCATCAACCGCTTCAATAATCACGGCAACTGGCCCGAATGTCTCTTCATCGTACACCGGCATCCCCTTCTGCACTCCCGCGAGAAGTGTTGGAGGATAGAAAAATCCTTTTCTTTCAGGAATTTTCCCACCGCACAGCAATCGGGCTCCCTGTTCAACACTTCCAGAAACCTGTGCGTGCAGTTGGTCGCGAAGATCGCGGCGTGCCATCGGGCCAATGTCCACTGTTGGATCAAACGGATCGCCCATCACCGAAGCCTCCATGCGTTGCAGAAGCAGGCGTTCAAACTCCTTGATGACTGAGGATTGCACAATAAAGCGTTTTGCGGAAATGCAACTCTGTCCACAATTGAGCAGACGCGCCGCAGCACAGATAGCAACTGCCTCAGGAATATCAGCATCATCAAGCACAATGTAGGGATCACTACCGCCAAGCTCAAGGACGCTTCTTTTGATGGCTCGCCCGGCCTTTGCGGCAACAGCACGGCCAGCGGCAGTACTGCCCGTCACTGAAACGCCCTGAATGGCGGGATGATCAATCATGAAACCAGTCAAGCGGTCAACATCTTCAAGGTCGATATGAACGGTTCTGTAAAGATGCTCGGGAAAGCCGGCTTCGCGGAAAAGCTCTTCGATGGCAATGGCTGAACCGGTAACACTCGGTGCGTGCTTGACAATAATGCCATTACCCGCCATGATTGCCGGTGCCGCAAACCTGAGCACCTGCCAGAAGGGGAAATTCCACGGCATAATGCCAAGCACAAGACCGATGGGTTCAAAGGTAACCAGGCCTCGAACACCCCCATCAAGCAGACTCTCTTCCTGCATTAAAAACTCTTCCGCATGATCTGCATAATAATCGCAGACCCAGGCTGACTTGACCACTTCAGCGACTGCCTGAGCCAAAGGCTTGCCCATTTCAAGCGTTATCAGTGCAGCACAATGCTCTTTCTTTTGACGCATCAGTTCCGCAAGAAACATCATCTGTAAACTGCGTTCCAGCAGTGAGACTTTTCTCCATGACAGAGCATCTCTGCGGGATACCTGCAGGATCTCTTCAATCTCGCAGGATATCATGGTCTGATACTCGGCAATCGGCTCTTCGGTAGCAGGATTAACGGTAATGATCATTAGGCATAACGGTTAGTGATGAAAAGAAATTAATCGATGCTCTCATAGATTGCAAGATAACTCTCGAAACGGTCGGGATCAATACGACCATCCTCCACCGCCTTCATAATCCCGCACCCGGGCTCTACGGTATGAGAACATGAAGAGTAACTGCACTCCTGCATCACTGAGAGAAACTCCCTGAAATAGAAGCGCAGATTGTCGCGGGTAATTCCTGAAAGATTAAACTCCCTGATCCCCGGAGTATCGATGATATAGCCACCCTTTGGCAGAGCAAGCATAACAGAATTTGTGGTCGTATGGAGCCCCTTTCCGGTCTTCATATTGGTTTCACCGGTACGAAGCCGATCTTCTTGACCGGAGAGCTGATTGATCAACGTTGACTTTCCAACACCAGAATGCCCACTGAACGCTGAAAGTTTTCCAGCCAGCGCCTTTCGAAGGAGCCCCATACCTCTCTTCTCTTCAGCGCTGGTATAGACAACTCTGTATCCAAGCGCCTTATAGGGCTTCATCAACTGACGAGTCTCCTTCGAATCCTCAAGATCCATCTTGTTGACCACAATCACAATCTCCATCTCTTCGGATTCCGCAAAGACGAGGTAACGGTCGATCAGCCGTGTACTGAGAGGAGGATCAAAGGCTGAAACAACAACGACCAACTGATCAATATTGGCGGCTATCACCTGCACCTTCTCTTTGCTCCGGTTGCGACGAACATCCCTTTTTCTTGTCAGCGCACTGTGGCGAGGCTGCACGAGGGTAATTGCCGCTTCGTATAATGCAGTTCCCGTTTCGATCATTTTCAGCTCAACCCGGTCTCCGACTGCGACAAGCGTCGAATCACCATTCTCCGTTTTCGTTCCGGGAAAAGTGCGGCACCGATACTCTGTTGCATCATCGGAAACAACAATATAAGAGGCACCGGATATCTCCATGACCAACCCGCATGGAACCCCTTCATCATCTCTTTTCATAAAAAAACGACAATCATTCCGTCATTGACAAATACCACTCACTCCCCCATTAACATTCGTGAAAAACTCCTCAAACGCCACGAAATTCGACCGCTTCATCCTGATGACTGTAGATGCACAAGAGTAAATGACTTAATATAAAAAAGTCACTTATTGAAATTGTTCACAACAAAACTATCCAATATCAGCCAGAGAAAAACGGTCGTGGTACTGACGCAGATAACACTCCCGTATCATGGCATGTTCCGCAGCCCGCAACTGCCCGTCCTGTTCAACAAGGGCATAGGCCGCAGACCTGGCCGACTGCATGATAGTATAATCTGTGTTCAGATCGGCAATTCTCAAGCCACTCATGGCACCGGACTGCTCTTTTCCGAGAATATTGCCCGCCCCCCTTATTTTCGCATCAATTTCCGAGATAACAAAGCCGTCATTGGTTGACACCATGGCACCAAGCCGTTCACGGGCATCCGCCGTCATTTTTGAAAAGAGCAGAAAGCAAAAAGATGGATGCTCTCCACGGCCAACCCGTCCCCTGAGCTGATGCAACTGGGCAAGCCCAAACCGCTCCGCATGTTCAATAACCATCACCGTAGCATTGGGAACATCCACCCCAACCTCAATCACTGTCGTTCCAACAAGCAGATCAATCTCTCCTCCCCTGAACTGCTCCATCACCGACTCCTTCTCATCCGGGCTCATCTGCCCGTGAATCAATCCAAGGCGGAGATCAGGAAACACCGAGGCAGAGAGTTCTTGATAACTTTCAACCGCCGCTTTCAGATCCATCTTTTCAGACTCTTCGACAAGGGGATAGACAATATACCCCTGCCTGCCTGCCGCAATCTGTGAGCGGAGAAAATCATACACCTTCATCTTCTCCTGTTCCGACCTCAGGTAAGTTTTGATCAGCCTTCTTCCCACAGGCTTGTCACGAATAACCGAAACATCGAGATCACCAAACACGCCCATGGCAAGGGTTCTCGGAATCGGCGTGGCTGTCATCAGGAGCACATGAGGATTGATCGCCTTTTCCTGGAGCGCCTTACGCTGCAACACCCCGAAGCGGTGCTGTTCGTCAATAATCACCAGTCCAAGATTGGCATAGCTGACTCCATGCTCAATCATGGCGTGAGTGCCAATAACACAATGCAGCTCTCCGGAGCTGAGGGCATCAAGCACCACCTGACGTACCTTTTTCCCCTGCTTGCCCGTCAGAATTCCAACCTGCAGGCCAAGCGGAGTAAAATAACGTTTCATCACCAGATAGTGCTGTACCGCAAGAATTTCTGTCGGAGCCATAAATGCTGACTGAAGCGCATTGTCGGCAGCAAGAGCCATGGCAAAGAGAGCCACAATAGTCTTTCCTGAGCCGACATCTCCCTGCAAAAGACGGTTCATGGGACTGCCACTCCTGAGATCACGATAGATTTCTCGCACCGCATTTTTCTGGCCGTCGGTCAAGGTATAAGGAAGGCTGGCAAAGAGCTTTTGCGTCGCCTCACCGGAGTGAGTGAACTTCACCGCTGCCTTATTGCGCCTGATCTCACTGTGGCGAAGGGCAAACAACAATTGAGCATAAAAAAGTTCGCTCCATTTCAGCCTGAAGCGTGCCCGTTCAAGTCTTTCGTGAGATGAGGGGAAATGAATCTCGCGATATGCTTCGGCAAGCGAGAGTAAACCATTATCGGCAACCATGGGAGGGGTGAGATTCTCCCGCTGACCCGGAGCACCCTGTTCAAACGCACGGGCAATCAGCGTGCGCATCTGCTTTGAACCCAGACTCGCCTGCTTCATGGCCTCACTGGTCGGATAGATGGGGATAATCTTTCCGGTATTGTACAACTCAAAATCGCTGCACTCACCCTCACTCGCCTGAAGACGATCGGGGCTCAGACGATCGAAATCAGGATGCTGCATCTGGGCATGACTCCCGAAATAGCTCACTTTTCCATAAACAGCAAGTGATTCACCCTGAACGACGCTGCGCGAAAAATAGCGGACACTCCGGAACCATGTCAGCTCCAGCACACCGGTTGCATCACCAAGCCAGGCTTTGAAACGTGCCCTGCCTGGAGTCTCTCCATCAAGCTGCGTCCTGATCACCGTACCAACAACCGTTACCGTTTCTCCTTCCGCAAGGACGCCAATACTTTTCATGGCGCTCCGGTCAAGATATCGGCGAGGATAGTAGTCAAAAAGATCATCAAGCGTCAAAATACCCACCCCGTTGAGAATTGAAGCCTTTTTTGAGCCCACCCCTTTCAGGTAAGTGACTGATGTTGAACCGGTCATATTAATGGTTGTAACTGGAATGAAATTCTTGTATATTTGCAACCTTTACAATTTTATTGCCGATCATATCATCTATTGTACGACAAAGTCAACGAAAGTCATGAAACAAGATATTCATCCAAAGTATAAGGAAGTAACTGTCAATTGCGCAAATTGCGGCAACTCCTTCGTCACCCGCTCAACCAGAACAACCATCAAGGTTGATATCTGCAACAACTGCCACCCGTTCTATACAGGAAAGCAGACTCTTGTTGATACCGCCGGACGCGTCGAACGCTTCAACAAGCGCTTTGCAAAATCCACAGCAGCACAGGCAAACGCACAATAAACAAGCTTTTTTTTTCAGCAAACCAACACTAACATTGGAACAGCTATGAGTGTCAGGGAGGTTTATCAAAAAACAGAGCCTAAAATGAAGAAGGCCATCGAGGCATTTCAGCACGAAATCGCTTCGATCAGGACTGGAAAGGCAACAACAACACTGCTTGACCGCGTCAAGGTAGAGGCTTATGGCCAACAGATGCCGCTGAAACAGGTCGGCAACATCAGTGTTCTTGATGTTCACACGCTTATTGTCCAGGTTTGGGACAAGTCCATGGTATCGGCTACCGAACGAGCTATCCGCGATGCAAACCTTGGGCTCAACCCTGCCGCCGACGGCCAGAACATCCGGGTAAGCATTCCCCCGCTCACCGAAGAGCGCCGCAAGGAATTTGTAAAACTCACCAAAAAATTTGGAGAGGACTCAAAAGTCTCCCTTCGCAATCTTCGCCGCGACATGATTCAGGAGATCGAAAAGCTTGAAAAAGCGAGAAACATCAGCGAGGACGACAAGAACAAAGGGAAAAAGGATGCTGATGAGATGCTCCACAAATTTGAGAAACAGCTTACCGAGCTGATCACGCACAAAGAGAAAGAGATTATGGAGGTATAGCGACTCATCTCAAGGCTCAAAACACAATGTCGGATTGAACCCCGGTTTTTTGTTTTGAGCTTTTCGCCTGCAAAATACTCCGTCATCGTTTAAAACACATTGCTCTTGCCAAGCAGCCCGAAAGTACAAGTGTGCAAACTTCCGGGCTTACGGTGTTTTTTTACGCCACCCAACTACCATTAACATCACCACTTAAAACGCCGATCAGATGCAAATCCTGGTCAGCATCCAGCGTGACTGGTATCGGGTTATCCGGCCACAGGACATTCGTTCTTGACATCAGCGTTTCGCTTCCAACACTCTCCGGCACAAAGAGCCACTCTTTTTCAGGAGCAGTGCTGAGCTTGACCGCCATCTTCAGGATGTTGAGCGCATCTGCTGCCTTGACCTGACCATCATGGTTGACATCAGCCGCAAGGTACTGGTACGGCGACACTGCGCTGCCATCCAGGTTGGGGTTCATTCCTACGGCCATCTTCAGGGCAGCAAGCGCATCATTGGATTTTATGGCGTTGCTCTCGGCAGTACCCGACACCTTGGCACTGGTCAGGGCGTAGGAACCAACAGGCATGTTGATGTGCTGGTAAAGGCCATCAAGAGCGGTGGTCATGCTGTCCGACGATATACCAAACGCAGGAATGGTATCGTTACCCAACAAACCTGTTTTCAACAGGAGTTCAAAATGCTGCTGGTTTGTTGGAACGGTGAGCGTCAGTGTTCCAAGTTGGACAGAGCCAGAGGATAACGCCGTTACGCCCATGCTGCCGAGAATGAACTTTCCAGGGTTTTCCGTATTGGTTACTGATGTCCAGCCTGATGGCAAACCGGGTGCATTCTGCCAAGTTGCTATTGAGCCTGTCGGCAGGGCAATGTCGAGGTCTACGTTGCCAATATCAATCTTTGATGAAGTTTCCCATATCTCAATTGTTCGACTGCCATCTGCGGCGAGTTGGATATTCCTGAATTCGATTGGCTGTGTGGCGGTGACAGCAGGAACAGAGGTCAGGCTGCTTGTAACGCCTGCAATGGGAGTGGCGGATTTCCAGAAGGTGATATTTCCGGTGAGATCTACCGGCGGATGAGGTATAGATGTCACGTCAACGGTCGCCTGAATAGCGGTCAGCGACTCGGCACCTCCATTATCTCTGGCTACGACTGTAAACGCATTCGTTATACCATTGGCATTGACATCGGAAGCCCAGAAAGCTTGGTGCGTCGCATCTATCATGTTATTCAAAGAGGCATTGTATGCCGTCGCGCTGACCACATTCGCGCCAATCAACAATGAACCGCTGCTTACTTCCTTAATCACAAAAGCGGTTACACTGCCGTCAACGTCGGCAGCATTGCCCTTCGCCATAAGTTCTGCAAAGGTGATTTCAACTCGGCTATCCCGGTTGGTCACATCAATCGGCACACTAAATCCCGTCAGTGTTGGAAGTACATTCATCCGCGTAGCCGTTGTAAAATTGTATGACGAATTGATTGTTGCACTGTTGCCAGAAATATCTAGGAGACTGCCATCGGTACCGGTAAAGAAGTAGTGAGTACCTCCTGCCAATTCTGCCGCAGGATTGATGGTGAGTGTACTGCCTGAGAAGGCAAGCTTTCCGCTTGATGCCACATCGTAATACTCAACAACGGGACCGGTAACGCCGCCGCTATGGAGAGCAATAGTGCCAGCTCCTTTCTGTATGGCTGTACTGAACGTCAGAACAATATCATTTCCAACAGGAACACCAATTGCACCGTTGGTTGTACTCCAGTGACCACCGGCAAGTTGGCTGCCATCAGCGAAAGTAATAGCTGATATATTGCTCAGCACAGCGTTCTGAAGTAACCCACTGTTTTCCACAAGCAGAGTAATGCCTGAAGCATCCGAACTGATGAGATATTGATCCGGATGTCCCAGCACAAAAAGCGTATCAGAACCACCTCCACCATGAACAACAAGAGGATTGGACGCTGTACCAGGCTGATTCGCAAGTACATCATTATAGGGAGTAAGGTCAAAAGAGAGATACCCCCCATGAAAAAGTGAAGTCTCAGGAAGAGAACGTGTCTCAACCTTCCAATTATCAAGCGGGTAATAGGTAAAATTTGTCAGAGCGGTTCCATTTACCGTTACATTGTCCAGCCAGACTTTAAACTCTGGAGTAACAGGAGGATCCATGACCATTTTAAAATCTCCAATCGCAAGACCATCAACAGAATAACTGAATGACTCTGTTATACTGGTAGAGCCCACTCGCGGCGTGTTACTAAGCTTAACAGGAACGGTATCAACACCATTAATTGAAAAATGTACCTTTGGCGTATCGCCACCAACAATCTCCCCGTTGACGGTAATCGTAACGCTGGAGAAGAAGGTTTTTTGTCGTGTCACGGTCGGATCATGCACAATACCAAGAGCATCGCCATACAAGGCAATACTGTCGTTACTGCCACTTCCGGTAAAGTTATTCTGCGTCAAAGAGAGATAGTTCGTGCCGCCGAAACCACTCGTCACGATTATATTCGCCGGTTTTTCATTGATCGAGTAGCCTGTCTCGTAATAGAGCCCATTTGCCCCCGGATCGTTGTTCCAGAATATTGAACCGGCAAGCCACTCCGGCCTCTGTGAGCCGGACCATGTATTCATAAAGCTTTGATACCAGTTCGCCTGAGTTGCATCATCCCTTTGTGTGCCAGGCTGACCAATCAACGCATCGGTGTATACACTTCTGTTTGCCGATCCGGCAAAACTGGGCGTTCCAGTTTCAGTAAAAATAATTGGTTTCCCTGTGGAAGCCGCAATATTTGCCAGATACTGCTTCCAGCCCTGCGATGTCCATTCGGCATCGAGCTGTGCAACCGTTGGCGTTGCTTTACCAGTAGAAAAATCAGGATAAATATCAACACCAACATAGTCAAGCTTGCCCCAAAATCCGATCTGGGCGGCTTCGTTGATTGTTTCCGTTAACCTCATGCCAGTAAGGGCGGCATAGGTCAGATTGCCACTGTAGATCGCACGCACACTGTCAATAATATGATTCCAATAATCCGTGTACTCCGGCTTTGTGGCCGCCATCATCTCATTACCAATCGACAGCAGTGGCACATGGTACTTCTGCGCCAACGCTGCCCACTCTAAAATATAAGATTCATAGCCCGCAAAGAATGCCTTTGTATTCTCTGGTGTATTGGAGGCAAGCAATGATGAGTCGATAAGACTGGTATATTGCTGGCCAGTATTTGGGACTGACGCAGAATTTAGAGCGTTAATCTGGGGCTTCAAAAAGACATTCAGACCTTTTGCTTCGGCGGCAGCAATCGCAGATTCAATGCTGGCAATACTTGCGGATCCATTAAACCCGCTTGTGCTTTGAATCCAGTCACTGACCACTCCCGTCTTGAGGTCAATAGCTTTTACGCTGCCAAGCCCAACATAGTTCGCGCCGATATCAACCGCATTTTTCAGCAAAGGGTTGTCTCCAAACCCTTCATAACCGCTCTTGCTGTAGGTTGATATGCTGATACCTTCGATATCCACTGGCGTGACATTGATCGTCAAAGTATTGGCGGCAGCGCTGTACACTGTTCCGTCATTGACCTTGAACCCGAAGGTTGCTCCGTTGGCGTTCGCGACCGGAGTAAACTGCAGCTTGCCTGCATCAATATCGGCTTTGGTGATCTCCTGATTCAGGGTTACAGCCACAGCATTATATTTCAGCGTGCCGACTGTGGGCAGCGTGGTGATCATGACTTTTGCCAGTGCATCCCCGTCAACATCACTGAACCCGAAATTTGCTGCACTCACTGTCAACGAAGCGTCTTCCAGCATCGTCAGGGTTGCATTGGCACCGATCGGCACGTCGTTGACGGCTGTTACCGTAACTTGAGCCTGTACGGCTGTTGCTGATTCAGCGCCACTGTTATCTTTTGCTACGGCGGTGAAGGCATTGAGTGTACCGTTGGCATTCAGCGCTCCTGTCCAGTAGGCATTGTGCGTGCTGTCAACGGTGTTGTTCGTTGTAGCGTTCCAGGCTGAGGCTGTTGCCGCACTGGTGCCGATTTTGAGTGTGCCGGTCGTGATGGTCTTGATGACAAAGGCATCAACGGTGCCATCGATGTCGGCTTCATCTCCCTGTGCTTTCAGATTTGCGAGCGTCAGGGTAACCTCGGTGTCTTCCTGAGTTGTATTGATCACCGAGCTGAAACCGGTTAATGTCGGCACAGTGTTGACGGCTGTTACCGTAACTTGAGCCTGTACGGCTGTTGCTGATTCAGCGCCA
>JBMOIS010000009.1:0-70978 GCA_049317185.1 Chlorobium sp. | reverse complement strand
AAGAACAATTCACTTACACGACTTCACGTCGCACCTGCTTATCTACAGCGCACAAATGTTACGAAAGTTAAATTTTACACACCAATGAATTCAATGGGTACAGGTCAAATCTCGAATTGCTGCACATTATCATTGTTTTCTGCCGAGCTGGGGCTCGGCGTTCCCAGAGCATAGGTTTCGGTGTACCAACACTGTTGGATGTCAGGGCTGCAAGTTCAGACTGTTCCAGATCAGCCCGAATACGCAAGGCATGGAGCTGATCGCCTGTGTCTTCCGTGGTGTACGTCATAATCCCTGAAATTTTTATACTTGTTGCCAGGAAAACAGAGAGCCTCATCAAGAATAGCGAACAGCTCTATTACTGCGAACGAAGGAAGTTGCCTGCCATTGAACCCGGCTCGAGAGAGGCTTCTTTACAAAGAAATTGGAGAATATCTGCCCATCCCGTATTTTATCGGAGTGCATCAAAATACGAACCCAACCATCAGGGTACCAGCATCATGACGATGACGACAAAAAGAGAGCAGGTTAGCTTCAAACTTGAGACCAACACCAAGCGGCGTCTTGAAGCCCTTGCCGCTGCAACCAGAAGAACGAAAACCTTTGTCCTTGAAGAGGCTATTAATCACTACCTTGACCTCAATGAATGGCAGATTAAAAGCATTGAGGAGGGTCTTGAAGATGCCAGAGCAGGCAGGATCATTACTCATGAAACCCTTGTAGCAAAGTGGGAGAGGCGAGTTGAAGATAGTCTGGACTGAGAAGGCAGAGAAACGCCTTATGGAAATTGAGGCTTACATCAAGCAGGAGAGCGAAAAAGCTGCAAGAAAAACTGTGTTGAGCCTCATCAACAAGACTATGAAGCAATTAACACTGTATCCCGGAAGCGGCAAGCCTGGGCGAGTTTATGGCACAAGAGAGTTGTTCTTTTCGGATATCCCCTGGCTGGTTGTTTATACTGCAGATGCCACAACGGTAACAATTATCACGGTGTTTCATACCGCCCAAAACTACCACTCGTAGTGGCAAGTTACCATCGAACCGGGTAAAATCTGACATTAAAGTAGCGGTGAATGAGAGTTATAATTGGTGTACTTTCACCGGGATTGTGATCGAGTTCATTGCATTTTGGCCTCAACAAATTCCGAGAAAAGTCACGCTTGAATGTTTAATCGCAGCGTTCGAGACTTTGCGGTATGCTCGCTGTGAGTCAGAAGAGTTTGATGACGGGTTTGAAAAAATTGCCATTTTGGTTGACCCAAATACCACTAAACCCACACATGCCGCACGTCAATTTACATCAGTACTATGGACAAGCAAGCTGGGATACACCTTCGATAGAGAGCATGATTTAAGATGTTTATGTGGTGAGATTTACGGCACTGTTGGAGCTGTTATGAAGCGAGAGCTTCCGAGCTTCCACTGAAAGAGCGCTGAACGACATGGTTGCGAATAAACCAGATCCCTGCTCACATCTTGCTAATGGTTGTTTCTTTTGGTAATTTGCATGAAAATTAGACTAAAAAACAGGCATCACATCAGTCCACAGGAGCATTCATGTCAAAAGCAGATGAACTGAAACAACATCTTCAACCGGGGCAGGTGTATCGACGTTCGGATTTGGCGAAATGGTCAAAGGCTGTTGATCGCAATATGCAGCAACTTGTCAAGCAAGGGGAGCTGCAAAAACTTTCTGGAGGTGTTTACTACTGCCCGAAAACAACAGCCTTCGGGAATGTGCCACCTGAAGATGCTGCGCTGGTTCGTGCCTTTCTTAAAGATGACCACTTTTATATCGCCTCCCTGAACAGCTATAACGGTCTGGGTGTTGGTACCACGCAGCTCTATAACGAGAAGCTGGTTTACAATTACCGGCGCGACGGGCAGCATACACTCAATGGGCGCCACTTCTATTTTTTGAAAAGGCCACGCTTTCCCTCTGAAAGTACATTGGAGTTTTTGATTGTGGATCTTGTGAACAATATTCATCTCCTGAACGAGGATAAGGAGCGTATTCTCGGAAACGTTGCCGGTAAAGCTCGAAGTATGGATCAATCACAACTGATGAAGAGCGTTGACCTTTATGCTGGTTCAAGAACCCGCAGCTTTTTTGAAAAACTCTTCCCCGCTGAAAAGATGAGCCATGTCGCCTGAAATATATCTCCATGAGCACCATGATTTTTCTGATTTGATCAGAGTCGTGGCGGGTGAGCGGAGGATAGATCCTTACTTGGTTGAGAAGGACTATTGGCTTGTACACTCTCTTTATGGGCTCCAAAAAGCCGGATACAATTTTCAGCTTAAAGGAGGAACCTCTCTTTCAAAGGGGTACGGTATCATTCACCGTTTCTCCGAAGATATTGATATTCACATTGTTCCACCAGAAGGGGTGCAAGTGCGGACATCGAAAAATCATGACAAGGAGAAGGATCGCCAAAGTCGCAAGGATTTTTATGATTATTTATCTGCCAGCATTCGTATTCCAGGCATTGTCCAGGTCGAGCGGGATACGATGTTTGATAGCCTGCCGAAATATTTCAGTGGCGGTATTCGCCTTTCTTATGATGCCAGCCGGAGAACAGGGCAGGCTTGACCTCTTTTTCAAGGTATCCGAACCTCTCGCAGAAGCGCCACTCCCTGCAGGGCTGCCTGAAACCGTTGCCAATAAATTCACCTACGACGAGAAGTGCAAAACCAGCACCTTTGTCGGCATCATGGAAGAGCCGGAGAAGTAAGCGATTCTTGATTGCTGCACAACGCCGGAAGCGAGGGCAACTATCGAGCGGCTCTATCGCAAAAGCTGTGGCATACCGCCGGAACAGCCAAAAACAGCGGCTGAACGCGGGGTTGACTTCTCGGTTCCTCTCCTCTCCGTGCAGCAGGGCGACCTGTTTGAACCCTTTGAGGAGAGCCATTTCCTTGAAATTCCGTGGAGACTTTAAATACACTCTGACATACCTATCCTCTTTGGCGGCTTTGTTTTATAGATCAAGAGATACCAAGAATTTTTAATCCATTCATCGCTGTACATGTGCGGGATTGCGCGGAAAGATTTGAAGCGGCAGTTGGGGAAATAGCTTCGCTATCATTTGATTTCTATCAATATCTATAGATCTCTTGTTATAAAGAGGTATATCACGTTATATTTATTTATACATTGATATAAATAAAGCTCTTTCATTGCTTACAACGTCGCGCTGTTATGGATCCAATTTGTAACCCTTTTTCTCCGGGAGCTGGTTCGCCGCCGCCTGAACTTGCCGGTCGTGATGCTCTTCTGGAGCAGGCGCACATTCTTTTTGGGCGTGTCCGTCGCAAAAAGCCTGAAAAAAGTCTTTTGATGATGGGGCTTCGCGGTGTTGGTAAAACTGTTTTGCTGAATGAAATGAAGCGCATGGCTGAGCAGGATGGGTACCGTACCATTTTTGTTGAAGCCTCTGAAAACAAGTTGTTAGCTGTGCTGCTGGTGCCGCTATTGCGAACTCTGCTTTTTGAACTCGATCGCATGGCTGGCACGGGCAACAAGGTGCGTCGAGGGCTTGCGGTGCTTATGAGCTTTATTGGTGCAATAAAGGTGTCGGTGGGAGAATTTGATGTTGGTCTGGATATAGACCCAGAAAGGGGAGCTGCTGATAGTGGTGATTTGGAAGTTGATCTTACCAATCTGTTTATTGCCGTTGGAGAGGCGGCCGTTGAACGGAATTGCGCCGTTGCAATTCTGATTGATGAAATTCAATATCTCTCATCTCTTGAGCTGAATGCCCTGATTATGGCCATGCATAAAATGCAGCAACTGCAATTACCATTGGCACTTGTAGGAGCAGGTCTGCCGATTTTGGCAGGAATGGCGGGAGATGCAAAGTATTATGCCGAGCGGCTCTTTAATTTTCCTGATATAGGCCCGCTTGAGGAAGAAGATGCTAACCTTGCCCTGCAAGACCCCGTGCAGAAAGAGGGGGTTGAGTTTGAGGCGGCAGCACTCCACGAAATCTACCGCTTGACGAAAGGCTACCCATATTTTTTGCAGGAGTGGGGGTATCAGGTCTGGAATCAGGCAGACTCTTCGCCAATAACGCTGCATCTTGTTCAGCAAACGACAGAGCTGGTTGTTCATCGTCTTGACAAGAACTTCTTCAAGGTTCGTTTTGACCGGCTGACCGATGGAGAAAAGCGTTATCTGCGTGCTATGGCTGAGCTTGGTCAAGGACCATATCGAACGGCCAATATTTCCGAGCTGCTTGGTGTTGAAAGCAGTGCTACCCTTAGCCCTGTGCGTTCGAAGCTTATTAAAAAAGGGATGATTTACAGCCCGGCTCATGGTTTGATGGCGTTTACTGTTCCGGTGTTTGATGAATTTATGCGACGTTCGATGCCTCTGTAGTTGATGGTGTTGTGGTGATGCCGCGTGAAAAATGGGGGTAAATGGCTATATTCTGAACAGCTAAAAATAACAGTTAAACAAGATTGATGCCCGATATTTTTGTTAGCTACGCTCGTGAAGATCAAGAGCGCGTCAGGCCAATTGTAAAAGAGCTTGAACAGCGGAATTGGAGCATTTTCTGGGATACAAAGATATCTCCAGGGGATAATTGGAGTAATTATATCGGGCAGCAGCTTTCTGAATCGCGCTGTGTTCTTGTTTGTTGGTCCAAGCATTCCATTAATTCGAAGTGGGTTAAAAAAGAGGCGGCAGAGGGCGAAAATCAAGATATTCTGATTCCCGTGTTACTCGAAGATGTTGAGCCTCCTTTTCCATTTAAGGATATTCACGCAGCAGACCTTTCCCGCTGGAATAACAATGCTTCTTATCCTGCTTTTCAGGAATTGATTCGTGTCATTGCGTCCAAATGTCCCTTACCATCACAGCGTATCGTTACACCACCACACTCCCAGTCCGCTATTGCGAAATCAGTTGCACTGAAAACTCTTTTTTCCACAAAACAATTTCAGAGGGCAGGTGTAACGGTTATTACTGTTATTGCTCTGGTGTTGGCGGCGTTCTGGTTCCCACGGAGTGAATCGCAAGAGAGTTCCTCTTTTCAGGTGGAGACGGCTTCTCCTGCAAATACTCTTGATCTTCAAAATTTTGTCTCTATTCGTGGAGGCACGTTTACGATGGGCAGCCCTGCTGATGAGGCAGAGATGCAAAGTGACGAAGTACCTCAGCATCAAGTACGGTTAAGTGATTTTTATATGGGGAAATATGAGGTAACCGTTGCTGAATTCAGAAAATTTATTGAGGAATCGGGATATCGGACTGAAGCAGAAAAGGCGAATGAGAGCAGAACTTGGCGACATGGTGTATCGGGCAGTATTCGACCAGCGAGTGAGGATAACCATCCGGTGGTATATGTGAGTTGGAACGATGCGGTAGAATATTGCAAATGGCTCTCGTTTAAAACGGGTAAAAAGTTCCGCTTACCAACGGAGGCGGAGTGGGAGTATGCGTGCCGAGGCGGCAGCACAACGATTACCCCGTTTAACACTGGTTATAACCTGACGACGTTACAGGCAAACTATGATGGCAACTATCCATACAATAATAATCAGAAAGGGCACTATAAAGAGAACACTGTTCCAGTGAACAGTTTTGCGCCAAATGCGTGGGGGTTATACAACATGCACGGGAATGTGTGGGAGTGGTGCCGTGATTGGTATGATTCAAACTATTACGCTTCCTGTAAATCAAAAGGTGTTGTTACTAATCCAGAAAACACGGCAACTGGTTCGAGCCGTGTCCTGCGTGGTGGCTGCTGGTACAGCACTGCGTGGTCCTGTCGGTCGGCTAATCGCGACTCCGGCACCCCCGACAACCGCGGTAGCTATGTTGGCTTCCGCCTTGTGTTCGTCCCGTAGTTCGGAGGCAGTTTTCCGGCTTTGCTTTTGAGCTAAAAGCGGAGCAAAAACAAGGTTGAGGAGAGCGACAGTGAGGGACGAACTGCTGCACACCTCAACCGAGCAGGTTGGCAAGGAACCACAAGAGATGACCGCCTTTTGGCGGTCCGAATTTTTGTTAAGTTGCAACGATGCGTGTCGTCACAGTACAGAATCAGGTCGCCGAGTAGGCCGAAGGCCGTATCGAGGCGCCCGTCAGGATGTTCACAGGATTTGTTGCTGAGATGGTCGTTGTTGTTTTCTAAATCATTACGACGTTACCCTTTGACGATAACCTTTGGCTCACTCTTGACGGCAACCGTCCAATTGGTGTTCTCCTTTGAAATAAGCCCTTCAACTCGCTGCACAAGGAGCTGAAACGCATTCTCTTCATCATAGGGCGCACTTCCACCAAGAAACAGGAACTTCTCATGTTTCAGCGCTTCGGACGTAGCGCGGTATTGAATCCAGTTCTCATGGTATTTGAACAGGCTTCCGGTTGCTGCCGAAATGGCAATCAACATGCCAAGCCCGCCAATTATCCAGTTGCCGTACAACAGATTATCCATTCCCGAAAGTAGCGGGATAATTGCCGCCGCCACAATCTCGATGATGCGGAGGCTTCTGTACCAAACTTTGCAGCGAGAACTTTTGTCTGAGTACCAGTCGATCTGGTTATCCAGTCGTTGTTCCAGATAATCGGATGAGGTCAGTTGTGGCATTTTAGATTATTGGACGATAACCGGTTATAAAAATTTCATTTGCAATCAAAATCTCTTCCTTATCAATCATCATAATCCAGAATTCATTTTTGCAGGAATTTACTTCCTGGTCAATGTAATAAATTGGGTTTAAATTTTTTCTTGTGATGATGATCGTCGTATATGATGAGCCACCACTCCTTATGTGGTAATAGAGATGCCGCCAACAGTTTTGTTCCAGGCGCGGACTTCGATGAGGTTAACAGGGTCCCTCTACCATTGAGATATCTACATCAGAGTCGTTTTCCAGCTTGGCCTCAAGTGCATAGGTTTTTGGTATTCTCAAGGCCAGACTGTTGCCCCATTTTTGAACCTTTGTAAGCATATAGTGCTCCATTGTATTTCTACAATGTAGATACTGTTTTTGCTGGATAATGCAAGTCGATTGTTGGCTACGCGGACTGGTTATTTCCCGGGTACTCTCTTCAGGAGCAACCGGAATGGGCGCATAGGGGTAACACATTAACGAAAACGAAAAAGTGCTTTATTTAATTTTTCTAAAGCTTTATTTTTAAAATAAATAAGCGTCGATTTCGCGTTTCAAAATAGCCACACCCAATGGGTTGAGAGCACCATGGTACATCGCACAATCTACAACGATTTGAAAAATAAACACTGAAAGCCTGTAAAGCCGAAACCAATTGCGGATAAATCGCTCAATTCAGGAAAATATTAACTATTTTTGCAGTGACAATGTCTTGTTGCGCTTGTAGCCGAATTTCTGACATAAGGATAATGTAAAATGAATATTGCGAAATCATATATAACTGACGAGTCAGGAAAGATAAAAAGTGTCATTCTTGATTATCAGATATATCAGAAAATTGAGGAACTTCTTCTTGATGACGGATTGCTGAAAGCTATGGAAGAGGTTCAGGATGAAGAAACTGTCGAATATGAGGAGGTAAGAGAACTGATTAAGCAATTATGAAAATTATCCTCAGAAAAACATTTCTAAAAGATATTCAGAAAGTCAGTGAACCGCAAAAGAGTCAGGTAAAATCTTTTCTTGAAGAACTTTACGCCAGCCCTTCGATTTCAGAAAGCTCGCATAACATTAAGAAGTTAAAAGGAGAAAAGAAAAAGGGTGACTTTTTCAGAATCCGCTTCGGAGAATACAGATTGGGATATGAAAAAAGAGAAGACGAAATAATCATATATCGTATTCTGCACAGAAAGGAGATTTATAGGTATTTTCCATAAGGTAAATCGCAAACTTAAAGCCTAACAATCAGTTGCAGTTGACACCCTGCGGCGCTCCTGAACTTTGTGTTATACGGACGATGTAAAGGAAAAGAAAGCCCATGAAAAATCAAGAATATAAACAGTGGCTATAACTGACCTGGCTTCGCTTCGGGCTCATAAACCGGAATTGATTGACGCAATTATCGAAAATCTGGCCGCTTCTCTGGAGCCTCTAACACCATCAGATTCTAAAGAGAGGTTTGAGATGCTCATGCAAGAGTGGCAGTGTGACACTAAATTTCTTTCCAATATTGATGAGATAGCTTTGCACCCTGCTTACCAGAGAATTATTGGTATGGGGCCAACGGTCATTCCCTTCATTCTTGAAAAGCTGATAACTTCACCGGGTTACTGGTTTTGGGCATTGAAAGCAATTACGGGTGAAGATCCTGTGCCTGCTGCCGACCGGGGGGACATGGTGAGTATGACACAACATTGGTTGCAATGGGGGCGTGAAAATGGCTACGGAGCTGATTAAACCGCAATTTCCCCAATCTCAGTCATGACTGTAAAATCACCAGCCCAGAAACATCCTCCTATAACTGTATTGCATGGGCTGCTGGTGTTTCTGATAAATTCTGGTGGCCAGATTCCGAGTACATTGCCTTTTGGCCTCAACAGATTCCAAGAAGAGTTACCCTTGAATGTTTTATTCCTGCATTCGAGACTTTGCGATATGCGCGTTGTGAATCGGAAGAATATGAAGATGGATTTGAAAAAATCGCCATTTTGGTTGACCCCTTTACCACCAAACCTACTCATGCAGCGCGTCAATTAACAACAGGTCGATGGACAAGCAAGCTGGGACACTCCTTCGATATAGAGCATGATTTAAGAGGGGTATGTGGTCAGATTTACGGCACTGTTGGCGCTATCATGAAGCGATTGCTTACAGGCCACCACTGAAAGAATGTTTGTACTCCGGAGTTTTTGATTGTGGATCTTGTGAATAATATTCATTCCCTTGATGAGGATAAGGAACGCCTGCTGAGGAATGTTGCCGGGAAGGCACGAAGCATGGACCAAGCACAACTGATAAAAACCGTTGACATTCAAACTTCTACCCTGAAGTCGTTCTGAATCCTCTCAGCCTCTCTCTCTGCCAACCCTGCGGCTTCAGCAAATTCGGGCCAACGCTTGATGGCTGCAGTCACACTTCTGATAATCCCCTTGTAATCGGGCACTATAAAGCGGTCGCCGACGGCATTGAAATCGCTCTGGTTAATGTTGCGGAATTTGCCGTTGACTGACATCAGGTGCTGATAAGTCCACTCTCCGTTGGGGTTGAAGGAGTGGGTCAAGTCGTACGCTGGCGCGAGATGCCATTGGCTGGATTTGTCCATCAGAAAGGAGTGGTTTTTTGTGTGGTCATCGCAATTTGCCGCAAGGACGTTAAAGACCATGCGGCGATAGGCTTCTGCCAAGTCTTGCAAGGGCAGGTTGAGTGCCTTGATGGTCTGAAAATACTGGCTGTAATCGTGGGTGGCCCGCTGCCGGTAGTCGAGGTGTTGCATGGCGCAGAGTGTCTGGAGATGCAGTTTTGTGCCATCTACCCGGTCAAAACGGCGGGTCATAAAGTGTGCGCGGCCATTCTCTTCGAGCAAGCGGGACTCCGAGATGGATATTCCGGCAGCACGAGCCATCAGGTAGTAAGCGTACTCAATTCGCCCGTAACCTTTTCCCGTACAGAGATCGTGAGCATCCCCAACCCCATCAAGCTTGAGCAGCCAGTGTTCAAAACCAGGATCTGCGGGCAGTTGCCCTGACCGAATCTCTTTGGTGTCGGGATTCCAGGCAATGACCGCCTTGGCACGTGCTCCGCCCGCCGAGGTTCCGACCTGAATCAGGTTCATGATGGCTGCCTGCGTTTCTCGGTCGCCGTCAATGGTGCTGGCCAGTGCCTCTCTGGAGCTGATGACCAGTTTTGAGATTTCAACGGCAGTGGCTTTGGTATGGCGCGGGCCCCGAACTGGCCTGAATTCGAGTGCACCCATGCCGCGCTTGCCCATGTATGCCAGACGGTCGAGGGGGGTAATGGCCTCTTTTGAGACACCGGATTTTGCCAAATAAGCATCAATCAAAGCATTACCGAAATCGTCGGGTATGGAGTCGGCCAGCAGGGCAGGGAGTCGCCGGAATGTTGGCTCTGGAAGCAGAGGGAAAATGTACACGCTCTCTTTTACCGGCATGGTCAGCGGCGCCAGCTCAATGCCTCCGGCCTGCCATGCGGGTGCATATTCAAAAACGTAGTAACCAGTTCCATAATCAAGCGAAATGGCACCAACAGTTTTGCTCCAGGCACGGACTTCGATGAGGTTAACAGGATGGTACATTGGCTATGACTCCGTTTTCGGTTTGCGGGAGCGAGAGACCTTTTTTCTGACAGCATCCTTGCGTTGCCCTTTCAGCAGTTGCATGGGGCTTACCGAAACCTTTGGCGAGAGTGCGTTCAGCCAGTCCGTCCGTCCGAGAACTCTCGAAATCTTGATGATTGTTTTGAGCGATGAACCCTTGCCACCTTCAAGATTTTTCAGCGCACCAACACTGATGGATGCCAGAGCTGCAAGTTCAGTCTGCTCCAGATCAGCCCGGATACGCAGGGCCCGGAACTGGTCGCCGACAAGAAGCTCCCATTCATCCGATGATAAAGTACTTGTATCTGAAGCCATGATTATATCTATTAATGCTTAATATCTATATTATAGATAAAATTATGGTTTTTAGAAATAGTAGATGATGAGTTTTAAGAGCTTTTTGCTGAAAAAAAAACTTGAGTATCGTAGAATTCCTGGGTTTTTATTTGTGTGGTGGGAGTGCATTTCAGGGGTCAATCCAAAATGGAGTTTGCCCTTGGGAGGTGTTTGCCTGCTGGTCGTCGTAAAAACAACAGCTAAAGAACTTGCAGCGCTTATGCAATTGCGATAGATGTCACGAATGGGTCGCTTGCCGTAGCACCTGCTCAGCCCAGCGATTAAGACTTTGCCCGGTATGCGCGGCTGCTTTGAGCACTGCGGCGTGGACGAGGGGATTAACACGCAACATGAGATGTCCTGATGCAGGTTTTACGGGTTCTTGTCACAACTTTTCGCAGGCCAACAGGTAATCATCCACTGTTTCACTCCACCACCTTGTAGCCAAATAAGTGCAAATAACGCGACCAGTTACAATAGTATTCCTGATTCCGGGTTACACCATTCCTGCAGGTACGTTATCGATGGTTGATGTAATCGGGACATATATGGGGGCAAGCGAGATGATGCATCCCTGCCCGATCGGTTGTTTCAGGGTTTGAAGTACCTCGAAATGGCGAATGGCATCTTTTCCTGGACTTGCCGATTTTTTTATTTCTACCGGATAGAGTGTGCCGTTCTGATGAATGAGCAGATCGACCTCTTTGGCATCTTTGTCGCGATAGTAGTAAATGGGGGCTCGCTTGCCGTTGTGCCACCAGCTTTTGATGATCTCCGATACCACCCAGCTTTCAAGAATGGCTCCTGACATCGCTCCCGCTTCCAGCGTTTCGGGTGATGTCCACTCGGTCAGCCAGGCTGCAAGTCCCGTATCGAGGAAGTACAGTTTCGGAGTTTTCACCACTCTTTTATTGATATTGGTGTGCCATGGTTCGAGCAGGTAGAGGATTCCTGAATTTTCAAGAATCGAGAGCCATCGTTTTCCGGTCGCATGGTTGATGTCGCTGTTGCGGCAAAGATCCAGAATATTGAGCATCTGGCCGGTTCGTGCTATCCGAGCCAGATTTTCCGGTAGAGTTCAGGCAGAAGCAATTGCTGGCTTTCTGTACGTTGTTTCATGACTTCCGGAATCGGCAGAAACGGCTCTGCAGAAGGAGTGTCAAAAAGCTCTCTCTTCGAGAATCCAGGCAGGTTGACCACCCCGACACGACCAGCGAGTGATTCAGTGAAAATGGAATTGCTGTGAACCGGTGAGCCAGAATTTTCCGGCTTGCGGTTCGTTGTCGACCGCCATTTTGATGTGGGGCAGGAGCTGGGGTGCGTACTGGATTTCGTCGATGAGAACCGGTGAGGTAAAGCACTGCAGGAACAGCGCGGACTCTTCCCTGGCGAGGTCCGGTCAGCAGCATGACGGGGAATTGTTGACTCGCTTGCAGGAAAAAGATCTCAAGTGTTCTTGTTTTGTACGGCATGATTCGACCAATTTTATTATAGAATATAAAAATAGCCGAAAAATGAAAGGGTGCAACAGGTAAAAAAGATAAAAGATGGCGGGACAGGATTTTGTTATTCTGAAATGATCAGTGGCGGTAGGGTAGGGATCTTCTTCCGCCGTGCCTGCTTGATGTCACAGTTTGTGACCTCAAGTGTAATGGCTCCCAATTTGCGGGCAGTTCCTTATCTTCACTCTTGGTAAGCTGAAATCTTACCTCTTGTGGAAAGCGTTCCATGTTGCGCTTGACCGCTTGGTTGAGTACCTTGGTTTCAACCCCATAAATATCCGTCACAATAAAAGTATAAACGTCGCGCAGCACTGTATTATCAGTGGCAACGAGTTTATGGATGTGCTTCAAACAGAAGGGGAACAGTTGGAATAAAGCTCGATTTCGTCACTTGCTCCGTATGGAAAAGAGCGTAAATAGCTATATTGTCGGTAACAGGGCTAAGGTTTGCTGTTGAAGAATAACTTGAAACTGATCAATGAGCGGTATTTTCATGTTTTCGCGAAATGAATACAAATCATGAAGTTTTTTGCATTCAATATGATGGCCAAAATTCCCAAGCCGCAGAATGAGGTATGCAGAACGTTACGGTAACTGGGTTCATAACTATCACTCCGAAAATGAGGCATTACGTTTCGTGTCCGCCCAGTTCTTTCATACACGGAAGAGCGATCGACGGTATGAGCCTCCCATTGAAGAGCCCTCTTTTCGTACTGCGGCGAGAGACCAGGGAGCTAAAAGGAAGCGCATTATTATGGTTTCTTCAACTGTCTATGGGATCGAAGAACTCCTGGAACGGATCTATTCCCTCCTGACCAACTATGGCTATGATGTTTGGATGTCTCATGCGGGCACGATTCCGGTTGATTCCACAAAAACTGCATTTCAAAATTGCAAGTATGCTGTGGAAAAGTGTGATTTGTTTCTCAGTATTATCACTCCCTGGTACGGCAGTGGACGCGAAGGGGGAAAACCGTCTATTACCCATCAGGAAATTCAGCTTGCAAAAGAATTGAACATACCCCGTTTTCTTTTAACTCACGAAAATGTTTTGTTTGCAAAGAACTTGCTTGATGATCTTGGTTTCGATTCTTCAGAAAAACGCAAGATCGAATGCAAGCTGAAAGGTGGTTCCACCTCTATTTCTGATTTACGTGTCATTGATATGTACGAAGAGTCAATGAATAGAGAAGTTCAAGGGAAACGGACTTTACATGCCTGGGACACATTCTATCGTTTTCAGGAGGTGGAGAGTTTTATCAACGAAACTTTGCGTGATCCTGAAAAAGTTATGTCGGATGCTGAACGTCTTCAAAGAGGGGTGTTATGAACATGGCAAAAAAAGAAAATCTTCAACGTACGCTTGTTCTTGACAAAGAAGAAAGCATGGAGTTCCTCGAAGTTATTGATGAGAACGCAATCGGTCAAGCTGTTTGTGCGTTTCTGAACTCGTCTGGCGGTTACATCATTGTTGGAATAACGGAAAATTTTGAGGTTTCAGGCCTTTCTCCTGGTCAAGATCTCTTCTCATTGGAGCAGGCTGTCAGAATAAAAGTAACTCCCCAAGCGATGTATTCTTTCGAAACACAAATTTTGGAAGACAATAAGCTTGTTTTGGTTATAGAGGTACCTTCTGGTAAAGATATCCCCTATAGCTACAATGGACGTTTTTTTGTCCGTGAAGGAGATCAAACGCAACCAGCTTCCGTTGATACCATCCGCGATATGATTATGCGACATCAGATTGAACCGGAACGCTGGGAACGTCGATTTTCTGATGTTGATCTTCAACATGAGCTTGACGTGCATGAGATCCAGAGAACGGTGGAGGAGTCTGTAACCACCAGAAGAGATAGTTTGCTGGTTGATAAGACGATGAGTCCCATCCAGGTTCTTGAGCGGTTGGGCATGATTCAATATGGCCGAATCACCAATGGAGGGGATGTGCTTTTTGCCTTTCAGCCAGAGATTCGGCATCCTCAGGTTACTGTTCGTGCTGTTTATTCCTCCAGGAGCAAGGCTGACAATAATTATGAGGATCAGAAGAATTTTGCAGGCCCTCTTTGCACCGCGCTCAATCATACGTATGACTTTATTAAACGAAACACACAAACGCGCAGTGATTTTTCTACTTCTGATCTGAAACGGAAAGATGATGGTATGTATCCTTTTCGTGCTATTCGTGAAGGGTTGGTCAATGCCTTTGTTCATCGTGATTACGCATATTTTGGCGGAGGTATTGTTGTTGAAATATGTCATGATCGGTTGAAAATCTGGAATGCAGGAAACTTCCCAAAAGGAGTTACTCCGGAGACTGTTGCGTCAGGTCATTTGTCTGTTTTGCGTAACCCGGATATTGCCAATGTGTTATATCTGCGCGGTTTTATGGAAAGAATAGGTCGGGGTGCCCGCGTGATTCTTGAAGAGTGTAAAAAATATGGCTTACCAGACCCGTTGTGGGATGATTCACCAGGTCAAGGCGTAACATTGACCTTTTTTGCCCCGGAAGGTAATGGCGCACTTGTAGATCGCTATCAGGCAATGTTGAAAGAGGAGCTTGGCTATATCCGTATGCTTGGTTTGCCGGGCGTGGAGAGTGTAAAGGTCAACCTGAATGATGATACTTTTGTGCCCTTGCGCCTGTCCGACAGGCCGGAGAGCGGCTTTCATCCGAGAAAACAGGATATGCTTCAGGGGCGTGAAAGGGTTGAGGATATGCTCAATCCCGATGAAGTGATGCAACGCGCTTTCAAAAAGCGAAGGATGTTGCTCATTATCGGTGACCCTGGTGCTGGAAAAACAACGCTGCTCAAGTATTACGCTTTATGCGCCCTTGAGAAGGAGCATTATAAAAGGCTGGGGTTTGCTGCTCCGGTTACTGTTTTTTATCTGCCGTTGCGCGACCTTGTCCGTCATGAAAAAGGCCATTACGATTCGCTGCCAGCCAATTTTGCCCACTGGTCTGAAAAGCATCACCAGCCCATTGAGGCGACCTTTTTTGATGAGTGGCTTCGCCATGGAACGCCCCTCATTTTACTTGATGGTCTTGACGAAATCAGCAACACGCAAGATCGAATCGAGGTGTGCAAGTGGATTGATGCGGCCCTGAATACCTTCACCACAGCCCGTTTTGTGGTCACATCAAGGGCAACAGGGTATCGTAAAGATGAGGGCATTGAGCTTGCGGCCGATTACGAGCGGGCCGATGTGCAGGATTTCACGGTGGAACAGCAGGAACGGTTTTTGAAAAACTGGTTTACCGAAGCGTTTATGAAAGAGCCTTGTCCGAAAGGTAGTGATGAAACGGAGTGGGTGCGTCTGCAACGTGCAGACGCTCGAGAGCGCGCCCAAAAGATAGTTGCGCATCTGAAGGAGGAGAAGAACAGGGGATTGCGTCAACTGGCTGCTATCCCCATGATTTTGCAGATCATGGCAATTCTGTGGAAAGACAGGGATTATATGCCGGAAAGTCGTGTAATGCTCTATGAGGCATCACTCGATTATCTTCTTGAATTCCGGGATAAGCGGAGGGGAATTATTCCTCTTCTTTCAGCAGCACGTGCTCGTCAAGTGCTTGCTCCCGTAGCCCTTTGGATGCAGGAAAAGCTCAAAAAGGATGAAGCTGGCAGGGCTGAGATGCACAAAAAAATGAAAGAGCAACTCGACAAACAGGATAATCCGCCCTCGGCTAAAGACTTTTGCGACTATCTTGTCAAACGGGCAGGCTTGCTGGTGGAGACGGGAGCGCGCGACTATCTCTTCCGCCATAAATCATTCCGTGAATATCTGGCAGGCGTTCAACTCGTTACCAAAGTGCGCTCAACAAGGTATCTCGGAAACCTCATTGCAAACTTTGGCCAGGACTGGTGGGAGGAGCCGATTCGCTTTTTCATGGCACAGGTAGACGAAGAGATATTCAACCTCTTCATGAAAAAACTCTTTGACTCGCCCGTCAGTGATCAGTTGAGCCAGAAGCAGCAGTTGCTGTTGCAGACCATCATAGAAGAGGCTCCGCTGAAAAAGGTTGATGCCCTCTGCAAAAAACTCCTTGACCCTGCAACCACTGCCAACCGCCAGCGGGTGATTCTCGATTGCCTCAAAGCCATCGGTAAACCGGCAGTGATTGATGCAATGAAGCAGTTCAGGGCAAAAAAACTTGCCAAAAACAGGGATGTTGCTGATAGGACTGAAGAGGTGATTCTTGCGCTTGGCGGGGATATACCCGTTCTTCATAGTGTCAAAAACAGATCATTCCGAAACCCGAATGAACAAAATGCGGAGTATATCTTGCTTCAGGGAGGAAGTTACCTCTCTTCGCTGACGGAAAAGGAAGAACATGTTGAGGATCTCTATTTTGCCAAGTATCCGGTCACCAACAAGCTTTACCGGTTGTTCATTGCATCGTTGCAGATAGATAATTCTCCGGTGTTGCTTTCGGCATTCAGGAAAGAGTTGGGGGCGATTGCGAACAATAATCGGTGGGGAATAGGGTTTGGCGATTATCTCAAAGAGGGTAACAATGATCTTGCCAGCCATTTTCGTTCAAGGTATGATGAAGATCGCAAATACGATGGGGAAGATCAGCCTGTGGTTGGTATTACCTGGTATGCCGCTCGGGCCTATTGCCTGTGGCTTTCGATGCTTGACGGTGCTGCGGAACGTTATCGTCTCCCGAATGAAGTTGAATGGGAGTGGGCTGCGGGCGGCAAGCAGGGAACAATTGGGCAGAAAGTGCGCCCTTATCCATGGCCGGAAGAGAGGGGTGAACCGAATTCAACACGGGCCAATTATAATAGTAATATAGGCGCGACCACTCCTGTTGGTAGTTACCCAGAAGGTGTCACACCGGAAGGGTTGTACGATATGGCTGGCAATGTGTGGGAGTGGATGGGAGACAGCTTTGCCGATAATGAATCTATTCGCTCGTTGCGAGGGGGTTCCTGGTTCAACTCTCATGATGCGCTGCGCTGTTCTTCCAGGGTCAGCGTCGATCCGATGTACTGGGTTGACTATATTGGTTTTCGGGTGATTTGTTCTGCGATCTCCTCGTAACTGTTGTTTTCAAAACAGAGTTTTGTGGTTGTTGACATAAAGCGATGACGACCGGTTAAAAGATGAGGGTGCTGCTTACGAAGTAAACTTGAACTTTCATCATAGGGGAAGGGAACGAACAGGCAGGAACTGCTTATATTATGAGTCGCTGATATCGCAAAATGGATATGAATTTATGGCTGATATTTTTATAAGCTATGCCCGTGAAGATACAGAGCGGGTTGGGCAAATTGTCATGGAGCTTGAAAAACGCGGATTAAGTGTTTTTTGTGACAGGCATATACCACCAGGCACGCATTGGATGGACTTCATTGGCAAGGCGTTGGGTGAGTCTCGATGTGTGCTTGTTGTCTGGTCACGACATTCAATAAACTCAGCTTGGGTCAAAGAGGAGGCTGAAGATGCCAAACAACGTGGCGTTCTCGTTCCTCTGCTTCTTGATGCGGTTCAGGTGCCGTTTGGGTTCCGTCGTATTGATGCTGTCGATCTTTCTGAATGGAAAAACAACACTTCTGAGCCGGTATTTCAGCAGCTTATTGGCGCGATTGAAGCTACAATTTCTTTGTCATCAAAACAGGGCGCGGAAAAAGTTTAGCCCTGAATGGTAATTTCAGGTTCTGTTATTACGAAACTGAAAACCCGGAATCGAAGTTTCCCCAACAGCATATTTAAATTCAAGCGAGAAATGCCAAAACCCGCAAAGAAGATACCCTTCAAGTATTGGCTGGTCTCGGGGGTGATTACCGGGTGACTTGTTGTTGAGCGTGAAGACTTTTTTTGAAATAGTTTGTCCATCAAAACAATGAATCATAAAGGAGACTGTTATGACTAAAGGCAACATCGATGTTCACTGCCATTTTTTTAATGGCGCTTTTGCGTTTGATGAACTTCTCGAAATCGGATGGAGATGGTTGCATGACAATTACCCGTATAAAGATGATGAGCTGATCGGACTGAAAGCGCTGAATATCATCCCGCCGGATATGGAAAAACTCATCAACTATGTCGCATCCTTGTTTGAAACCATCGTGAGAAGCCCTGAAGAAAATTACAACTATGAGCAGCAGTGCTATACAACGAGTCTGTGGAACCCCTCACAGCCATTGATTACCGCGCCGCTGATGATGGATATTTATTTTATGCTCGATAACGGCTTGGCTTATCAGCAGAAATCAAAACAGTTGGGCTTGACCGGAGAAACGAGGAGTGCGGCTTTTTCGCCATCGCTGATTACAGAACAAGAGATTCCCTCATTTGATGAATTTGCCGAAGAGATGAAAAAAGCGGTTATCCGTGTCTATGAAGAGAGGGTTGCCGTCAGAACGCGCGACGTTGGTTTGTCGGCAAAAAGCAACCATCCTGTTGCGGCGGAACTTGACCGCGTCATCAGAGAGTTTAAGTCCGATACCGGCGCCGAACAGCGATCAAAAGGATTATTTTCAGGAAGCGATGTCCAAATGACGAAGGGATATGGCAAACACCTGAATGCCCTGGAGGAACTTAAACAAAAGAATCCTGAAACCGTTTTCCCTTTTCTGGCAGTTGATCCGAGGCGTATCGGAATAGAGCAGCTTGTACGAGAGCAGGTAATCGAGGGCGAATTTCTGGGAGTAAAGCTTTATTGCCCTCTCGGATACCTTCCCTCTCATCCCGACCTCTATCCCGTTTATAAACTTTGCATTGAGCACGATATCCCTATTACCAGCCATACCTCGCCGGGGGGGCTTCCGTCAATGTGCGACACCATCAGTACGTTGAGCCGAAAGAGAGATGGAACAGAGAAAACCGTCATATTTGATAAATCAAAAATCAAACTGCTTCACAAAGGAGATTCAGCTCAAAGTCTGTTTTTTGCCAAACCGAAAAACTGGCTTGAAGTTCTTGAAAACAGCGAGCTGGGTAAATTACGAGTAAATCTTGCCCATTTCGGTGGATCGGATAATATCAAAGCCTATGCCGACGCTCTCAGAAAAAATCTTCCCGAATCATCAATGCCACATAACTGGACGACGCAGATCATCGATTTGATGGAGCGATTCGAACATGTTTACGCAGATGTAGCCTACTGCCCCGATGTTCCGCTGGAGGACATTGAGACCATAATCCAACGGCATCCCATAGTTCAGAAGCGCCTTATGTTCGGCACTGATTTTGTCATGATCATGATGACGAAAGAGGGACTTGAGGAGTATTTCAAGCATTATGCAGGCATCAATCCCTGCCTGGCAAGAGATAATTCTGCGGCATTTCTTCGGCTAACCTGAGCCCTGTTGCAGAATTGATTTGTGAAGCGTGAATGAACCAGCCCCTGCGCCTGAAGGTATATGTTATTTGGCGCAGGGGGAGAGAACTGGTTCAATCGAGTCTCTATTTCTTCCTGAATGGCCGATCTTTATAAAAAGTATAGCGTTAGAGTCATAAAACGAGGGCACTATTTCGTATATCGGAAGAGTAATCTCATTTATCCCTTCATCATGAAAAACATCAATCCTGTAGACCTGTTTGACGAGCGTTTTCTGCTTGAAAAACTCACCAAACTCAACGATCCGCTGCTGAAACTTGAAGCACATCTCGATTGGAAAATTTTCGTACCTATTCTTGATGTTGTGTTCAATAAACCTCAAAACAGCAGTAATGCAGGTTGGACTCCATTTGATTTTTTTTTGCACTCAAGGGAGTTTTTCTGGGGGAGCGCGACCGGGATGGTGAGCCGCTTTCTGAGTTTATCGGTGCGCGACCACAGGATCTACCCGATTTGATGCAGGGGCTTCTGGAGAGCCATCGCATCATGAGCGAGGGCAAACTTGACTCCGTCATTCATGCAGTGCTAATCGCTTTTGATGTTCATTTTTGGGCACAGGAAAGGGAACTGGGTCATGGAATAATGGCAACTGATTTCAAATGAATAAATTATCCGTATGTAATTTCATTATGATGAGATCATAATGAAGGCATAATAATTATCAGCCAGGGGACAATGACCACGACACATGTTACCTCAGAGTATTGCTTGTAAGCGGTCAACAAGAATGTCATACCGTAATTTCAAGTTGGAACCGTATGAGGGTTGAATGCTGTGCCTTGTTCTACGAAGGAATCAATTTCTGATGAGTGCTTAGATGCTCCATGAATTTGTTATTCGTCTCAGTTCCCTATATTCAGAAAACAGCAGGCATTCGTCCATCACCATTTCCCCATGAACCCCACCACCCTCAAAAAGCTCGAGTTCGATAAAGTTGCCAACTACGCGGCGCAACTCTGCCTCTCGGCGATGGGGCGCGACCAGCTTCTTTCTGCCGTCCCGCAACGAGATCGGCAGACGCTTCTTGCCGAGCTTGAGCGGCTGCTTGAGTTGCGCAATCTGCTTCAGGAGGGGATTGCGCTTCCCTTCTCCTATCTGCCCGACACCCGCCCGCTGCTGAAAAAGCTGGAACTTCTGGGGAGCTATCTGGAGACGGAGGAGTTGCAGGATATCTATCATCTCCTCTTTTCATCGGTGCAGTTGCGGAAGTTCATGGCGCTCAACCGCGAAGTCTATCCGCTGCTCAATGAGTTTACCCAGCAGATCTGGCTTGAGAGTGCTCTTCAGGCGGGGATTCGTCGGATTATTGATGAGCAGGGGAGGGTGCGCGATACGGCGAGTGATGCGCTTCTGATGATTCGCGGGGAGTTGCTGAGCAGTCGTGAACTGATTCGTCGGAGAATGGAGCGGCTGCTTCGTCGCTCCCAGGAGAGTGGCTGGCTGATGGAGGAGAGAGTGGCGGTCAAGAATGGCCGTTTGACGCTTGGGCTGAAGGTGGAGTACAAGTACAAGATTGCCGGGTATATCCAGGATTACTCCGGCTCGGGGCAGACGGTTTTTATTGAGCCTGCGGAGACGCTGGAGATCAGTAACCGCATCCAGGATCTTGAGATCAGTGAGCGGCGGGAGATTGAGCGCATTCTAAAGGCGATGACGGAGGAGATTCGGCAGGAACTGGTTAATCTCCGGCACAATGAAACTCTGCTGGCGGCCTTTGATGCTCTCTATGGACGGGCGCGGTTTGCGGTTGAAACCCATGCGGTGCTGCCCTCCATTACCGAAGGTCAGGCACTTCGCATTGTGAAAGGTTATCATCCCTGGCTGCTGATTTCGCATCGTCAAAAGGAGGTGCAGCCTCTTGAGCTGATTCTGGATGAGGAGGATCGGGTGCTGGTGATCTCCGGCCCCAACGCCGGAGGAAAGTCGGTGGCGATGAAGAGTGCCGGGCTGCTCTGTTGTATGCTGGTTCATGGCTATCTGCTCCCTTGCAGCGAGAGTTCGGTGTTCCCCCTTTTCCGCGATATTTTTATCGAGATCGGTGACGACCAGTCTATCGAGAATGACCTCTCCACCTTCAGCTCCCATCTTGGCGCTATAAAGACAATTCTTGATGGTGCCAGCAGTCGCGATCTGGTGCTGATTGACGAACTCTGTGCCGGTACCGATGTGGAGGAGGGGGGAGCCATTGCCCGCGCAGTGATTGAGGAGCTGCTCAGTCGCTCCACCAAGACCATTGTCACCACCCACCTTGGCGAGTTGAAGGCCTATGCCCATGAACGGGAGGGTGTGGTGAACGGTGCGATGGAGTTTGATCGGGCGGAGCTTTTGCCAACCTTCAGGTTTGTCAAGGGGTTGCCCGGCAACAGTTTTGCCTTTGCCATGATGAAGCGGATGGGCTTTGCGGGGAAAATGGTTGAGCGTGCATCGGGCTTTATGCTGCATGAGCGCATCGGGCTCGACCGGATGCTTGATGACCTCAGCCGCCTTTTTGAGGAGAACCGCACACTGAAGCAGCAGCTTGAGGTGGATAAAGTGGATATGGAGAAAAGGATGCTCTCCTTACAGCAGGCGGAGACGGTGTTTGAGCAGAAGCGCCGGGCCCACAAGCTCGGTGCATCGCGGGAGATTCAGAAAGAGCTGGAGCAGGCCCGACAGGAGATTCGCGAAATTCTGCAGGAGGTTAAAGCGGCCCCGACCGACGATAAAAAGGTGCACGAGGCACGGAAAAAACTTGGCATCAAAATACAGCAGACCGAAAAGAGTGAGTCGCTTCTGCGAGCCAGAGCTGAAGCTGCGGCCAAAGTTGATCGTACTATCCGCGCAGGCGACCTTGTCTCAATTGTTGATACCAATACCTCCGGTGAGGTTGAGTGCATCAATGGTGAGAGTGTGGTGGTGCTGTGCGGCAATTTCAGGTTCACCACCGGGCTTAAAAACCTTGAAAAAACATCGAAAACGCAGGCAAAAAAGAGTTTGCGACTCCCTGAACAAAGACCGACAAAAAGCTCCTGGTCAACCATGACGACAGGGATTGAGTCAACAAAACTTGATGTGCGGGGGTTGACCGCTGATGAGGCGACGCTGAAAATCGAGCGATTTCTTGACACCATGCGCCTGAACCGCATGTATGCAGCGATGATTCTGCATGGCAAGGGCAGCGGGTCGCTCCGCAAAAGAACGGCGGAGTGTTTGCAGCAGCATCCAGCGGTCAAGAGCTTTCGGCTTGGTGAGTGGGGTGAAGGCGGTGATGGTGTTACCTTTGTGGAGCTTGAGTAATAACCATTATTTTCTCTGACAGTGCGGAGCCATTGAAAAACAGGTTGCAATACTGTATCTTGTGTCACAAGGGGTATTCCCGCTTTTGATTGAGATAATATTATAAATCCGGCAGGGCTTGAAAGACAAGTATCTTACTATACCAAACCAGTTGACCGCATTGCGGATTCTGCTTGTCCCTGTTTTTGTTGTGTTGTTGCTGCAGGTGGATCCTTGGCTCAAATTGTTTGGTGTCATTGTTTTTACGGTGGCCTCCCTGACCGATCTCTATGATGGTTATCATGCACGGAAATATGGTGTTGAGACTCGTCTTGGCGCTTTTTTGGATCCGCTGGCCGACAAATTGCTTATTACGGCGGCATTTCTCCTCTATGTCTGGATGGGTTATCTGGTGCTCTGGATGGTGATTCTTGTGGTTGTCCGCGATGTTGTGGTGACATCGCTGCGGATTTATGCCGAATATAAAAACAGGCCGGTGGTGACAAGCACGGAGGCGAAGTACAAAACCCTGGTGCAGAATCTTTTTGTCTATCTGATTATGGCACTCATTCTGATGAGGGAGGCTGCGTTTTTTGGAAAAGGTCTGTCACTCACGATCAGCCATTTTCTGGCTTCGGGTTATCTGGACTCTATCATGCTGGTGGTAACTGTTTTTACGGTCTATACCGGTGTTTCCTACCTGATCAGCAACTGGGGCATTTACTTTCAGAAGCCTCTTCGGGGACACTGAAAGCATGAAGCGACTGGCTGCAAAAATTCTCTCAACCTGTTTCGGAATAGGTCTTTTCCCTGTAGCTCCCGGGACGGTGACAAGCATTGCGGCAGTTCTCTGCTATTATTTTATTCCGATACTGCATGAACCGCCGCTTTTGCTCTCCCTTGTTGTGCTTTGCACTGTTGTTGGTGTCTGGTCAGGAACGCTGATGGAGGAGGAGTTCGGGAATGATCCTTCAATTGTGACGATAGATGAGCTTGCCGGTCAGTGGCTGGCGCTGGTTTTTCTGCCTGCGGGATGGTTGCCTGCTCTGCTCTCGCTGGCCTTTTTCCGCTTTTTCGATATAGCAAAGCCGGGGCCTGTCGATGCGGTCCAGCGGTTTCCGGGTGGCTGGGGAATCATGGCTGATGATCTGCTTGCCGGGTTGTTTGCCAATCTTTCAGTCTGGGCGGCGCTTGCTTTGCTTGCATATTTTCATCTCTGGCCCTCGTTCTGAACCGCTATGGGGCTGTTGAATGTTGAGCGATTGAGAGGAAGATGGTGCATTCGTCAAATTCCTGATAGTTGAACCAGAATAGACCTCTCTGCGCGTGGCCCGTCCAATTCAACAAAAAAAACAGACTGCCACTGCCCCAACAGCATTTTCCCTTCCGAAAAAGGAATCGTTTCTGAGCTGTTCATAAAGAGCCCGAGCAGGTGGGAGTGGGCATTGTGTCGGCCATCAATCGGATTGAGGTTATGCAGGTAGTTGCCATCTTTGGGAACAAGTCGCTTGAGAAAGGTCTCCATATCCTCAAGCAAGTGTTCCTCTTTTTCGTTGATATTGATAAAGGCTGTTGTGTGACGGCTTATAACGGTGATCTGCCCTCGTTCCAGCCCGGTTAAGGAGAGGGCAGCCCTTATTTCAGTAGTAATGTCAATAATTTCAACAGGCCTTGTGGTTGGAACTTTTATCGTGTGTGTAATAATTCGCATAGGAAAAAACATCAATAATTGCCTTCAAAACGGGTTAACCGAACGGGGCTCTTTTTCTCAGCAGGTTATTACGACTCCTTCATGAGGAGCAAGATGCATTTTCATCATTTTTTCTGTACACTCGACTTCGCCGGTTCTGTTCCTGGCAGTTGTACTGAAGACGTTGATTCTTTTGATGCGGATATGTTCCGTCCAGGGATGTCCGAATTCTATGACGATACCAGTTGGGCTGAAATTTGCCAGAACGACGGCATTTTCTTTTGCTGTAAACCGGTGCAATCCAAAACAATGGGAGTTGTTTGCAACATTCAGGTCAAGCCATTCTATCCTTCCCTCCTGAAAAACCTCTTTCTTCTGCAGGGAGAAAAGTGCGTTGTAAAGCGTGACCAGTTCACTGTTGACGGGTTCCGGATCCTGCTTGAGAAGTTGCACCGGGATTTGTTGCTGGAAACCTTCCATTTGATCCTGATGGATAAGATGCATTCCGGGAACAGTCAGCAGTACCATGGCTGCGACCTTGTTGTTCAGGCCGATTTTTCCCGCAGACCTTGGCTCATCGTGGTTTTCAAGAAACCGGCAGAGATGTTTCTGGTAATCCCAATGGCCAAGAAGATGCCCTGTCAGCTTTTCAACATTAACTGGGGCTGCGCTGAGATAATCGTAAAATGGTTTATCGTAGGTAAAGTCAAATCCCTGTTGCTGGAGTTCCCACTCCTTGTTCCAGTAGGATTCGGCAAGGAACAGAAAGTCGGGGTGACGGAGCTTTACTGCGGTGATGGCCTTATGCCAGAACTCAGTCTCCATGTGCCCTCCCAAATTGCTCCATGTTGTATTGAAAACGCTTTTAAGAATCAGCATGGCAACATCACATCGAACGGCATCGCAGAGTGAGCTAATCCTGAAAAGGTTTTCAATCATCATTTTGTGTGTTTCTGGCGCAGCGTAATTGAGCTGCAGAACGTCTGTCCATGGATCGAAATAGGGATCTTTTCCATAAGCCAGATATGCTCCCTTTGCATATTCAAAAGCAGCCCCGGGATCCTGGCACTGTTCGTCATTACACATTGGAATAAAATATTCAGGATGGTCAGGCAACCACTCATTGTCGAGAGCAAGATGGTTGGGCACAAAGTCAAGCATGAGCTTTATACCGAGTGTACGAAGCTTTTCACGGAAGAGAAGCAGTTCACCCTCTCCGCCAAGCGCTTCATTGACGGTATATGAAGGGATGGAATAAGGTGATGATGCAATATCTTCTGGTACTACCTTCGGGTTATGTTGAAGGAAAGCTTTGCGGAGGCCGGGATGGGAAGTTGCAATGGCCTTGCTGTATTGACTGGGTTTCCAGACACCCATGAGCCATACCATATCAAACCCGCAGGTTGAAAAAACGGTGAACTCCTCATCGGGAATGTTGCCGAGTGTTACAGGCCGGTTGTACTCTTTGCCCAGTTTTTTCAGCCAGATTCTTGTGTTAATTTCGTAAACAAGAGGAAACATTGAACTTTTGCTTCTATTTGGTGGATAATTGTTTATTCCTGCAATATAACAACTCTGAAAGTCAAAAGTGTGTTCACGGTCATTAAAAACATTGATGCGGGGCTGGCTAAGGATTTGTTTGAGAGTAATTTGTAAAAGGGGTAAAGTTATACGAAATTCAACAGAAGATTTTATCGCAACCTGAATAAGTCGAGAGAGCAGGGATGCGTTCTAACCGTAAACAGGTGCAAGGGAGTATTGACCGATTTTTTAAACGATCTCAATGATGTTCAGCGCAGTGCTGTCGTTACCACATCCGGCCCTGTTATGGTGCTGGCGGGCGCAGGTTCCGGCAAGACGAGGGTGATAACCTGTCGTATTGCATATCTTATCAATAATGAGGGAGTTGCTCCCCAGAATATTCTTGCGCTCACCTTTACCAACAAGGCTGCTGGTGAGATGCGCCACCGCGTTGATACCCTGCTTCACCAGGGCAGTTCGCGGGGATTGTGGATAGGAACATTTCATTCAATTTTTGCTCGACTTCTCCGCAACTACATCGACCTGATTGGCTACAACCGGAATTTTTCAATTTTTGATTCAGATGACAGTAAAAGCCTTATCCGCCAGTCTATGGCAGAACTGAATATTTCGGTAGAGTCTGTGCCGGTTAATACGGTACAGGGGCTTATCAGCAGGGCGAAAAACAGTTTTATTCTTCCTGCCGAGTTTCATCGAAATGCAGGCGACTATAATCAGCAGAAGGCATCGCAGGTTTATGAGTTGTATGCCAAAAAACTGAAGGAGAACAACGCCCTTGATTTTGATGACCTGCTGATCAAGCCGCTTGAACTCTTCAATGCGCACCCTGAAGTGCTCAGAGAGTTGCAGGAATCTTTCCGTTACATCATGATTGATGAATATCAGGATACCAACAGGGCTCAGTATCTTGTTGCTAAAATGCTTGCTGCCGGGCATCACAACATTTTTGTTGTTGGCGATGATGCGCAATCGATCTATTCGTGGCGAGGCGCTGATATCTCTAACATCCTGAACTTTCAGGATGACTATAATGAGGCAAGTACCTTCAAGCTTGTTGAGAACTATCGAAGTACCGGTAATATTCTCAAGGCTGCAAACAGCGTCATTGGCCGCAATCTTCGGCAGATTAAAAAAGAGCTGGTCTCACATCGGGATGAAGGAGAGCCACTGACTCTTATCGAAGCCTACAATGAGCGGAATGAGGCCGAAAGGGTTGGAGAGCAGATACGTACCCTGCGTCAGAAACAGGGATATGAGTTCAAGAGCTTTGCGGTATTTTATCGTACCAATGCCCAGTCTCGTGTGGTTGAGGATGTTATGCTCCAGAACAAGATCCCCTATAGATTGTTTGGAAGTGTCTCGTTCTACAAGCGCAAGGAGATCAAGGACGCTGTTGCTTATCTCCGTTTTATTCTCAATGAGCGAGACAGCGAGTCGCTCTTGAGAATTATTAATTTTCCGCCCAGAAAAATAGGAGATGTCAGCATCAGCAAGCTCAGGGAGTTTGCCGCAGAACGTGATATTACTCTTTATGAGGCGATCAGACTTGCTGATGAGGGAGGCTTTCAGGCGCGGCTGGTCAATGCTCTCACCTCTTTCAGCAGTGTCGTTGAGGCACTCAAGCTCCTTGCTGTCAACGGAACTGTTTACGATGTGCTGACAGAGCTTTTTAATCTGACCTCCATTCCGATGCTCTTGCAGGCTGAAAATACTCCTGAATCGCTGGCACGTCATGAAAATCTCCAGGAACTGCTCTCCATGGCCAGGGACTTTTCTGACCATAACCCTGATACTGGTTCGCTTGGTGATTTTCTGGAGAATATCTCTCTTGCTTCCGACTATGAAGAGACGCAGGATTCCGATAATTTCGTCTCTCTCATGACCGTACATGCCGCCAAAGGTCTTGAGTTTCCTGTAGTGTTTATTACTGGTCTTGAAGAGAGGCTTTTTCCCCTGCACTGCTATGAACCTGAAGAGCTTGAGGAGGAACGAAGGCTTTTTTATGTGGCAATGACCAGGGCGCAGGAGAAGATATTTCTCTCATGGGCGCAGAGTCGCTACCAGTATGGTCAGTTGCATCAATCTCTTCCATCAATGTTTATCAGCGAAATCGACTCATCGATTGTGCAGACAGAGGGGGGGAGTTTACTTTCCGACCGAATAGCGAAGGAGAGACCCGTTTCCGGTTTGTCATCAATGTCGAGAGGTTATCAGCAGAGAACAACTGCACCTGCAGAAGGAGGAACAGTTCCGGGAGGTCAGCCCAAGCCGTCGCGTCCGGCGCTGCGTGAAGGGGTGATGGTGCATCATTCGCTTTTCGGCCCCGGAGTCGTGATTGATGTTCAGGGAAGCGGGGCAAAGCAGAAAGTAAAGATAACGTTTCGCAATGCAGGGGAGAAGACACTGATGGTGCAGTATGCCAATCTGAAAATTCAGTAGTATGAAAATCCTTTTTGGAGTTCAAGGTACGGGAAATGGCCATATCAGCCGCAGCCGCGAGCTTGTTCGAAAGCTTAAAGAGGCTGGCCATGATGTTGAGGTTATCATCAGCGGAAGAAAGGAGGAAGAGCTGAAGGAGATTGAAATATTTGCGCCATACCGGGTAATGAAAGGTATGACACTGGCCACCCATAAGGGAAAGCTCGATTATATCGACACGCTGTTTCAGCTTGACCTTACTCGTTTGATGTCTGATGTCATGATGCTTGATACGACAGGTACGGAGCTGATTATTACTGACTTTGATCCGATTACATCGTTGGTTGCACGATTGAGAGATATTCCCTCTGTGGGGTTTGGCCATCAGTACGCCTTCAACTGTGATATTCCTGTTGCCAAAGGAAATTTTTTTGAAAAATACACGTTGCTGAATTTTGCGCCTGCTCGCTACAATGCAGGGCTTCACTGGAGTCACTTTAATCAGCCGATTTTTCCGCCGGTTATTCCTGAGACACTGTATGCTCGTAAAGCTGCGACGGTAGTCAAAGAAAAAGTCCTTGTTTATCTCCCTTTTGAGGAGGTAGAGGATATTGTGACCTTTTTTACTCCGTTTGATGGATACGAGTTTTTTATTTACGGAAAGGTGCAGGACAATCGTGATGAGGGGCACCTGCATTTCAGAGCTTACTGTCGTGAAGGATTTCTTGGTGATCTTACTGAGAGCAACGGTGTTGTTTGCAATGCGGGGTTCGAGCTTCCTGGTGAGGCGCTGCATCTTGGAAAAAAACTGTTGCTTAGGCCTCTTGATGGCCAGATTGAGCAACAATCGAACGCGCTTGGCATGGTAGAGTTAGGTTATGGCATGGCAATGGATCGGCTTGACGACTCCATTTTGGCCGACTGGCTTCAGCAACCCTGCCGTGAGCCGCTGCGTTATGCCAGAACGGTGAATTACATTACGGAATGGATAGGTAGCGGTCGATGGGATGAGCTGCCGAAATACACCGGGGCTGCCTGGGCGGAAAAATCTTAACCCTTATTTAATCATGCATTTCAGAGAACTTGTGATGACCAGCCGGAGTTACCGGAGATTTGACGGCAACTATCCGGTTACCGAAGATACCGTGCGGGAGCTTGTTGAGCTGGCCTGCTATGTTCCCTCTGCCAGAAATCTTCAGCCATTGAAATATATTGCGGTTTGTGAGCCCGCAACTGTTGAAGCTCTTTATCCCTCTCTTGCCTGGGCGGGCTATCTGGCTGACTGGTCCGGTCCGGTTGAGGGAGAGCGTCCGCCAGCTTATATCGTTATGCTTGGTGATTCGGGAATAACCAAAGATTTTGCCTGCGACAGTGGCATTGCTGCTCAGACCATTCTTCTTGGCGCAACGGCGCTGGGCCTCGGAGGATGTATTATTGGTGCTTTTCAAAGAAAAAAAATTCGTGAATTGCTGAAGATCCCGGAGTTATTTTTCCCACTGATGGTTATTGCCATCGGGAAACCTGTCGAAACGGTTGTTATTGACCAGATGGGAAATAATGATTCTGTTCGTTACTTCAGGGATGCGAACGGCATTCATCATGTTCCGAAAAGAGTTCTTGAAGACACTCTTTTGACGTTTCATTAACTGGCATCGGTTGTTTCGGGGTATGATCCGTATTGAATGAATTGTTCCCCCATCCCAGGAAACCTGGTGCGGTTGAAATGGCTCATGAGCCTTCCGTAGCCTACCGGTTACCGCACACGGACCTTGAACATGTTCATGGAAGGGAGTATATGAAGCAACTTGATCAGGCATTGCCAAAATAAGATAGTTTTTCTCTAAGCAGGGGAAAAATGATACCTTAAAAGATTATTTTTTTTGCTCTCCCTAAGAGGGGGCACCTATTGGATTATTGAGCTTTAACAGGGGGATTTTTTATGTTGTCGAGGGACTTAACGGAAGACCAGTCGCAGACCAGAGTTATCATTTATTCAGGAAAGGGGGGAACCGGAAAAACAACAATTTCTTCATCCACGGCGGTTGCTCTTGCAAGGCAGAACAAGAAAGTGCTGATCATGTCCTCCGATCCGGCCCATTCGCTTTCTGATGTTTTTAATACCCGTATAAGCCGCAACGATCCACAGAAGATCGAAGAAAATCTGTACGGTCTGGAAGTCGACACGATTTACGAGCTGAAAAAGAATATGTCCGGCTTTCAGAAGTTTGTCTCTACTTCCTATAAGAACAAGGGGATTGACACTGGTATGGCTTCCGAGCTGACCACACAGCCCGGCCTTGACGAAATTTTTGCCTTAAGCCGCCTGCTTGATGAGGCGCAGTCAGGCAAATGGGATGCTGTTGTGCTTGATACCTCTCCGACCGGCAATACCCTTCGTCTGCTCGCCTATCCGGAAATCATTATCGGTGGCAATATGGGCAAGCAGTTTTTCAAGCTCTACAAAAGCATGTCTTCGCTTGCGCGTCCCTTGAATGGGAAATCCATTCCTGACGATGAGTTTTTTAACGAGATTAATGTGCTTCTCAAGCAGATGGAAGATATCAACAAGTTCATTCTCAGTCCCGAGGTTTCCTTCCGGCTGGTACTGAACCCTGAAAAGCTCTCCATTCTTGAAACAAAGCGAGCGTACACTTTTGTGCATCTTTACGGGATCAATGTCGATGGCATTGTGATCAACAAAATTCTTCCCACGTCAAAAACTATTGGTGAGTATTTTGAATTCTGGGCCGACCTGCACAGCAAATATCTGATGGAGATCGACCAATCCTTTTATCCTACCCCGGTTTTCCGCTGTCAATTACAGAGAACAGAGCCGATAGGAACTGACGCGCTCCATGAAATCAGTAAACTGGTTTTTGGTGAGCAGGAACCGGACAAGATTTTTTATTCCGGAAAGAATTTCTGGATTGAAAGCAAGAAAAACGCGGCATCGGAAGACCATCGTGAAGTTCTCTGCATCAAGATACCTTTTCTTCAGGATGCTGAAGAGGTGATTGTTGACCGTATGGGGACGGATATTGTGGTGACCGTCGACAGAGCACAGAGGATCATAACCCTGCCGAGAGCGTTGTACAGTCTTGAACTGGAAAAGTATATCAGAGAGGATAATCTTCTTCGTGTGGTGTTCAGGGAGATACCTGTCGAAAAGGAGGAGTTGGAGTTAAATGTTAATAAAAATATGCTTGACAAGCTCCGCTCGATGAGGCGATTGAAAATATAAAACACAGCTATAATTCGTCGTGGTATAAAAAATCAGGGTAAAGAGTTTAGGTTTTCAAGGGAATCTTGTATCTTGAGTGTTTAAAGTGTCGAGTTAACGGGAATTTACCCCAATCTTTGTTAAAGAATCAGCTTATATCATGTCCGAGAAAGCGCACTATGGTTTGTTGAAAGGGAAAAAGGGAATCGTGTTCGGCCCGCTTGATGAAAGCAGTATCGGCTGGCAGATAGCGCTTCACGCCTACAGGGAAGGCGCAGAGATTGCCATCTCAAATGTTGCGGCCGCGTTGCGTTTCGGAAATATCGAAGAACTCTCGCTACTGTGCGGTAACGCTCCGATGATTGTTTGCGACGCATCAAAAAATGAGGATGTCGATAACTGTTTCAAAGAGCTGAAGGAAAAAATCGGTTCAGTTGATTTTATTGTTCATTCCATCGGAATGTCACAGAATATTCGCAAACAGTTGCCTTATGAAGATCTCAACTACGAATGGTTTATAAAAACTCTTGATGTTTCTGCATTGTCGCTCCACAGACTTGTCTCTTACGCGTTGAAGAATGAGGCGATCAATCAAGGTGGAAGCATTCTTGCTCTCTCTTATATTGCTTCACAGAGAAATTATTGGACCTACTCTGATATGGGTGATGCGAAGTCACTGCTTGAATCCATTGTTCGCAGTTATGGACCCCGTCTTGCCAGGCAAGCTATCCGTATCAATACCATATCACAAAGTCCAACCTATACCAAGGCTGGAAGCGGCATTCCGGGGTTTGAGAAAATGTTTGAATACAGCGATCTCATGTCTCCTCTCGGAAATGCTTCTGCCGAAGAGTGTGCTGAATATTCCATGACCATTCTCAGTGACCTCTCTCGCAAGGTAACCATGCAGAATCTTTTCCATGATGGCGGTTATAGTTCGATGGGCGCTACCATTCCCATGATCAAGCTTGCCCATGAGGCACTCAACGACAAGGAGCTTGCAGAACGGGTGGGTCTTGATGAGTTTCTGCCTTCCTGAGTGATTTTTTCCGGGGCGCAACGCTGTAGCCTGCTCACCCGATTGTTCCTGGACAACGCGGAGCAGCTCTTTCCATAATCAGCCTCGGGTGCCAAAATCACCAGAGGCTGTTGTGTTGGAGCTCTTGCTGTTATTCAGCGCAGGCTATCACAACATTATACTTCGTTTTCGCCGTGAACGGGCTCGACCTGTTTTTTTGAGCGATTTTATGGGTGCCTCTTTTTTTGAGTGTCGTTATTCATATTTTTTTAAATACATAAAACGAAAATAGAGATGGCAGAAACAGCAAAAATTGTTTATACCAAAATTGATGAGGCACCTGCTCTTGCGACTTACTCTCTCCTCCCTGTTCTGAAGGGGTTTGCAAAGGGTACGGGAGTCGATTTTGAACCGAAAGACATCTCTCTTGCCGGGCGAATTCTTGCAAATTTCCCTGAAAATCTGACGGATAGCCAGAAAATACCCGATTATCTGGCTGAACTGGGTGCACTTGCATTGACTCCTGAAGCAAATATCATCAAACTGCCGAATATCAGCGCATCAATACCCCAGTTAAGGGCTGCGATCAAGGAACTGCAGGAGCATGGTTATAATATTCCTGATTATCCTGAAGCTCCTGCAAATGAAGAAGAAAAAGAGATCCAGACAAGGTTCGCAAAAGTTCTTGGAAGCGCAGTAAACCCGGTGTTACGTGAGGGAAATTCCGATCGTCGGGCGCCGCTTTCAGTAAAAGCGTTTGCCAAAAAGAATCCACACAGAATGGGTGCGTGGAGCAGCGATTCAAAATCACTGGTAGCATCCATGGGTGCCGGTGATTTCTATGGCAGCGAAAAGTCAGTTACTCTTGAAGCAGCCACAACGGTAGCAATCGAGTTTGTTGACGGTGAAGGCAAAGCCTCTGTACTGAAGGATAAAACTCCATTACTTGCCGGTGAAATTATTGACACCTCTGTCATGAATGTTCGTTCACTTCGCAAGTTTTATGAAGATCAGATTTCCGATGCAAAGGCAACCGGCGTGCTGCTCTCGCTGCACCTGAAGGCAACCATGATGAAGGTCTCCGATCCGATCATGTTTGGCCATGCTGTCACCGTTTTCTACAAGGATGTTTTCGAAAAACATGCCGAGACCATCAAGGAGCTTGGTGTGAATGAGAACAACGGACTTGGCGACCTCTATGCAAAAATTCAAAATCTGCCGGAAGCAAAGAGAGTTGAAATTGAAGCAGATATTCAGGCAGTCTACGCCACCCGTTCTGCATTGGCGATGGTTGATTCCGACAAGGGCATCACCAACCTCCATGTGCCTAACGACATTATTGTTGATGCATCAATGCCTGTTGTGGTGCGCGATTCCGGTAAAATGTGGGGGTCTGATGGCAAGCTTCATGATACCATGGCCATGATTCCTGACCGTTGTTATGCAACCATGTACCAGGCAATAATCGAAGATTGTAAAAAGAATGGTGCCTTCAATCCTGCCACCATAGGAAGTGTGCCGAACGTTGGACTTATGGCCCAGCAGGCTGAAGAGTATGGTTCACACAACAAGACCTTCACCGCTCCTGCCAATGGTGCCATCCGTGTAGTTGATACAACCGGGAAGACATTGCTCGAACAGCCGGTTGAAACTGGTGATATTTTCCGAATGTGCCAGGCAAAGGATGCCCCTGTTCGTGACTGGGTTAAACTTGCTGTCAACAGAGCCCGTATCACTGGAGCGCCAGCAATTTTCTGGCTCGACAGCAAACGGGCGCATGATGCAGAGATCATCAAAAAAGTGACCAGATATCTGGAAGAGTATGATACCACAGGGTTGGATATTCGTATTCTCACTCCGGTCGAGGCCATGAATTTCTCGCTGGAAAGGATCCGGTCAGGCAAGGATACGATCTCCGTCACTGGCAACGTGCTTCGCGACTATCTGACCGATCTTTTTCCGATCATTGAACTTGGCACCAGCGCCAAGATGCTTTCGGTTGTGCCGCTCATGAATGGTGGTGGTCTGTTTGAAACCGGAGCAGGTGGTTCAGCTCCAAAACATGTTCAGCAGTTCCAGAAAGAGGGCTACCTGAGATGGGATTCTCTTGGAGAATTTTCAGCGATTGCGGCTTCGCTTGACCATCTTTCCCGCACGTTCAATAATGACAAAGCGGCGGTTCTTGCCGAAACTCTCGATCAGGCTATTGGCAAATTCCTTGATAATGACAAGTCACCAGCCCGTAAAGTTGGCCAGATTGACAACCGTGGAAGCCATTTCTATCTTGCTCTCTATTGGGCGGAGGCACTTGCTGCCCAGAACAAGGACAAGGAACTTCAGGCCCGTTTTGCCGAAGTAGCACAGCAGCTTGGTGACAATGAGGCGAAAATCAATGAGGAGCTGATTGCCGCACAGGGAAAACCGGTTGACATGGGAGGTTATTATAACCCGGATGAAGCATTGACGACGAAAGCAATGCGCCCAAGTGCAACGTTGAATGCGATCATTGACGCACTTTGAGGATATAGTTATTCGATTGCACAAAAGCCTGGACATTGTTTCAGGCTTTTGTGTTTTTCTCCGATCTCTTTTGATTGCCCTGCCGAATGTTATGAATAGCCCGGCAGGGACGGCATGTTAACAGTGCCTACCCGATTGCGTAGAGAGCAAGTGCATCCATGATTTCACCAGCCCAGAATCCATTAAATGAATGGCGGGTTGGGTCAGGCGCATAAGAACCTGCCATATCACCTTTTGTCACCTGATAACTCATCAGCATATTATAGAGCCGTCCCGTTACGCGAGTTACTATTTGCGGATTTGCACCTGCCTTTTTACAATACAGTGAGCCTTTGAGCGCCAGTGCAATGATATGCGGCTCTTTATAATCCGCAATTGGAGCGGCACCTTCGTGAAAGGTAACGGGAATATTTTTTTCAGTGGGGTGCTCCGTGAGCCAGGTGTCGAGCCAGGTCAAAAACGCAGTGCTTATTGTTGCAGCACTGCTAACGGCTTGATTGTTTGTTTTTGACGTGATGCATTGTTGCCAGAAATTAGCAACTGCAGCAAAGGGTCGATACTGGAACCCCCCCCAGAAGGTGTTTGGATCGGGGCCTTTCCATGAAAATTTGTTGATCGTTGCTCCAGACAACATGGAGGAGTCGTAATGGAATACTGGAGCAAATGGCCCCATTATTCCTGTACTTGTGCGATATGCCCCCTGTGCGTCGATCAAAAAACGCAGCATGTTTGCGGCGGCGGTGTAATCCTTCATGAAATGCCAGGGTATCGGATTCTGGTATCCTGCATAATATGGTCCCACAAACCCCCCCCCGCCTTGACTTGGGGGGTTCGCATTTTTGTTGCCCAGTTCGAATGGAATAGCGCCCTTGTAGCCGATATTATTTGGAGACCGGGAAATCATTTGAAATTCCCTGAACATCGATTTTTTTGCGATCAACCATTGGTTTCTCACTTTACTTGTTGTATCAAGGAGATAAAACAGGTCGAATGTCTCCATAAACCAGTGCAACGAATCTCCCGCTGTTGCGAATTCATTGGGGCGCAACTTTCGCCACATCGGCCAGCACTCATAAGCTTCACCATAAGCGATGAGCTCAGATTCGTGATCCTTCTCCTTCGAGTTGAATGCCGCGCCACCATTAACAACCCAGTGAGAATGCCATTTTGCATTTGCTGAAGGGATAACTCCAAAAAAGAAATACTTGATCAGTGCATCGGCAATGGTTCGGGCCATGGTCAGGTATTGGATGTTTTTTGTGGCTTGATAAGCTTTGAGGTAGCCGCGTGCCATCATCACCTGGCTTTCAGATGTGCTGGCTCTGAAGTGATAATATCCGCCGCGGCCAGACTCTTCATCCATGTTATTGCGGACCAGGCCTTCGGGCGTGATGATGTAATCTCCAGAATAGCCTCCATGGGACTTTTCACTCCGTGCTGTCCAACGATGAATAAAAGCATCAAGATTGTCAATAGCTATTGTCATTGGTTTTCCGGATAACTGACGTTTTTGAGATGTCTATGGCAAGAGAAATGTAATGATTTGTTCTCTCATCGAAAATATGCGGAGTCACAATCAGTCCGGGCAGAGCTTATGCCAATAAGATTGTTACATTAAGCCGCGCAATGTGTAAATTTCCAAAAGTAACTTTCAAGGAACATAATACGTAAAAAGAAAAGGTATGGCACAGAAAACCCTGAACGTCATGTTTATCGGCGATGTTGTCGGTACTCCGGGTCTGCAGATGGTGGAACGGATGCTGAAAAGTTTTATCAGCAAGTATCATGTTGATTTTGTGATCTGTAACGGAGAAAATGCCCATCATGGCAAGGGGTTGAGCCTTGAGGCGCTGAACCAGCTTCTTGAGGCAGGAGTTAATGTGGTGACAGGCGGAAATCATACCTGGAGCAATTTCAACTTTTTTGATACCCTGAAAACGCATCCACAGGTCTTGCGTCCCCTGAATTATCCCAAGGGTACGTATGGCAAGGGGTACGGAATCTACAGGCTGCCGAATGGACTGGGCGATATAGCTGTGGTTAACCTGCAGGGCCGAACCTTCATGTACTCCATCGACTGCCCTTTCCGGACGGCAGACTGGGTGATCAAGCAGATTAAAGAGCAGGGAAAAGAGAAGGTGCGCCATATTTTTGTGGACATCCATGCTGAGGCAACGGCAGAGAAGATAGCGCTTGGATGGTATCTTGATGGCAAGGTATCAGCCGTTATCGGGACACACACCCATGTACCGACGGCGGATGAACGTATTCTGCCAAAAGGGACGGGCTACTGTACTGACGCGGGTATGACCGGGCCTCACCAGTCAGTTATTGGTATGCAGATCAAGTCGGCAACTGACAGGATGCTTTATCAGACACCACACAAATATGAGTGTGCCGAGGATGATGTTCATTTCTCCGGGGTGCTCTTGTCGCTGGATGTGTCAAGCGGAAAAACAGTGGGTATCAATCGAATCTTTTACCCGGATTTTGATCGCGGAGTAGTGCAGGGATAGAGAGGTTCGTTACATGCCTGACCGTTGTAAGGGCTTGCTATGGCAAGCCCTTGCAGTGCTTTAAAATATCTTCTTTTACCTTAATCCCTGCTCAAACTCTTCTGCAACGATAACATCATCGACGCTTCCGATATAGAGAGGTGTCCTCTGATGGAGGGCAAGTGGCTGAATATCCAGAATACGATCCCTGCCGTTGGTGGCGCGTCCTCCAGCCTGTTCGCAGATGAAGGCAAGTGGATTGGCTTCATACATGAGCCGCAGCTTTCCTGTGGCGTGTTTTGTGGTTGGAGGATAGACAAAGACACCGCCAGTCAGAAGATTGCGGTGGAAATCGGCGACAAGCGATCCAATGTAGCGAGTGCTGTAAGGCCGGTTTGTTGCCGGGTCTTCCTCTTTGATATAATCGAGATATCTCTTGGTACCCTCGTTGAATTGTGCGTAGGATCCTTCGTTAATCGAGTAATACTTGCCTGTTTTTGGCGTGACAATATTCTCGTGTGAAAGAAGAAACTCGCCAATGGTAGGGTCGTAGGTAAAGCCGTGGACACCATGGCCGGTGGTATAAACCATGACGACGGATGAACCGTAGATGACATAACCGGCAGCGACCTGCTCGTAACCGTGCTGCAGGCAGTCACTGAGGCTTGCCTGGCCTGGATCGTCACCCTTGAGCTTGTAGATCGAGAAAATGGTACCGACGCTGACATTCACATCGATGTTTGAGGAGCCATCAAGGGGATCAAAAAGGAGTGCATAGTTGCCTGTCTCGTTTTTAGGCGGAATAATGATACCCTCGTTTTCTTCCGAGCCCATGATAGCAAACCGACCGTGCTGACCGATTGCGTTGATAATTTTTTCATTGGCAAACAGATCAAGTTTTTTGACCTCTTCACCCTGAACATTGGTGCTCCCTGCAAAACCGAGAATGTCGACCAGGCCTGCACGAACAACCTCTCTCCTTACCAGTTTTGCGGCAAAGGCAACGTCGTTGAGAAGGTCGGTAAGTTCGCCATGTGCTTCCGGGAAAAATTTTTGCTGTTCAAGGATGTGGCGTTCAATGGTAATCAAATTGCTCATGCTCTTCCGATAGTTAGTGTGTTGATTGACGTGAAGGATTCAGAGTATACATCGAACTCAAATGTAAGAAATATTCACTCTATCTTTCACAACCGGAGAGCTGCTGCTGAGTGTTTAAATGTTTTTTGCCACAAAATGGCTCAGTGTTCCCTACATTGACAGTTTTCATTACCTGCCACATTTTCATGAAACGATTCCGCTGGAAGTTACTCTCTCCTGATGAACAGCTCGTTCTGGCTCTTTCGGAGGCAATCAATGTCAGTATGCCTGTTGCAAGAGCCTTGTGCAACCGTGGCATCTCATCGTTTGATGAAGCAAAGGATTTTTTTCGCTCGACAATAAACAATCTTCCATCACCGTTTCTTCTCCAGGATATGGAGCGGGCTGTCGAACGGGTAGTGCATGCCATCAGGGAGCATCAAAAAATAATGCTTTATGGCGATTATGATGTTGACGGCACTACTGGCACAGCAATGCTTCTGCTTTTTCTGAAAGAGCTTGGCGGTAAGGTATCCTATTACATCAATGATCGTTTTGTGGAAGGCTATGGTCTATCGACGGAAGGTATCGATTCGGCGGTTGAGCGGCATGTCGACCTTGTTATTACGGTTGATTGTGGTATAAAAGAGAGTGAAGCGATTGCCCGATGCGCAGAATATGGTATTGATGTGATTGTTTGTGACCATCATGAGTCTGATGAAATACCGCCAGCCTATGCTATTTTAAATCCAAAGGTTCCGGGCTCTGCCTATCCCTTCAGGGAGTTATGCGGATGCGCTGTTGCGTTCAAGTTTATTCAGGCAATAGGGGAGCATCTCCATGCCGAACCAGAGAGCTGGCAGCAATATCTTGATTATGTCGCTCTTGCCACAGCCGCCGATATGGTCTCTCTTAAGGGCGAAAATCGTGCATTGGTTCGTGAGGGAATTCAGCGAATAAGAACCAGGCCCAGAGGCAATATCAAGGAGATGCTTTCCATCATGAAGGTTGCCCCTGCGGAATTCAGCATGTTCAATATCGCTTTCGGTATTGCTCCCCGTATCAATGCTGCGGGCAGAATGCACTCGGCCCACCTTGCCCTTGACTGGCTGCTTTCGGATTCTTCCACCCATGCCCGATCTTATGCCGAGGAGCTTGACTCTATCAATGTGCAGCGCAGGGAACTTGATGCCAGCATTATGGTGAAAGCAGAAAAGATGCTTGATAATCATTTTGCCTCCTGGTGCTCTTCGATTGTGCTTTTCGATGAGTCATGGCACCTCGGAGTTCTTGGCATCGTTGCTTCAAAAATGATTGAAAAACATTATCTGCCGACGGTTATTCTCGGTGGTATGGAAGGGCTTGTCAGGGGTTCAGTGCGGAGTGTTGAAGGGCTCGATATCCACGGAGTATTGCAGCAGTGCAGCGAATATCTCGTTCAATTCGGCGGTCATCACCAGGCTGCAGGACTTACCCTTCGACCGGAGAACTTGGCAGGATTTCGCAAAAAATTCGACGAAGTCTGTACGGATCTTCTTTCAATGACACAACGTCAAAAGGAGCTTGTTGTTGATTCAAAACTTGCCCTTGAGGAGATCACGGCTAAATTTATCAACGTGCTTGGGCAGTTTGCTCCTTTCGGTTATGGTAATCAGGAACCGCTCTTTGTAACAGAAGATCTTGTTCTTTTCGGTCAGCCAAAACTTCTAAAGGAGAGGCATGTGAAGTTTTCTGTCAGGGATAAACATGGAAGAACCTTTGATGTTATCGGTTTTGATCGTCCTGATATTTATGCAGAACTTGTATCCATCGCCCGTCCGGTATTTACCATGGTCTACTCAGTTGAAAAAAAGATATGGAACAACAGGGAACAGTGGCAGATGAAGCTGAAAGATCTTGAACTTCTCAAACGGTCTTAGTTTTCTGTCACGCTTTTTTCGTGGCGGATTTTTGTAAGCACTCCAGCAAGTGATGACAGAGCGGAAATACCGAAAAAGATGATCGACAGGGCTACACCAGCATTGGTTTCAAGCTGTATAAAGTTAAGAAGATAATAGAAGGTTACCTCTCTGGCTCCGGCCCCTCCTATGGTAATTGGCAGAATGGTGGCCACCGTTGACATCAGGAATATTGCCAGATAGTCGATATGGTTGGCTTGGAGCGAGATTGCCTGGAGGATGAAAAATGCCGAGATGACCTGGGCGATCTGTACCAGCAGCGATTCGAGAGCTGTGATGGTAAACACACCAATGAACTGTTTGTAGAAAAGTTTGTTCAGAAGCAGAGCCAGGGGGTAGATCGTGACGAGCGAGAGCCATGCATAAGGAACCAGTTGAGGGAGTTTCAAGGCGAATGTGCTGGGCAGAAGCAGTATGATGGAGAGAAACACAAGGGCAATAATGCCGCAGATCCTGTCCCACAAGACGGCGTGAAAGACATTGATCATCTTCATGCCGTAGTTTTTCTGCAGGACATAGATTTTGTAGCCATCACCGCCAATACCTCCCGGAAGAAAGAGATTATAGAACATTCCGAGATAGTAGAGCCTCAGGTTGTAAAGAGGGGAAAGCTCAATGCCGATCGACTTGAAAAAACGATTCAGGCGCACCGCATTGAAAAGCTTGGAGATATTGAAAAACAGGAGAGAGAGAAGAAGATACCATGGGTTGGCGCTCCTGATGATACCGAAAAGTTTGGCAACATCGGTTTTTCTCAGTACCAGATAAAGGGCCAAACCGGTCACGAGAAGCTGGAGGAGAGGTTTGAGCAGCTTTTTGCGGTTGAATTTACTCTTTCCCGACAATCTTCTTGATGATATAGGGTTTCTTGTTCTGTGACTCGTAATAGGTACGCATGATGAATTCAGCAATGAAGCCGGTCGTGATCAACTGAATGCCGATAAAGGTCATAATAATGCCCAGTGAAAGCAATGGGCGCCCTCCAATTTTTTCACCCAGAATTTTGAGGGCCAGCAAGTAAAAATTCAGGGCCATACCGATAAAAAGAGAAAGAAAACCAAGGGTGCCGAAAAGATGCATTGGTTTCTGGCTGTATTTCTGGAAGAAGACCATAAAAAGCAGGTCACTCAGCACTTTGAAGGTGCGCCCGATGCCATATTTCGATGTTCCGAACTTTCTCGGGTGATGCCGGACATCAACCTCTTCCATTTTCGCACCATACAGTTGCACGAGCACCGGTATAAAGCGGTGCAGTTCGCCATAGAGGCCAAGATTCTTTGCTACATCCTTTTTGAAGACCTTCAGGGTACATCCATAGTCGTGGATATGCACATTGGTCAGGTTTCTGATCAGCGCATTGGCTATCTTGCTGGGAATTTTCCTCAGAATCATTCCGTCCTGCCGTCCCGCCCTCCGGCCTGCAACAACATCAAGATCGTGATCATGAAGGTATTGCATCATCATGGGAATATCGGATGGATCATTCTGAAGATCACCGTCCATAGTAGCTATCAGCTCGCCACGCGCATGATCGATGCCAGCGGCCATTGCGGTTGTCTGGCCATAATTTTTGTTCAGGACAACAAGGTGGGCATTGTCGGGTGCGTATTTCTGGATTTCAGCAACAGTGCCGTCGGCAGAGCCGTCGTCAACCAGAACAATTTCATGCTCAACAGCAGCAAGTGAGAGTGCGAGAGCATCAAAGAGAGGTTTGATGTTGTCAGCTTCATTCATGACCGGTATGACGACCGAAAGCTTCATGATATCGAATTCATTGCCTTAGTTTTGCCATCACCATGCCGTATTTGCTGTAGAGTATGGTTGGATGATCAAGTTTATCGAGCTGTTTGACCGTTGTCAGAACAATCTCGCCCGGTTTGGGGCTCCTTTTTTCAACAAAAGACTCCGAATATACTAAAAAAGAGGGGTTATAAGTTTTCCACATCACGATTTTATAGTGCTCTTTTTTAGCCAGAAGAGACGCTTCTTTTACAGGTTCCTGAAGAAGTTTACCCGCAAGGGGCATAAGGTAAAAATTGATGAGCAAAGAAAATACCAGACCAGTTGCAACCATTTTTCCACCAGCCGAAAAATGGGGCAGAAATTGTATGGCAGTTACTCCGACAATGCAGGCAATAACGACAAAGAGATAAGTCTCTCCCATGAGTTCTGTTGCACCAGCAAGAAGTGCCTTTATATAGGCATCATTAATTTCGGGCAAAGCTCTTTCCAGGAATAGGGGAAGAGAGGCAAGCCCGGCAAGCAGAAGCAGCGGCCACAGCACAAAACGCCAGGGATGACTGCTTGACGGCAGTGCCCTGGCCATAAGAATAAAAAGCGGTGTATAGCCGTAAATCATGTAGTGTGGCAGTTTTGTGCCGGAAAGCGAAAAAAAGAGAAAGACAAAGCCAAACCAGATGAAAAGAAAACGGTTTGTACTGTCAGAAAACAGGACTTTCGCTTTGAAAAGAACCGTAAAAAAAAGGCCGGTGAAAGGCATTAGGCCAAGAATAATGACCGGTACATAATAGAACAGCGAACCAGAATGTCCTTCAAAAGAGGAGTTGAAGCGGCTGATGTTGTGCTTAAAGAAAAACCCGTTGATAAAAGCCATGCCCTGATCACGGTATTCAAGCAGATACCAGGGAAGGGCAATAGCAAGAAAGAGTACTATTCCTGAAGGGGAGAGAACCATTCCGAGCCATTTTTTCAATGTTCTTTCCTGCAAGGAGAACAAAAAGGAGACCGCAAACGGAATAACGAGCGCTATGGGTCCTTTGGTGAGCATACCGAACCCGGCGGCGGCAAAGGCAAGATGTAGCGCATGCTTCGAATTGGTCTTATAATAATGGAGCAAGGCAAACATGGTGATGGCAAGAAAGCAGTTCAGTAACCCATCGGCTATGGCCGCTTTTGCGATTACAATTACCTGCAGTGAGAGTACCATCATTGTCGCAGCAAGAAACGCCTGATGGTTATCTGCCTCTTTGCGCACAAACAGAAAAATTGATACTGTCCAGGCAGTTCCGGCCAGCGCGGAAGGGAGCCTGAAGGCAAACTCGTTGAGTCCGAAAAGGCTGACGGAAGCAAGTTGCAGCCAGTAAATCAGTATCGGTTTATCAAAACGGGGTGCGCCGTTCAAGTAGGTGGTCAAATAATTTTTACTCAACATCATTTCTCGTGTAGCCTCACTGAATGCACCTTCATCGACATCAAAGAGTGGCGCAGATCCGAGTGCAGCGAAAAAACTGACAAAAATCAGGATTGCCATTGCAGCCAAAAGCCAGGCTGGTTCAGATTTTGTTTGGGAGAGAGGCATATAATTTCGATTTAAAAGAGTGGTTATAGAGGAAAACTGTGGATATCATTCCAAGAAAAGAACCGGCAATAACATCACTGACATAGTGCTGGGTCAGAAAAATACGGCTGAACGCCACCATGAAGCCAGCAACAAGCGATAACGTTCGCCAGCGTGGGGAAAGTATGGAAATAAGCATGGCAACACTGAACGCTGTTGCTGAATGGCCGGAAGGGAAGGATGTCCACGCATGTTCCCAGCGAAAAAAGTCGAATCCAAAAATCTGATCACTGAAATAGAGTTTTGGTCGTGCTCGGCCTGCGATAAATTTGATAAGGTCAGTGGTTAATCCTGAGACCGCGACAGAAGAGAAGAGAAAGAGCCCCAAATATGCCGTGTATATTTTTTTCCCCCTGAACACGACAAAAAGCAACAGGCCCCCTATGAGGTAGTAGAGCGAGTCGCCAAAGAGCGTTACCTTCTCGAAGATCTTATAAGCCCAAGTTTTTCCGAGTGAGTGGAACCATAACGCAGTCTGAATATCCACAAAAGCGTAGCTGATAATGCAGAGGAAGGTTATTGTTATCAAGGCTATCCCTCGCTGAAGAGTTCTGTTCATGCGGTATTGTTCTTTATGATTGCCAATTAATAGAAAAATACATTAAATTCGGCTGTTGTAGTGCCGTTTTTATCCCGTCATACCAATGGCGGATGGCAATGGGTTTTTAGGTGATAAAGGTGAAGCGTTAAATATGTTTATATTGTTTTAATTAAATGCGTTATATCGTTGATATTGGTGTATTGTCGCGTAAGGCGGAGTTTCTTTGTGAAAATTGTAGAATCTTTCGGGCCTCTCTGTTTATTCGTATGAGATGCAACAAAAAGGATTTGATTGTTAATTTATTACCATGAAACGCAATATAGCGTACTTTGGTTGTGTAAAAGCAAAAAAGTGAGTTTATGTTTGATAGGTCGTTGAGAAATAGAAAGATGTGCAATTTCGTTATTATAAAAATATTTTTTGCGTAAATATAATATTATTAAAAGGACGGCATACATGTTATTGCGTTTTGAAAAACAGATAATAATTACAAAGGGGCTGTTGCAGACACTCCGAACGGTTATTATGCTTTTTTTATTAATAACTCTATTCGGAGTCAACATGGCTGCTGCAAAGCAGAGCCACTCTGAGGTTGCGAACTCTTCTATTTTTAAAAATACGCAAGGAACTCTCGTAGCCACTGATACCCCGGTTGAAGGCGCAAAATTGGTAACTGTCGGAATGTATGGTATCAACATCTATAATATGGATGTGAGATCGAATACCTATCATATGACTGCATATCTATGGCTGAGATGGAAAGGTGATTTTGATCCTGTTGAATCACTTGATTTCGTCAATGGTGTCGAAGATTGGGGTTTGGTAAAAAAGGTTATTATGAAAGAGCCGGAATTATTAAGCAATGGTGAAAAGTATCAGGTAATTCGAATTGATGGTGTATTTTTTCAGCCGTTTGATCTAAAAAATTATCCTCTCGACAAGCAGGAATTATCGTTATATATGGAAAACTCTGCAGACTCTTATGACAAGGTATTTTATGTTCCTGATAAAATATCTTCAGGTTATGATGTTGGCCTGGTAGTTCCAGGGTGGCAAGTAAAGGGTTTAACGTCAAAGAGTTACATTCATGACTATGGTACCGATTTTGGTGAAACAGGTGTAGCCAAGGCATCAAAGTATTCTGTTGTAAAATTTGCGTTTCATCTTGATCGTGAAGTCAATGTTTTTCTGCTAAAGCTGTTTATTCCTTTGCTTATTGTTTTGATGACAAACTGGTTTTCATTGATATTAAAACCAACATATATTGAGGTCAGAACCACGATGCCTGCGACGGCTTTATTAACTCTGGTTTTTCTCCAGAAATCAGCAATGGACGCAATTCCTGAATGTCCGTCACTGGTCTTGATGGATAAAATATACCTTCTTGCATATTTGTGTATTGTTGTAACATTGCTTCAGATAATTTGGGTTAATGTCTATATGGATAGAGAGTCTCCTTCAAGTGTTCAGAAGATGATAAAAATTGACAGAGTTAGTTTTAAAGTTCAGATATTAACATTTGTCGCGGTTTTTGTTGGGTTGATGATACAAATTATAAATTCCTGATATTAAATCGAGTACACGTTGCGGTTTCCTATGTAATGCTGCCGGATGCATGGTGTTTATCAACATTTTTACACAAATTGCATGCGGCGCATTTAGAGAGACATTATAAAAGCCAATGAATGTATGAGTGGCAAAATACCAGAAGAATGTTCGCACAATCATGATGCCGGTCACCACCATGAAGATGCCGGTCATCACCATCATCATGTTTCCGGCAACATCAAAACTGCGTTTTTCCTTAATGCCGGGTTTACGGTTGTTGAAATTACGGGAGGAATTTTAACCGGCAGTACAGCTATTCTTGCTGACGCGGTTCATGACCTGGGTGATTCCTTTGCACTTGCCCAGGCGTGGTACTTTGAGAGCAAATCCGTTGAAGAGAGCAGCGCACGATACTCTTATGGTTACAAACGATTCTCTCTTCTCGGAGCGCTTATCAGTACAGCAGTGCTGTTGACCAGTTCGCTCTTTGTGCTTGCCAATGCCATCCCCCGTATTCTTGAGCCGCATCACCCCAATGCAGGTGGAATGATTCTTCTTGCTGTGGTAGGAGTTATGGTTAACGGTTTTGCCATGGCAAAGCTTTCGAAAGAGAGCGGCATGAATGCCAAAGTGGTAGCGCTGCACTTGCTTGAAGACGTGCTCGGATGGGTCGCTGTACTCATCGTTGCTGTTGTTCTCTACTTCTGGGATGTTCCGGTGCTTGATCCTCTCCTTGCCATCATCATTACGCTCTATATTTTATCCGGTGTCGTAAAAAATATGAAAGCAATGTTGCCGGTATTTCTGCAAGCGGTGCCCGATAAATTCGATCTTGATACTCTTACAAGGGAAATTGAGGGGTTGGAGCATATTCACGCTGTTCATCACGCCCATATCTGGTCCCTTGACGGGGTGCATAATGTCTTCACCGCTCACCTTGAAGTGGATTCCTTGCTTGATGCTGAAGCCTACATGCAACTCAAAGAGCTTATCAGAACGCTGGTTGACCGGTACGGACTGTATCACTCGACAGTTGAAATCGAATATCCCGGAGAAGCATGCAGAAATGTCCAGCCTTGACATGTTAATTATATCTCATTTTAAAATAATAAGTTATAGGTATTGGTGATATTGTTGACTGTTGATAAAATAAGTATTCAGGTGTTGTTGTTTGTATTGAAATTAAGTAATTCGGGGTGATTATTATTCATTAAATATTATATTGCGGTAAGAGGATGATTTTATCTTTATCCGACAAATTCAATCATCAAAAATAAGGAGATTAAGGCTATGTGGATCAAAAAAACGTGCATCGTTCTTGCGGGCACATTAATACCCTCTCTTGTGACAACCTCTCTGGTGCAAGCCGAGGATGTCAAGGGGAGTTTGTCAGTTCTGTATTCGCCTCACAAAACGGACCTGAGTGCGCCTGGGTATCTGGTTCATTTAGGACAGCTTGGCAAAGACCATGAAAACAAGGGAGACGAGTACTATGGATTCCAGGGAGAGGTCAATTATGGAAAATATTTACTTTCAATAGATTACCTGTCAGGCACATCAAACACTATTGAAGGGGCTTTGGATGTGTATACTCCTAATCTTAGTCCTCCTGATTTTAAGCCAGATAGCTTTAATCCACTGAGCTATGAGAGTTCAGAGACGCTCGATATTTCCGCAGGCTATAGTATTGTTGGTAGCGGTTCTGGTGATAAATTGGCAGCAACGGTTGGTTACTTTCGAATGTGGGCCAGTCCAGCTATTTCACCTCCAAACTGGTATGATGGCCTTGAATTTGGACTTAAAGGAAAGTACAGTCTGCATAAGTCTCTTGTGCTTACTGGTAGGTTTGGTTATGTTCCGGATGTCTCCGTTCATGGTTACATGGAGGATAGTAATTTAATGACCGGGAAGTATCTGGTGAATTATGCGGTAGGCGCGGAAGTCCCGCTTGGGGCTGATATGAGTATTGTTGGTGGATACAAGAGTCTCAGAGCGGTGAATAGGGTGGTTTATGATGGAAGTGATGCGGTTGTCAAATTTACCGGATTCTATGTCGGTGGCTCATATAATTTTTAATTCCTGGGTACAACAGACAGGTAGTACTATTTTCACATTTCATGTATAACTGACTATGGACTTCAAGAAATTTCTTGACAATCATATAAGACTCCTTGCCGACGGTGACGCGGGAGCATTGGTGGAGAATGATTACCATGATGATGCAATAATGTTTCTCATGCTGGGTGAGGAGGGGCAGCTTATTTCCGGGAAAGAGTCTTTGAGAGAGCAATTTGGCATGTATCTGAAAAATATTTACCTGGGCTTTCTTGCCCTTGAAAAGGTGCTCATCTCTGACGACTCTATCTGTCTTCAGGCCAAGATAAATACCACAAGTGGTGAATTAAGGGTGTGGGATGCGCTTTATATGAAAGATGGAAAGATATTTCGCCACTATTCCGGCATGATGTAATTAATCATATTAACGTTAACAAGAAGAATCATGAAAAAAGTATTGGTACTTGCATCAAATCTTGGATTATGGGGCGAAGAACTTCAGGCTCCGTGGGATGCTATGAACAAGGCGGGTTTTCAACTGACCCTTGCGACCCAGAGAGGAATCACCCCTCTTCCGTTACAGTTAAGTGTCGATAAAAATTTTGTTGATCCTGTTCAGCAGTATAACGTTAATCCTGCAGAAGTTGTCGACAGGATTCTGGAGATACTGAAGACTGGAGAATGGGACAATCCGATTAAAATTGCTGATGCAAAGGCCGATGATTATGATGCTATGGTCATTGTTGGGGGGCCAGGTTCTCCGCTGGATCTTGTTGGAAATGCCAGGGTGCATCGCCTTCTTGAGGCTTTTTATGCTCAGGGGAAGATTCTGGGAGCTTTGTGCTATGCAGTTGGCGCTTTTGTATGGGCCCGCAAAAAGGAAGATGGCAAGAGTATTATCAATGGCAAGGCTATTGTTGCCCATCCAAAAGAGTGGGACTTTACCGATGATCTTAATTATCCACTTTATAATGCCACACCTGAAAATCCTGGTACTGATCTTGTAACACCGGGTTTTGCATTTCCTCTTCAGGTTGTTGTTGAAGATGCGGTTGGAGATACTGGTCGCGTGATTGCAGTACCCACAGCAAACAGGAAAAATCCGGTAGCTCATTTTGACTTCCCGTTTGTTTCAGCTCAATCAGTTGAATCCAGTATTGCCTTTGGGGATAAATTGGTCGAGGTTCTGTCAGAAAAATAAGTTGCGCTTGTACAATTTCTCTTTGTGACAGTAAGGCAATTTTTGCAAGACACCATAATTATAAGGCGATGAATCCAGTAAAAAATTTAGTTGTCACTATAATCAAAAGGAATAATGTGCAGATCCACTGTTGCGCAAGCCCTGATGATGGTGAAAGAGTCAATGCCCAGATTATTGAAACTGCAAATAAGCTGGTTATCATTGATGCAATGTTGATGAGGCCATACGCCAATGAACTCCGGGAGTATGCTAATAGCCTGGGGAAACCGGTTGATCGTGTTTTTGTGACCCATTCTCATCCCGATCACTGGTTTGGTATTGAGTATTTTCAGGATGTTGATGTTTATGCGTTTCCTGAGACCATAGAAGAGATAAAGATGTTTGCCAAAATTGCCATTGATTTTCACAGAAGTAATCATGGCGATTTGGTGACCGATACACTCTTTTTACCAAACAAGGCCATAACTGATAGCGAAGTTACTATCGATGGAGTGCTGTTCAGGCTCTTTAAAATAGTTGCAGCAGAGGATGTTTTTATGCTGGCGCTTGATATGCCGGAAGAAAAAACATTTATCGCACAGGACTTGCTCTACAACAAGGTGCATCTTTTTGTTGGCCAGAGATCGATGGATGGAACTCTCTGTTTTGATGGATGGATTGCCGCGCTGAAGCAATATGAAAACGCAACATACGAGGTTGTCCTTCCTGGCCATGGTATTCCGGCGGATGTGTCCATTATCAAGGAAAATATAGCCAATCTTGAAAAGGTGAAAAGCATTCTGGCCTCTTCGACCGGCGAAAATTTTGTACAAAATGTAGTAGAGGCATTCCCTGACTATGGGCTCAGATCGATGCTTGAAATGTCTGCCTTTTTTCTTTTTCAAATGAAGTGATTTTAAAAATCGACTATTATAATTCGGGGGGGATTCAAATGAAGCATAGTAAGTATAGTAAAAAGCGTGTGATAAAAAGTTTGCAGTCATGCTGTGCTGTAGTTGCAGCGGGTTTGTTTATTAGTACAGTGTTTCCTGATGCTGCTTTAGCGAGTGATAATAATCCAAAGATTGATTATGGATTGACTGCCGGGTTTTCGAGTATGTCGATAAATAATACTCATTTTGGGTTAGGTCAATTAGATGTAAGTTATTTACCAAAAGATATTGCAAGGTCAGAGGCATATATCGCCCCAAGCGCTAATTTGCTTTGGAAAACAGCAGATTCAGGCACAATATATGGTGGTTTGCGCGGAGTTGGCTCTATAACGAGGGGGGATGGCGATAGTTGGGGATTAACAGCGGGTGAACATCATTTGTATACACCTATTGATAACACACATACTATCGATGTATTAGTCGGTGAAAAAAGGTCTTATCTCAACTTGGACAAGGCATATCTTGGCTGGAAGTCTGGGGATAAAATCTCTTTTCTCGACAAGGACGGACTGGATATCAGTGTTGGAAAGCAGAACTTTCAGCTTGCTGATGGTATGGTCCTGACCGATGGAAATGATGAAGCCAGTCCCCATAAAGGTATTTACTGGCTTGATCCCAGGACGGCATGGAATAATACGGCGATTGTACGTCTTAAATCACTCCCGTATCAGTTGGAGCTCTTTTATCTGCAATCAAATAGTTATCTCTTAGATTTACCTTACGGTGGTTTTACGGGTGACGTCTATAGAGACGATATCGTAGGTGGCAATTTTGAACTGGTTGATAAAAAGCTTGGGAAGGTAGGCGTATCATACTTTAAAGTGGTCAGTTCAAATAATGAGGCCAGTTTAAGTTTAGATAATCCTGGGCGTGATGGCTTGAGTGTTATTGGAATACATGGTCGCGGCAACCCTGTTTCAACTTTAAAGAACCTTGAACTTGCCGGAGAAGTTGATTTCCAGAAAAATAATACTGGCACAATTACCAGAGACGCGCGCGCGTGGTTTGCTGAAGCAAAATACTTTATGCCGAGCTTACCTTGGTACCCGACTCTTGGTTACCGATACTCTGCATTTTCAGGTGATAAGAGGAGTACAACAAATAAAAACGAAGGCTGGGATTACCTGTACAATGGTTCAACGGAACGTGGGTTTGGATATTGGTATCAGGGAATTGTCGTTGGAACTTATGAGACTCGTTTAAGCAATCTCAACACACATTTTGTAAACTTAACCCTCATTCCTCCGGTAAAGGGAGGCTGGATGAAGGTTTTCTATTACAATTATCAGTTTGATGAGACAAGTAGTGCAGGAATGACCAATACCGTTGTATCAAGTAATAAATTTGCCTCTGAATGGGATGTAGTTCTTGGCTATTCTCCTACACAGAAAGTGGATTATATGCTCATTTATGGAAATGCCAAGCCTGCCCAGGGTGGTATTGATCGTGTTTCCGGTACAATAGGACCCGGCAATTATCCTGTTGGGACAAACGACAGACACACAACCATGCTTCAGTTTACCATGTTGTACCATCTCTGATACCGTAGGGGTGTAATGTAACAGATCGTAATGCACGAATATTGACGACAGGCGTAAAAGCCTGTTGTCGGTGTCCGGGCAAGTGTCATAAAAGAACAAGAATAATAACCAGGAACAATCTTTGGAGTATGCTATGACAAAACCTTTAACTGAATCCGAAGTATCAGATTTAGCAAAAATCTGGTATCAAAAACTTGATGTTCATGCACCTCTCCTCGAATTCATACCATTACTGGCAGAAGAGAATTTGGAGATGACCTTTCCAGAGGCAACATTGCAGGGGTTGGTTGCGTTTGAAGGGTGGTATGAGAGAGTTATACGAATCTTTTTTGATGAGGTACATCGTCTCAAAGAGGTAAACGTTACCCTCCAGGGTGAAACTGCTGAAGTCAACCTTGTTGTTGAATGGCAGGCAAGTGTCTGGAATCCACCTTCCGCCAAAAGTGCAAGAATCATCCTTGATGCCGATCAATCATGGGTTGTAAAACGTTCACCAAAATCAGGTGATGCCGTCATTACAAAGTATGTTGTTAACTCATTAAATTATCAGGAAGGCTCGGCAAAATTATAGGGTCAATCAGAGTATTCGCAAGAATGCTTTTCTGGCGAAATGTCTTATTAGTTGAAAGTTGCGCACATTTAACAAATAAACAAAGGGAAAACATGAAAAATGTTCCAGACAGTCCATTGGGCCAAATGTATAAAGCTCATATTAACTTTATTTTAGACAAGAACATTGAGGCGTTGCTTGATCAGTATACCGATGATGCCATGCTTATCAGCAGCTTTATGAAAAAGCCCATTATTTATAAAGGGCGGGAGCAGTTGCGGGAGCACATGCAGGGTATTCTTGGTATCCAGGGTCTTGAAACCGAAATTATCTTCTGGTCAGAGACTGAAGAGCCGCAAACACTCATGATTACAGAACAGATCACCATGACAACAGCCGACGGGGTTGCCAACATGCGTTTTGCTGATAGCTGGGTGCTTCGTGACGGTAAAATTGCCATACATTTTGCAGGTATGGTGCAATATCCTGATGGTTCTCTTGCATAATAGATGTACGATTCTTTAACGAACATGGATATAATTATCAATAATTTCTAAATGTATATTTCATGAGCAAGAAAAAAGTTCTGGCGATTCTCTCAGAATATGGATACTGGGGGATTGAATTGGTTGGCCCACTGAATAAACTTGAAGCTGCTGGTTACACTGTTGATTTCATGACTCCCAACGGTAAACCCGCAGATGCCCTGCCTCCAAGCTTTGATTCAACTTATGTTGATCCACCACTTGGTGTCTGTGTAACAACAAAGCAGCACGAGGATGATGTCAAGGCCTTTATTGCAAAAAATCGTACATCTGCCCCGCTTTCGCTTAGATCTTACATTCCAGAAAGACCATACTATTCTGCAACTGATTTTCTAAGAAACCTCGAACAATATTATACCAGGGTAAAAGAGTCTGTTGAGTTTCTTACCAGTGAGTATGATGCCTTGTTTGTTGTTGGTGGAAGCGGACCGATTGTTGATTTGGTGAACAATCAAAGTCTTCATGAGTTGATTCTTGGATTTTACAGAAAGAATCAGCCAGTTGCTGCGATTTGTTACGGTGTTGCAGCTCTTGTTTTTGCCAGAGATTTCAACGAAAGAAAGAGCATCATAAAAGGCAAGCACGTCACCGGGCATTGCATCGAATATGATTATCATGATGGAACCGGTTTTCTCCATACCGATTTCAATATCGGACCTCCACCTTATGTTCTGGAGTATATCCTCACTGATGCCGTCGGTCCAAAAGGTCAGTATCATGGTAATTTTGGAAAGGAGACTTCTGTTGTCGTTGATTATCCGTTTATAACAGCACGATCACTGCAGTGCTCCTATGAAATGGGAGAAAAATTTGTCGACGTATTAACCAATGGACTCAAAAGATATGGCTGGTAAAACTGGAAATCAAAAAATACTTGAGCAGTTTATTGCTGATGGTTTTACCTATATGTTTGGTAATCCCGGCACAGTCGAGCAAGGTTTTCTGGATGCTCTCGCTGACTATCCTCAACTCCGTTACATTCTTTCTTTACAGGAGTCTGTTGCGGTGATGATGGCTGATGGATATGCGCGAGCAACCAAAAAACCGGCACTTGTACAACTGCACAGTAGTCCTGGTATTGGTAATGCCGTTGGTGCCCTTTACCAGGCAAAACGGGGACATGCACCTCTGGTTTGTATTGGAGGAGATGCAGGTGTCAAGTATCTCAACATGGATGCGCAGATGGCTGCTGATCTTTCCGCTATCATGGAACCGGTAACTAAATATTCTACAGTTGTTTATGACAAGAATTCCATTTTGAGAACTCTTCGTCGTGCCATCAAAATTGCCACAACACCTCCGATGGGGCCGGTTTATATCTGCCTTCCCCTTGATATTCTTAGTGAGATCAATGAGGAAGAGGTTTTTCCAACGCATATTCCCGATACTGCAGTTGTTCCTGTTGACGAGAAAGTAGCTCTTATCACCAAAGAGCTGCTTGGAGGTTCAAAACCTGTTATTTTCATGGGTGACGGGGTCGCATACTCCCATGCTGAAAATGAGTTGACTCGCGTCGCCGAGTTGCTCGGAGCAGAGGTTTATGGGGTAGATGTTGGCGATTTTAATATGGATACGACGCATCCACTCTACTGTGGAACAACAGGTCACATGTTTGGAGCTGCGAGTTTGCCAATAACGCGCAAAGCGGATGTGATGCTGATTGTTGGCACCTACATGCTCCCGGAGGTGTTTCCCGAATTGGGTAACGTGTATGATCCAAATGCACGAGTGATTCATATTGATCTCAATGCTTATGAAATCGCCAAAAATCATCGGGTTGATATCAGCGCCGTAGCTGATCCAAAATTGACACTCAACGCCATAGCCGAAAAGCTGGAGCAGGTCATGACCGATGGAAACCGGGAGGCGGCGAAAAAAAGAACGGAAAAAATTCAGGAGGAGAACAGGAAAAAACTTTTAATCCAGGTTGAAAAGGATGCTGCGAACCGCGACATTCTGCCAATGTTCATGTCAAGGTTCATGGAAGAGCTGGCACCGAAGCTTCCTGAAGATGCGGTCATTTTTGATGAAGCTCTTACCAACAGCCCTGCGTTGACGAGATTTTTTCCTCCCCGGAAGATTGGGTCATATTTCTCTACTCGCGGAGGTTCTCTGGGTGTAGGTTTTCCGGGTGCTATAGGGGTAAAACTTGCCAACCCCGACAAAGTTGTTATAGGTTTTTCGGGTGACGGTGGATCAATGTACACCATTCAGGCACTCTCTTCCGCTACAAGGCACAAGATTGGTGCAAAGTTTATTGTTTGCAGTAATGGTGCTTATCGGTTGCTGCAGTTGAATATCAAGGAGTACTGGAAAGAGCAGGAGATTAACGGCAGAGAGATGCCTGTGCCATTTGATTTGTCGTTCCCTGAAACAAGATTTGATCTGATTGCGCAGTCTATGGGTGTCGATGCGATGAGGGTTGAATCGGTTGAAGATATCCCGGCAGCAATAACGAGAATGCTTGCTGATGATAAACCGTTCCTGATAGATCTGATACTTGAAGGCGATACACATCCACACCTGGTTGGTGTTCGATGCGGGCAGTAAATGATTTGAGCATTTGGTAGTCTTTTCTAACAAATAGATATAAAGGAAAAGAACACATGAAACTTAGCGGTAAAAAAATTGCAATTCTCATGGAAAGCGATTTCTATGAACCAGAAATCTTCTATTATCAGCGGAGATTTCTTGAGGAGGGAGCTGATTTGCAACTCCTGACAAGGCTTTGGGGCCAGCCTTCTTTGACGTTTAAAGGTCATGAATATCATCTCCCACTTGATGTCTCCGGTTCATTTGAGGGCATCAGCGACGAGGAACTTGCAACATTCTCAGCAATTATTGTGCCAGCAGGAATGGTTTCCGACAGACTCCGTTATACCGAAGATCTTGCCAAGGTGCCGCCAGCATCGACGTTCATGAAGCGTGCCTTTGCCAACAAGAAGATTATCAAAGGGGTTATCTGTCATGGATTGTGGCTGCTTGCTCCTGTAAGAGAGGTGATTGCTGGCAGGAAGCTGGTTTGTCATAATAATCTTTATGGTGATGCCCAAGCTTATGGAGCGGATTTCGTTGACCAGGATGTTGTCGTTGATGATGATCTGGTAACTGCACGTACCGGAGGGCATTGCCATCTTTTTGCCCGGCAGATTATTGATTTGATACCTTAATAATTTTAAAGTGATTCATCATGAAATTTGCTCATGTAGCAGTCTCTTGCACGGATCTTGATAAAACAGAGAAATTTTACAGCAAATACTTTGGGTTTACAAGAGCAAGAAACATTCCGTTAGGTGGTGACAACGCCATTGTGTTTATAAAATGTGGTGATGTTTATCTCGAATTATTCAAGTCTGAAGCGGAAAGACCAATTCCCCAGGCAGATAAAGATGGACAAAATTATCCCGGATGGCGACACATTGCGTTTCAGGTTGAGAGTGTTGACGAGTTTATCGCGCAATTCAACAATGAACTTGAAATATCACTTGGGCCTCTTGATTTCAGCAGTTTTATTCCAAATTGGAAAACCGTATGGATAAAAGATCCAGACGCAAATATCATCGAAGTCAGTCAGGGTTATCAAGATGATTTAACAGGAGCATAACATTATGGCGAAAAAAGTAAATATAGTCGTCGAAAAAGGTATAGCCCATCCACTCGGAGCTACGCCAGACGCAAATGGAGTAAATTTTTCAATTTTCTCAGAAAACGCTACAGGAATTGAGTTGTGCCTTTTCGACAAGCACGACGACTTCCATCCATCCATGACGATAAAGCTTGACCCCAAAGTTAATCGTACCTTCCATTTCTGGCATGCTTATGTCAGGGGTATAGGACCAGGAGCACATTATGCCTATAGAATTGATGGGGTTCATGATCCTGAACAGGGACATTTGTTTAACCGCAACAAGGTTGTGATTGACCCTTATGCACGGGGCAATACTGACGAAATCTATAACAGGGGAGATGCCTGCAATGACGATGATAATGTCACTTCATCAATGCGGAGCGTGGTTATTGACGAAAATAAATATGACTGGGAGGGTGATCAGTGTCTGAAAACCCCAATGGACGACACTATTATCTATGAAGTCCATCTTCGGGGATTTACCAAAGACGATTCAAGCGGTGCCAAACATGCGGGAACATTTCGTGGTGTCATAGAGAAGATTCCATATCTCAAAAAGCTTGGAGTGACAGCAGTTGAGCTTCTTCCAGTTTTTGAGTTTGATGCAAAGCAGGTCTTCAAAACAATGCCTGATGGAACGGAGCTTACAAACTATTGGGGGTATAGCACGGTAGGCTTTTTTGCTCCTGTAGGGAGGTACTGCTGTAAACCGCATGAGGGAGACCATCTCAATGAATTCCGTGACATGGTCAAGGCTTTGCATAAAGCAGGCATCGAAGTTATCCTTGATGTTGTGTTTAATCATACTGACGAAGGGAACCATAAGGGTCCAGTTCTTTGTTTCAAGGCGATAGACAATGCCATTTATTATCATCTTGTTCCTGGTGATAAAAAATTTTATATGGATTATACAGGGTGTGGAAACACCGTCAACTGTAATCATCCCATTGTTGAAAAGTTTATTACCGACTGCCTTGGTTTTTGGGTCGATGTGATGCATGTTGATGGTTTTCGCTTCGATGAAGGCTCAGTCTTGAGCAGGGGTGAAGATGGTCGCCCACTCGAACATGCTCCTGTGATCTGGAATCTTGAGCTTATGGATACCTTTGCCGATACGAAACTTATTGCAGAGGCCTGGGATGCAGCAGGGGTTTATCAGATTGGCTCTTTCCCTGGTTATCGCTGGGCCGAGTGGAATGGGCGTTATCGTGACACCATACGTAATTTTGTTAAAGGAGATGGAGGACTCGCTGGAGCAGTAGCAGCCAAGCTTGCAGGTTCAAGCGACATCTATTCGCATAACCGGCACACGCCGATGAACTCCATTAACTTTGTTACCTGCCATGATGGATTTACCATGATGGATCTGGTGTCGTACAATGTAAAGCATAACATCGCAAATGGCGAGGATAACCGTGATGGTAATGACGATAATTCCAGTTGGAACCATGGTGTGGAAGGTACCACCGATGACCCGGCAATAAACGAGTTCAGAAAGCGGGATGTCAAAAACTTTATAACAATTCTGATGCTTTCCCAGGGTGTTCCCATGATCCTTGGCGGTGATGAATTCGGACGTACTCAGCAAGGCAATAACAATACCTACTGTCAGGATAATAAACTCAACTGGTTTGACTGGAAACTGGTTGAAAAGAACAGCGATTTAGTGCGTTATTTTAGTGGAGTAATTAATCTTCGCAGGTCGATTGTGTCTTTGAGGCGTGACACTTTTTATAATGGTTCAGACTTCAACAAGAAGGGGATGCGAGATATTGAATGGCATGGTTGTGAGTTACTTGCTCCAGGGTGGAATGATCCTTCGTGCCGGGTGCTTGCATTTACCATAGCATCTTTTGTTGATTCGGAGCCAGATTTACATGTTATGCTCAATATGAGTATGGAAAATCTCGATTTTGAAATTCCTCAAATTGACTGTTTTGAGTGGTTGCGTTTTGCGGATACATCTTTGCCCTCTCCTCAGGATATCGTCGAATTGAAAAAGGCAAAGTTTTTGGTTGAAAAAAGTTACAATGTCAAAGCTCACTCTTCTGTAATTTTAATCTCTAAAGCGAGGTAACAAATGGAACAAAACAAACTGGGGTTTACATTTTCTGATACCATTCAGGGGTATGTGACCCATTATGACTGGGATAAACAAATCTTCAGTCTTGATACTTCAGATGGAAGAACTTTCGAAGTCAAACTCGGTGCGAATGTTTATGCTGAATTAGTCAGAAATCTCGGTGAGGCTTTTATTGACTGTACAGGTCAGATAAAGGATATGCTTGCCCCTGGCAGATTTCTCTATGTTTATGGCGTGTTCTTTCCTGAAGATGAAGTCAAGTTTGAAGCCAAGCATTTAGTATTTCTCGGGAAGGACGAACAAGAGTTTCGTTTTGAGAAACAGGACTGGTGGATCAAGCAGATTCGTCAACTCGGTGACTTTTATCTTAAAGCCCAGTTTCCTGATGGTGATGTTGACTATCGTAAATACAAAACCAACCTTTCACTTGAGGGAGAACAAACTGGTAATTTCCGTCAGGAAACTGATACCATGTCGCGTCTCGTCTATGGTTTTGCAACTGCTTACCTTTTGACTGGCGATGATCGATATCTTGAAGGCGCAGAAAAAGGTACTGTCTATTTACGTGAACACATGCGCTGCAAGGATACCAGTGAAAACATCACCTACTGGTATCATGGTATTGACATCAAAGGAAAACACGAACGGAAGATTTTTGCTTCAGAATTCGGTGATGACTATGATGCCATCCCGGCTTATGAGCAGATTTATGCGCTTGCCGGCCCGACACAGACATACCGTGTAACCGGTGACCCCGAGATTGCGAGCGATATTGATATGACGCTTAATCTTTTTGACAAGTACTTTTATGATCGGCAACTAGGCGGTTATTTCTCACATATTGATCCGGTGACCTTCGATCCAAATGCAGAATCTCTCGTGGGCAATCGTGGACGCAAGAACTGGAACAGTGTCGGTGACCATGCGCCGGCTTACCTGATTAATGCCTATCTTGCCACAGGCGACGAGCGTTTCAAAAAGATGCTTGTCAACACGGCCGATACTATCACAGAGCATTTTCCTGACTATGAGCATAGCGCTTTTGTACAGGAAAAGTTCCATGCTAACTGGGAGCATGATTCCACCCATGGCTGGCAGCAGAATAGGGGTGTTGTAGGTCATAATCTGAAAATTGCCTGGAATTTGGCTCGTATCAACAGTGTTGAAGGTCTTGAGCAAGAAAAAAGTGACGCATACATGGAATTTGCCCACAAGATTGCAGCTCTTATGCCTGAACATGGTTGTGATCGGCAACGTGGCGGCTGGTACGATGTTGTTGAAAGAACTCTTGAAGAGGGCCAGAAATTCCACCGCTATGCATGGCATGACCGTAAAGCATGGTGGCAGCAGGAACAGGGAATACTTGCCTATCTTATTCTTTTTGGCACAACCGGTAAAAAGGAGTATCTCCAGCATGCCAGAGAGTCAAGCGCATTTTACAGCGCATGGTTCCTTGATCAGGACAGCGGCGGGATATATTTTAACGTATTGGCAACTGGTATTCCATATTTGCTGGGTACTGAGAGGCTCAAGGGCAGTCACAGCATGAGCGGTTATCACTCATTTGAGCTGGCATATCTTGCTACGGTCTACCAGAACTTGCTGATTACCAAACAGCACCTTGACCTCTTTTTTAAACCTTACGCTCATGGTTTCAAGGACAACATTCTTCGTGTTGCCCCTGATATTCTGCCAGCAGGATGTTGCAAGATTGAAAAAGCATGGATTGATGGAAAGGAGTATCTTGATTTTGATGCTGATAATCTTACGGTCAAGCTGCCGGAGACTCAAAATCGTGTCAAAGTTCAGGTTCGCCTTGTACCGGTTGGCAGTGTTGAACATTTCACGTTGGCAGTTGATCAGGATGGTGACATTACCAAATTGACACTTTCAGGTGAACTGGATCATGTAGCAATTCACTCATTCAGAAAAAAACTTGTAGAGATTGCCTCTAAAAACCCGACAAAGGTAGCTTTTGATATGACAGCATTGGAGTCTCTCGTTGAAGAGGCAGTGCGCACAATAATATTCGAGAAGCAGAAAATGAGTATTGATTGTGATGTCTATATCTGTGGAGCAAATGAAGGGGTCAAGGTGTTCTTTGATCGTGAAGAGCTTTCTGAGGAGATTGTGCTGCTTGATGCGTATGATAAATCAAAGATGTAGTTTTAATTAACTGTTTCCCACTCTTGCAATGATGACAGATGTATTGTTTCTTGTCACTGTAACTGGGCTTGTAATGGCCGTATCGGTTTTATGCCTTGTGATCGTCAGAAAAGTGTATGGGCATTCATTGATGGCTAAGCATAATGATGTTGCCGGATTTATTTATGCGGTAATTGGAGTTATTTATGCGGTTTTACTTGCATTTGTTGTAATTGTGGAGTGGGAGATGTTTCGTGATGCCGATAGCAGAGTTCAGGAAGAGGTTCAGTGTATGGCATCGGTTCTGCGGGACATGCAAGTCTTTGATGAGCCCCAGAAATCGTTGGTCACGAAGGAAATTGTTAGTTATACCAATATCGTGATCAATGAAGAGTGGGCATTGATGGCGAAAGAAGAAGCAAGTGAAAAGGCGGTGATATCAATCAGGCGTATTTTTACTCTGGTGACAGAAATTAAACCCGCAAATGAGCATCAAAAAATTTGGTATCAAGAAATTATCAGCAGGGTTAATAACTTTTATAACGCGAGAAATTATAGAATTCAGGCAGCCAAGGAAGGTATTCCTGTCTTCATGTGGAGTGTTATGATTGTCGGTGCCATAATTACCATAGGGTTCAGTTTTCTCTTTGGTACGGAGAATTTATGGGCACAGTCTTTTATGGTTGCATCACTTGCAGGAATAATCACTCTTGTGCTTCTTTTGATTGTTGCGCTTGATCATCCCTATGCTGGTATCATCACAGTAACACCTGAAGCCTTTGTGGATCAGCTCGCTCGTATTAAGGACTATCTTGCAACTCAAAAAGTATTATAAAGCAATAACCTTACAATATCACATAAAGCCTTAATTGTGTTTTTAAAAAACATGATAGCTTGCACTAACGCCAAGAAGTTAAACGTATTGCTATCTGTTTTAATTTCAATCTGTTACAAAGCTTGATGAGAGCTTATTCCATTTCTGAATCTATAATGACATCATAAAGCAAGCTTGCTCGGCGATATCATGCTATTATGAAACCTTATACATCATTATAAAGCGATTATATTATAATAGTAGGGATAAGTGCTTGGCAAAAACTTATGGTTGCTTGAAACGGAGTGCTTGCTTGCCACAGAATATTAGTTTGGTGAGTCTCTGAATGTTCCGCAGTAGTTCCCGCAAAGTTTTTTTCGCTATGATCCCAGGATCTGCTTATCAGATGGGGGTGAAGATAACTGATGACGATCAGAGCGATACAAATTCTCATAATTTATCTTACCTCCGCCAAATGCTGCAACTCCCACATTCTCCGATAGAGTCCATTCTCGGCCATTAGCTCTGCATGCACACCCTGTTCGACAATCTTTCCCTTCTCAAGCACAAGAATCTGGTCATACTGCTCCATTGCCTTTAGCCTGTGCGTAATCGTTATCAGCGTCTTGCCCGCACTGATAGCATTCAGGGTCTCCGTCACCTCTCTCTCCGTAACACCGTCGAGGTTAGCGGTTGCTTCATCAAGAATCATGATGGGCGCACGTTGCAGCAGGACGCGAGCGATGGCGATGCGTTGTCTTTCGCCGCCGCTGAGTTTCATGCCGTGCTGGCCACACCATTCGTCAAGTTTTGAGGTGAAGTTGTTGAGCCCGGCATCCGCAAGCGCTTTTTGGAGATCCTCGTCGGTGGCCTCCGGGGAAGCAAGGGTCAGGTTTTTGCGGATGGTTTCGGCGAAGAGGTAGGTACGCTGCGAGACGAGGGAGATGTTGCGGCGCAGCTCTTCGGTGTCGAAGAGGCAGATATTTTGGCCGCCAATGGAGATGCTTCCTTCGCTGCTGTTCCAGAAGCGCATGAAGAGGGAGGTTATGGTCGATTTTCCAGCGCCGCTTGGCCCGACGATGGCGATGTGCTCTCCAGGAAGCACGGTAAAGTTGAGGCGGTCAAGCGCTTTAGCTGTGCTGCCGGGGTAGGTGAAGCTGAGTGATTCTGCCTTGATGGTATGGTCAGCCGGAAAGGGCAGGGGAGTGGCCGGGGCGACAGTCTCCGGTTTGGCATCAAGGATTTCAAAGAGGCGCTCTCCGGCATGCTGGTCGGCTTCAAGGTGCTTTAGGGTTGAGGGAAGCGGTAGAAAAGGCTCGAACGAGGCCATGACGGCGAGGGTGATGACGGTGAGTGAAATGCCGTTGACCGTGCCGGTGGAGAGAGAGGGAATGAGCGCCCAAAGAATGGCGATAAGGGCACTGTTCATAAGCAGACCGGTGAGCGATTCGTGCAGCCCTTCTATGATAGAGTTCTTTCTCTGAAGCTGGAGCTTCCCGGTTTCAGCACTCTGCATGGCTTCGAGGTGTGCCGGCAGCTTTCCGTAGAGTTGCAACTCTCCGATGCCCTGGAAGAGGTCAAGCGCCAGCACTTGCTGCTCTGCCTTGTAGTTCATGATGCCTACGGCGACACCACGGCTCAACTGCTTGGTGAGGAGCGGTACGCCGATGCCCGCAAGAGTATGGAACAAGAGGATAAGCAGCGCCGCTTGCAGGGAGTAGGCATCGAGAAGAAACCACATCAGCGCGGCAACAAGCAGCGCGGTGAGTGGTGGACCGAGCACTCTGGTGTAGATGTTCTCGAGGCTCTGGATGTCGTCAACAACCCGTTGCAGCAGGTCGCCGCTCTTGAAATGCATGAGGCGTGCCGGAGCGAGGGGCTCGATGGCATCATAAAACCAGAGACGCAGTTTTGCGAGAATCCTGAAGGTGATGTTGTGGGAGATAAGCCGTTCAGCATACCTGAACACTCCCCGGCCAAGACTGAAGAGCTGTATGGCTATGATACCGACTTGCAGACTGCCTGTCGGTGGTTGCAGGGCAGCCTTGGCGATGATGTAGGCGGAGGTCATCAAAAGGCCGATGCTGCTGCCGGTGGTAGCAAAGCCAATGAGTGCGGCAAGGGCCATCCACAAGAAGTATGGTTTAACCAGTCCCGTCAAGCGAAATAAGGTTTTCATGATTCTCTCTCCTGTTGCAGAAGCAGGCTGTCGTGGTAAAAGCCTCCGTTGGCGATAAGCTCCTCGTGGGTGCCGCACTGGGTGATTTTTCCCTCGCTGATGACGATAATCTGTTCGGCAGATCGTATGGTTTCGAGCCGGTGGGCGATGATGACGGTTGTCCTCTCTCTCATCAGCTCCTGAATGGAACTGCGCAAAGCAGCTTCGAGTTCGGGGTCAGTGTGCGAGGTTGGTTCGTCGAGTACCAGCAACGGGGCGTTTTTCAGGAACGCACGGGCAAGCGCCACCCGTTGTGCCTCTCCTCCGCTCAGCCGGGCACCCTCTTCGCCAATCATTGTTTCGAGGCCCTCGGGCAGCGATCCGACAAAGGTAGTGAGGCCGGTCTTTTGCAGAGCACTCTCCATCTCCTCTGCTGAAGCATCTGGCTTTGCAAGGCGGATATTCTCTCGCAGTGTGGCGTTGAAAAGGTATGGATGCTGTGGAACCCATGAAATTTGGCGATGCCACTCCTCAAGCGGCATGTCATGAATCGGGTTGCCGTCGATGGTGATGCTGCCTTCTGCAGGCTCCTGAAAGCGGAGGAGCAGGTTGATCAGCGTGCTCTTTCCTGCACCGCTCGGGCCAATGATAGCTGTGGTTTTTCCGGCAGGAATGGTGGCATTGATTCCCTCAAGTACTGGCTGCGATCCTCCGGGATAGGTGTAGTTCACATCAGTAAAAAGAATGGGTCTCATTCCGGTGCTCTCCTTCACCCTAAAGGCGGCTTGCTGCACTGGAGCAGGGGTGCTGCTTTGATCGAGGATGGCAAAGATCTCCTTTGAGGCGCTGACCCCTTCCATTCCAGCATGAAATTTGGCCCCAAGCTGGCGTAGCGGGAGGTAGAAATCCGGGGTGAGTATCAAAACAAAGAGTGCGTGCTGAAAAGTGAGTTTCCCGCTCATAAGACGAAGGCCGATGCCGATGGCAATAATGGCCATGCCGATAGTACCAACCAGTTCAAGCGTCAGGGAGGAGAGAAAAGCCACTTTCAGCACTCGCATGGTGGCGTGGCGGAAAGATTCGCCCGACTTTTCAATAGCATCGTGCTGCCGTTTGCTCTGCGCAAAGAGTTTCAGTGTTGGCAGCCCTTGCAGCACATCGAGGAAGAAGCCGCTCATCCGGCTCATGGTTTTCCACTGCTTTTCCGTCATGGCACTGGCCGACTTCCCGATCAGGATCATGAAGAGGGGGATAAGGGGTGCCGTGCCAAGCATGATTCCGCCAGAGATCGGGTCGCCGGGCAGGATGACACCAGCAATCAAGAGCGGCGTGAAGAGGGCAAAAAAGATCTGTGGAATGTACTGGCTGTAATAGGCATCGAGTGCTTCAACTCCCTTCAGGAGAGTGATGCTGAGCCGTGCACTCTGCACCGATTTGGCATAGATTGGCCCGAGAGCACCGACCATGCTGGTGAGCCGGGTGAACACTTTCTGTCGTATAATGAGCGTGCCACGGTTCGCTTCAGTATGCGAGAACCAGTTGAAGGCCATCCGCAGGGTGCTGAAAAGTGCAAAGAGGCCAAGCGGCAGGAAGAGCTTCTCCATGCCGCTTTTCTGGATAAAGGCGCTGTCGATCACCAGACTGAGGTAGTAAGCTTGTGCAACCAGCATCCCCGCAGCAAGAATTCCCGATATGATCGAAACAATAAAGGGCATCCGCTCTTCATTAAGCAACTGAAAGAGGCGCCGGTCAATATTCATGGTTCACGGGTGTTCGTTGTTCTGAAAAAAACCGTAACAGTTTACAGAATAAAAGGGTTTGATGCAATTGGTAAGGCACACCCATTAAGACCACTCATTGCTTGTTTGCCGTTGTAACAGTAGTTGCGGCTTGTTCCATTTATTCTATATATTTGTAATATCTATTTTACAAAAATCGCTGAATTATGGAAAACTTCTTCAACGAACAGCATCGGCTGATTGCATCAGTAAGCACGGTGAAGCGATACCTCTACAGCCATATTGACTGGAGTGAGCGTTGTGTCGGGATTCTTGGAGCGAGAGGCACGGGCAAGACAACGTTGATGTTGCAGCATGTCAGGGAGCGGTATGGCGATCCTGACCGGGCGCTCTACATTTCCGTGGACAGCCCCTACTTTCAGGCGCATAACCTTTTTGAGTTTGCGCGGGAGTTTCATCAGTTTGGCGGTGAACTTCTTTTGGTGGATGAGATTCACAAATACCCCGATTGGGCAATCGACATCAAGGCGATCTACGACTCCTTTCCAAAGCTGAAAGTTGTTTTTTCCGGCTCCAGCCTGTTGCAGATTTCAAAACAAAAGGCGGATTTAAGCCGACGAGCCATCATTTTCAACCTGCATGGACTCTCTTTTCGTGAGTATCTGAACTTTGCCGGGAACAAGGAGTATCCACTCTGCTCACTGGAAGAGATTCTTTCGGGGCATCGCCAGATTGCGGAAACCCTCTGCAGCGAGATAACCGTTCGCAAACTCTTTCGTGACTACCAGCAGATCGGCTACTATCCCTTTTTTTTGGAGAGTCCAGGCACCTATCTCTTTCGGCTCAGGGAAGTCATCAACCACATCCTTGAAGTTGATCTGCCTCTGGTGAATCGCATCGCAGCGCGGCAGATTTCAAAACTCAAAAAGCTGCTCTACCTTTTGGCTACAAGCGTTCCTTTTATTCCGAACATCTCAAAACTGGCAGAGGCAACCGATATATCGCGGCCACGTCTCTACGAATATCTGGAGAATCTGCAAGATGCAAGGCTGCTGAATCTGGTGCGCAGTCAGGGGAGGGGGTATGAGGTGCTGACGAGGCCCGACAAGATTTACCTTGAAAACAGTAACCTGATGTACGCCATTTCCGAAAACCTCAACACCGGCACCTTGCGTGAACTCTTCTTCGTCAATCAATTGCGCAACGCCAGCGCTCTCCACCCCGGTCTTGTTGAAAACACCATTGAACTGTCAGCCCATGGGGATTTTATCGTCAAGTCAGAGTACACCTTTGGAATAGGAGGAAAAGGGAAGGGGTTCAACCAAATCAGCGGGGTCGAAAAGAGTTTTGTTGTTGCCGACGATATCGAAACAGGTTGTGGGAATAAAATACCACTCTGGCTCTTTGGTTTTCTTTACTGAGTTGCTGACGGACTGTCAGGGAGTGTGCATTATTTGCACTTTTTGTCAGGCATCGTTTTTTTGTTCTGATCATTTGATTTTGACCGGTTTACAAAGATATTTTTTCTTTTTTGCCACTCTTGCACACTTGTCGCAAAGATAGTGTGGTTTGGCAACCAGCTTCACAATAGTATCGAGACTTTCTTCCATATCGTGCTTGTCAAGCTTGCACAAGGTTTTCTTGATTGTTGTGTTATTCATGGAGATGTTTTTGAAAGTTTGATGTGCCAAGTTGGCATTGTATCGCTTTCCGCAAGTCAATTTTGCCGGTTATTGCCGTACTGTGACAATACTTTTGGCATATACCGGCGAATCCAGCGCAATATGATCGTGGATAGCATCCAAATGTCCCTCGGCTGTAGCTGTCCAGTGTACCTTCATTCTGGCAGGCCATACTTAGCTCGGACTTCCTGCACGTCCCTGGTTCGGCATGCATTGCTGTCTGCCAAGCCACGTTCAATTGCCTCGCGAACGTATATTTCGTGCATCAGATCATCCCATATAGCTTTCGAAGGCATAAGGTCAATGATTTTATGCGCGTCTTCCTTTTTCATCATTATGGACATAAGGTAATCTCCTTTTTTGTTATGCAGTTTTTCTGTCCCTTGCAGGCGCACTGACAATTCCCAAAAGCGCATCAATGGATATATCTTCATCCAGCAGCGGCCAATGTATCCCGTACCCGGATGGCGAAACCTCAAACGTTTTCCTTTTTGTTTCAGAGGCTTGTTGTGCACTTTCTATGCCTGGCGGTTTTCTTTTTGAGATAAAACTGCCTCATCAATCATGTCGTTGAGTTTTTTGAAATGCTTGTCCATGGTTATTTTTGTGTGGATTCTTGCATCCTCTCCTGCTTGATGGATGAGGAGTGCGAGATGCTGTTCATCCTCTTCACTGTCACCCGGTGTTTTTGGATCATTGATAGCGTTTGTGTTCATGCGGTTTTCCTTACAGCTCAATGTGAAGAGTCCGGCAGAAGTTGGTTTTGCTATTTTTTTTCATTTCGTCCCTGTAATTGTGTCAAGAGTTGTTATTTCGAGTTTTCTTTGTCTTTTCGTTTCTTTGTTTCATGCCCCATGATAAATACGTAGTGGTCTTTACTGCCGGTCACGATGATAAACTGACCCTCTCGCAAATCCTTTTCGGTGTATCGTTGGCGATGATCGTCCAGTATCGGGGCGGGCACATCAGCGAGTGCCGCAGCGCGGCAACCCGGATGAAGCATCTGCCCAATCTGAAGGGGTGTCTTCGCAAGCACTATTTTTTCGGCTGCCATGTTGTAAATGTCGGGGCAAGTTAAAGCCAACAGGCCAAACTCCTCCTGAAAACGTAGAGCCTGCTCCTGAATCTTGTTGGCAAGTTTTTTGTTGAATTTCATATTGGGGTTACGTTTGATTTTGGCAAGAGCGTCAGCTTTTACTTCATCCCAGCCAATAACATCATCTGGATTTGCAAGATGGTCTGCAAGCCGACGATCAAGTTCCGTTATTTGCGGATCTGTCAACAATGGTGCTGCATCTCGACTGACAATGCCATTCCAGATTGCCTCAACAAGTTCGATCTGCTCATTAACGTCGAGCATACTTGCTTGTTGTAACAGTTGTGTGTTCATGGTCGCAACAAAGTTGATAATAGCGTATACTTTCAAAAAAGATAATACAATATTTAATGATCTGGAAACTATAGTGTTTCAAAGGCGATGTGTACCCTCCCATCCATTCGTGGCGGAGCAGTTTTTCGGTAATGGTTGTTTTTCCTGAACCATTCGGCCCTGCTACCACAATCAATCTTGTTTTTTGAGATTTGTCATGCTGGGAGGGATTTTTTTTGAGATAAAACTGCCTCAGCAATCATGTCAGTAAGTTTTTTGAAATGTGCGTCCAGCATTTTGTCTGCGAATTCTCCACTCCAGGCGATAGTTGCCTTGTGGGTGGCATAGTTCACCCTGACGGAGAGCTGTCATGACCGTCCCATAACCCCCCAGAATGTACGATTATGCGTGAGCGGCTTTGTTCAGTATTTCGGATGCCCATTGGTTTAGGCTTTTACCTGCTGCTTCTGCGGAGGCGGCAACAGCCGCATGGATTTCCGCGCTTACGCGGATAAGGAGTTTGCCGGAGTAGGGTTTGTTTGGGTGCTGACCAAGTGCTTCACAGGCGGATAGATAGCCGTCAACTGCTTCCTGGAAAGAGTTTTCCAATTCGCTTACCGTTTCTCCATGGAATCCGACAATATCTCGTATCCCGATGATGTGGCCGACAAAAATGTGGTCTTCTGCATCAAATTCAACACGAGCGGCGTAGTCCTTGTATGTCATTCCGTTCATGGTTTTACCCTCAATTCAATTAAAAAGTTACGAGCATCCTTTACCCGATATCGGAGCGCGGCCTTGTCAGGGTGTGGACGATGGAAGGTGACGCGGAGGCCATCCTTTTCAAAAGTGACAGTGGAACCCTTCCCTTCCAAAACTCTGCAGCCAATAGCGACCAGCACTGATTCAATTTCGCGCCATTCTCGGGGTTTCCTGCTTTTGGGTCTTTCAGACGTGGCAATGGGTGTTACAAGCTGAGTTTGTAGCGGCTGAGGTTTGCTGAGTCAGGTTCCGAAAATTTTCTGTCACAAAAATTGCTCGTTCCCATCATGCCACACTGCTCTTAATCCCAAAAGTGATCGGTGATTTTTCATGCTGACTGACATGCAATATTGAAAATCCGATTACATTTCCATCAGCATCAACTTTCTCCATCACATCTTCATTCTCGGTCTCCTTGAAATATCCCGCTTTAACATCAAACAGAACCTCAAGGAAATCCGACTCTTTATCGAACCAGACTTTTATATTTTTTTCCATATGCCGTCCTTTTTTTATTGCATCAGTGATATAGGCTGTTATGATAAAGTTATCTGTTGATTGTATTTTGACAACCACGCATAAATATTTGTCACCAAAAGAGATGTGACGAAACTTTCGATAAAATAACTGAACTGCATTGCCATTAATCGATTCAATCACGGCATAAGGATTTACAAGCGTCTCTTCAAGATTTAAGAGTTGATCAACCATTTCAGGATGTGTTTCAACAATATGCCCCAAGCGATTTTCTGTAAGACGCACAGGTCTGCCAAATATATCAAAAATCACCTTCATTCAGTTACAGTCATACAGATGACAACGCCAAGTGGAGAACTGCGTATTAATGCCGTTGATGCTTCTGAGATATCCATTGTCGCTCATATCCTCATATTGCTCCAGTAGTTGTGTCTCGCTCGATGAGAAGTGCGCAAGGAATGAGCTGAATTTTTCGTTAGCGCAATCTTCAATTTTCAGTGTCACAGTTTGCACTGTATTCTCCGGGATTCATGGCTTGGTGATCCTGATGAATAATACGCAAATTTCAAATTGTGTGAAACTTTCTAACCATCTCTCTTCACCACTCAGAAACAACACACCGAACTCTTCTAAAATTTCGAAGAGTTGCCCCATCCTCACTCCTGCTTCTCCAGAATACTCCTGTAGATCTCCCTTGCCAGTATCGGGAATATCGTTTTCTGGAAGTTCGATTCGTCCATATATCGGGTGACGATGCCATCATTTTCAGCCATTCTCTGCATCATGAGCGATTCAATAATGGTTTTGATGCCAAGCTCAAACTTGTCGAGAGGATTGGCCATCGCTGTTTGTATGACACGCTCATCTTTGGCGGCTTTTTCCATGATCTGGTCGAAGAAGAGCCGGTCTTCGTCGGTGAAGTCGGTGCCGAACCGTTCGTTCAGCGCCTGAATAATCTCGGAGAGAGGCTTCTCTTCATCCTTTGCTTTGCCGGTTCCGACAGCGGTCGGCGATTTGACGCCATACTGATCGTCACTCTCAAGAATAATCGCCCCCGACATCACTTTTTCTATCCGGTAATACTGGAGGGTAACCTCTTTTTCAGGATCCGGATTTGCCCCGGTGTCGGCAAGCTCAAGATGCGGTATCAGATATCGGCTGAAGCTGTAGAGCATTTCCAGCTCCTGGTCGGAATAGGGGATAATCTGGCTGATGAAAGCATAGAACTGCG
>JBMOIS010000008.1:0-75856 GCA_049317185.1 Chlorobium sp. | reverse complement strand
CGACCTTGAAACGTAGTTTTGCTGGACGTGCAGGACGCAGGGGCAACTGTTAAGACTACATCGTATGCCGATCCATCACGTTTGACGATGCTGGTGAACGCAGACACAAAACCATCAAGATCAAATGGAAAAGGCACAAGCCGAGGTTCGAACTGAAGTTTGAAAGACAATTGTTTTGCCAAAAAGGCAAGTATCTCCCCCTGTTAGTGCCTATACTCGCCTTAGTTTAGAACAGATCCAGTCTTAAATCAGGAACAGGTGAAGTTGCTTCACAATGCAGCACCTCACGAACTCTGATGCCATGCTTTTTTTCTTCCCTTTCCCGATCAGGCTTGCTCAACATTCCATTGCTAATAATAAATGCTTTTTCGACAAGCTGCCCAGTACCATCTTTCCTGAATCGATCTACTATCAGCCGGTACTCTTCCCGATACTTTTGCACATAGGCCAACTGCTCGAATGCATGAGGAATATCATGTGCGCCTTTCAGCTCAACCAGAATAATGACCTTTTTATTGCCACTCCTCAACAGAAACATACCGTCACACCTCGCCAGCTTATCCTGAAACACGCAACCATCCAGCACCAACGCCTTGGCCTCTTCATCGTTACGGGGAACCAGCTTTACCTTTTTTCCCTTTTCGGAAAACGTCAAAACAGCATCGCACAAATCAAGAGTGTTTCCCATCTTCTGACAAACACAATGCTCAAAAGGGCTAACATCAATCAAGATTTATTCTCCCACTCGATATCCCGCATTTGATCGTAAAGCATATTCAGGGCATTAAAGTTTTCAAGCAATTTATCATCCAGCAATTTAAACTCACTGCTCATCAACGATTGCTCACCCTCCTCTGCCATTAAATATGCCGAGATTTTATCGGCACACAAAGATTGCAAACCTATAAGGTCATCAGTCTTGGTCAGAAATCCCTCTATTTGATTACGTTTTAAGTAATTATTAATCGCTTCCACAATGTACGGGCTGTGCGTCGTTACAATGAACTGCGTATTCTTAAAGGTTTTTAAAAGATCACCTACAACTCGCTGTTGCCAGGATGGATGGAGATGAAGATCAATTTCATCTATCATCACAATGGCTTCTGCTGCAAGCGGGTCATCCAGATGAGGGTTCGCCATTGCCATACGTGAACTGAGGTCAATCACCAATCCAAGCAGTGTCTTATATCCGTCACTTAACTGTTCGATATTCAACAATTCATCATGCTGCTTGACCATAAATCGCCACGGATTCAGCTCAATATGAGGCTCGGAAATATCAGGAAACATGCTGCTGATGGCATATCGCACAGCGTCCAGCTCTTTCAGGGTGACATCAAAGTCTCTCTGTTCCTTCTGTAACCGGTTTTCTTCATTTTCTTTATTATAGAACCAGATAAACGCCGACTTGAAACGACTGTCAGCATTCAGCACATTCTCAAGTGCTGCAAAACGACGATGCGTTTTCGGAAACCCTTTGCGACTTGAAGGAGGCTCAAGCAATGCCCGGCTGACACCATAGTACACAAATAAGGGTAACAGAAAATCACTGCCAGCATTCAAAGGGTCAAGAATCTCTTTGTCGAGAAAACGTTCGAGCTCACGAACACCATAACAGATTGGCACAAGCTGACTGGTCGCCCTGCTTTTGTCGCGCCGTTTGATTTTATCCCACTTCAAGCCAGAGGTTGTTGCCAGAGCAATACGGGCATAGGGTGCCAACTGATTATCGGACTGACGGATATCACCATTTTTTCTGAAGGATCGCCCGGATATTTCGGGCAGATGCGTCAATACCGCACCAAGACCTATAGCGATAGCATCAAGAACACTGGTCTTGCCAGAACCATTCGCGCCAATAAACAACGTCAGACGATGTCCAAATTCCAGGGAGACATTCTCTTTTGCCCTAAAGTTTTCCAACTGTATGCTCTCAAGTCTCATGAATTTTATTCAATGTCCCGTTGAGTGATTGTTCATGCTCATTGACACTGCGCAATGATAAACCGACAAGTGCTCAATCGGTTCTTCATTGTCGTCTTGCCTGAAATATCCGGCTTTGCTATCAAACAGAACCTCCAGAAAACTGCGCTTTTTGTCAAGTGTACCATAGTGAAAGAGAAACCCCTTGAGGAGGGAATCCCGTATCAAACGTTAATTTTAAGCATTATCCATAAATATGTTACGGGTAACATCGGAGTATGACTTTTCCGTTACTTGCCAGCATCTTTGCGGTATGGTCCACGGCTGATGAATCCCCATTTGCCAGCAATTTTAACTGGTGCAAGACCTTCGGAAAAACCATTGGAAAAATCCCCAATGGCATCAAATTGTGGATTAACAACCATCTTGCCTTGTTTGTCAATGAATCCCCATTTGCCGGTTTTTTTATCACCAATCCTGACTGCCACAAGGCCTTCAGTAAAACACATAACCCTGTCGAATTGAGGGTTTATGACCATCATTCCCTGCTTGTTGATGAATCCCCATTTGCCCGTTTTTTCATTACCAATCTTGACTGCCGCAAGGCCTTCAGTAAATGACGAAACCTCGTCGAATTGTGAGTTGATAACCACTTTACTTTGTTTATCAATGAAACCCCACTTGCCGGTTTTATCGTCCCCAATCCTGACTGCCGCAAGTCCATCGTAAAATTCCGCTGCCGCATCAAATTGAGGGTTAACAACCATCTTGCCTTGCTTGTCAATGAAACCCCACTTGCCTGTTTTATCGTCCCCAATTCTGACAGCAGCAAGTCCTTCGGAAAAATTTGTTTCCCATCCAAACTGTGGTTTGAGAACGATATTCCCTTGTTTGTCAATGAATCCCCACTTACCTGTTTTATCGTCACCAATCCTAACTCCAGCAAGTCCTTCAGAAAATTCCCCATAGCCATCGAATTGAGGTTTAATTGCAATCTTGCCATCTTTGTCTATGTACCCAAATTTTTCGGTTTTGTTATCTCCATTGCTGAAAACCGCAAATCCTTCATTAAAACCCGAAAGAATATTGAGTTGAGGGTTTATGAGCATCTTACCGCTTGTGTCAATAAACCACCATTGTCCGATTGTGTTATTCCCAATTCTTACACGGGCTAACCCATCAGATTCAGAAAAGTTTCTTGCTTCATCGAATATGGGGTTGATGACCATCTTGCCTTGCTTGTCTATATATCCCCATTTGCCGGTTTTATCGTCCCCAATTTTTACTGCTGCTAAACCCTTGGTCAAAGGCAGAACCTCTTCAAACTGAGGAATAATCACCATCTGCCCCAACGTGCTCTCGTCTTTTGTGGCTGGCTTATCACCCGACGGCGTGTTGCATCCGCAGAGAAAGCAGAAAAAAAGAAGGGTGATGAGGTATCGCAGGGTTTTAATGCGTTCTCCTGTGCGCGTTTCTTGCCGGTTACGCCAAAAAGCCAAGAACATTTCCATCAGCATCAACTTTTTCCAATTTGGTTCAGATGAACGGATTTTGAATACGTATCCCATCAATCAGTATGCCATTATGCATATCTTCAGAAAACAGAACCTCTGCACCGGATAAGAGAGCAGAAGCAACAATATTGGCATCGTAGAACGACAATTGAAAATGCTTGGCAATCTCGACAGCCTTCTCATGAGATACCACAGTCAGTGGCTGAATGTCACAAACAGTTTTAACTGCCAGCAGTAAAGCCTCAATCTCTTCCCAAGGCATCTTGAGCTTGCGTCGGCAAACCGATACAACTTCATTGAGCACTTGTACGCTAATTACTCCACCTGTCGTAAGTATTTCTTCTGCCCGATCAGCTTTGGCTGCGTCACCAGACAAAAGATACAACACGATATTGCTGTCTATAAATGGTTTGCTCATTGGGCATCATCTCTTTCATTGGCTTGCTGGCGGTCAAAATGGAAATCCGCAGGCAATCGTCCTCGAAATTCGTGAAGACGCAAAAGCACCTCTTTGTTTGACTCCTTTTTGCTGACCTCAAAAGCTTTTGCTCCTGTGGGCTGAAGATCAATTTCTTCGCCTTCTTTCAGATCAAGGGCTTGCACCAAGAGAGCGGGAAACCTTACTGCCAGAGAGTTACCCCATTTTACAACTTGCATTATTTGCAGCCTCCAATAATTGAAAAAGCGATGTATCGAGAACCTGAAAATAAGAAAAAGTTTACCCTCAGGCGGTAACTTTATTATCCAATGTGAAAGCACCTCAGATTGGAGGTTATCTCTGTGCATTATCTTGTTTGATATTGTTAATAATATAACCGCAGGAGAACTCCATAGCAAGCATCTTGACTTTTTGGCGCAATAATACAGTGTCAAGCTATACACGGAGCTAAGCAAAATCATTAGTACTCTATTCCCACTAAAATATTCGAAGAGCTGAAAATACTTAATAGTTTCAAACTGAGGGTGGTCGGGAAGTTCGGCTTGAAGTGGATCACTATAATCTTCAGGCAATAATTTATGTCGGACTGTTCCTGCATCTGAACTCGATCAGGATGGAGGATGCGTTGATTGAGCGCCATCTGAGAAGATGGCTTGTCATGAGCATTTTGCTTGGCCGTTATTCCCCGCTCTCCTGAATCCAAATTTGACAGCGACATCAGGGAGATCAATGAATCCGGTATTGAGCGTGTGCTTCAGGATGTCGAAACGGCATACCTGAGCGACTCATTTTGGGATTCCGGTTTGATTCAGCGCTTGACAATAGCAGGTAGTAGTGCGCCCGCGCTTCATGTTTTTTGGGCGGCGCATGCAAAATTCAATGACAAAGGGTTCCTGTCGCGAGACATCAGTGTGAAGGAGATGATTGAGCACCGGGGTGATATCCCTCATATTTTTCCCTACAGGTGAGTAATTTCCTGGAGTTGGCGAATTTATCTGTGAAAATATTCGTGGAATCAAGTTTATTTTTTTATAATAGAGACAATAGTACTTATCACGCTTCCCGTAAGAACAGCGTACTATGGTAAGTCTTTTGCTTAGGCCTCACGGGTTCCTTAATCTGTGAGGCCTTTTTTTATTTATGGTTATGAATAATCACATAGGGCCTTTATGGCTTTATTTTGTTCATGTTGTTTATATTGACCTCTAACCAACAATAGAGCACCATGAGCCGCACGTTGAACAACATTGAATTCCTTAGCCCCCGGCTCGTTGGTGAACGATTTTCGGGACATGCCATTCCTCTCGAGGTTCTCAGGGATTTGGCTGTTCTGGAAGAAATGCTTGTTGAAACCGTCAAATGGGGGTACATGCAAGAACACCCCGACAGGAAACGCATTCCTCGTGGTTTTACCAACGGTGTCTCTCTCAAGCTGACCGGTATTGAAGAGGGCAGTGCCATCCCCAAAATAGCCTTGTTCTTCACGCTTGCGGGAACAAGTCTGGATCTTTTCCCTTCTGATAATGCCCATTACTTTCATCAAGCTAAAAATTCGATAGTTAACGCGGTTAATGCTGCTGAACAAAATCGGGATATCAAGGAGCATTTGCCCGAAAATCTTCTTTGTTATTTTGATCGAATAGGCAGAAGTCTCAGAGATGGCGAGTCTCTTGAGTTGAATCCTGCTGATATAGCTCATCCGGCTCGACTGAACAAAACTACTCGCAGAAAATTATTGCTTGCTTCCTCCAATGTGTTGGAACTTACTGAGGAGATTTCCCTGAGAGGCTCAATAACTGCTGCTGATCAGGCGAAAATGACGTTTGATTTGCATGTTGTCAGTGGACCTACAGTGAGTGCGCCAATTTCACCGCAACATTGTGACATCGTTAAGGAGGCCTTCATGCGTTATGGTAATGGAGGTATAGTGCTGCTGCAGGGGATAGGAAGGTTTAATCGCAATAATCGGCTTCAAAGCATCGATTCTGTCGAGCACATCAGCTTGCTGGATGCTAACGACGTGTTGGTTCAGTTGGATGAACTGCGCTCTTTGGAGAACGGCTGGCTTGATGGTGAAGGTGTTGCACCAGGTAAAGAGGGGCTGGACTGGCTTGTCAGCTATTTTGAAACATATTACTCGGATGAATTGCCTGTGCCATACGTTTATCCGACACCCGAAGGTGGAGTTCAAATTGAATGGACCCTGAATAGTTATGAAATATCTCTTGCTGTAAATATTGATACCCATAAGGGTGACTTTCATGTCCTGAACATGAGTAATGATGACGAAATTATAAAGTCTCTTGATTTTAACAAGCCCGATGATTGTGTGTTGCTGAATCAGGAACTCAAGACACTGTCGGAGGCTGAGGTATGAATGACGCTACATTGATGCTTCGCCAGATTCATCCAGGCTTTATCAAGCAAGGCCAGATAACCTCCCAGGCATTCCGCCCTACAATCAAGGATGATAAAAAGCTTTCCGTCTACGATAACGACATGATATCTGCTGAGAAAGCTTATGAACACTATACCAAAAAGCTTATAAAAAGTTCTGCTGGTGTTATGGCTGTCAGTGTCAAAGAATGTAATGAGTTAAACCTGCCTGTTGTCTCTGATCCAGTACCATTTCCAGAACATGCTCTTATCGATTTTTCAGACTATTCATATCCTCAGTCTGAAAAATTAGCTAAAAAGTTACGCCAAAAGGCTGTAGAGCGCGACTGGCTGTACGTTTCGTAAACAACAGAGGATGCTTACTGATAAATAGTTTGTTGCGGCTGGCGACACTTCAGAGGCCAGTGTGGAAATGCACTATGAGGACGAGAATATCTGGCTGACGCAGAAGATGATGGCCACCCTTTATGATGTTTCGGTTTCGGCTGTCAACCAGCACTTGAAACGTATTTTAGCCGATAATGAGCTGGAACCAGGGGCAACTGTTAAGAAATACTTAATAGTTCAAACTGAGTTTGTACAGGAAGTTCGGCGTGAAGTGGAGCACTATAATCTTCAGGCGATAATCTCCGTCGGCTTCAAAATTGAAAACGAGCGTGCAGTCCAGTTCCGCAAGTGGGCCAACCAAATCGTGAAGGAGTATACGATTCAGAGGTGGACCATGGATGTGGAACGCCTCAAACATGGTGGAAGCATCCTGACCGATGAATATTTCGAGCGCCAACTTGAAAAAATCAGGGAAATCCGGCTTTCTGAACGCATTTTTACAAATTCAGGTTCTGTCGCCAATTTCAACAATTGGTTCACCCGAATTGATTAATTTAACAGCTTTCCCAAGAGATTTTGCAAGGACTGATCTCATTCTGCTATTCGAAGTGTTACCACAGGTGATCCATATTATTTGAGGTGGGGATCCGAACTGATCGACAAGTTGCAGAAAATCAGAATCTTTACTCATGATAACTGCGTCAGCTTGTTTTGCTGCATCAAATATGGCTTTGTCATCTGCTCGCTGAAGGTCGAGAGATCTCACTGATTGGGCCTGAATATTCTGATAGCTGCGGTTGATCCATGCAGCAATTGAGGGAGAGAGCTGTGCATCAATCCAGATGATCATGCTGCTATGACAGGATGGTCAAGTTTTCTGCTTGCATATTTCAGCGCAGCAAGAATATCCTCCATTTCGAGATCGGGCAGTTCCTCAAGTATTTCTGTATGGCTGAGACCATTCGCCAACAGGTCGAGGATATCGATTACCCGTATACGCAATCCCCTTATGCATGGTCGCCCACCACACTGTTCGGTATTAATCGTAATGCGTTTTTGCCAATCAGTCATAATTCAGAGCTTTTGTCTTTATCGTGTAACGTAATGAAAAATTACTTGATCGGGAAAAGGGAGAGTGCAAACTGCATAGTCTGTGTGTGCCTCGACCGCTCCCGACAGGTTGTGAGAATGAAAAGCAACGCATTTTTTCCATGAATGATTCGTTCCCGATCCTATGACGGTTCGACTTTGCGCATCTGGGCAGCAAAGGCGTCGATGTGTTCGTCCCAGGTGTAGAGTAAGTCAGGGTCAAAGTCTGCTCCATTTGGCCATACTATAGTCCCTACTTCCTCGTCAACAGTCACTTGTCTGAACAAATCATGATTGCGTAGCGGTTCATAGAGTTCACCATATAAAATGGGTTCCAGATCAATTTCCCTTACCTTACCGTTATCGAAATGTAGACGCAATGAACAGCCGTCAAGAATATCAACAGCAAAGACCTTTATAAATTGATGTTTCATAGTGCGTTATCGGGTTAAATTAACGGAGGGGTTCTCTTTTAACCGGGGCTTTGCCATCCTGTAACAGATCCCAATCGGTCAAAAGTTCAAACTGATGAATTTCAGCCCAGGCCATCACAAGTCGCCGCTGCCTTTCGGGTAATGCGCCTTCCATCATTGCAACCGGGTCAATGGAAAAAACGGCTTGTGAATCCTGATAATAGGCGTGAAAATGAGGCGTATGATGGGGGAGATCCAGCTCAAACTGTTCTCAATCGAACAGACTTCCTCGATCGATAAAGCCTTTATTCACCAATGTCGTCTCTATAAGCCTTGTTGAAACGTTGAAGTAGTGTGCCGCTTCATCCAGCTTTTCTTCTCCGAAGTCTTCACCAACAAAATCTTTCAGTGCATCGGAAGGGCAGAGAAATTCCTGGGCGTAAGCTCGCTGAAACTTCTGCCGGGCAGTTTTAACGGTGGTAACCGGCAGAAACTTGTCGGTGTCCGGTGCATACAGGCGATCACCCACCAGACGCAAAAGGGCAAATCGGTGATTGGTTGGGTATGAGGTGTTGAGGCAGATATCAAGACGATCTGGCACTCCATTACCAAAGCCAACCGTCATGGCGCTTTTCGCTCGATGATTGTCGCTAAAAATATTGTCTGAGAGTGAAAAGAGGTCTATCAACTGCCTGTTGCTCACGGGCCCATCCGGCAGCGCCCAATACTTTCTGGCAGCACGGGCAGCGACAGCCGCTCTTTCCCACGGCAACAGTGATGAATCTATTCCTGTGGTCTTTGCTCTCAATGTCTCCGTATCGGGCACAATATGGGCCATCTGTTCAAGCAATGCTGAACTGAGATCAGTATCGAAACGACGGCAGTGATGTTCGTTGATGCCACCGGTTGCATAATTTCAGGGATTGGCATTGTTGCCTCCTTGGGGAAATGATTGACAATTGCGTCACCGGTTCGAAGGCTCGAAAGCACCTCGGTCATTTCTCGTAACTCATCCTGCATTGCTGACGAAACATGCCCTTTATCCCGGGTGTTTGTCATTCTGAGGGCGATCATGGTTCCGCATTGGCTCAATACGGTTTCATCCAATTCTGATGGCCGTTGGGTCACAAGCAGTAATCCAACTCCATATTTTCTGCCCTCTTTCGCAATCGCCTGAACGGTTCTTGACGAAATAGACTCCTCGCCTGCTTTAAGGTAAGCATGAGCTTCATCAAGAACAATAAGCAAGGGCTGCTTTTTTCCGCCGACGTGCGTGTTTTTTCCCCAATAGAGCGCATCGTACATGATTTTCAGAATGCAACCTGAAATGGTCTGCATGATGTTCGACGGAATCGCTGACAGGTCTAAAATAGAGACTGGAAAGTTATGTCCAAACCAGGTTGAGAAGAGGTAAGGCAGGTCATTTTGTGTTGCGCCATTCAATGCAGGCGAATACCCGACAGGTCGGAACAAAAAATTGTAGCTTTGATCGAGAAGCCGTGAACGCATCCCTTCAAGATATCCGAGTATTCCCTTTGCTTTGTTGTTCAAAAATGGGGGTACTTAGTACCTCCTCGAAAGCGACCCCACACGCAACACCATCCACCCTGATGCACGCCGGAAAATCCTCAAAACGGCGTTATCAGCAAAAAATCAGAGCTATTGCTTCTTTGAGCTTTACACATTATTTGCTTGAAATTAATATTCCGTTTTGACAAATATGAAAAATAATGTTAACATGGATGAAGTATTTTGTAGCTGGTTCGTCTTTGTCCCTCTGCTTTCAGTATCGCATAAAATTCAAAATAATTACGCTATTTCGCGAAATCAACACGACTTAGCTGGAGGCAGAGGTGGAAGTTCTTGAGGCCGTGATTAAAATTCTTGCTACGCCGGATATTGAGTCGGCAATGCAGACGTTATCTGATTTATCGGCAGAAATTTTCCATGCACCAGCTCCGTCGCTTTTTTTGCTTTCCACACAACAATCTGCATTCGTAGGTGTATTCGGGAAACAAAAGGGTTTTGTATACCTGAGTAACGAGCCACTTCCCAAAGAACGACATATAGTGGGAACGAGAGGGGAATTTGTAATTGGCTTTCTTGAATGGGCAGCGCCTATTGCACAAATGGACGATTCCACTCGCAGGATGATTGGTGCGGTCATTGAAGAAATATATCGCCGCTGTTACGTCAGAAACTTCTTTACATATATCCAGCACTCGGTAGATTTTACAAACCAGGATACATACTTTCGAGATATTGCCAGGCATTTATCGGATATTTTAAGTATGGAGATGGTTGCAATTCGTCAGATCAATGCAACTGACAACCTCGACTGTCGAGCATTCTTTCACTACCCGGATAGATTTGGCGATCGTATCGATTTTGACGGAGATACTATTCCCCCACCATTCCGGGAGTTGGTGTTGGATACCAAGCGAACTCTTTTAGAACACAAAGGGGGTAAATTAGATGTGAAGTTTGAACTTGTTGACCCATCAAATACTCACCGCTTCGGGTTTCTATTACATGATGATCGGCTTAGTTATGTTAAGGCGTTTGCAATATTTCCGATTGTATTTGGTGATGAGTTCTTTGGTGTCGTTAGCTGTTCAACTACAGCTCACTTTACATTTTCTTCCCTCGAAAAAAATGTTATAAAATCAGCAATGCGGATTATTAGCGTTGCAATTAGCAATTTTTTGCGATATCATGAAGCGAAGCGAATGACCGATGTGATTCATGATCAGCTTTTTAGTACAACAGAACTTGAGATTGCTCAGTCTGCCCGGCATGAGTTGCAAAACATTGAAACTGAGCAAGCCCTTCTCATTGATGAACTTGAAGCGCTTTCTCGGAGTGCAAGAGACAAGGGGATCCTGGAGCCGGTTTCCAAGCTAAAAGATTCGGTGATCAAGCTGGATGCCGCGATAACAAAGCTTCGCTACAGTGGTGTGCATGCTGCTCCAAAGCTCGAAAAAACTTCCGTTGCAAAGGTCTGGAATGAAGCTGGAGACTTGATTAAGGAGCGACTGAATATGATGGGTATCAAACTCAGGTACGTCGGTGTGAATTTGGAAGGCTATTATTATGCAGATTGGCTTCGGGAAGCTTTTTTGAACCTTTTGTTCAATAGTATCGATGCGTTTCGCGATAGACCTCGCCAAAATCGAGTGATTACTTTGGTCATTCAAAAGGAATCGGACGCGAGCCAATATAATATTTTGGATTATTCAGACAGTGCAGGTGGTATCGCCTTTAATAAATTAACTGTTCCGCCTCCGATAAAGGAAGCTAATCCTGGTATGAGTCAAGAACAGTTAATATTTCAGCCAAAGGTAACATCGAAAAAATCGCAAAAGGGAGCTGGATGGGGGTTGTATCTGGTACGACAGGCGATACGACTTCATCATGGGTCAATTTCATTACGTGATAATTCAAAGTCAGGATGCACCTTCCGAATTCAATTGTGGAAAAATTTACAAGAAAAAACTTTAGATGGCAGATAAAAAATGAGTATTTCGATTATGGTTGTTGATGACGTTCGTTCCATTGCTGAGGGATTTGCTGGCAAGTTTCGACGGTTTTCTAAAGAGCAATTTAATATTGGGGTTGATGTTGAAGTTCTTTGTTCGTCAGATGAAGCTGTTAGTAGAATATCTGACGAATCAAAGCCGTTGTTGGATTTGTTGTTTACCGATATTGATCTTAATGGTGGCGACTGTCCAGACCGAGCCGGGGTTGCGTTAGCGCGTTATGCCAAGGCTATGATACCTGGAATCCCTTTGGTTGGTTGTTCAGGCCGATTTGAGCAGGATGATCTCAGCGACGAGGAACGGGGAGTTTTTAACATGTGGTGGTCAAAAGGGGGCTTGTCCCAGAACCTGTCAAAGATTGCAGCAGACACTCTTGACAAAGCGATTTCTTATCATAACAAGCGGCAGCCTCTGCAACGTCAGATTAATAATGATTGTGACCCAAGTGAACCACAGTCGACTGATTCTGTGTTGCGCACTCCAAAGACTAACGAGGAATTTCAGGAGGAGGGATATTTTAAGGCTATTATTGAACCCACGCATCAAAATGGCTTGATGGAGCCATTTGCGGTATGGAAAAAGGACAGTAAAGAAGGTGTCGAGTTGGAGGTTCTTGGTTGTGGTGCATTATTTTCATGGGGTGATACTTATGAGGATGCTGAGGCCGGGTTGATGGAAGTTATCATGGACTTAAAGTTGCAGTTGCATGAGCCAGATGAGTCATTCACCAAGTCACTTCTCTTGGCAAAGCGCTTTGTCGAAACAGTGACAGGTTCTCGTAATGTAACAGATGGAGAATGAAATGAATGTAACCCTGAATCGGACACAAGCAATTCAGATGCTGACCAAGATCGGAGCAAGGATGGAAGAAGGCGGACGGCATACGAAGGTTAGCTTTGAAGTAAATGGAAAAAAGGTGCTTCAGACCGTTTTTTCCCGTGGTAGTAAAGATATTCCAACAGGAACTGCAAAAAGCATATTTCGTGAGCTTGGCCTTGGCAAAAGCACTGAAAAGTGTCTTGCTCTCCGAAATTGTCCACTGAAGCGCGAGGAGTACATCGCATATCTTCAAAGCGAAGGAGTTCTGTAAATTATGAGTAAAGAACAGGTAACAGCACTCCGCAATCTATTGACTGCGGTCATTCCCAAAGAAAAGCTTGCGCCTGGTGAAATCGATGCTTTGGTAACGTATATGGCAGAGGTAACTAAAACCGAAGACGAAGCCATACAGCGACTATCAGGAATATTGCAAAGCGATTTAAACGGCGTTGCCAGTTTGAAGACGATTTTTCAAGTTGAATTCTTACGCGAAAAGATTGCGGACCATCAAGAACGTCTGCGCTCTTTAGAGCACTCTGGAAACTCCGATGCCAAGAAGTGGCCAGTGGTCCAAGGAATATTTATCGCCATCTCTTTTATCGCTTCGACTGTGGCTTTTTTAAAAGCATTTGGTCTTCTGCAAATTCCCTGGCTGAAATAGAAGCTTCGAAATTGATCTCCGAATTAGAATCAATCACTACTTGATCGACCGCATGACTTTAGGGATTGGCATTGTTACCCCCCTGTCACAGTACGATAGTATTGATACTCTGTCAGATTTCGATGCAAATCTTGAGGCCAACGGCATTCTCTGTACAATCTTTTCCTCTATGCTATTTGTGAGTACCGTACATGTCGGTTGGCTTCAGGGCAATATTGGGCACGAAAGCTTTCATTTTAAAAAAAAATATCCATACATTAGTTTTTACGTATTGCCACGCAGGTGTTCCTTATGCAGTAAAAGCTCTGCTGATATCCTTGCAGTTTTAAGTTTTCCTGTTTTCTGGGCTCATGGATCGGTTATGCGGAATAGCCTTAACAGAGTGTACTGTGGAAAAGTGAAGAGAGTGCGAGAGAACGAATAAAGATCAAGAACTGAGAGTATCCTGTATGAAAAATATATCAGAAAAAAATTAGGCTTATAGGAGATTAAATGCAACACGCAATCATTACAAAAGGGCGATTGCTGTCACCGAGAAGTATTATTCTTGAAGAGGATATTCCTTATATCGAAGATTTGTTTGAAATCATCATCATCAATGAAACGACACTAAAGGAAAGGCCATCAAGAAAGGTTGGTACTTTGAAAGGTAAAATACATATCAAAGATGATTTTGATGAGCCTCTTGAAGACTTCAGGGAATATATGGAATGAAGATAATAATAGATACACACGTATTGCTTTGGTTTTTCAGTAATGATGTTAACCTATCCGAAAAAGCCAGAGAAACTATTGCAAATTCAAGCAATGATGTTTTTATTAGTATTGCAAGTTTTTGGGAAATATCGATCAAACTGAGTTTATCAAAACTTGTTTTGGACATTCCTTTCGAAGTGCTGTTTGATGAGTCGGAAAAACTGAACATAAGCATCTTAAACGTAAAGAAAGAACATTTAGCCCGCTTGAAAGAACTTCCTTTTATTCACAAAGACCCATTTGACAGAATGATAATATGTCAATCAATTGTTGAAAATTATACTCTTGTCTCTATTGACAAGATTTTTGATGAATATAAAATAGAAAGATTTTGGTAATTATTTATGCATCAAAGTTTTTTTAGGAATAACATGCTCCATCTGTTGACTGTCATTCAATATCAGATGTTAACATGGATGAAGTATTTATTAGCTGGTTCGTCGTTGTCCCTCTTGCTTTCAGTATCGCAATAATTACGCTATTTCGCAAAATCAACACGATTTAGCTGGAGAAAGAGGTGAAAGTTCTTGAGGCCGTGATTAAAATTCTTGCTACGCCGGATATTGAGTCGGCAATGCAGACGTTATCTGATTTATCGGCAGAAATTTTCCATGCACCAGCTCCGTCGCTTTTTTTGCTTTCCACACAACAATCTGCATTCGTAGGTGTATTCGGGAAACAAAAGGGTTTCGCTCAAATGGACGATTCCACTCGCAGGATGATTGGTGCGGTCATTGAAGAAATATATCGCCGCTGTTACGTCAGAAACTTCTTTACATATATCCAGCACTCGGTAGATTTTACAAACCAGGATACATACTTTCGAGATATTGCCAGGCATTTATCGGATATTTTAAGTATGGAGATGGTTGCAATTCGTCAGATCAATGCAACTGACAACCTCGACTGTCGAGCATTCTTTCACAGTTAATATTTCAGCCACATGTGACTTCGAAAAAGTCTCAAAAGGGGGCGGGTTGGGGATCGTATTTAGTACGACAGGCGATAAGACTTCATAATGGGTTAATTTCATTACGTGACAATTCAAAGGCAGGATGCACCTTCCGAATTCAACTGTTAAAAAATTTACAAGAAAAAAACATTGAGAGGTAGATAAGAGATGAGTATGCCATTGGTGATCCTGAACATCATTTCAGGAGGAGTTATCCGTGCCAGGTTCGCCGGAGAAGAAAAAAAATCCCACGCATCCACGATTGAGACTGGAATGTGTTGTTTGTAGGTCAGGGCATGTGATCCCATGATGCCGAGCGGCTACATCTTTTTCGGGAATACTTTCAATCTGTAACGATTTTTTTGGCTAAAACGTATCCGCAACCATACCTGTATATCATCATTTTTTGTCTCTTCTCCAGACGAATCTGTTTCAACAAACCAAACAAGGCGACAGCATAACAAAAGCTGCCGTTGCAGCGATAATCAAACCGGATGATGATAGACGCGATATCATCCTGCTGACGAAAAGGAGTGTCTCACCCTTTCAGGGGCACTGGTGCTTGCCGGGAGGGAACATTGACAATTACGAAACGGCCGAAGAGGCTGTGATCCGGGAGGTACAGGAAGAGACCGGACTCCTCTTTGCGTCGCCAGTTTTACTCATTGCCACCCGCCTCCGAGAGCTTTGTACAGGTCGATCATATTGGCAAGAGTCTGTTGATGGATCAGAATTTCGTTCTGCTGAGCCTCAAAGAGAGATCGTTGGGCATCAAGCAGTGCGAAATAGCTGTCGACACCATGGTCGTAACGAGCTTTCGTGATGGTCAAGGCTTGATCGCTCTCTTTGACCAGTGCTCGCTGAGCATGCAATTGTTCGGTGCTGGTCGTGCGGGCGACCAGTGCATCGGCGACCTCCCGGAACGCAATCTGAATAGCTTTTTCGTATCGGGCAACGGCAATATCCTGGTTGGTTTCAGCCAGTTTGAGGTTGGAACGCAACCGGCCTCCCTGGAAGATCGGGAGCGTTACCTGTGGGGCGAAACTCCAGACACCGCTTGACCCGGTCACGAACAGATCCGACAAGCTGGCGCTGGCGAACCCGGCGGAACCGGTAAGGCTTATGCTGGGGAAAAAAGAAGCCCGTGCTGCTCCGATGTTGGCGTTTTCGGCCTTCAGTGCGTATTCCGCCTGCCGTATGTCGGGACGATCAAGCAGAACGACGGAGGGAATGCCCATGGGGAGCGTGTCGAGCATCTCAACATTGGCCAGAGGTTGGGGTTCGAGGAGCTTCGGATCGATCTCTTTTCCGACCAGCAGGGTCAGGGAGTTCTTGTCCTGTTCCACCCGACGTTGATATTGCGCCCGGTTGGCCCGGGCCGATTCGACCAGCATTGCGGACTGTGCTACATCAAGTCGGGACTTTGCCCCGAGATCGAAGCTGCGTTTGATGAGATCGTATGCATCCAGCCTTGTCCTGAGCGTGCTTTCGGTCAGTCGCAGCAGTTCGACATCGGCAAGGCAGGTGATATAGGCGTTGGCAACTTCAGCGACAAGGCTTGTCTGGGCAGCTTTACGGCCCTCTTCGGTAGCGAGATACTGGTTTATGGCGCGATTACTGAGGCTGCGTACACGACCGAAAAGATCCAGTTCATAAGCCGTCGTGCCGATGCCTGCGGTATAGACGGAGGTGATTTCCGCTGTTCCGGTGCCGCTCCTGCTTTTTGACAACTCCTGGCGGGTGAAGCTTCCCGATGCATTCATCGATGGAAGGAGATACGAACGCTGGATGCGCCAGGTGTTGCGAGCCGCCTCAATGTTGAGGGTGGCTATCCTCAGGTCGCGGTTGTTGGCAAGGGATTCTTCGATAAGGCTTTGCAGTTTTGGCGACCTGAACATGCTCCGCCATCCGATATCGGTAGTACGAGGCTGTTCCCCGGATTCCTGAGCAGAGGAAGCCACTGGCCACTCTGTGGTGACGGGTGCCTTTGGGCGTACGTATGCTGGCGCAAGCGAACAGGCCGTCAGGGTGGTTGCTGCCAGGCATAAAGGAAGCAGAAGCTTATAGTTCATGGTTCGTGTCGTTTTGATTAACTGCTGTGTCGGTTACCGTTTTTCGGGCAAACCGGGATTGCACGAGGATGAAGAAGAGCGGCACAAAGAAGATCGTCAGCACCGTACCGGACAACATGCCTCCAATCACACCAATGCCGATGGCGTGCTGGCTTGCCGATCCTGCTCCGGAGGAGAATGCGAGTGGCGTGACACCGAGGATGAATGCCAGGGAGGTCATAATAATCGGTCGAAGTCGCTGACTTGCTGCAGAGAGGACTGCCTCCTGCAGGTTCATACCGCTTTCGTAGAGGGTTTTGGCGAACTCCACGATGAGAATCGCGTTTTTCGCCGTCAGACCAACGGTTGTCAACAGGCCGACCTTGAAGTAGACATCGTTTGAAAGTCCTGAGAGGAATGTCGCCAGAACTGTGCCCAGAACACCAAGCGGCACCACCAGCATGACGGCAATCGGCACGCTCCAGCTTTCGTAAAGGGCGGCCAGGCACAGAAAGACGAAAAGCAGGGAGAGCGTGTAGAGCAGCAGCGTTTGCTGTCCGGCAGCACGCTCTTCGTAGGAGAGACCGGTCCATTCGATACCGAAACCTTCAGGAAGTTTTCCTGCCAGTTTCGCCATGATGGCCATGGCATCGCCCGAACTTACGCCGGGTGCCGGGGCCCCCTGGATATTGACCGACGATATGCCGTTGAACCGTTCAAGCTTGGGAGAACCGAAGCTCCACCGGCCCGAGGAAAACGATGAAAAGGGAACCATCTCTCCATTCGAGTTTCGGACGTGCCAGATGTTGACATCCTCCGGGTTCATGCGGTACGGTGCGTCACCCTGCATGAACACTTTCTTGATGCGCCCCTCATGCACGAAGTCGTTCACATAGCTCGAACCCCAGGCGGTTTGCAGCGTTGCGTTGATGTCGGCGATCGATACCCCAAAAGCGCTTGCCTTTTCGTGGTCGATATCGATCTTGAATTGTGGCACATCTTCAAGGCCATTGGGACGCACACCGCTCAGGGAGGGGTTTTGCGCAGCCATTCCGAGCAGTTGGTTTCGGGCGGCCATGAGAGCCTCATGACCTTTGCCGGTCCGGTCTACCAGTTGAAGGTCAAAACCGGAGGCGTTGCCGAGCTCCATGACGGCCGGCGGGTAAAACGCAAAAATCATTGCGTCCTTCACGCTCGACAGTGCGCCCATGGTTCTTCCGGCGATCGAGGCAACATCCTGACCCTTTTTCTTGCGTTGAGACCAATCTTTGAGCTGAACGAAACCCATGGCCGAGTTCTGGCCCTGGCCCGCGAAACTGAAACCGGTCACACTAAAGATGCTTTCGATGTTCTCTTTTTCCTGATTGAGGAGGTAGCCCTCCATCCTCTTCACGCTTTCGAGAGTCCGCTCCTTGGTTGCTCCAGAGGGGGTGGAAAGCTGGACAAAGAGGAACCCCTGATCTTCGTCCGGCAGGAATGAGGTCGGAATTCGCGTCAGGACAATGCCAAGCAGCACCACAACCAGCATAAACCCCAGCAGCGAGCGCTTGACATTACCCGTCATAAAACGGGCTCCGCCGACATAGCGTTCCCGGTTACGGTTGAACATGCCGTTGAACCACGCGAAAAAGCGCCCGAGGGGGCCGGTGCCGTAAAGATGTCCATCCGCTTTGACGGGCCTGAGAAGGCTGGCGCAGAGTGCCGGTGTCAGGATCAGCGCAACCAGTACCGAGAGCAGCATCGCTGAGACGATGGTGATCGAGAACTGACGATAGATCGTCCCCGTGGAGCCTTTAAAGAAGGCCATCGGCACGAAAACGGCCGAGAGCACAAGCGCGATGCCGATCAGTGCGCTCGAGATTTGCTTCATCGATTTTCTGGTCGCCTCCAGCGGGGAGAGTCGCTCCTCTTCCATGATGCGTTCGACGTTCTCGACCACGACAATGGCATCATCGACAAGCAGTCCGATGGCGAGTACCATGGCGAACATGCTGAGGGTGTTGATGGAGAAGCCGAATGCCGACATCACCCCGAAGGTACCCAGCAGCACGACAGGAACCGCAATGGTTGGAATAAGCGTGGCCCGGAAGTTCTGGAGAAACAAGAACATGACAAAGAAGACGAGAATAACCGCCTCAATCAGGGTATGGACAACCCCTTCGATCGAGGTCTTGACGAATGGTGCCGTGTCGAATGGGTAGACGATCTTTACACCCGGCAGAAGCAACGGCTTCAGGGCACTCATTTTTTCTTTGACCAGAGTGGCGGTGTTCAGGGCGTTTGCCCCGGTCGCCAGGGTGATGGCCATACCGGCAGCCGGTTTGCCGTTGAAGCGCGTGGTCATGTCGTAGTTCTGCACGCCGAGTTCGACGCGGGCGACATCCCTGAGTCGTACCTGCGACCCGTCGGTATTGACCTTCAGCATGATCTTTTCGAAATCCCCGACGCTTTTCAGGCGTGACTGTGCCGTTATGGTGGCGTTCAGTTGCTGGCCCGGAACCGACGGCGTTCCCCCCAACTGGCCAGCGGAGACATCGGCATTCTGTGCCGTGATAGCTCTCTGCACCTCCGTGGTAGTGAGGTTGAAGCTCGCCATGCGATGGGGATCAAGCCAGATACGCATCGAATAGGGCTGCCCGAACACCTGAATGTTACCGACACCGGGGACGCGGCTCAGAGGATCGAGGAGCTTCGAGTTGATGAAATCGTTCATCGCATAGTCATCGACTCGGGCATCATCCGAGTAGACACCCACGACCATCAGAAAACCGGTATCTCCCTTGGTGACCCTGATACCCTGCTGCTGAACCTGTTGGGGAAGGTTCGACATGATCGTCTGCAACTTGTTCTGCACCTGCACCTGGGCAATATCGGGGTTGGCTTCGGGTTCAAAGGTCACCGTGATGGTGATGTTGCCGTTCGAATCGCTCCCGGCGCTGAAGTAGCGGAGATGGTCGATACCGGTGAGAGCCTGTTCGATGACCTGCGTCACGCTGTTTTCTACCGCTTCGGCAGATGCGCCGGGATAGGTGGCGCTGATGTTGATGGTCGGCGCTGCGATGCGCGGATATTGCTCGACTGGCAGGGTATTGATGGCGAGGATTCCGCCGAGCATGATGCAGATGGAGATCACCCAGGCAAAGACTGGTCGCTCGATAAAAAATCCGGACATGGTAGTGGTACGTCTAAATGTAATGGATTATTTCACCGGCACGGGTGGCAGTGCTGCCTCGAGGGTTTTGACCGCCATGCCGGGCTGGATTTTCATGATGCCTTCGTACACGACCTGCTCGCCTGCCTGGAGTCCGCTGCTTACGAGCCACCTGTCTCCGACAACCTCTGTAACGATGATCGGGCGAGGATTTGCCTTGCCGTCTGCTCCAACAACCCAGACCGAAACCGACCCGTCCGCACTCCTGCTGACCGATTTTTGCGGCACGAGGATGGCATGGTCGTCTCTCCACTGTTCAAGACGTGCATGAACGAACATGCCGGGGAGGATTTCATTACCGGGGTTGGCAAACAATATTCTCAACAGTACCGTACCCGTGCTCGGGTTGACCGTGACATCCGAGAACTTCAACGTACCAGGTTTTCCTTTAGGTTTTCCATCCACCAAAAGCTGGACAGGAGCGCTCCCTGCGCCGGAATTGCCCGACTGACCCTGATGGCGCTGTCGCAGTTGTATCAACTCCTCGCTCGACTGTGAAACGTCCACGTAGATCTGGTCGAGCTGTTGCACCACCGCAAGCGGGTCGGCCTGATTGGCATTAACCAGCGCCCCTTCTGTCACCTTCGATTGGCCAATTCGCCCGGAAATCGGAGAGATGACCCTGGTGTAGTCGAGGTTGATACCGGCTGCGGAAACTTCGGATCTGGCGATGGCGACATCTGCCCTGGCCTGGGCAAGGCTCGCTTTCGCATCGTCGTACTCCTGTTTGCTGATGCCACTGATTTTGACCAGCTCTTCGTAGCGGCCTGCTTTGGCCTGAACCGATTTCACGTTGGCCTCGGCTTTGCTGAGGTTGGCTTTTGCACTGTTCAACGCGGCTTGACAGGTCGCGGGGTCGATCTGGTAGAGTTGCTGACCCTGTTTAACCAGGCTTCCTTCCACAAAGAGGCGCTTCGTAATAATGCCGCTGACCTGCGGCCTGATCTCGGCCATACGTACGGCCGAAGTCCGGCCAGGCAGCTCTTTGGTCAATACCAGGGGTTCAGGTTTCATGGTCACGACACTGACCTCCGGTTTCATATTCAAATCCTGACGGTGGTCTGTCGATCCCTTTGGCCACAGGTACCAGGTGGCAATCAGGGTGACAAGCAAACCGGCTATGATAGACGACCTTTTCATGATTGATAACTTATCCTTGTTGTGGGTTTGGTTTGACTGTCGGATGGCTTTCAGAATAACCGACACAAAAAGCCATCAGCTCAACACTGATGGCTCTCGCAGAACAAATCGAAACCCCTCAATTCTTTGCCACAATAACCTCGGCAATCTGCACCGCATTGGTGGCAGCGCCTTTCCTCAAGTTATCGGCTACAATCCACATATTCAGCGTCTTCGGGTGCCAGTAATCGCGACGAATGCGACCGACAAAGACCTCGTCGCGCTCGTAGGAGGTGAGCGGCATGGGATAGAGGCGCGCGGACGGATCATCCTGCAGGATAATGCCCGGCGACGTACGAAGAAGCTCGCGCACTTCATCAATATCGAAATCGCGATCCAGCTCAATGTTCAGCGACTCGCCATGACCACCGTACACAGGAATGCGGACGGTCGTGGGAGAGACGCTGAGAGCATCGTCGCCCATAATCTTGCGGGTCTCGTTCACCATCTTCATCTCCTCCCTGGTGTAGCCATTCTCCGTAAAGGCATCAATCTGCGGCACGGCATTGAAGGCAATCTGGTGAAAGTGGGTAAACTCATCCTGCTTCTCTCCGGCAAGTTCGCTCTCAAGGGCATCGCGTCCCACCTTCCCCTTGCCTGTAACAGACTGATAGGTTGAAACAACAACCCTCTTCAAGCCGAAGCGGTCATGCAGGGGCTTGAGCACCACCACCATCTGGATGGTTGAACAGTTGGGGTTGGCAATAATTGGCTCAGGGGTGCCATCACCCTTGAAAATATCGCCGGGGTTAACCTCTGGGACAACAAGCGGCACATCGGTATCCATGCGGAATGCCGATGAGTTGTCGATAACAACCGCACCCTCCCCTGCCGCAATCTGCGCCCACTCGCGGCTCGCTTTTGCACCCGCAGAAAAAAGGGCAATATCGACACCCTGGAATGCCTCTTTTGAGGGCTCGCGAATAATGAACTCACGACCCTTGAAGGTTATCACCTGCCCTGCGCTTCGGGCTGAAGCAAGCGGGACGATGTCACTGACCGGAAAATTTCTCTCTTCCAGAACCTTGATCATGGTGCGACCCACAAGGCCAGTTGCGCCAAGCACCGCTACCCGACAGCGAAAATCCGAACTACTCATAACTTGTTTTATGGTTTTAACTTAATAATTCAGTACCAGTTTATCTGAATGGTCATTCAAACTCTCTGTATCGTCATAAATCTTTCCTTCACGTGCATATCCCTCACACTCCGCCTCGTAGTCGAGAAGAATCTGGATTACCTGCTCCCACCCATCCTCACGTACCAGCTTGTTGCGTACCCGAGAGACCATCGGCAGCGCCTTGAGGTAGGTGGAATAGTGACGGCGCATCTCAAGATTTCCATACTTCTCCCCCTTGAACTGCACCGAGAGCGTCAGGTGATCGATTGCCGCATGTATCCTTTGCCGAAAATCGGGCATCGGCATCGGCTTGCCTGTTTGGATGAGCTGCTTTGCCTGCTCAAAAATAAAGGGGTTGCCGATGGAGCCTCGGCCAATCATCACTCCGTCGGCTCCGGTCTCGGCAAACATCGCCACAGCATCTTCGGCTGACCAAATATCTCCATTGGCAATAATCGGAATCCGCGCCTGCTCTTTCGCGGCACGAATCCAGCTCCAGTCTGCCCTCCCCTTGTACATCTGGCTCCGCGTGCGCCCATGCAGCGCCAGCGCCTGAATGCCGGCATCTTCTAGTCGGGGAAGAATATCAAGAATATTAATCGATTCCGGATCCCAGCCAATTCTTGTTTTGGCGGTCACAGGAATGTTCACCGCCTTCACAACCGCTTCGGAAATCTGCGCCATCTTCTCCGGCTCCCTGAGCAGCGCGGCACCAGCCCCCTTGCCAGCAACCTTTTTGGTGGGGCAGCCAAAATTAATATCGAGATAGTCGGGGCGATACTCTTCGGCAATCACCGCAGCCTCCACCATCGACTCAACACTGTTGCCAAAAATCTGGATGGCAAACGGTCGTTCGACAGCATCGGTCTTCAGCTTGCGCAAGGACTTTTCAACACCCCTGCGCAGGGCTTCAGCACTGATGAACTCGGTATAGACAATATCCGCCCCATGGCGCTTGCAGAGTTGCCTGAAGGCCCGGTCAGTCACGTCTTCCATCGGGGCAAGAATCACTGGACGGTCTATATCAAGGCTGCCAATTCTCATTCCGAGCTGGTAATAATCTCTGCCGGGCCTATCATCAACTCTTTGACCTGAGCATGAATCTTTTTATACATGAGAGGATCTTCCCGAAGGACTTTTTTCACCGTTTCACGCCCCTGCCCAAGCTTTTCCTGACCATAACTGAACCATGAGCCAGCCTTTTTAATCACCCCGAATTCAACGCCAAGATCAATAAGCTCGCCTATTGCTGAAATGCCTTCGCCGTAGAGAATATCGAACTCGGCAGTCTTGAAGGGTGGCGCCACCTTGTTCTTGACAACCTTGACTCTGGTGCGGTTTCCGGTACTCTCTTCGCCATCCTTGATCTGGGCAATTTTACGAATATCGAGACGTACTGACGCATAAAATTTCAGAGCCTTGCCGCCGGTTGTTGTTTCCGGGCTGCCATACATGACTCCAATTTTATCGCGAAGCTGGTTGATGAAAATACAGACTGCGCACGATTTTGAGATAGCACCGGTAAGTTTGCGCAGCGCCTGACTCATAAGGCGGGCCTGCAATCCCATGACACTGTCACCCATCTCTCCCTCAAGCTCGGCCTGGGGAACCAGAGCCGCAACGGAATCGACCACGACAACATCAATAGCGCCACTCCTGACAAGCGTTTCAACAATGGAAAGCGCCTGTTCGCCTGATTCCGGCTGGCTGATGAGGAGAGCGTTGATGTCAACGCCGAGCTTGCGGGCGTAGGTTGGGTCAAAGGCATGTTCGGCATCGACAATTGCCGCTATGCCACCCTCTTTCTGCGCTTCAGCAATAACATGCAGGGCAAGGGTCGTCTTGCCGGAAGATTCCGGTCCGTAAATTTCTGTTACCCTTCCGCGCGGCAATCCGCCAACGCCGAGTGCAAAATCAAGCGCCATCGATCCTGTTGAAATCGACTGCACCTTCATCCCCGCAGAATCGTCGCCCATCCGCATAATAGCTCCTTTGCCGAACTGTTTTTCGAGGGCTTCAACCGCTATGTTGAGTTGTTTGAGTTTAGCCGGATCAACAGCGACTGGATTCTGTTCTGTTTTCTGAGTATCCATAATTAAACAAGCATAATAAAATTAGAGAAAACGGAATCTTTTCAGGTCACAATGGTCTTGAGCGTTTCCCGAAGATCCCGATAACGCAAGCTCAATTCCTGTACAGACCTCGTGTTACTGTATGAGAGCTTCTTTGAAGAGATGCGGATGCTCTCCAGGCTGACAAGGAAGGGACGGTTCGACAGCATCGACCAGCATTCACCACCAAGACCAGCAACCAATCCCAGGCCATTTGGCACCATAAACATCTGTCCAGTGCGGCTGCCTTCAACGCTCCCGACACGAGAGAAAAGCTCTTGAAAGGTCAGGTTATGACCGACAACAATATAGCGTTCCCCTGAACGACCTTTCTCCCATGCGGCAAGATGCGCATCGGCCACATCACGAACATCAACAAAACCGGTGCCTCCTGATGGAAACAGTGGCACTCGGCCTTGATATATCAACCGCAGTACTTCGTTCGAGGAACTGACCGATGCCGGGTTCTGTGGGTCAACGCCGATCACGACACCGGGATTGACCAGCACAACATCAAGCCCCTCTGCCAAACCACGAAGCGCCTCAAGTTCAGCTAAATGCTTGGCTTCCATATAACCGTTCCTGCGCTGCCACTCCTGAAAAGATGTTGATTCAATGGCCGGGGAACCATCCTCAAGAGTGCCGACAGCAGCGATTGAGCTGGTCAGAACAAGCCTTTGGACATTATTGAACAGCGACGCATTCACGACGTTTCTTGTGCCAAGCACATTGGTTTCATAGAGAGCATTACGAAACTTCCTCGAATAAGAGATCAGACCCGCACAATGAAACACTGTTCCGGCTCCCTTGAACGCCTCATTGAGAGCGAGAGAATCAAGAATGTCAGCCCTTACAATATCAACGGGCAACCCCTTCAGAAAAGAGCAGTCCGAACTTTTGCGCGCAATCACCCTGCATTTGACCTCCCCGGGATACCTTGAGAGCAGCGCAAGAACAAGCTGGGATCCTATATATCCGGTAGCCCCGGTTATGACAACAGATGACTTGAGCATTAAACGTTGAATATTTCCACCTTTTCTTTTCCCGATACTTGAACTCGCGAAACCTTTGTGAAGAACAGCCTTTTTTGTTTCCCATGAAAATACGCCGTTCTTTCATCAATAACAAAAAAAAAGAGCCGAGCTATAATCATCGTGATGAGGACATAGCTTCACCTGTTCATAAAAATAAGAATTAAAACTACATTGCACTCAATTCCGATCACAAGCTTCCGAAAATTATTTCAGTCATGACAAAAGAAAATTCACCGGCTCTGGCGGCACCTTTTGCTGTTCATCAGGATGTTCTTGCGAACGGGTTGAGAATTGTTACTGATACCGTCCCGTATGTAGAAAGCATTACCCTCGGTATCCAGATTGATGCTGGTTCACGCGATGACCCCGAAAAAAGTCAAGGACTGGCTCATTTTATTGAACATGCACTTTTTAAAGGAACCCGACGGCGCACCTATATCGACATTGCCAGAAACATCGAAAAAAACGGTGGCTACCTTGATGCCTACACGACCAAGGAGCACACCTGTATCTATCTTCGCTGTCTGGCAGAACACCTTGAACCCTCGTTTGACTTGCTCTCTGATCTTGTTTGCGACCCGATTTTTCCTCTTGAAGAGATCAACAAGGAAAAAGAGGTTGTTCTTGAGGAGATCAGCAGCGTTAATGACACCCCTGAAGAGCTTGTTTTTGAGGAGTTCGACCTGCGCTCGTTTCCAAACCACCCGCTTGGCAAGCCGATCCTCGGGACAGAAGAGAGCGTTGAAGCCTTGACCGATGAGGATCTGAAAAACTTCATGCGCCAGCATTATATCCCAAAAAAAATGTTGCTCACCGCTACTGGCAAGGTTTGTCACGACGAAATCATGCGGTTGAGCGAACGTTTTCTTGGAGCTCTTGGAGAATCGGCCAGCAACGAATATGTTCGCCAGCCATTCCTCGCGGAACATTATACACCATTTACACTTACACTAAAAAAGCGGGTCTGCCAGGCACAGATTGTACTTGGAACAGCTATACCACGGCATGATCCTCTCTATTACAGTTTAATGGTGCTCAACTCCATGCTTGGTAACGGCATGAGTTCTCTCCTTAATCTGGAACTTCGGGAGAAGCGGGGGCTGGCTTACAACGTCTATTCATCAGTCACCTTTTTTGACGATTTGACCGCGATTAACATTTATGCTGGCACCGACAGCAACAAAACGAAGGTCACCCTGGAACTCATCAGGGAGCTGCTCCAGAGCGATGCGCTGAAAAATCCTGACCCGGAAGAGGTGCAGGCCGCAAAAACAAAGCTTCTCGGCTATCATATTATGGGCATGGAAAAAATGACTCGCAGAATGTCACAAACCGCTTCGGACCTCTCCTACTTCGGGCGGTACATTGAGCCTGCTGAAAAAACAGCCGCTATCGAAGCAGTCACGGTTGAAGATATCGCCGAGGCCGCCTTGCGGATGCTGCATGATGCCCCTTATGCAACACTGGTGTACAAACCAGGACGATAAAGCACGAAACAAGCGCTCTTTTATAAAAGCGGAATAATTCGTACCTTGTTTACATTTAATTTTTCACAATGACTCATTAACCAAGAGAGCCTTGCAAAAGAATATCAAGAACGTCAGCGAAACCGAGCAGGTATTGGAAATTATTCTTTCCCCTGAAGAGTTTGGTGCCGAATATAAACAGGAACTGGAAGAAGCCAGGAGAAGCGTACAGATCAAGGGATTCAGAAAAGGGCACGCACCGGAAAGCCTGATTAAAAAACTGGCGGGCCCCTCTATTGAGACGACCGTCGCCGAAAAAATGGCCTCAAAATATTTTGGAGAGGTTGCCGATGCCGAAAACATCAAGCCGTCAAGCCGCGCACAGATCATCGACTTCACTTTTACTCCCGATCAATTGACAATCCAGCTTTCCTACGAAATCCATCCCGAATTTGAACTCAAGGATTTCAGCGAATACAGCTTTGTCAAAGCACAGTATATTATTACCGATGAGGATGTAGACCGTGAAATAAAACTTGTTCTTAAAAGTCACGGAACATTAATCAGTATTGATGAGGCTGCATCATCAACCGACACAGTTATCTGCGATGTCGTCAGACTCAACGAAGCTGGCGAGCCTGACGAGGATCACAAGACTGAAAATCATCACTTTAGCCTGGAGTATCTTCCTGAAGAAAACCCTTTCCGCAAAACGCTGACAGGAAAAAAGGCCGGCGAAGTTGTTGACGTTGAAAACGAACGGCAAGATTCTGATGAATCGGCCTCTCGCTTCCGTGTTACCATCAGTGAAATCAAACGACTTGAGTTTCCCGAACTGACCGATGAGCTGGTTAAGGAGATTACCGGACAAAAGTTTGAATTGGTAGCAGATTTCATTGCTGATGTCAGAATCCAGCTTGAGCAGCACTTTATGATGAAGTCTGAAGAGGAGTTCATCGAATCCATCTCGGCAAAACTGATTGAAGAAAATCCTGTTCCTGCTCCAAAGTCCATGATTGAATCCTTCTCGAAGATGCTCGTAGAAAATGCCAAACGCCAAATTGGCGGCAACTTTCCGAAAGGGCTGGACGAAAAGCAGTTTCATATTTCCATGAGGCCAAATGCCGAAAAACATGCACAATGGCTTCTTATCAGCCAGAAAATAGCTGAGATCAACAATCTGGAAGTATCAGATGATGACATCAGGGCTTTTGCAGAAAAAGAGGCTGAAAAAAAAGGAACCATGCCTTTCGAAGATGTCCTGAACACCTATATGTCAGACGAATTCAGGGATTACGTTACCGATACCATCCTGAAAGAGAAGATCTACGATATTATTAAATCGAAGATAACGATCACCGAAGAAGAGAGGCCTCTACCCGTTCATAAAGGTTGATTTTTCGAACAATTGCAACGTAAAAAAGCAGGAGCATTAACGGGCTCCTGCTTTTTTTTTCTCATAACTCCCCTTGATCTGATAACCCATCAATCAGCGCCGTAGCAACTGCGGCACGACGGTCGTGAGCAATCGAAATTTTAATCGAGCAGCCTGCGGGGATACCATGAGCATGAGCTGAGCGCACATAGGGCCTGCCCTGTTCATTGTTGAGTATTTCAAAACTCTTCCAGTGAACCCCGGCGGCAAACCCTGTGCCAAGCGCCTTGACTACAGCCTCCTTGGCGGCGAAACGACCGGCAATACTGGCAATCACCTGGGGTTTTTGTAAACAGAGGGTAATCTCTTCTTCAGAAAGAAACCTTTGGAGAAACTTCATTCCATAGCGACTGTACAAGGTTTCAATCCGGTCAAGATCAACAATGTCTATTCCAACTTCCATAGTCGTGCCGGTTCAAACAAGCTTTATTGTCATGGAAAGATCAAGAGCCTTGACGCTGTGTGTCAGTTCACCAACAGAAATAAAATCAACGCCGGTTTCAGCCACTTCAACCACATTGTGCATCCCGATATTACCGGACGCTTCAAGAAGAACGCTACTGCAAGCGGTTTTGACATATTCGACAGCCTCTTTCAGCAGCTCAGGGGTAAAGTTATCAAGCAGAATAATATCTGGCAAACAGACCAAAGCTTTACTCAACTCGTCCATGGAACGAACCTCGGTTTCGATCTTCACATCGAGTTGTTGCGTCTCACGGTATATTTGAGCACGACGAATAGCCGGAGCAATGCCACCGGACGCATCAATATGGTTATCCTTGATGAGAATCATATCAAACAGGCCAAAACGGTGGTTTTGACCTCCGCCGATTTTGACCGCCTCTTTGTCAAAATAGCGCAACCCTGGAGCTGTTTTTCGGGTATCAAGAATTTTTACCCCGGTATGGCTCACTTTATCGACGTAGCCCCTTGTTCTGGTCGCTATCCCCGACATGCGCTGCATAAAATTAAGGGCCGTTCGTTCACCAACAAGAAGAGGAGCCAGCTTGCCCGTCACTTCAAGTATCACTTCACCGCAGAGCACAGCTTCACCATCCTGGCGATAAAGTTTAAAGGAGAGCCCCGGATCACAGGCAGCAAAAACCTGCACGACAACATCAAGGCCAGCCACAATACCGTTTTCTTTAGCTCTCAGAACCGCGCTACCCTCTTGAAAGGGCTCTATCGTTGCCAGAGTGGTAATATCACCTGTATAACGATCCTCTTCAAGGGCAAGCATAACAGCCCTTGCACGGCACCCCTCGTAAAAATCGTGACGCGCACTGTTCTTCATAATTGCAGCATTCTTGACACATTGAAAAATAGGTACAATGCAACAAAGGTAGTGAATTTTATACTCTTTTTGGAGTCTTATGACCACCAATCATGCAAGAACTCTCGACTGTCCATCAAGAAGTGAATTGATGCCTCATGGTTGAACGAGATAGAGAATTGTTATATTATTGGTATTCTTGATATGGATAGAGGGCAGGATATCAATTTATAAAATAATCTCGAAGCGCTGCCCGGCTTCGCGTCTATTTATTGGTGACGAACTTATGGATATCAATAACATCAGGTTTAAGGCTTTATTTCAGGATGTATCCTCACAACAAAATGTTTGGCGCTTCTCTACAGTAAATACCAGGGATGTCGATTTTGTTAAATTCAGACAACGTTCTGAATGGTTGCAGTTTACCGGCCTGCACGACAAGGATGGTCATGAAATTTTTGAGGGAGATCTCTTACAGTGGGCAAACTTTACCGTTGAAGTTGTTTTTGAAGCAGGGAGTTTTAAGGTCTTGAATGACGGGAATGCCGATATGCTTTTGTGGTTTTGCTTGCCCGAATGCAAGGTTATCGGCAACAAATACGAAAAGAGAGCTAAATCATAATGAAACGGCAAGCCAAATCATGCGTCCGGCTCGTAAATATGGTTTTTTATGCCCACCACGGAGTACGAAAGGAAGAACATGCTGTGGGAGCCAAATATGAAGTCGATGCCGAACTCTCCTTCGACTTCTCCGATGCTGCAATAAGCGATGACATCACGAAAACCGTGGACTACGGTGCCGTGTACAGAAAGATTAAGGAGGCACTAACCCTGAAAAAATACTTTCTCATTGAAGCTGTCGCCTATGAGATCGCCCATGATCTCCTCCGGGACTTTTCGGTTCTCGACAGTGTTGCCATAAATGTTCGCAAGCGCAATCCTCCCGTTGACGGTATCTGCGATTATGCAGAGGCCGATTACTCCACCTCCCGTCACTGAAATCATGCCAGCTCATAAGGTATTTATCGGGATAGGCTCCAATATCGGAGACCGCCTCTGCCACCTTCAGGAAGCCGTTAACCAGCTTGCCCTTCTTGATGAGATATCAGTATCTGCGGTGTCATCAATTTACCTGACCGAGCCAATCGGCGATACTGAACAAAATCGGTTTTATAACGGTGTTCTCTTGCTTGAGACCTCCTTTTCACCCGAAGAGCTTCGTCGGCATTGCAAAACTATTGAACAGGAGTCAGGACGCCCCGATACCTATGCTCGTTGGAGCCCAAGGGTGATCGACCTCGACATTTTGCTTTATGACAACTCTTGCGTTCACTCCGATACACTCTCCATACCCCATAACGAGCTTCATTGCCGAAAATTTGTCCTTGTCCCCTTACTCGATATTGCCAATCCTGTACATCCCGTCATGCAGCAAACCATGCTGCAGCTCCTCAACTGCTCTGCTGACCGCTCAGTCCTGGTAAGGATCAAAGAACGCGTGGAGGTAAAAAAAAAGACGGACTACCCTCTACAGGAGTCCGCCTCTAAAAGCTTGCCATATCGACAGGGAGATGATTAAGTTCTCTCAGTTGGCAAAGGTAATGTTAAGATTACCTTCTATAAAATCAGCGCCTTCCGTTTTTCGGCCTACAAGCACGTTGGGAAGAATAATGCTTTTGCGGAAGTTATTGATATCGACCAGCAGTTCGTCGCCTTTTATATTCACATTGAGCTTTTTCACCTCAACATTGGGGAGATAAAGGCTCAGGACATATTTGCCGTTAATTTTCTCCAGCATCTGGGTTTTGTCGCTACTGTAAAGAATATCGGCAGGATTTTTATCGCCAAACATCTCTTTGCTCAACTCGTAAAGCCTGTCTGTATTGATAATTTCTGCCGTAGACTGTTTTACTCTGAAAATAGGGACAGGATAAAAACAGTTTTCAATCACTTTGAGGTACTTGCTCTGAATATCGATAAGACTCTGAAGATAGCTGTCGGAAGAGCTTGAAGGAAGGATCTTGTTGACCACAGCCGCATCAAGCTTATAGCCGAAGAGATTGAGGTAGGTCTGAACCCGCAAGGCCTCCTTGATGACCATATTTTCGGGATTAAGAACAACCCTGAACGTCGTTATTGCTTTATCCTGAAGCATGGCGTGCAGCTCTTTCATGTGCGCGTTCACCTCCGGCATAAGCTTGAAGATATTTTTCTTTGGCATGAACTTGTTGAGAAGCGGAGCAGCAAAACCAATCGCTTTTGAATGCCATCCACCAATTTTATCAGCATACCAGCCATAAGATTCAGGCATGCCAAGCAAACGCATGGTCTCGCCAGTTGGTGCCGCATCAACAACAACGACATCATAATTCCCTGACTTGGCCGCTTTCCAAATATAGCGCAGACTAATCATTTCCTCCATACCGGGCATAATTGCAAGCTCTTCGGCGACAACTTCATTGGCACCGTCGTGCATTAAAATCGATGAAAAATAGGAATATAACTCAGTCCAGTTTTCCCTGATCTCTGCAAGAACATTCACCTCCATGGCAAAAAGATTTTTTTCTACCTCCACAGGTGTGGATGAGAGCTCAGCGTTCAACGCATCAGCAAGACTGTGAGCCACATCCGTACTCATAATCAACACACGTTGTCCTTTTCGGGCAATTGCGGTTGCAGATGAAGCTGAAACGGTAGTTTTCCCTACCCCTCCTTTACCCAAGTAAAGAATAATTCTCATGTTGATAATAAACTATTGAGTGAACTTGATCTTGACAGAAAGCGTTTATCGCTGGGCGGCTCCTTCGATATCGTATTCATTGCCAGTAAGCCGACTTGCTTCAGAGGTCTTGTTTTTCGATCTATTATCATCAGACGGCACCGCTGAAATATTTTTTTCAGCCGACTGAACATTGTCCGCTTCCGAATCCGATCTGATCATGATTTTTTTTCTTGCAACACTTTCTCCGACACCGAGTTCACCGGATGTCTCAGATTTTGAAGAAAAATCATCCATACTCATCATGTTTTTCACGATTGATGGCACGTTTTCGTCAAAAGATTTGATGGTAATACGCTTGCGTGTCGATGCTCCTTCAAGGTCATCAACTATCCGTTTTTTTCCGGATGATGCCACCGAACCCGCATCGTTTTTACTGCCTCCATCATCGCTGTTGAAACAATTATCATTCAGTGTCGTATCGTCATCACTTGTTATATGAATGCTCTTTCTTTTGGGAGTAGTATCGCTGTCGTCACCCCCATTTCGATGTCGAGCGCGGGGTAAATCTTCATTGGATTCGGCATTATCCGCTTTTGGCGAAGACCGTTGCGTCCTTCTCTTCGATGTTTCACCAAAATTGGAAGAAAGCCTCAAGAGCTTTCCAACCGACCCAATCATTCCGTCATTTCTGACGGCCGTTTTAACAATATTTATGACAAAACGCTCAGCTTGTGGATTATCTGCTATGCTGTTCAGCAGTTCATTGAGGGCTGTGAGCATGCCTGGAACATGCTGCAAGTCATTCTTGACCTGATCACGAATCTTGAACGGAGCATCCCCGATCAGCTCCTTTATGGATCCTGCAATTCTTTTCAATGTTGCCGGATCGGTGGGTAGCATATTTTCGATACCCTTCATGGCATCCGCTGGCGAAAATCCTTCCTTTTTATGCTCTCCTGCATGTTGGGGGGAGCGTTCATCAGGCGCATAACCAAGACTTGCTTTATACTGCTCCAGCAGATCCTGACCATAACCAATATGACTTTCCTGCTGAACAGGAGCAGGAGCTTCGAATCGGAAGGAAATTGCCTGAGGCACACAAACTCCCCTTGCACCCTGTAAAATTAGCGCAGCGACATCATCAGGAAGATTTTTTCGGTAATTAAGACCAAGACGATCTTCTATGATCGACTCCATGAGGGTGTGAAGTCTGATCATCAAGTCGGCCTCCCGCAACTCAACCATATCAAAAATCACATAGACAGGCTCCTTCTCCTCACGCCGAATCTTAAGATTAAGCGTTGCAAAATCATGATCTTTATTGCGGCTGTTAACAGAGACAGAGCCAAGATTAAACCGGTCAAGGTAATCCTTGTTCAAACCTCTTGCCCAGAGGTAAACAGCCTTGTCGGTATAGATCAGGTAATCCTGAAAGGCAATATTACCGACTCGTTCCTGATGTGATTCATAAAAAACCCCCTCAAAAAATGCAATCGGATTCTCACCGGCACTCATGAGGCCTTTCTGAAAAAACTCACTGACATCACTCTGTTCGGTCTGACCCGAAACATACACAGACACATTAGCCATTACCCATACCCATTCACTTAGTAACTATTAAAACCGACTGAAACGAAATTTATGAAAATTTTATAATAAACAGAAATAACTCAATCAACCGGGAGATATCGAATTTTCGTGAAAATAAAAAAGGCAGTGAAAGTGATGAGCTTTTCACTGCCTGTGCAAAGAGCATAACGGCTATGCTTACTCGGCGAACTTTGATTCGACAGCTTTGGTCGGAACAGCATAACCTGAAACTTCAGGAGATGATCCACGAAGGCTTGTGCCTCCACCCATGCTACCATAAGCATTACGATTGATTCTCATAGTGCCTTTGCCTAAAGAATCAAACAACATACCAACAGTCTCCCAATGCCCTTCAACCATCACCTCAAAAATACGTCCGGCTGCGGCCAGGATATCAGTAAAAACGCCACCACCACTCATAGTTCCTCCTAGAAATTTAATTATTGGAAAGTTACCAGAATTTAAAACAGTTTTCTTCAACTAATTTACAGTATTATAGAACAAGATAAGAAAAAGATTTTCATTTTCAGCAGAGATCACCCCTCTGAAACAGAAAAAATCCTATCTTTTCACCGATCCCTTCTGAAAAGAGCCAGCAAAATTCTTGACGACCTCAGAAGCAGACACCCCTGCATCACCAACGGCTGTCGCAGCATTTCCAGTTGCATTCTCAACGGTCTCAACAGCATTGATATACAACGCACTGGCAGTTCTTGATGCGTCTTTAACGGTGATGGCAACCCTGTCAATAGTTTCACCAACAACTCCGCCTGTATTGCCGAGCAGATTACCAATACCCGATGCATCAAGGACTGCGCCAACCGTGCCGGTTAGCGTATCAAAGAGGCTGCCCGCAAGATTCAGACCACCCACCACCGCACTCTGACCAGTAAGGAGCACGCTCTCCGCAACAAAGGTAAGACGATCAGTCAACTCCAGATCTTTAAAATCCTGACGCAGTTTCTGGTAAGATTCCGACATATTTTTCTCCATTGAAAGCGAGGCTCTGTCAAACCAGGCCCCTGTTAAATTAAAATCAACTAAATTACTTTAAGGGAAATTTAATCATAAATATCTATCAAAGCAAATACTCCGCCCAAAGAGGTCAATATCCCCTGTCATAGGCTTTTTGTTCCTTTTGTGATCGACTGTGATTCTGATGGTCAAGATCAAACGGAATGTGAAGCCATTTATCTTTGAAGACAGCCTCCCCCGGCTCAAGACCAGTCAGACTGATCGGCAGTGTGATGATTTTACGCTGATTGCCAATTTGCACAAACAACTCATCGCCGGTTACCCAAACGTCGATATCCACAGGATTGGCAAACATAAGCTTCAACTGTACCTCGTAAACATCGCCAATACGGACAAACTTTATCGGCGGTTCGTCATACATCATGTCAGACGGATCGGTATCACCGTACATATCCCTGGCAAACATCTCAAGTGACTTGAGGCCGACAACTTCCTGCTCGTACATCCTCAGTTTTTTAACCGGAAGGGGAGAAAAGCCCTCTTCTATCTCCCCAAGGTATTTCTGCTGAATAGCTTTCCAATTTTCAAGATATCCACTATCCTCGTTGGTATCAAGCAACTTGTTGACAAGCACCATATCAACCTTGAAACCGTAGAGGTTCAAATAGGTGAGGGCGCGCATGGTCTCCTTGATCGACATTTTCTCGGCATTCATGACCAGCCGCACAGTCGATTTCTTATTATCGGTGAGAATCTCGCGGATATCCTCCAGCTCATCAAAAACCTGGTCAACCGACTCAATAGCATCTGCCGGTGGAATAAAAAATGCAATTTTATCAGACATTTTTGAAAGTGGCTTGCTCAGCGGCTTGATAAGATACTTGTTGACGTTTTTCACCGCTTTCATCCCCCATGCAAGGGTATCGGGCAGAGAGAGCAGACGAAGGGTTTCACCGGTTGGTGCCGTGTCGAGCACAAGCACATCATAAAGCCCGGAAGCTTTATAGCGCTTTATCCTCAAGAGAGAAAAAAGCTCTTCCATACCGGGCAGGATGGTCATTTCATCTGCCATAACCCCGGAAATGCCCTGAGCCATAAAAATCCTTGTGTAGTACTTCTGGACAGACTGCCAGTTCTGCTTGAGATCAACATAAGGATTGACTTCAATGGCATGAAGATTCTCCTTGATCTTTGTAGGTTCAGCGCCAAGAGGGAGGTTAAACGAATCCGACAAGCTATGGGCAGGATCAGTTGAAAGAACAAGAGTGCGATAGCCCAGCTCCGACAAACGGACAGCCGTAGCCGCAGAGACGCTGGTTTTGCCTACCCCGCCTTTACCTGTAAAAGTTAAAATACGCATGAACCGGACATTGGATTTTGAGAATGCAGAGGATAAATCGGAAAAACCCAAAGATATAACTCTAAGCTGACACTACAAAAGATATGACAGACACTCTTTTAATATTAATTTTTTTGGCCATATTAAAATTCTTCTTTTTCACAGGGAAATGAAACCGGTTCAAGACATGGACAATAAACATATAAGCTCAGAACAAGGCAACAACAGCAATGAGTGCTCTTCGCTTTTTGCTGATATCCGGGCAACTGTCGTTCAGGTGCGCCGCATCAGCAATGAGGTCAGCATCATTACCCTTGAGTGCCCTGCAATTGCTGCCACAGCACAACCCGGCAACTTTGTCAACATCAAGGTGAACGACGCAACACAGCCTCTGCTCAGAAGACCGTTTTCCATACACAACGTCAGGGGAACTCTCATCGACATCATGGTGAAATCAATTGGTCCCGGCACGACTCTTTTCGGCAATGCCACTGTTGGCTCAACGGTCATGGCACTCGGTCCGTTGGGAAACAGTTTCGACCGAACCGGCGAGGAATTTCAAACCGCCATACTTGTTTCTGGCGGAATCGGCACAGCTCCAATGCTTTTTCTTGAAAAAACACTTTCAGCAGAAGGGAAAAAGACGATCAACCTGATTGGAGGAAGAACGAAGGATGATCTGCTCTCCCAAAACCTTGCCAACTGCCGGATTGCGACAGATGACGGCTCATCAGGGTTCAAAGGCACTGTTGTAGAGCTGCTCCGCATTGAGCTTCCCAACCTCTACAATGAAGGAACTCTCAAAGTTTTCGCATGCGGACCTAATCCAATGCTGAAAGCACTTGCCACTCTCTGTCATGAACACCGCCTGGCTTGCGAAATTTCACTTGAATCAATGATGGGTTGCGGCATCGGTATTTGCTACGGCTGCAGCGTCGAAGTCAAGGATCAGGATGGAGGCATCCGAAACATCCTGCTCTGTCGTGAAGGCCCCGTCATCAACGCAAAAAAATTTATGGGATAGGAAGTATATTTGTTGTATTATAACAAGCAAGGACAAACCAGTAAAATAAAGGGAAAATATTTCCCGGACGCTTTTTCAACAAATCTTACTACTACCATGGCAAAAGGACTCAACAAAGTAATGCTGATCGGCCATCTCGGCAACGATCCTGAATTAAGGACAACGACCTCCGGTCAGTCGGTGGCCAATTTTACGTTAGCCACCAATGAAAGTTTCAAAGACAGCAGTGGCAACCTGCAGGAGAGAACCGAATGGCACAGAATTATCACATGGGGAAAACTCGCCGAAATATGCAACCAGTACTTGAAAAAAGGACAACAGGTCTATGTTGAAGGTCGTTTGCAGACCAGAAGCTGGGACGATGCCAAAAGCGGTGAAAAGAGATATACAACCGAGATTGTCTGCTCAGATATGCAGATGCTCGGCGGAAAGCGGGAACAGGGAGGCGGACAAAATGGCAATGAAGGTAATTCACAGGGTTACAGCCACCCGGAGAACTCATCAACTCCTTTGCCACAAACGGCTTCTCCCACAGTTGCGATGCTTGAACAAGAAAAGGACGACCTGCCTTTCTGAACGATCTTTAATTTTTAGGGCGTGCTGCGGCACGCCCCATGTTTACTGATTTTCCAATGGATGCACTAAAAAAAAATATTCTGGCTGGCACCATTTCACCGGTATATTTCCTGTACGGCCCTGAAAGCTATCTCAAGGAAGAGCTTGCCAGCACCATCAGAACCGCAATTTTTCCCTCGGAAAGTGATGCGGCAAGCAACACGCATATTCTGTACGGCTCTGAATTGACTCATGGAGATCTGGTATCGAAGGCATCCGAATACCCGATGTTCACTCCAAAACAGCTTATCATTGTCCGGCAATTTGAAAAAGTCAAAAAGCCGACCACAAAGGAGCTACAGAAACAGCACGAAGAAAAATTCAGTCGCTATATCGCCAATCCGGCAGAATTTACCGTTCTGATACTTGATGCCGATCAGATCGACAAAAAGGATATTGAAAAATTCCCCTTCAGCACGCTGAAAAAATATCGCCAGGAGTTTCCTGTCATCAAGACTCCTGACCTCTTCGCCAGCAACAGGGCGAAAATGTCCGGGTGGGAATTTGATCCCGACGCGCTCAAGGCTTTTAGTGCCTATATCCAGCCATCTGCACGCGAAATATGCCAGGAAATTGAAAAAATAATCTTGTACGCTTCCGCCCGAAGCGACGAAAAGCGCATTACAGCGCCCGATGTCTATGATTGCGTCGGAATCTCTCGCACCTATAACGTTTTTGAACTCGAAAAAGCCCTTGCAGCACGCAGTCTGAGACTCTGCAGTGGCATTTCACTCATGATTATGGATCAAGAGGGGCAAAAAGAGGGACTCGGCAACATTGTCCGCTTCCTGACCACCTTTTATATCCGTCTCTGGAAACTTTCGCTACCCGAAGTTCAACGGCTGCCCCCGGCAGAAATCGCAAAAATTCTCGGTATGTACGGCAAGCAGGAGTACTTTGTAAAAAACTACCTTGCCTACACCCGATCGTTTTCGCTGCAGGATACCGAGCAAGCAATTGCGGCACTGCGAGAGACCGATGCCGCACTCAAAGGGCTGCTTCCCTACCCTGATGAAAAATATCTGCTCTTGCAACTTATGCAGAAACTCCTGGGATAACATTTACAACCACCCTTTACGCAGATACCAGAAAATTGTTTTTTGAACACCTTCAGCAAGAGTGGTTTCTGCGGTAAATCCAAAATCACGTTGCGCGCGCTCCGGAGAGCAGACCCAGTAGTTTTGCAAGAGTTCATTGACCTTGTCACGGTTGATCAACGCCGGCTTCCCCTGTAGCAATCCGATAGCTCCCATCACCGTGCCAACAAAAAAAACAAGGGGAGCTGGCAGAGCAATCCTGAACAGCTTCGTAAAGCCGAGCGCCGGTCGGGCAGCGGCTACCACATCATCCCATGACCATGAACAGGAAGATGTAATATAATAAACCCGACCAGCAGCCTTTTCCGAACGAGCGGCGGCCATAATACCTTTGACAAGATCGTCAACATAGATCATGCTGAAGCGCTGCATCGCCGCACTGCCAGCCGACACCAGAACTCCTTTGGCAAGCATCTGAAAAACCTGGAGCACATCCCGATCCCCCGGCCCGTAGACAGCAGGAGGACGCACAATGGTGACCTGAATCAGGTCCGAATTTTCCATACACAAGGTTTCAGCCCTTAACTTGCTGCGACCGTAGGCACTCACCGGACGAGAAGGATCAGACTCTTTGACTCCTTGTATGCCTTCCGAAGCAGGGCCGGCAACCGTAAGCGACGACACGAAGAGAAATCGTTTGAGTGCCGGGTTATGCTTCCTGATTGCAGCAAGCAAGTTCCGCACCGGCATCACATTACCCATGTCATACCCTGCTTCATCAAGCGCTTTTGTTACGCCCGCAAGGTGCACAATACGGTCAACATCACGCACCGCCCGAGCGAGAGACTCCATATCGCTGAAACTGCCGCGAACAACCTCGACACCTTCAGGCAACGCTCCTGCCTGACTTTCGGGACGAAGAAAAACCTTTACCCTCTCCCCTTCTTCCACCAGCCGCATCAGGACTCGCGCTCCAATAAAACCAGTTGACCCTGTAACAAGTATTGTTTCGCTCATAGCCTTGGACCTTTGTATTATGATCATTTCCACTGCGGGCTTTTCATGCAGCAAAAAAACGTACCCTGTTTTAACAGAAAAACATAAAAATTTTAATACATTTCGGTTTCAAAGCAAAATTTGCTTCCTTGAAAACCGGTCATCGAATGAGATGATACTATGCCGAAGCGACCGTAAAAACAAGAAATTCCAGCTTTATTATGTTAAAGCTGACGTAAAATTAAATTCCTGTGGAGAAAACCAAAGATTTATTCAAAAAATGCATTGAGTATACTATTGCCGATGAGGTAAAGTCTCAGGGCGTATATCCTTTTTTTCATCCAATAGACGAAAATGAAGGTCCGGTCGTCTCTTTTGGCGGACGCAAGCTGGTTATGGCTGGCTCGAACAATTATCTTGGCCTCACCGCTGACAAGAGAGTAAAGGCGGCCTCAATTCAAGCCATCAACAAGTATGGCACCAGTTGCAGCGGTTCCCGTTACATGACAGGCACCGTGAATCTGCATGTTGAGCTGGAAGAAAAACTTGCCGACTTTTTTGAAAAGGAACGCTGCCTGCTGTTCAGCACCGGCTACCAGACAGGGCAGGGGATCATCCCGACGCTGGTTCAACGCGGTGAATATATTGTTTCAGACCGCGACAACCATGCAAGCCTTGTGGCCGCATCCATCATGGCGCAGGGAGCCGGAGCAAACCAGGTCCGCTACAACCATAACAACATGGAGGATCTGGAACGTGTCCTACAGAACATCCCTGAAGCTGCAAGCCGACTGATCGTTTCTGACGGCGTATTCTCGGTTTCCGGAGAAATTGTTGATCTCCCGAATCTTGTGACATTGGCAAAGAAATATGGTGCCCGCATTCTCATTGACGACGCTCATGCCGTCGGCGTGATTGGCACAAATGGCCGGGGCACCCCATCGGAGTTTGGCCTTGTCAACGAGGTTGACCTCATCATGGGTACATTCTCAAAAACCTTTGGTTCACTCGGCGGTTATGTTGTGGGAGATCGTACCGTCATCAACTATATCAAGCACAACGCGGCTTCACTTATCTTCAGTGCCTCACCCACCCCGGCAAGTGTTGCGGCAGTACTGACCACCCTCGAAATTATCCGCACCGAGCCCGAACTCATGGAGCGCCTTATCTCCAATACGGATTACGTTCGCCAGGCACTGCTCAAAGCCGGATTTACCCTTATGCCATCGCGCACCGCAATCGTCACGGTGCTGATCAGTGACCAGATAAAAACTCTTCTCTTCTGGAAAAAGCTTTTTGATGCCGGCGTTTACGTGAACGCTTTTATCCGCCCTGGAGTCATGCCCGGTCACGAAGCACTTCGTACCAGCTTTATGGCAACCCACCAGCGCGTGCATCTCGACAAGGTCATCACCGAATTCTGCACTATCGGCAGGGAGCTTGGTGTTATTTAAATGTCTTCACTGGTAATAGTACTTTTTTGATCAATCCCCGGAAACCACCGGGGATTTGTTTTTGTGCTCTACCGATTTGTGCCCAGAGTTGCTACTAAACATCCGTTTTACTTCAAGAGTTGAACGTTTCAATTATTTTTTTCATAGATTGAACGTATCGCGTTATATGCTCTTGTAATTTTCTGTTTTGAATGCTGACGGTGTTGATGATTATTGGCAACAAGCAAGGTAAGAGGTATTGTCTCCTGTATTTATTTGTTCGTATCATTGCAACTAAACCACATACAATCATGAAAACAAAACTGCAGGCATTTCGCTTCGTCCGTTTTGTTCTGTCGGCATTTTGCCTGATGACATTGCTGGTACCTCACCCATCCTACGGGGCAGATACCGGTACAGTAAAAGGCAAGATCATCGACAAGGCTGACGGTGAAGGCGTGTACGGCGCTTCGGTCACCATTGCTGGTACCACCATTGGTACTGCAACCGACATGGATGGCAATTTTACCCTTCAGAACGTCCCGGCAAAACAGCAGAAAGTCTCTGTATCCATCGTTGGCTACGCCCCGGCAAGCCAGGTTGTCACCGTCGGCTCTGGCCAGACCGCCATGGTGAGCCTGCAACTTGGTCAAACCACTATTATGGCCTCTGAGGTCGTGGTTGGCGCATCGCTTTACAAGCAGGACAGGCTTGAAGTCCCTGTGACTGTTAACGTGGTATCGCAGGAAAGAATTCACGATCAGCCAAACGCATCGCTCGACAAGGTAGTTGAAGATATCCCTGGCGTTGTAATGACACGTTCAGGCGGCACAACAACTTCCTCATTGCAGATCCGCGGTTCCAATACATTCCAGGGCGGAGGCATCGGTACAAGGGTACAGGCATTCTATGACGGCTTCCCGATCAACAGCCCGGAAAGCGGCGAACTTGTTATGCAAAACGTCAACATGAACGCGGCGGATAAAGTTGAGGTACTCAAAGGTGCTGCCGCTACGCTTTACGGTTCCGGAGCCATGGGCGGTGTCGTTAATGTTTACGGTCATCTCCCTGAAACATTGGAAGTAAAGGCCGGAGCAAGCGGCGGTTTCTACGACGCTCCCCGCTCAAGTAACCACAGTGTTTACAGAGACGGATATACTCCGTGGCTCTGGAACACCTATCTCGGCATCGGAAACAAAAGCGGAAAATTGAGCTACAGCCTCCTCTATACCCATAATAATGAAGATGGTTACAAGACAAACAGCCAAAGCTATATGGACGATGTCAAGCTCAAGGTACGCTACGATATCGACGCGAAACAGTACCTGCAACTATCAACCATGTACAACTATACAAATGGCGGATATACTTACATGTATGGCTCCCCTGATTTAGCATACGATTTAGCATCTCCTAATTATTTCGATGATTCAATAACACGTAAATTTGGACTGGCAGGCCTTAATTATGTCAACCTTCTGAGCGATAAATTAAGCCTGGATGCCAAGGTATATTATACCTACAACGACTCTCGTGTTGAGTATAATCACACTAACTTGCCTCAGTTTGGAATGATCACAAGAAATCCGGATGATTTCAATCAAACCTATGGAAATCGCTATGGTGCGGGCATCAAACTTGACTGGAAAGCAAGAGACCAGCACAGGCTGCTCTTAGGATTGGATGGCAACATTACCGATTTCAAATCGACGCAGGTATCGGCAGCTATTCCAATAACTAATGCACTGCAACCGATTCAGGAAAAAAATGCGGCCGTCTTTGTTCAGGATGAATGGAAACTAACAGATAAACTTACATCTCTTATTTCCTTGAGGTATGACTGGAGCGGCATCAATGCCGATGAGGTAACCTATGATAAAATTGGATGGGTGGCACCCACGGCTTTTCCTGTTAACACCTATCCAGCAGGATCATTAACCCACACACCAGCCACAGAAACTATAGCACATCCTTCCGTTGATGCTATCAGTCCTCGAGTAGCTTTGAACTACAAGGCCATGGATGATTTGAGCTTCCGTGCTTCATTTGGCAAGAGTTTCCGTGCTCCGACCCTTTTTGAAAGGTTTATTCGTGATGCAGGTTTTGCAAAAGGAAACCCGAACCCGAACCTTGACAAGGAGACTATGACCGCATGGGAAGTCGGTATGTTCAAGCAGGTCAGCGACAAGGTATCATTGGACATCGCCGGATTCCTTAATAACTATGACAATCTTATCGAATCGAAATACTTTGGCTCTTTTGCAGGAGGACCCAATCTCGCGAAAATTTACTGGCAATATGGAAATCTTACCCGTGCACGAATCTGGGGTATCGAAACAAACCTGAATATCAGGCCATCAAATGAATATACCCTCAATTTTGCATACACTTACATGAATGCAAGAAACCTTTCCTATACTCCAGCGGCTGACGCACTGTCAATACTGAATGACAATAACCCTGATCCGTCATGGCTTCAGTACCGTCCGGAGCATACTGCTTCTGCTAACGTAACATGGAAACCGACCAGCAAATTCTCGATGAACGTAAATAGCAGGTATGTGAGCAAGTACAAGAACATTGCCCAAATGACCAATCTTACAGGGTATAATTATCCAGGAGATTTCATCGTATTCGATGCCGGATTCAAAATCAAGCCTGAAAAAGAGATCACGCTGAGCCTCCTCTGCCGCAACATCGGCAACGTGCAGTATGAGGAAGCAGAGTGGTTCCGTGCTCCCGGACGCAGCTATGTTGCAGGTGTCGATTTCACCTTCTGAGAAATCCATCAGCAACAAATCATGATAACACGGAGCCAGCCCCTGAAATATAAGGGGCTGGCTCTTTTTTTAATCGTTAGTTTACATCAGGGGATTTTATTACATTTTGCAGTCCTTTTAAAACCACAAACAAACGCACATTTTTTGTAATTCTATGCACGATAAAATAAGAATTGCCGCTATTGTCGGGATGGAACAATGCAATCAGCGGGTATGGCGAGAAGTGACCTCCAAAATAGCCGATCATGCCGAATTGACCCAATGGACCGATCAGGATCTTGAACATCAGAACCCTGAAGCCGCCGAAGCCATCCACAATGCCGACTGTATTTTCACAACACTGATCCAGTTCAAGGGTCAGGCCGACTGGCTGCAGGAGCAGGTCAACAAGTCGAAGGTAAAGGTCGTTTTTGCATACGAGTCGATGCCCGAAGTGATGCAGATGACGAAAATCGGCAATTATGTGGTTTCGGGCGATGGAAGCGGTATGCCTGATATTGTCAAAAAAGTTGCAAAAATGCTGGTGAAGGGACGCGATGAGGATGCGCTCTACGGCTATATGAAGCTGCTGAAAATCATGCGCACCATGTTGCCACTGATTCCGAAAAAGGCAAAGGATTTCAAGAACTGGATGCAGGTGTACACCTACTGGATGAATCCTACCACCGACAATCTGGCTTCGATGTTTAACTACATTATGTCAGAATACTTCGAGGTTGGTGTCAAGGTTGAAAAGGTTCAGGAGATACCCACCATGGGTTTCTACCACCCGGACGCGCCGGAGTACCTGAAAGATCTTCATCATTACGAAAAATGGCTCCACAAGCACGACCGGGGCGCCACTAAAAAGCGCAACATCGGCCTGCTCTTCTTCCGCAAGCATCTTCTTCAGGAAAAAGAATATATCGACAACACCATCCGCGCCATTGCGGCCAAGGGACTCAATCCCCTGCCGGTCTTTGTGATGGGTGTTGAAGGTCACGTTGCCGCCAGAGAGTGGTTTACGCACAACAACATCGACATGCTGGTCAACATGATGGGCTTCGGTTTTGTTGGCGGCCCCGCAGGCGCAACCACACCAGGGGCATCATCAGCCGCAAGAGAAGAGATTCTCGGCAAAATCAATGCGCCTTATGTAGTTTCACAACCGCTCTTTATTCAGGATTTTGCCTCATGGAAGTCGCAGGGGGTTATACCACTGCAATCGGCCATGACCTATTCGCTTCCTGAAATGGACGGCGCTGTCTGCCCTGTAGTGCTCGGCGCTATCAAGGATGGACGCTTGCAGACGGTTCCTGATCGTCTTGACCGGCTTGCTGGACTTGCCAAAAAGTTTTCAGAGCTGCGCCAGGTTCCCAATAAGGATAAAAAAGTTGCTCTGGTGGTTTACGACTATCCACCGGGCATGGGCAAAAAGGCCAGCGCCGCCTTGCTTGATGTACCAAAAAGCATCTACAATATTATCCAGACCCTTCGCACTGAAGGGTACAATGTTGGTGAGTTGCCTGAATCGCCCGAAGCGCTGCTTGCCATGCTCGACAAGGCTACCGATTACGAAATACAGGCCCACGAACAAGAGTGCTTTGCCATAGACCGTGAACAGTTCAACAGCATCACCAGCGGCAGGGAACGCGAGCGCATTGAGGGACGCTGGAGCGGCTTCCCCGGAGAGATCGCCCCGATTAAACCAGACAAACTCTTTATCGGCGGCATCACTCTCGGCAATATCTTTATCGGCGTTCAGCCGCGTCTTGGTATTCAGGGCGATCCAATGCGCCTGCTCTTTGACAAAGAGAACACTCCGCACCATCAGTATATCGCTTTCTACCGCTGGATAAGCCGCGTCTTTGGAGCCAACGCTCTGGTACACATCGGTATGCACGGTACGGCAGAGTGGATGCCCGGCCTGCAGCTTGGCGTTACCGGCGACTGCTGGTCAGACGCACTGCTCGGTGAGGTTCCCCATTTCTATATCTACCCGATCAATAACCCGAGCGAGGCCAACATTGCCAAACGACGCGGGTACGCCACCATGATTTCGCATAACATCCCACCTCTCGCAAGGGCTGGCCTCTACAAGGAGCTGCCTGCCTTCAAGGAGATGCTGAACGATTATCGCGAACGCGGTCTTGAAACGACGGCAGATGCCGAGACCGAAGAGGTCATTATCACCAAGGCTCAGCAGCTTAACCTGACCGACGACTGTCCACGCGTTCAGGGAGAAGAGTTCCAGGACTATATCAGTCGCCTCTACACCTATATGATGGAGCTTGAAGGGCGTCTGATTTCCAACTCGCTGCACATTTTTGGCGAAACACCGAAGCTTGAAACCCAGGTAACCACCATCACCGAGTATCTGAAGGTGCGCGGCAATGAAAGGTCGCTGCCATCAGTCATCATGCAAGCTATTGGTGAGGATAAAAATTACGGCGATTACGCGTCGCTTGCCACCCGTGCCCGAAAGGGTGAACAGGTTGCTCTCAAGGCTCGTGAAACGGTGGACGAGCATACAAGAGCGTTTATCGAGAAGAGCATTTTTGGCCAAACCAATCCGACAACCGTCTTCAGCCAGATGACCGGCGGTGGAAAGGCAACAGCGGAGATGGCAGAGGCTATCAACAGCGCACTGCAGGACGGTCTGGCCCTGAAAAAAGCCCTTGAAGACAATCGCAATGAGATGAAAGGCTTTTTGAGAGCTCTCTGCGGTGAGTACATTCCTTCAGGTTCAGGCGGTGATCTGGTGCGTGACGGCGCAGGCATTCTGCCGACTGGACGCAACATTCATGCCATTGACCCATGGCGTATTCCTTCTGAACTTGCCTTCAAGCGCGGCAAACAGATTGCCGAGAGCATCCTGAACCGCCACGTTGAAGAGAACAACGGCGAGTACCCGGAGACAATAGCCCAGGTGCTCTGGGGACTTGACACCATCAAGAGCAAGGGCGAAGCGGTTGCCGTCATTATTCACCTGATGGGTGCAGAGCCCGCCTATGACGCCCAGGGCAAAATCAGCCACTACCGTCTGGTACCACTCGAAAAGCTGGGCCGCCCGAGAATCGACGTGCTGATCCAGATCAGCTCCATTTTCCGCGACACCTTCGGCGTGCTCGTCGATCATCTCGACAAACTGGTCAAGGATGCAGCGAGAGCAATTGAGCCACACGAGATGAACCATATCAAAAAACATGTTGATGCCGCGTTGAAAGAGGGCAAGGATTTTGAGAGCGCCACGTCGCGTCTCTTTACCCAGGCACCAGGTGCTTACGGTTCCCAGGTAGAGGAGTTGGTCGAAGATTCTGCATGGGAGTCAGAAGAGGATCTCGACAACATGTTCATCAAGCGCACCGGTTTTGCCTACGGCGGCAACCGCTACGGCGACCAGCAGACCGATATTCTGAAAGGGCTCCTCAGCACCGTTGACCGCGTGGTACAGCAGGTTGACTCGGCTGAGTTTGGCATTACCGACATTGACCGCTACTTCTCCTCATCGGGAGCGTTGCAACTTTCTGCACGACGCCGCAACCCGAAAGGCGACAATGTCAAACTGAACTACGTCGAAACCTTTACGGCGGATGTTAAGATCGATGATGCTGACAAGGCATTAAAAGTGGAGTTCCGCAGCAAATTGCTCAACCCGAAATGGTTTGAGACCATGCTCGACCAGGGCCACAGTGGTGCCGCCGAAATCAGCAACCGCTTTACCTACATGCTTGGCTGGGATGCCGTCACCAAAGGCGTTGACGACTGGGTGTACAAAGAGGCAGCGGAGACCTACGCCATGGACCCAAAAATGCGTGAACGGCTCATGAAGGTGAATCCAAAAGCCTTTAAAAACATTGTCGGACGTATGCTTGAAGCAAGTGGACGAGGCATGTGGAGCGCTGATCCCGATATGATCGAAAAGCTGCAGGAGATTTATTCTGACCTTGAAGATCGCCTTGAGGGGATTGAGGTTTAAAAGGCTCTTGTGGTGAAAGTTCCCAACACATAAAAAGCACGGCTCACTCCCGTGCTTTTTTATTATCTCAATTGACAAGAGTAACCACGGTTTCCTTTTTGCCGCTCCATTTGGTATATTCCACAGAATATTTACCTGTGGACATTGATCAAATGCATTTTTCCCAACCATCAGGAAGAGATTCACGGTTCAACTATACCGGACGATTCAGTATAAAATAAAGAATACTGACGATAATCACGTGTTAGAGACTGATTACTAAATTATGCATTTTGTCTTCCTTACCATGGAGGCTACCAACAACAGTGCGCTGAAGGCTGCTGCTGGGGAGTTGAACAGAACGTTCAACGTCGGTCTGGAGGTTTCGGTCTTCAGCCTTGGCCTCCATAACAGTAAACAGCTCTGGAAAACGCTTGAAGAGACTCTGCCGAAAGCTGATTTTGTCTTCGGTTCGATGCTGTTCAGCGAAGAAATTGTTCGACCGCTGGAAAAATTGCTCGAAGGATTGAGCTGCCCGGTCTGCATCATCACCAGTAACCCGGCTCTCATCACCCGGACAAGGATTGGAAAGTTTTCACTCCGCAAGCCCATAAAAGAAGATTCAAAAGAGACAAATATCTTCAAACAATGGGCAGCAAAACTCATGCCCAAACAGAGCCACGGAGAGAGCCAGCGACAACTTGCACTGGTGCGAAGTGTCAGCAAGGTGATGAAGTACATTCCCGGCAAAGCACGCGATATCCATACGTTCATTGCTGCCCACCAGTTCTGGCTCAACGGTTCACAGGAAAACATGGAGCGCTTCCTCTCGCTCCTGGTTGATCGCTACATTCCCGGCTGGAAGGGCAAACTTCCCCAGGAAGACCCCCTCTTTTATCCCGATGCTGCCATCTGCCACCCCGATGCTCCCGAACCATTCTTTGCAGCTCCACAGTTTCTTGAGTGGCAGCGAAAAAACAAGTCAAAGCTGAACAACGGAGAGGTGATCATTCTCGCCATGCGCTCAACCGTGCTTGGCAAAAACATGGACCACCTGAACTATCTCGTTCGGGCATTCGAATCAAAAGGAATAAAATGCTGCATCGCCTACAGTGGTGGCCTCGATTTCAGGCCTGCTCTGCAGCGCTTTTTTGATCCCGACACTCCCGGCTCGCTGAAACCTGCACTGTTAATTAATTCAACGGGCTTTTCGCTGGTCGGCGGTCCTGCAGAAAACAAGGCTTCAGAGGCGATTGTCGTGCTGAAAAAGCTTGATATCCCCTGCCTGAACCTTATCCCGCTCTCTTTTCAGCCTGTTGAGCAGTGGCGTGAAAGCAATCTTGGCCTCACACCACTCCAGACAGCCCTGAGTGTCGCCGTCACCGAACTGGATGGCTCCATTGAACCGCTGATTTATGCTGGCACCGAGTCGGGTAGCGACCGCACCATCCCACTTGAAGAAGAGATTCGCATCATTACCGGTCGTGTAGAAAGACTCCTCCGATTGCAGGAACAAAATCCTGCCGACAAAAAGATTGCCATTATCCTCTTTAATTTTCCGCCCAATCTCGGCAATGCAGGAACTGCGGCATACCTCAATGTCTTTGAGAGCCTCCACCGCCTCCTGAAGGAGATGAGCACCGCCGGATACCAGGTTGAAGTACCGGAAACAACTGAGGCACTGCGAGATCGCCTGCTGGAAGGAAACCGCCTGATCTACGGCACCGATGGCAATGTTGAGGCACATTTGCCCGTTGAGGAGTATCGAAAGCTCTTCCCTGCCTACGAAAAAATCGAACCTTTCTGGGGTGATGCACCGGGTGATATTCTCAATGACCGTACCCGCTTTCATATTCTCGGCTGCTCACTGGGCAACATCTTTATTGGCCAACAGCCGAGTTTCGGTTATGAACGCGACCCGATGCGTCTGCTTATGGCAAAAGATGCCGCGCCAAACCATGCTTTTGCTGCCTTCTACACCTGGATTGAACAATGCTTTGATGCCGATGCGGTGTTGCACTTCGGCACACACGGTGCCCTGGAGTTTATGCCCGGCAAGCAGGTGGGGCTCTCCAGCGCCTGTTGGCCAAAGCGCCTGATCGGCAGCCTCCCCAACTTTTATTGTTACTGCGTCAATAACCCGAGCGAAGGAGCCATTGCCAAACGACGGGGATTCGCCACGCTGATAAGCTACCTCTCGCCACCGCTTGAACATGCCGGACTCTATAAAGGACTGCGAAAACTCAAGGATCTGGTGGCGAGCTTCAGATCATCTCCATCCGAGGAGGTGTATGAAGAGATCAGGGAACTTGCCCTTGCTCTCGAAATTGACGGCAGCGAGGATGAGAGGGACGCAGAAGAGTATATCACCTGCCTGCACAGTGAACTCTACGCGATTGAGGAGCGCATGATCCCTCTTGGACTGCATATTATGGGAGACGCGCCTTCACCGGAAAGTGTCGGCGATCATCTGGCGCTTCTTGCCGAACACACCCGACCGGAGCTTGACGGCAAATCCCTGCCTGAGCTTGTATGCAATCATCTGGGCTACGATTACAACCAGTTAATGGACAATCCGGGGCGAGATCGGGAGGCGCAACAACGATGGCAACAGGTATCAACAATAAGTCGTGAAGCGGTCAAACATTTTACAGGGCACTTCGGCACAAACAGCACACTGCCGATGTCAATGCTGCTTGAAGGAAGCTTTATCGTCAGAAAAGAGGAGGCCGACAACTATCTGCACCGCGAAGCTGGCACGAAACCCTCAGAACTTGGTCGCCTGTGGCAGTTCCTGAATATTGTCCTCATCAATCTTGCTGAAAACAACGAACTGAAGGCGGTTCTCCACGCTCTTGAGGGAAAGTACACCCCGCCTTCACCAGGCAATGACCTTGTTCGAAACCCCGACATTGTGCCAACTGGCAGAAATATTCACAGCCTCGATCCCTACACTATTCCCACAACTTTCGCACAGCAGGCCGGAAAAATCGCGGCTGAAGAGCTGCTTCTGCAATACCGGAAAGAGAGTGGAGAAAACCCGGAGTCCATAGCACTGATCCTCTGGGGAACTGATAACCTGAAAAGCGATGGCGAAGGGGTCGCCCAGGCACTGGCGTTGATGGGAGCAAAGGCCAAAACTGATGAACTGGGCAAGATCGGCGATGTCGAGCTTGTGCCGCTTGCTGAACTTCAGCGTCCCCGCATTGATGTTGTCATGACCATCAGCGGTATTTTCCGGGATCTGCTCTCCGTACAGGTCAAACTGCTCGACAAGGCGGCCCGCATGGCAGCCGCTGCCGAAGAACCCGATGAGATGAATTTTATACGAAAACATGTGCAGCAGGAGATGGCCGAAAGAGGCTGCTCGTTTGAAGAGGCCTCAAACCGGGTCTATTCAAACGCACCAGGAAACTACGGTGCCAATGTAAATCATCTGGTTGAAAGCAGTACCTGGGAAGAGGATAACCAGCTTGCAGAAGCCTTTGTCAGTCGAAAAAGTTTTGCCGTGACTCCTGACGGAGAGTGGGAGGAGTGCCCCGAAGCACTTCGCTCCGCACTCAGGCATGTCACCCTCACCTTCCAGAATATCGACAGCTACGAGATTGGAATTTCTGATATTGATCATTATTATGAGTATCTTGGCGGAGTTTCAAAAACAGTGGAGCACCTCAGCAAGACCAAGCCAATGGTTATGGTTGGAGATATTGATGGCACAGGAAAAAAACAGCGTATCTGTTCACTTGAAAAGATGGTCTCACTTGAGTCGCGAACAAAATTGCTTAATCCAAAATGGTATGAAGCGATGCTTGAGCACGGCTATGAAGGGGTCAGAGAGATTGAATCACATCTAAGCAACACCTACGGATGGAGCGCAACGGCTTCGGCAGTAAAAAACTGGACATACGATCAGTTCAATGAAACCTTTCTGCACGACAAAGCCATGCTTGAACGACTTGCCAGCCTTAACCCTCATGCAACCATGTCGATGACACGGAGACTGCTCGAAGCACATTCCCGTGGATTCTGGGAAGCTGAAGAGAGCACCATTGAAGAGCTGCAGGAGTTGTACGCAGATCTTGAATCAAGAATCGAAGGGGTTCACCATTAAGCCTACGATACAATACACGATATATTCAGAGTCAAACAACACAACCGTCAAAACTTATACTATGAGCAGCTCCTCATTCAATGCTGAAGAACACAAGAAAATGCTCCGTTCATACTTTAACGGACAGGGCTTTCAACGATGGGCCTCAATATACGGAGACGATAAACTCTCTTCCGTTCGTAACACTGTCCGCCAGGGTCATGCCGTGATGATGGACAAGGCATTCGACTGGCTACAGCAACTCGGCCTTCCAAAAGGCGCAACCGTGCTTGATGCTGGTTGTGGAACAGGGCTTTTCAGTATCCGGCTTGCCAAGGCGGGCTACAAGGTAAAGTCGGTCGATATCGCTTCACAGATGGTCGACAAGGCAAAAGCAGAAGCCATCAAACAGGGTGTCCACAAAAACATTGAATTTGAAGTCAACACCATTGAATCAGTAAGCGGAATCTATGATGCTGTTGTCTGCTTTGACGTGCTTATCCACTATCCGGCTGAGGGGTTTGCGCAGGCATTCAGTAACCTGAGCCGCCTTACGAAAGGCTCAATTATTTTCACCTATGCCCCGTACAATAAAATTCTCGCTCTGATGCACTGGGTTGGCGGCTATTTCCCTAAAAAAGAGCGACGCACAACCATCCAGATGATCCGTGATGAGGAGATGCAACGCGCTATGAATAAAGATAGCATGCAAGTAAAAACCAGGGAAAAGATCAGCTTTGGATTTTATCATACCATGCTGATGAACGCTTCACACAAGTAAAGACGATAAACGAAAACCCTATGAAAATTCTCTAAATTAATTGTAAATTAGAGAACACAGACTTTTTTATTAAAGTCACGGCGAAATTTGTGTTGTTTCGCATAGGATAATTACTTTTTGTATTAAAATATATCTGGAGGATGGAGACCGATGAAAATACTGATGGTTCAACCAAATTATCATTCAGGTGGAGCCGAAATTGCCGGTAACTGGACGCCAAGCTGGGTAGCCTACATTGGTGGTGCCCTGAAAAAAGCTGGATTCGATCAGATTAAATTTGTTGACGCCATGGCCGACGACATTCCTGACGACCAGATTGAAGCGATCATCCGCAAGAACATGCCGGATGTGGTGATGGCAACCAATATCACTCCGTCGATTTTCAAGGCGCAGGCAATCATGAAGCTTGCGAAAAAGGTGAATCCCAGGATCAAAACGATCATGGGTGGTATCCATTCAACCTTTATGTACCCCCAAGTACTCAGCGAGGCCCCTGAAACCGATTATGTTGTTCGCGGTGAAGGTGAAGAAGTGACGGTTAACCTTATCAAGGAGATTGCCGCAGGAACCGACCTGAAAAACAGAGGTGAAATCACCGGTATAGCCTACATTGATAACGATGGCAAAGTGTTCGCCACCGCCGCACATCCTGTTATTGAAGATCTTGACACACTCTCCCCCGACTGGAGCCTTTACGACTGGGATAAATACATTTACACTCCTCTGAACTGCCGTCTTGCGGTTCCAAACTTTGCCAGAGGATGTCCATTTACCTGCACTTTCTGCTCACAATGGCAGTTCTGGCGCCGCTACCGTGCTCGCAGTCCCAAGCTTTTTGTCGATGAAATTGAGGTGCTGGTCAAACAGCATAAAGTAGGCTTTTTCATTCTTGCTGATGAAGAGCCAACCATCAACAAGCAGAAGTTTGTCTCGCTTTGCCAGGAGCTTATCGACCGTAAACTTGACGTTACCTGGGGTATCAACACCCGCGTGACCGACATCATGCGCGATGCCGATCTGCTGCCATTCTTCCGCAAGGCAGGCCTGGTACACGTTTCGCTCGGCACAGAAGCTGCCAGCCAGATGAACCTCAACCGTTTCCGCAAAGAGACGACCATTGAGGAAAACAAGCTTGCCATCAAGCTGTTGCAGAAAAACGGCATCGTAGCCGAAGCACAGTTTGTTATGGGCCTTGAACACGAAACCCCTGAAACCATTGAAGAGACCTACCAGCTCTGCAAAGACTGGGATCCCGATATGGCCAACTGGACCATCTACACACCATGGCCCTTCTCCGATCTCTTCAAAGAGCTTGGCGACAGGGTGGAGGTGCGCGACTACTCCAAATACAACTTTGTGACACCAATCATCAAGCCCGACAACATGGAGCGTGAGGATGTGCTGAAACTGGTGCTGAAATCTTATGCACGCTTCTACGCACGCAAAACCTTCTTTGGCTACCCATGGATCAAGGATCCTTACGTCCGCAAATACATGCTTGGCTGTCTCAAGGCTTTTGCACAGACCACCATTACCAAGCGCTTCTACGATATCGACCGCGTCAAGACCAAGAACCGCAAGATTGAGATCGACCTTGGCTTCGACAAGGCAAGAATTCTGACGGAGGCTGAGGTGAAAAACCTCAAGGAGCTGCGGCCTGAAATGGTCGCCGACATGAGCTTTGGCCTGAAAGAGGCTGGCTACCAGCGCGAACACGACGAGCACAACTGGGACGAGTTCGACGAGAGCACCATCAAGGATCGTAACTCTTCGACGGTGCGTAACTGCTGATCTTACTTCCGGTTGTACAAGTAACAGACAAAAACCCTCTATCCATTGAGGGTTTTTGTAGTTAGGCAGTACCTCATAATGGAATCATTTCAGATTATCTGCGAAGCGCAACGTTCTTCCAACGATCAAATTGAGCAACCGGAACCATTCTGTTTGAAATATTTATTCCCAGATTTTTTCCCTGAAGCGGCGGCACAAGAATTTCAATTGGGTTACCATTACGCAAAACGGTCATAGAAACCCGTTCTCCACTGCGCTGTTTTTTCTCGTTCAGGAACGCTTGAAGAACAACCGCCAGGATTTTGTCATTTTTTGTCCCTTTCGCTTGCTCAGCAGCAAAAGCAGCGGGAAACGACCAGTCTCCGTATTTCCAGATTACATCTCCTGCACAAAGTCCGATTTTAACTGCTGGCTGCCTGATATCCGGCATCTTCTCAATGAACATGACGGGAACAAGAATATAGGTTCCAGAAGAGGTTATCGGGCGGTTTTCAGTATCGAAGTTCCATACCGTTCGTCCATCTGCTGACTGTACAATACGATGATACCCTGATGGCCCGACAACGGGTTTCCCGTCAGGGCCAAACCATTCTGTCGAGAGCAAGTTTCCCTTTTCGTCTATCTGCATGCGCTGTTCCGCGAACCCGTATGTACCGGTTATCAACTTTTCGTCAGTTCCATAATAGGATTGTTTCAGTATACCATCATATTTAATTGCGCAGCCGTAGAGTGGATTGAAATTCAGCTTGCCGCCCACACCATAGCTACAAATTTCCGTTCCCCCATTGGGATGATATACTATTGTTCCTTTGGCATACCCGTATGGCCCTGTAACAAGACGGTTCCTGGCATCATAAAACGCTTGTTCTGTCCACTTGTTTTCCCTATTGTAAACCATGGTCCATTTCGCAATACCAAGATCGCGATCAATGTTAGGACTGCCATCCGCTCTCAAACAGCTATAACTGATTGATCGCCCCTTGTCATCATACTGTGACTCTACAAGGTGATCCCCTTCTTTACTTTCTGCAGGTTTTCGGTTAAGCCCGAAACACTGCCATTTCGTTTGCTGTCGCTTGTTGTTATATACACAGAGTATCTCGTGGATACCATCGTAACCAACAATGGGGTTATCCTTCGTATCGTATCGTTTCTCTTCTGTAATTAGTCCCGGATAAGAACCATAACTCATCTTGACGCAATGGACTCCATTCGACCCTTTGCAGGGATTATTGTCCTTATCGAACCAACGGGTTGCATTACTGCTGCCATAGCGGTCGTACTCATAATTGACGAGACTGAAATGCTCGCGCCCGTTGACAGGTTTTCCTGATGGGTCTGTGAACTGCACAGACTTGCAATGCCGGAACAGATCGAAGGTACGGAGAATACAAGGCACGCCATTGCTCTTGTCAGGTACTGACATGTTTCCAGTATCGAAATAGGCCTCCTTGACGAGATTGCCAGCGCGATCATAGCTATTCTTTTTGCAGTGATACCCTTCAGTATTCACTACCGGCTTGTGATTGGCATCAAAAAATCGTTCTTCTCTTACTCTGCCAAAGCCGTCGTTCGCCCACTCAGTTCTGCAAACACCACTCCTCGTTGCAACGAATGATCCTGTAGCTCCCAATGTTGTCGCTGCGCAATTAAAACCGTTACTGTCATATTCATATTTCTGTTTGTTCCAGCCGTCAGGGCCGTTAACCGGTTTTCCTGACGCATCATAATATGAGAGTGTCTCAAGTTTATTGTTGGAATTATAGGTAGAACGCTGTTCATGCGCAGGGAATGCGTAAAAATTTTCCTTGGCAACTACTGGTTGATCGAAAGTATTGAACAACTTTATGCTTGTGCAGTTTCCCCGGTCGTCATAAGTAAAGGTTATTTTGTGCGCATTGGACTGTTCTGTCTCGACGACAGGCTCACCTGAAAGACCAAAGTGCCGTCTGGCCACCTCATTACCCCACTGGTCATACGAAAGCTTCACCGCGTAATAACCTGATTTGACAATGGTCGGATCCCCTTTAGCATCGAAAGCGTCTGCCTCAATCTGATTTCCCTCAGAATCATACTTTTTATCTTGAGCTGCGTTTCCAGCATCATCATTAATCGGCTTCCCCTGCTCGTTCAATGATGTCCTCCGTATTTCTCTTCCCATGTCATCGTATGTCAATTGGACACCGTAGGCATTATCGGGACCCGGTTGAGGCTCCCCCTTCCGGTCATAGTACTTCAGTATGGTTTCAAAGCCACGATTGTCATATTGTATTTCAACAATCTCCGCACGGCTGTGCCCCTGCGGTTTCGGATATCCTTGGGAATCGACAAAAAAGCCTTTCGTTGAAGCCTTTCCCTTTTGACTGGAAGGGATATGAACAAAAGTCCAACTTTTACGGTTGAAGCGATCCCAAGCCACCTCATAGACAATCTTCCCATGACGGTCATAAACAAATTCATAACGCGTCGGCTTTTCCGCCAATTCCGTATTATCCTCGTCTGACAGATAGGTGCTTATTGGATGATTGGGCGTTGGTTTTTCATTTGCATCAATGACCTCAACCGATTGAACAGGGTTTAACCTCCCATTCCTGGTCAGCTTGAGTGTCCATGGACGATGTGCAACTGCATCGCCTGAAAGCGGCCCTACCGGGTAGATAACTCCCCAACGTTTGGTGAAATTTCTGCAGTATGAGTGATAGGGAATCACCTTCAAGTACAAAAAGAGAGACGTGGCGATTACTCCGGTTATGATTGCAATAATTGATGCCGTTAACAATCGACGGGTTTTTCGCAGTTGACTCTGTTGTCTCCGCCGCTCCTCAACTTTTTTGCTCTCTTCCTGAGTTTTGCTGGCTTCAAGAAATTCAAGAGCAAGCTGAAAGTTGCCACCGTAACGCTCTGCCCAACGCTCAGAGGGCTGCTCAAGCTCTTTCCACGCAAGAGCTTGTTCAAGATCCGGAGTGCCCCACAACGCTCCTTTTCCATCTTTCCACCGCTGGGCGCTCTTTTCGAGAAAGCGGTAAGTTTCGGCTGATTTGAACTCTTTATCAACCCATTTGCTCAATTGTTTCCATAGCTTGATCAAACTTTCGTGAGTAATGTCTATGATATTATCAGCGAAAAGCTTTTCGGGAAACGCCGGAGCAAGAAAACCGTAGAGCGGATGACGAAACAGTTCGACAATTTCAATAATCTTTTCAGGCGTAACACCTGCTCGTTCTGCAATAATTCCAACAGCGGTGGGATGCCTCCCATCACGCCGCGCAGAGCCACGTTCACAGAGAGAACGAAAAAGAATTTCTGCAACTCTTTTTTGTTCATTATTCAAGTTACCATAAGCCTGATCAGCATGTCCAGAGAGAGCACCGGCAATACCTCCAACCTGCTCATAATCTGAAAGGCCGAGAACATGACCAAGGTTCTCCTCCGGAATTCCGGCAAAAAATGGATTGCCTGGCTTGACTGGTCTTGAGGGTTTGGTCGATGACCACATGCGCATCAAAAGATGCTGGAGAACCGGCAGTTGATTGGGATCATTGCCTGTTTCATTGAGAAGCTGGTTGAGCAGCGCGGCATCAACATCTCCTCCAAAAACCTGTGCAGGCCCAATAATGGCTGCCTCCCGCTGCTCTCGGCTCAATCTCGGAGTAAGATACTGACTCTGGTTGAGCGCCTCTGGCAAACCCGGAAACAGGGCACAATCGCCAAGATAATCGGATCGCATGGTAATAACCAGATAAACACTGAGACCGGATTGGGCAACTGTTTCAAGAAGCAGCGCAATAAACGCATCCTGTTCATTGCTGTTCCTGTCATTGCGGAAGCGGAAAAGCTCTTCAAACTGGTCAACCAAAAGAAGCAGATTGGTGCCGGGTTCAAGCGGTGTTTCTGCAAGTGCATCAATCAGCCCCCTTGGACCCCGTTGTAATGTGGCTTCAAGAAAGGGGAGGGCGTGTTCACCGATTCGCTGATCACCCAGCGCCTCTTTATGCATCAACGCCTCGGCAAGGCACCTGAGCGGATGGCTGCCCGGACGCATTTGAGCAATTTTCCAGCGAGATCCTGCTGTTACCATGAATCCCGATTCAAGAGCAGAGATCATTCCTGCCAGAACCAGTGATGATTTTCCACATCCAGAGGGGCCAACAACCCCGAGAAATCGGGTTTGTGAAAGTTTAAGCAAAAGCTCGTCGGTCTGCTCCTCACGTCCGAAAAAAATATCGGCCTCATCCGAGTGAAAGGGTCTTAAGCCGGGATAGGGAAACAGGGATGGCATTATACACTCTCCTTTTCAAGGCTTTCGATAAATACCGAGAGCTCTTTTTCGAGAAGCGCATCGTTTACTCCTTGCCTTAAATCCAGCATCTGTAAATTTGGCAGTTTCAGATCAATCGGGCATTTCTGTTCAGGAGGCCCTTCAAATATCGCAAATGCCTGAAGCGGCTTCTCGCGTTTTGAAAGAATTTTTCTGCACTCAAGCAGTTGCCTGCGTACCCAGGCAACCGTGCTGCATCCATAAATGATAATAATACCATTACTTTCCAGAAGATTTGCCTCCAGGTCTTCCCTGATTTCAGAGGGATTTCCACTGTTGATAGGAAGACCATATCCAATGCCATGCCGTTCCAGTTCACCACAAACCTTTACTGCCAGAGATCGGTCTGAACTCTCCATATTGACAAAGACTAATGCATCGAGATGTGGCAGTATTTTAACAGGAGCCGGCTTCATGACAAAATCCTTCACCGATCGCTTGAACTCCTCAATACCCTCTGCATGTACTTTAGCTCCATTGACCAACAATTTATGCTCCTCATCTTTAAGAGAGTTAATATCAAGAGAGGGGCTGCGCCACTGAAAAACCTTTTTACCCATAGCTTCCGCAAGCTCAAGTTGCAGAGACAGATACCCTTTCGGCAAATCCGGCGGCTTTCGGCCAGTGCTACCACTTAAAAGCTGGACAAAAGCAAGGCATTGGGCAAGATCTCTCTGTGCACACTGCCTGAAATTCGTTGGTTCCTGGGAATACCAGGTATTTGGAAGAGTGTTTATACCAAACTGGTTCAGGTAACTTTTTATGCTGGCACGCTCCTGCTCAAGGTCATCGGTAACCTCAGCAAGAAATACCAAAGGTTCCTGATTGCTTGCTCTCCCTTCGGAATGGTTCTCATGCTCTCGTTTCAGATCACACAATGCCTTTTGTAGCCCGGAGACAACCTCATCGACCACTCGGTAATAGTCGAGTTCATCCGGCGATGGTTTTGGCTCACCAAGTATTTTCGGGGGTTTTCCCTCCCTGTCACGAAGCCAGAAACGAAACCCGATGAGATCCTCAAATTCAGAAGGTCGATCTTGCGCTGCAATGATATTGCGTTCGATGACGAACACTCGTGAACTTCCCTCTTTGATAAACTGCAAAAAAGTATTTTTTTCACGCATGCACCACTCTGACGCGAGATATCCCGGAGAAAGAACAACAACCATGATGGCAGTATGATTGAGAGCATCCATGATCTGCGGAGTGAGCTTGACATGGTGTGCCAGTTCATAATCCATCCAGAGCGAGTAGGCATCGCTTCGCCCCAATTGCATCGACAACTTGGTTTTCAGGGTGTCGATCAGATTTGTTACCCACCCTTTTTCGACTCCCGGCAATGGCACGTCGTCAACATGTGCATAGCTGACAAAAATATCATGTTGAAAACCAGGAACAAATACCATCTCACCTCCCTCTGCCAGTTGATTAATGCTCTTGATTAGTATAATAATTTAGCTATTCTTTTACAAGTCGCTTGTCACTATTTCACCCTTCTGACACTCCAATTCCTGAAAGGTCAAACAAAACAGCGTGCAGATCAGCCGTTCAAGACCACGTTCACTGATATCGGTCGAGTCTTATGAGCACCGCTATCAATTAGCCATCAATTAAAAACGATCATATATCTTATTTATTATTAATAGGTTAATTTTCAGGAACAGATATTTCAGCCATTCTGTCAATTAGCCATCAATTAAGATTCAGGTCCAGTAAGGCACATACTTCATCAACTTCCGCGAAGCATCTTCATTGAAAGGTTTGATGACAGTTTTGCATTGTACAACTCAAGACCCTTTCTGAAGTTTTCCGCAACACTCTCCTCTCCTTCAGACTTCTCCTGTGCACACGAATTCCGCTGACAGTTACCCTTGTGCTCGTTTAGTCTGTGCACCTCATCTTTTTCATTCTGACCTGCCTCACAAATTGGTATTGGTGAGTTACCAATTATTGCCGAAATATCAGTGAGCAGTCTATTGATGCCTGTATGGTAAACTTCCCCATCCCACACAATAAGGTCTGCTGCCTGTCTTAAACGAAAACCCATCGGGGGGGGTTACATTACTAACCAAAACAGGCATAAAAATATTGCGTTGCTTTCCTTCAAAACCTGACAACCATGACTCCACTTCCGCCAATAAAAAGGAAATATGATATCGCCTCAGCAAAGGCTTCGATTAAAGGCATATCATCGAAAAAATGAGTTTCTTATAGCCTCGTTCAACGTATAAAATAGAGATAAGACATGAAAAGCAATATGAGATTTAAGACCGCAGGTGATGCCGCATCATTTTTGGGGAGATGAAAAAGTCAAGAACCGCAGCCTTGTTTTCTCCTCAACACCAATTCTTTGGCGATGAGATGTATTCGTCAGGAACTCTCTACCAACATATTTGAGACATGCGTGCAAATAACAGGCTCTCACACGCTCAGCCTTGTCCATGGCAGAAAGCAGTTTATGAGCAAACAAGACTGTTCATGTCAAACCCTGTAGTCGTTCAAAGAGTGGCGCTGGCAGTTGATAGTGCTCAACCTCGGTAATCACCTTGTCGATGCCACTGGCGTAACCAGTTATCACCTCTTTTTCCTTCAAGGTACTGGTACGTCCCATACCACGGTAGAGTATAATCCGCAACGCTTTACGCTTGAGAGTATGAAAATCAGAAGCTTGTTGGCAAATAGAATTGCTCCAGGATTGGTAACATCCCAGCCGCCCGCTTCAGAGATCCGAATCAGATTTAAGCCGTCGGCCTACAAGAATGATTTCGGGATGATAGCCATACTCCTGCGCTTTCTTAAAGCTTCTCCCACTCAAACTTACTGACGTTTCTTGCTTTCTGGTCGAAGATAATCCCAATCAGATAACGTTCGCCACTATATTTCTCGTAATATTTCATCCTCTTGATCTGCTCAAGTGGCTCCCCGTCGGTCACCTTGAGTTCAAAGAGAAAGGTTCCCCCGCCGACCTTTATGGTCAGGTCAACTCTGCCCATGTTGCTCGCCTCCTCGGCGATGATGTCCACCCCGAAGCCGAGAAAAAAAGCAAAGAGAACGCTGGCGTAAAAGCCCTCGAAACGATCAATATTATTGTTGGTGTAATTATTATAGGCGATACTGGCAAAAAGGTGCCGGATAACAGGCTCCAATATTTCAACATCTCCTGTGTTGATGAAAACAAGCAACTCATCATGGAGCTGCTCTTTTTCCGAAACGCTGAGCATCGATTGCAGGATAGAGTCATTAAAACTGGTCTGCACCTCCTTGTTGGGAAACCCCAACTCATATCGAACTCCCACATCCGACGGCATCACGCGCTTGATGGTCAAGTAGCCGCTCTGAAACAGAATCGTCTCCAGAGTAAGATTTTCAATGTCAAAACTGTTGACCAGAGACTTGTTAACGCACAGGCTATTCAACCTTGGAATAAAATAGTTGTTCTTTTTTATGAGCCCAATCAAAAATTTTGGCGTACTGGTTTCAAACCAATAATTGTCAAACTCAAAATTGTTTTTGATAAACAGCAGTATATCAAAAGGGTTATAAACACTGTCACCCAAAAAGTTATACCCGTTGTACCACCCTTTGACCTTCTCCATATCCACTCCTTCGAGATATGGGGCAAAGATGGTGTCGAGATCAAGCTGGGTGTAGCCGCAGATATTGCCATAGTCAGGGTTGAGGCTGATGTCTTCGAGATTGTTCAGGCCGCTGAAGATCGACACTTTGGCGAATTTGCTCACTCCAGTGAGAAAGGCAAAGCGCAAATACTCGTCGTTCTCCTTGATTTTTGCATAAAAGTCACGCAGTCCATCACGAATCAGAAGAGCCTCGGGAATATTCTCAATATTGTCCAGAATCGGTTTGTCGTACTCATCAATCAGGATAACCACCTTTTGATGATACTTTCGAGAGGCTTTTTTTATCAACTCAGCAAAGTAGTATTTTGCTTTAGATTTGTTCGTACACTCCAGCCCAAGTCGCTCCTCATTGGAGTCAAGTATTTGTACCAAGTCCTCCTCCAGATCAGCTTTCGAGTGAATCCCGCCACTGAAACTAATTTTGATGACAGGATATTTCACCTCCCAGTTCCACTGCTCCTCAATCAACAACCCCCGGAACAGCTCCCGATTTCCCTCAAAAATATTTTTCAGCGTATCAAGAAACAGGCTTTTCCCGAATCGGCGGGGACGCGACAGAAAGACATATTGATATTTCTCAATCAGGTTACGGGCAATCTCCGTTTTATCGATGTAGAGATAATCTCCTTTGATTATTTTACTGAACGTCTGTATCCCTACTGGCAGCATTTTCATCGTCATCCTCCATTTAACATGAGCCCATCGCGGGCATAAACACTCCAACAGACCAGCAGGAGAGCTTAACACTCGTTTACTACACACTAAAATATATAACTTTTTGAGCGCAAAACAAGATAGCCTGAATAATGCTACTCAGACACAAAAAGAGCAAGTCATTGAATTGAAATAAGATACATTATATTGGCTATAGCTGGTCATTTTTCTGTTATCAATATGATTTTCAATGGGTTATTGATAATTAGACATCAAAAAGTATCTGAGTAGTATTAATGTAACAACAATTCGTTTCACTCCCGATAGCTGCTGCAACAGCGCAATATATAATACAGCGATTTTCAGAACATTCGTCACAAGCCCTCCGGTCATATCTGGCTAAAATCGCACAACGTCCATTCAGATGCCTGATAGCTTCAGGCGGTCAGCAAGCTGCAAAAAATAGTCATGTGACCAGATTTTCAAGGGCTCAACATCTTTTACAATTTTATACTGCAATAATTTCTGTACGGCTATGTCCCATTGATTATGCATATCCTTAAAAAACCTTTTCCCTAACGGGATATGTTCAACATCAAGCCACCCAACTACCGTCAACGTCGCCTTTGACGATGCCAATGAGGTCAAGCTCAACATCGTGGTCGAGGGTAACGGTTGGGATGACGTGTGACCAGTCAACCATGTTGCGATCCATGATGGCACTGGCGGTGCTTTCAGACACAAAGAGCCATTCGCTGACGGGAGCGCTGCTCAGCTTGACCGCCATTTTCAGGATGTTGAGCGCATCGGTTGAGCGGATGATGCCGTCCTTATTGACATCAGCCGCAAGGAACTGGTATGGCGAGACTGAGCTGCCGTCAGCGTTGGGGTTGATCGCAACGGCCATTTTCAGCGCAGCAAGTGCATCGTTGGCGTTGATGGCGTTGCTTTCAGCTCGTCCGGTTATTTTGGCACCGGTAAGGGTGTAGTCGCCTTGAAGCGTGTCGAGGTGCTCGTAGAGACCGGGTTGAGTGGAGGTGACACTTTCTGGCCATACGCCAAAGCCGGGTACGATATCGTGCCCGATAAAGCCTTTGCTTAACAGCAGTTCGTCATGTTCGGGATTGGTGGTTGCTGTAAGCGCAAGTGTGCCAAGCTTGATGCCGCCTGTTGGCATAGCTGTTGTGCTCATACCGCCAAGAATGAATTGGCCTGCCCGTTCAGTGTTCGCCAATAACGTCCAATCTGCGGGTAATGCCGTACCACTTTGCCACGACGCTTTTGAGCCTGCGGGAAGCACAAACTCAAGTTGCAGGCTGTTGACGGTTGTTGATGGCGAGGTTGCCCATATTTCAAGGGTTCGGCTGCCATCTGCAGCAAAATGAATATTGCGTAACTCAACCAGTTGCGTTGCTTGCTGCGATGTCAGTGTCGTGGTAACATCGCTTACTGCTGCGTTATTTTTCCAGAAGGTAACGCCACCGGTGAGGTTATGATATGCTGCATCAGGAATCTCCGTTTTAACGTGGCAAATATCGTTGCCTGCGTAGCTGTTGCCAGACATGTCATTAATTGCGGTGGTATCGAATGTTACAAAATAGTGCGTGCCGCTGTCAAGATCGGCAGCAGGATTGATGGTGAGCTTGTTACCCGCAATGGCAATATCGGCGCTGGTTGCTGCATCGAAGCTCTCCACGACCGAACCAGTTACTGAATCGCGATGGATTGCAATCAAGCCGCTGCCATGTTGAATTGCTTCGTTGAAGATGAGTTCAAGGTTACTGTCAACCGCTATGCCCAAATGAGCGTCAGACTGCACAAAGTTATCAAGCATTGGCGCAATAACATCGCCCGTATCAGTGCCAAATTCACTGTCGAGCACGGCGTCGGAGTGGTGCAGCACGGCAATACCTGATTGCCCGCTGTTGTCGGTAGCGGTAATGGTGATGGTGCGATCAGCCGTATCGGTGGCTTCGCTATTGCTGGTAAAGGTTAAGGCGCGGGCAACACTCTGCACCATATCGCCGGTAGCGCGTGAGTTAAAGGTGAACGTCCACAGGTCGGCGTTGGTTGCTGCGCCTGCGTTGGCACTGCCAATTTCCGTATTGCCTGCCATCAGCTTGTTGCCCGACGCAGTATTCAGCCATATACCGCTGCCGCCAGGGTTGGTGGTACGCACATTCAAACTGTCAACAGCTTCAGCATTTGCAGTAATCTGTGCTTTCAGCGTTCCACCATTCCAGCCGGCATTACCATCGGCATCAGTAATCACCATGTCGCTGGCTACCGACACGGCTGTTTTGCGGGCGAATGATGTCTGCTCAACAGCTTTTGAGGTGTTTATCAGCACTGAAACGGTGCTGACGTTATAATTTGTAATGGCAAGATCAACTTTTCCGTCGCCATTGATATCAGTGGCGGTGATTGAGGTTGGCATGTCGCCGGTAGTGAAGTCCGTTTTTGCGGCAAAGGTGCCATCACCGTTGTTCACAAACACTGAAACCGTGTCGCTGTTATAATTGGCAACAGCAAGGTCGGCTTTACCATCGCCATTGATATCGGCGCTTGTGATCGATAGCGGAGCATCACCAGCGGCATAAATGCTATTCACTGCGAACACGCCATTCCCGTTGTTCAGCAGAATTGAAAGGGAGTCGTCACCTGTATTGGTAACAGCAAGGTCCATTCTGCCATCACCATTGAAATCACCAGTGGTGAGCGCTTGCGGAGTGCCGCCGGTGGCGTAATCAACCTTTGTCTCAAACGTGCTCTTCCCCTTGTTGATCAGTACTGATATAGTATTTTGCCCCTGATTTGCGGTAACAAGGTCGCTCCAGCCATCGTTATTAACATCAACAGCAATAACCGACTGCGGGGTATTGCCGGTGGTAAAGTCCACTTTTGCAGCAAAAGTGCCATCACCTTTGTTGAGCAGCAGCGATACGGTATCGTTATCCTGATTGGCGGTAACAAGATCAATTAAACCGTCGTGGTTCATATCGGCACTGACGATTGATGTTGGTCGGGTGCCTGTAGCGACATCCACCTTTGCATTCATTCCACCGGAGAGCACAGAGATAGTGTTCGCGGTGTAATTTGCCACTGCCAGATCGGTAACACCATCACCATTAAAATCAGCGCTGGTCATTGCACGAGACCCATTGCCTGTTGCTGTGTTAATTGCTGGCGCAAAGGTGCTGTCACCTTTGTTGAGGAGGAGCGACACGTTCGTGCTGTCGTAGTTTGCTACCCAAAGGTCAGCTTTGCCATTGCCGCCTGAGTCTCGGCTTATCACCGCATAAGGATGAGAGCCTGTGGCGTAGTCCACTTTTGCTGCAAACGATGGTACGAGTGAGCGTGTTACAACGGGAAGGTCGTTCACGGAGGCAACCATGACGGTAGCTTGCACGGCGGTTGTTGAGGTACCGCCATCGTTGTCGCGGGCAACAGCGGTAAAGGCATTGAGCGTGCCGTTGCTGTTGGCATCGGGCGTCCACCATGCGTGGTGCGTTGCATCAATGGTGTTGTTGGTTACAGCGCTCCACGCTCTTGCACTTGCGGCATCGGCGCCAATGCGGAGTGTGCCGCTGCTGAGGCTCTTGATCACATAGGCATCAACAAACCCGTCGCGATCCGCTTCGTCGCCTTTTGCTGCGAGATCAAGCGTGGTTATGCACACCACGCTTTCTTCGCTGGTGGTATCGACCGGCGCGGTGAAGGCGGTCATGGTTGGGATTTTATTCACCAGCGTTACGCTTATCGGCTGAGCAAGCGATGCTGAAGCGCCTGCGTTATCGGTAGCAGTAAAGGTAATGGTGCGCTCAGCGGCGCCGGGAGTGTCGCTGCTGTTGTTGAAGATGAGCGCGCGGGCAACGCTCTGCACTACCAAACCGGTAGCGCTGCTGTTGAAGGTGAACGTCCATGCTGCGCCGTTGCTTGCCGATGCGGCACTGGCTGTGCCAATGTGCGTTGTGCCCGCCATGAGCTTGTTGCCACTTGCGACATCGAGCCAGACCGCGTTACCACCGAGGTTGCTGGTTGCTATCGAAAGTGCATCATCCACGGCAGCGTTGCCGGTAATCTGCACCTTCAGTACACCGCCGTTCCAGCTTGCATCGCCTTCAGGGTCGCTGACAGCAATGTCGTTGCAGATGGTAACCGGTGTCTGTTCCATAAAGCGCGTGGCTAAAGCCTGCGATGTGTTGAGAAATACCGACACCGTGTTACCTAACTGATTTGCTACAGCAAGATCAAGCTTGCCATCGTGATTCATGTCAGCGCTCGTTATTCCCCAAGGTCCATCACCTGCTGTGTAGTCATTTTTTGGAGCAAATGAGCCGTTGCCGTTGTTCAGCAATACTGATAGATTGTCGGTTAAGGCATTTGCTACCGCCAAATCGGCATGGCCATCGCCATTAAGATCGGAGGCAACAACACCGAGTGGAGCATCGCCCGTGACATAAGTCTTATCAACAATAAAGGTGCCACTCCCATTGTTCATCAGTACAGTAACCGTATCACTCTCATAGTTTGTGACCACGAGATCAAGCGCTCCTTCGCCATTAAAGTCGGCGCTACTCACCTGTTTGGGTTGGTCGCCAACCGCATAGTCAACTTTTTGCTCAAAGGTGCCATCACCCCGGTTTTTCAGCACGGAGATGGTATCGCTGTCGCAGTTGACCGCAATGAGGTCAAGCTTTCCATCGCCATTGACATCAATGCTGATAACGCCTTGAGGAGCTGAGCCAACCGTATAATCTACTTTGGTGGCAAAAGTACCATCACCCTTGTTGATCAGTACTGAAAGTGAGGCTGCGCCGTAATTTACCGTTGCAAGGTCGAGCTTGCCATCGCCATTAAAGTCGCCACCAGTGATCCACCTGGCGCCATCGCCTGCTGGATAATCGATGCGTGAAGCCCATGAACCAATCATCACCGACACCGTGCTGCTGCCATAATTGGCCACCGCAAGGTCAGGGTTGCCGTCGCCATTGAAATCAGCGCTGGTAGCTGAATTAGGGTTAGCACTTGTAGCATAGTAAGTGCTGGCAGCAAAGATGCCTTCTCCCTGGTTACGTAATACAGCAATGTTATTTCTGTAGTCATAATAATCGTACTCACAATAATTGCTTCCCACAATCAAATCAGCTTTGCCGGTGCTGTTCGGGTCACTGCTGACAATGCTGACCGGATTCCTGACTACGACATAGTCAACTTTTGTGGCAAAGGAGAGCGCTTGCAGGCGCTGAAGAAGAGGCGCATCGTTCACTGCTGCAACGCTGACTTGCGCGGCAAGGGCGGTTGCCGACTCGGTGCCGCTGCTATCCTGCGCTACCATGGTAAAGGCGTTCAGCGTACCGTTGGCATTGTGTGCGGGCGTCCAGTAGGCGTGGTGGGTAGCATTAATCGTGTTGTTACTGCCCCATGTAAATGGGGTGGCGCTTATGACATCAGTGCCAAGACGCAGGGTGCCGTTGCCAACCGTTTTGACCACAAAGCCGGTCACGCTGCCATCGTCGTCACTTTCGTTGCCTTTCGCCGTCAATTCGGCAAAGGTAATTTCAACCTCAATCTCCTCAGTTGTTGCTTCCACCGGCGCGGTGAAGGCGGTGAGCACCGGAAGCTCGTTCACCTTCTGCAGCAACGTTGCTGAAGCTCCCGCGTTATCGGTAAGGGTTACGGTGATGGTGCGCTCGCCTGCAACGGGTGTGGCGCTGCTGCTGAAGGTAACCTCGCGGGCAACCTGCTGCACCAGCGCGGTGGTGGCATTGGCGTTAAAGGTTAAAGTCCATGCAGCGCTGTGGCTTCCCGCCGCCGCATCAGCAGCGCCAATCTCAGTTGTGCCTGCCATCAGCTTGTTACCGGTGGTGTTGAGCCAGATACCGGTGCCGCCAGGGTTGACGGTTGCCAGCGTCAGGCTGTCGGCGGCATTGGCGTTGGCGCTCATGTGCAGCTTCAGCGTTCCAGCGTTCCAGCTTGCATCGCCATCGCGGTCGCTCAACACAATGTTCGGCACAACGGCAACCGGTGTTGGTGGCGCAAAGGTTGTTGTTGATGGAATGGTGATTTCGGGCACATCGTTCACCGAATCAACGTTGATGGTAGCTTGAATAGGGTTTACTGACTCGGTGCCGCCATTGTCGCGGGCAACAGCGGTAAAGGCGTTGAGCGTACCGTTGGCATCCGCCGCTGGTGCCCACCATGCGCGATGGGTGGCATCAACAATGGCGTTGTTCGAGGCGTTCCATGCGGTTGCTGTGGCCGCATCAGCGCCAATTTTGAGGCTGCCGCTGCTGACGGCTTTTACCACAAAGGCTGTTACCGTGCCATCCTCACCAGCCTCATCACCCTTGGCGAGCAGCTCTGCAAAGGTGACTTCAACGGCATTATCCTCCGTAGTAGCATCAACAGGGTTGCTGAAAGCGGTGAACGTCGGCACATCAATCACTGGCGTTACCTTGATGATCTGCCCGATCGAGGTGGTGGCTCCAAGGCTGTCGGTAGCGGTGAGGGTCACCGTCCGGTCAAGCGCCGACGGATTGTTGCTGTTATTGACAAACGTGACCGCACGGGCAACACTCTGCACCAGCTCATTTGTGGCACTTGCGTTGAAGGTGAATGTCCATGAAGTGTCATCGCTTGCCGAAGCTGCATCAGCCAAACCAATGGCAACGTTGCTTGCCATCAGCTTGTTGCCATTTGCTATATCGAGCCATATACCGCTGCCACCGAGGTTTGAGGTTGCAAGCACCAGGCTGTCGTCAGCGTTGGCGTTAGTGGAAATCTGCACCGTCAGCGAACCTCCGTTCAAGCTTGCATCGCCTTCAGGGGAAAGCAGCACAAGATCATCACAAACCGCCACGGGTGTCTGCTCGGTAAACTGCGTAGCTGATGTTAACGTGCTGAGAAGCACTGAAAAGTTGTTGCTACCCTGATTTACCACAGCCAGGTCAGCCAACCCATCGCCGTTCATATCGGCACTGGTGATTGATACCGGCCTGTCGCCAACCACAAAGTCAACTTTGGCAGCAAAGGTGCCATCGCCACGGTTCAGCAATACCGAAATAGTATTGCTGTAATAATTTGTTGCCGCAAGATCAGCGTATCCATCACCATTGAGGTCGGCGCTGGTAACAGCATAGGGACCATCGCCAACCACATAGTTGACCTTTGGTAAAAAGCCGCCATTACCATTATTCATGAACACCGAAACCGTATCGTTCCTTTGATTGGCCACTACCAGATCCATAAGACCATCGCTGTTCACATCAACAACGGTCAGTGCGCGAGGGGTATCGTCGGTAACGTAGTCGGTTCGTGGCAAAAAAGTACCGTCGCCTTTGTTCAGCCACATCGAAACCGTGTTGCTGTTCGCATTGGCAACAACAAGGTCAGCCTTGCCATCGTTATTGATATCCATGTTAAGTACTGAGCGGGGAGAGTCGCCCGTGGCGTAGTCAACTTTGGCGGCCAGGGTGCCATCACCCTTGTTCATCAACACCGAAACAGTATTGCTGAACTCGTTGACCACCATCACATCAGTATAACCATCCCCATTGATATCAGCACTGCAGGCGGCATAGGGACCATCGCCAACCGCATACTCCACCCTTTCTGAAAAGCTGCCATCACCGTTATTGATTAACACAGCAATGGTATCAGTGCCATGATTCACCGCTACGATATCATACTTGCCGCCACCATCATTCACATCTGTGAGTAACACCGACTCAGTATTAGCTCTTGAATTACTAACCGTTAGATAGCTTGCGTTACGACTAAACGCGCCATTTCCGTTGTTAAGAAACACTGAGGCATAGGACAGACACCACGAGCCGTTGTAGTAGTCATCCAGAACCACCAAATCAGCAGTCCCATCGCCATTGACGTTCTCGCTGGTTATCGCGGTCAGGACTGAACCATAATAAGCATTTAAAGGAACTCCATAATCCGTCCTTGCAGCAAAAGAGAGTGGACGCAACAACACCGGCGCATCGTGCACGGCTGTGGTGGTAACTGTTGCCTGCACTGCCGTCGTTGATTCACTGACGCTGTTATCTCGGGCAACAGTGGTAAAGGCGTTGAGTGTGCCGCTCACCTTGTGCGCGGGTGTCCAGTAAGCGTTGTTTGTGGTATCAATGGTGTTGTTCAGCCAACCATCAAAAGGGGTAGCGACTGTGGCATTTGCCCCAATCTTCAGGATGCCGCTGTTGAGGTGTTTTACCACAAAAGCGGTAACGCTGCCATCACTATCAGCCTCATCACCCTTGGCAGCAAGCTCGGCAAAGGTAATTTCCACCGTTCTGTCTTCGGCCATAGTGTCAATTGCCGCACTGAACGCCGTCAGTGTTGGCAGCTCATTAACGCTGTTTACAGTAATGTGCTGTGCCAGGGTTTCTGCTGCGCCTGCGCAATCCGTTGCTGTAAAGGTCACCGTGCGCTCAGCCGTACCGGGCGTGTTGCTGCTGTTGTTGAAGATGATCGCGCGGGCAACATCCTGCACCAGCAAATTGGTGGCGCTGGTGTTGAAGGTGAGCGTCAATGCAGCGCCGTTGCTCACCGATGAAGAACTTGCTGTGCCAATGTGCGTAGCGCCTGCCATCAGCTTGTTGCCAGCCGCAACATCAAGCCATATACCGTTGCTGCCGGGGTTGGCCGTTGCAAGGCTGAGGCTGTCGGCCGCTTCAGCGTTGGCGGTAATCTGAAGTTTCAATGAGCCACCGTTCCAGCTTGCATTGCCATCAATATCGGTAATGATAATATCGTTGCTTATCCGCACAGGCGTTTGCTCGATGAAAGGGGTAGCCACAGCAGCCGCCTGCGACGTGTTTATCAACACCGATACGCTGTCGCTGTTATAATTCGCCACGACAATATCAAGCTTGCCATCGCCCTCAAGGTCTCTGCCTGCCACTGATTTTGGCGCATCACCTGCAGCATAGTCCACTGCAGCGAGAAACGTGCCATCGCCACGATTTATCAACAGCGAAAGCTTGTCGCTATACTCATTCGCTACCACCAGGTCAGCTTTGCCATCACCATTCACATCAACCGTTGTTACTGAACGTGGAGCATCGCCCACAGCGTAGTCCTCTTTTGCGGCAAAGGTGCCATCGCCATTATTCATCAGCACCGATACGCTGTCGCTGTACCAGTTTGCCACCACAAGGTCAAGCTTCCCGTCGCCATTCACATCAGTGCTTGCCACTGACCAGGGATCAATGCCAGTGGTGTAATCCACTTGTTCTGCAAAGGTACCATTGCCATTGTTGATCAACACCGACACACTGTTGCTGCCCCAGTTTGCCACCGCCAAGTCAAGCTTGCCATCGCCATCCACATCAGCGCTGACGATCGAGCCGGGAGCAGCGCCAGTAGCGTAATCCACTTTTGCCGCAAAGGTGCCATCAGCATTATTCATCAGCACCGATACCGTTGCACTGTAATAGTTCACCACCACAAGATCAGCTTTTCGGTCGCCATTCACGTCAGCGCTGATGACTGCGCAAGGCTGGTCGCCAGTAACATAATCCACTATTGCCCCAAAGGTGCCATAATCACTGTTGAGCAGTACCGATACGGTATCAGAATTCCAGTTGGCGACAACCAGATCGAGTTTTCCATCGCCATTCACCTCAAGTGCTGTTACTGATCGGGGTGCATCACCAACAGCATAGTCCACCTTGGGCGCAAAGGTGCTGTCGCCATTATTCAGCAACACCGAAACGTTATCGCTCCCTTCGTTAACCACCACAAGGTCAGCTTTGCTGTCGCCATTAACATCTGCGAATATCACCGACACTGGAGCATCACCCACAGTGTAATCAACTTTAGCTGCCATTGAGAGGAAAAGCGAGCGCCCGATAACCGGCAGATCGTTCACCGCTGTCACACTCACCGTTGCCTGAACCGCTGTGGCCGACTCAACACCACTGTTATCCTTGGCAACAACCGTAAATGCATCCAGCGAGCCATTGGCATTCAGGGCTGGTGTCCACCAGGCGTTATGCGTAGCATCAATGGTGTTGTGGGTTGTTGCATTCCAGTTTGTAGCACTTGCAGCAGCAGTGCCAATCCTTAATTTGCCACTGCTGAGAGCTTTCACCACAAATGCATCAACGGTGCCATCAGCATCAGCCTCATCACCCTGGGTTGCAAGTTCAGCAAAAGTAATTAATACAGTGCTATCCTCATTGGTTGTGTTAACTGCCGTGCTGAGGGCGGTAAACGTCGGAGCTATATTTTCCAGCACCCCGGCATACGCCTCCATGCTTACTGCCGCCGCATCAACATCGCCACTCTGCACCTCAAGCACCCAGTCGCCACCAAGCGCCGCGCTGCCCGTCACATCATCCGAAGCCGCCACATCAGCCTGCGTCAACCGCGCAACCCACTCAACAAACGCCTGCCCTTCAGCCCCCGCACCAACATTGCAGCCATACAGCAAAATATCACCTGTTGGCGAAAGCGATGAGCCAATCTGCGCAAGCGTTGCAGCATAGCCATTAATCGTCAAGCTTGAAAGCGTTGTCGAGCCAAGCAGGAGCGAGCTGGCACTGCCGTGGCTGAAGAGATGAATGGCATCAATACCGCTGCGCCCCTGAAGCACCAGAGCAATCTGCTCAAGCCCATCCTGCAATGGATCAATGAGATAAACTCCAGCGTTGGCCGGTAATGAGGAGGTCAGTGTGGCAATATCAGTGAGTGTAGCATCAAGAAAAAAAACTTCACGACGCAACGACGGATTTTGAGCAAGGATAGCCATGGCGACAGATCGTTAAAGTGAGGGAAAAACAATGGTGATCAATGGATTTGGCACAACCGATAAAGTAAAATTTAAATGATTCTAAACCAATTTTGAGCAGGATTTTTGGGGAAAGTAGATAACTCTTTAGCAACTGAATCAGAATTTAAGCGGTTCAGAAAAAATCATGAGAGGGAGCTGGTTTCCTGTTTTTCAAATCTTCAAAGAATTCTTGACTTCCTAAACACCGGTAGAAAATTATCAAGCCTTGCAAATAATCCTAAATTTTTTAGACCAGAAGGAAAAGGCGTTTTCAGGATTGGACAAACAGGATTAACAAATGCGAAAGAAACTCGCCTGTATGTTTATCCTTTTGAAGAAAAAAGACTTGTATTCATTCTGGGTATAGGGACAAAAGAGACTCAGCGGGCAGATATCGCCTCAGCAAAGGCTTCGATTAAAGGCATATCATCGAAAAAATGAGTTTCTTATAGCCTCGTTCAACGTATAAAATAGAGATAAGACATGAAAAGCAATATGAGATTTAAGACCGCAGGTGATGCCGCATCTTTTCTTTGTGGAGATGAAAAAGTCAAGAATCTTGTCGAAGAGGAATTGGAGATAAGTCAGATTGTCAACAGGCTTATTCAGGTTCGGCTGGAAAAAGAGGTATCTCAAAAAGAACTTGCACGGCGCATGGGTTGCGACCCAAGCAAGATTTCAAGAATGGAGTCAGGAAATGACTTTCAATTGAAGATTGGAGATATTACGCAGTATGTTTCAGCGCTTGATGTCCAAATGGATGTAATTTTTGACGACAGGTCGCTTCCTGTTGCTGATCGAATTAAGCGCGATGTTTTCTCACCCGATCCTCCTGCTCTTCATCGATTTGAGCAAGTGTAACAATGTCTGCAACAGTTTCACTTTATAGCCGCCTTGCAAAGATGCCTCAATCACCTGCGGATCAAATCGGGCAAACTGCTCGTCATCCACCCGAAGATCTTCAAATAATAACGCTTGCAGATCCCTTGATGTCACGCTGTTCAGGTTTCTGGTAAAGAGCAGCTTGTCACACAAAGCCTTTTCAGGAGAGGCTATCATAAATGTGGTTTTATCGGCATTCACAACCCGGTCAATACCAACCGAATAGAGTTTCTGGTCAGAGTGGGTATAGGAAAACCTGCCCAACTGAAGATCATACCTCTTGCTTCGCCGAATCGTCATTGAGGTCACATCAAACACTCGATCCGGAATAATCCCGTAATGAGAGAGCGCATAATCCATAGAGACACAGGAAGGCCCATAGAGGTGATTGGCCACGAGCGGGAGTGAAACAGGGATGGAAGTCAATTCCGGTGAGACCACATAAAGCCCACGCTTGACCGCAACAAGCCAGCCCTCATGCATAAGGCGAACAATTTTATCGTTTGGCGATCTGTACTCCGCAAGCAGGGACAAAAGAATGCCATGCGTCAGGGGTACAGAACCAAATGTTTTCAGCTTTTGCTCAATCTTCATGGCCAAAAACGTCAGAATTCACACAGGAGAGTAGACCGGAGGAGTTTCACCCCCAGCCCCTCGCAGAACCGGACAGGAGCGTCTCCACTCATCCGGCTCCCATCATCCAACCATCGAGATATACCCCGCTTTCCAATGCGCAAATGAGTTTGGATTCTCTTCCGC